>CAWEFA010000056.1:0-19510 GCA_963808135.1 uncultured Bacteroidota bacterium
CCGTTAAACTTTCGATAAATTACTGTCAAAAAATGTCATTTTTATTTTGAGAAAATCATTTTTCTGAGGGAAAAGCATTCGCGTTTTTATAACACGAACTTTGCCTTGTCGTTTTTCTTCCCTTATTTTTATTTGCCTGCTTAACCGCGAATTCAGCCTCTCATAAACGTTTCGTCCAAAGAAAGGGAAAATTGCCAATTGATAACGCATTCTTCTTTTTAAACTATGCCAATTCATTTTGTTAAATAACTATTTTATTGAGATAAATTATTTCGCTTATTCTTTTATTAGTCAAATCAGTTATTCTTGTCATTAATTCTTTGTCTAAATCCTAATAATTAATTATATTTAATAAAAATAAGAATTATGCCGGGACCGAATGAAATGCATATCTATGTTTCTGAATTAAACAACCGTATCCATTATTTGTTTAAACATGTTTTTAATATTTTGGGAATTAGGCTTACTTTTACCAATAATAAGGAATCATTTAATTGCTGTAATGCACCTAAATTAAATTATTCCGCTGAAAGAATCAGTGACGAATTATTTATTAAGCCACACGGTCTTCTTTACGAAAAAGGGATAAAGAAAGTTCACATCAGCGAAGGCCATTATAATAATTTGCCAATAATATTCTGCAATGGCGATGAGTCCGACTTTCCTTTCGATATTTTCTCAGCTATTTTTTATTTAATAACCCGCTATGAGGAATACCTGCCTTCAGAACTTGACCGATATAGCCGTTTTCAGCCGCATGAAAGCATTGCGCATAAATTAAACTTTATTGAAGAACCCATAGTTGAAAAATGGCTCGGGCTTTTTAAAGACTTCTTGAAAAAGAGGTTTCCTGATTTTGAATACAGGAAATTCTCCTTTAATTACATACCTACTATTGACGTAGATATGGCTTTTTCATTTCGAAACAAAGGTTTTTTAATTGGAACGGCTGTAATTTTGCGCGATTTATTTCAAGGAAAGATAATGCAACTTAAAGAGCGTTTAAATTCCATGATGCATTTATCAGATGACCCGTTTGATAATTTTGAATTTCTGCGGAAAAATATTGAAAAATCAGGGAAAAATTCTGTTTTCTTTTTCTTGTCGGGCAAACGCGGAAAATACGACAAAAATATTTCTCTTGAAATGAAGGCCATGAAAAACATCGTCAAACAGGTTATGGAATATTCCACTATAGGCCTCCATCCTTCATACGCATCGAATTATAAATTTTCATTGCTTGAAAATGAAAAAGCAAAGCTCGAAAGCATTACAAAAGACCCTGTAACCAAAAGCAGACAGCACTTTATAAAGATTGACTTTCCAAGAACATACCATAATCTTAATAAATTATGCATTTCCGAAGATTACTCTATGGGATATCCATCTGTAAATGGCTTTCGTGCCGGAACATGCATGCCCTATAATTTTTACGATTTATCGAAAGAAAAAGAAACCGGGCTGAAAATATTCCCTTTTCAGGCAATGGATGCAACTTTTAAAACGTATTTAAAAAATAAACCGGCTGAGGCTGAAAAGAAAATCCTTGAACTTTATGAAAAAGTTAAAAGTGTAAATGGCACTTTTGTCATGGTTTGGCATAACGATACCTTCCTGCCCACAAACGAAGGAAAAGACTGGATGCAGTTGTTCGTAAAACTCCTTTATTTATAGAACATATAAAATTTAAATTTGTTATATGAGTAATATTTTATAAAAATATTGCAGATATAATAACTTTGCGTCAATTTTTAAAGAAATAATAAATTATGGTATATCCGATTTTTTTATATGGGAGCCCGGTGTTAAGAAAAGAAACAAAGGAAATTAATAAGGATTATCCGGGCTTGCAGGAGTTAATACAAAATATGTTCGAAACCCTCGATAAATCTGAAGGCGTTGGATTGGCTGCCCCGCAAATTGGAGAATCAATAAGGCTTTTTATCATTAATGGCGAACCATTATCTGATGATGATGAATCGTTAAAAGATTTTATGCAGGTTTTTATAAACGCTAAAATTACAGAACGTACCGGTGAAGAGAAAATTTACAACGAAGGCTGCTTAAGTTTGCCTGGCATTCGTGAAGATGTTACCCGTAAATCGGTAATCAGAATAAAATATTACGATGAGGATTTTGAATTCCACGACGAAACATTCGACGGTTTAAAAGCAAGGATTATTCAGCACGAGTACGATCACATTGATGGAATCCTGTTAATTGATCACTTGCCACAGTTAAAAAGAAAACTGTTAAAGCGTCGGCTTGTGGATATAAGCAAAGGAAATATAGATGTAAGCTACAAAATAAAAGCGGCAAAATAATAATTCTACAATACCTTTCGGATTTGGTAATGATGCAAAATAAAAACTATTTGCTTAATTAACGTGAGTTCGATGTATAAGATATTTAAAATATGACTGTTGCGTTATTCCCCCTTGGCGAAGGGGGTAGGAGGATTGGATTCTTATTTGCTAAATTGCCAAAAAATATCAATCCCCCTGCCCCCTTTTCAAAGGGGGACTTGCTTTGTTCTTGATTATATGAAATTTACACATATATTATATCGAACTCACGTTAATTAAGCCCAAACTCAAAAATATTTCCAAAAAATCAGATTTTAAGCCGGGCTGAATTATTTTTCCTACCTCTGAAGATATTTTTTAATTATTCCATCCGAATTTAAAAGCAGGTCGATATATTGCGCCCTTTGATAAATAAAATGGTCGTTGACTTTTTTCCTAGAAAGCGTGCCGCGAAAATCGTTGATACTTTTATATTCTTTTTTTAACATCCATTCTTCAACATCTTTTATCATTTTTGAAATATGCGATATTTTATGCTGGAATAAAGTGCTTACAACCTGAACGCAGTTTGCGCCGGCAAGGAGCATTTTAATTACATCGCTGCCCTGGTGTATGCCGCTGTTACAGCATATATCGGCTTTAACATTGGAATATAGCAAGCCCGCAAAACGCAGAGGCAACCTGTTTTCAGCATCGGCGCTCAATTGGTGTTTGGATATTAGTTTTTCATCTGAAATATCAATATCGGGTTGATAAAAACGGTTAAATAAAACAAGGCCGTTTACTCCTTCCTGGTGTAAGCGGAAAATAAAATTTAATGGGTTTGTATAAAAAAGGCTAAGTTTTACGCTTACAGGGATAGAAACTGCTTTTTTAATTTCCTGTAATATTTCCAATTGTTGTTTTTCAATGGTTGCGGAAGAAATTTCAATATCTCCGGGAACTGTATAAAAATTAAGCTCTAATCCGTTTATCCCGGTTTTCTCAAGCAATTTTGCATATTCTATCCAAGTACTGCTGTAAATAGCATTTAAACTGGCAAACAAAGGTATAGAAATACTTTCCCTTGCCTTTCGCAAATTATATAAATGTTCTTCAGGACCGGCATGTTCAATTCGTGGAAATAGAGTAACCATTTCAGCATGCCGTTCGTTGTATTCTTCCAAATTATCATCCAATTGGGCTTTTTCAAGTTGTATTTGCTCTTCAAACAATGAGCGGTAAACAACTCCGGCAGCCCCAGCTTCTTCAATTTGTTTTAAATCGTCAATGCTCGATGAAAATGGACTTGCGCCAACAATTACAGGATTTTTTAATTCAATCCCCATGAATTTTGTTTTTAAGTTTGCCATAACTATTCGTTTTAATTCTTATAAAAAAAAGTGAAAACTTAAAACCGAAAAATAAATTTCGGCATATTAGAATTAACAAATAATTATGATTCTGGTTCATGTTTTTGCAGGATTAAAAATTTATCTGCATTTTATCATTTTATATTAAAGCAAATTAGTTTATCAATTAAGTATCTACTTAACTGATAATTTCATATTTTCGGGTTATAAATAACCGAAACATTCCATTAATGTTGCAACTTGCCGAAGAGCTTAAAAAAAATCCTTTTCTAAAACTTGTAATTCCATTTATCCTGGGGATTATTTTCCAACTTAATTTTTCAATCTCTTGGCAGTTCAGCCTTTTATTGTTTTTAACAGGCTTTGGATTATTAATAAGCTTATCATTATTTTCCGTAAAGCGTTTTTATAATTATATATTTTATTGGGGATTCGCTTTTAATTTGTTTTTATTTTTTTTAGGTTCTTTTACTACATCCATTAACATTGCATCACTTGAAACTCAGAAAAAAATTATAAAAAGCCATGAGTTTATTGTGAAGATTAATGAAATACCAATTATAAAAGAAAATAAACTAAGAACAACTGTTAAAATAATTGCCTACAGGTCAGAAGGTACATGGAAATCGGTAAACTGTATTTGTAATTTTTATGAACATTCAAATTGCGGTATTGAAGATTTTAAGGTTGGTGATATAATGCTTGTAAATTCCGAGATGCAAGAAATTGACCATCCGGTTAGCCCATATCAATTCAACTATAAAAAATATCTTTATTATAAAAGCATTTTATTCCAGTTATCGGTAAAGCCTGATAGCTATATAAAGCTGCATTTAAACAACTGGAATTTCTATGACATTTTATTAAAATTCAGGCAGTTTCTTCTTAAAAAGTTCGATAACCCTAAAATGGGCCGAAGGGAAAAAGCCGTGCTTTCATCTATGGTTTTAGGGTTTACCGGCAATATCGACCCGGAATTGAGAAGCTCTTATGCTGTTGCAGGTGCAATGCACATTCTTTCAGTATCGGGGATGCATATTGGAATTGTTTATTGCTTCCTGATGTACCTGTTTTTTTTCATGGATAAAACGCAAAAACTTAGAATTATAAGATCGTTAATTATAATAACCCTATTGTGGATGTATGCACTTATTTTAGGTTTCTCTCCAAAAATAATTCGTTCAGCAACGATGTTTTCTTTTTTTGCAGTTGGGCAATCAATCAATCGCAATCGCAGTAAATTTAATATATTGGCAGCATCAACTTTCTTTACATTATTATGTAATCCTTTTCAAATTACCGAGTTAGGCTTTCAATTGTCATATGTTGCTATGGCCGGGATAATTCTTTTTTACAAAAAAATTTATGAGTTATGGAAACCGGCAACAAAAATTACGAACAACATCTGGCAATTAATAGCTGTTTCTTTTGCCGCCCAGTTGGGAATATTGCCAATCTCACTCTATTATTTTCATCAATTTCCTACTTATTTCGTTTTAACAAATTTGATTATAATGCCTATTGTTGGATATATAATATATACCGGGCTTGCACTGTTAATTTTTTCATTTTTGCCCTTTGCTGTATCAACAATTTCATGGTTGTTAAATTACATGCTTATTACCCTTAACTGGCTGGTAATTCATGTCGAGTATCTTCCGTTTGCTTGTATTCGCAACATTTACGCTGATTTATATATTGCCATTCTGTTGTCAGTATTAATTTATGCTTTTGCCGGCTTGCTGTATAACCGTAACAAAGTATTTATTTATATTATTCTTATTTGCTGCCTGGCCTTAGTATCGTTAAAAGTTTATAGAAGTATTACAAACGATACCCAAAAATTATTGATAGTTCATAATACACCTAAACAACCTGCTATATCTATTATTAATAAGCATGATTGGCTGTTATTGGCCGACTCTGCAACTTCTTGTACCGTAAATAAAGCTTCGGAAAATATGAAGCTCAATTTAAATCTTAAGAAACAATATCCACTATATTTAAGCAGAATTGGCAGGAATACTTTTATTTGTCAAACAAGCATTCATCTGTTTGCCGGCAAAAATTTATTCATTTTAATTATGGATAAAAGAATTGTTTTATTGAACGATGATAAACTTTTTAATTATAAAATCGAAAAACCATTCCCTGTTGATTACCTTGTGATAGGTAATAAAATGAATATATTCATAAACATGGCTTTAAACTATTTTAAACCGGCTATAATTATTGTCAATTCACATTTAAAGCACGAATCTTATTTGATGAA
This sequence comes from uncultured Bacteroidota bacterium, assembly GCA_963808135.1. Taxonomy (GTDB): domain Bacteria; phylum Bacteroidota; class Bacteroidia; order Bacteroidales; family DTGW01; genus CAWEFA01. The sequence goes on from CAWEFA010000056.1 coordinate 5,931, forward strand.
TGAAAAAGTCGAGTTAAGTGTGCCAATAATTTTTATTGACGAACAAGGCGCTTATAAGGCAGAATTATAATAAATTTACATATATAATCTATTTTTTAGTTTAGCACAAAACAAAAAAATATTGCTTTAATGAAAATAATTATTGCAGGGGCTGGCGATGTGGGTTCTCACCTTGCCAAAATGCTTAGTAATGAAAAGCACAGCATTGTCCTCATCGATACGGATGAAGAACACCTTAAAAACGCAGGCGCCAGTCTCGACCTAACAACTTTTCATGGCTCTGCTACTTCAATAAATAAGTTAATGGATATTGATACCGGCAAAGCTGACTTATATATTTCAGTTACCAATTCGGAAGAAACAAATATTACATCGGCCATACTGGCTAAAAAACTTGGCGCGAAGAAGTGTTTGGCCCGAATTGACAATTTGGAATATCTTGAGGAAGAAAACAGGGAGTATTTTACCCAGTTAGGTATAGATTATATGTTCTTCCCGGAACAATTGGCTGCCAACGCAATTGTTAGTTCAATCCGCCAGTCAGCTACTGCCGACGTTATGAATTTCGCCGGCAGTAAGCTGTTCTTATATGTAATGCGAATGAACCAGGAAGCCCCTGCATTGAACCAAACATTGGATGAGTTTCATAATTTAAGCAAAGAGCCTGAATATAAAGTTGTAGCAGTTGGCCGTAATAACGAAACAATATTGCCAAAGGGAAACGAGAAGCTTATAGAAAACGATCATATTTATATAATTACAACTGAAAAGGGCATCAACCTGCTGATGAAATATTTCGGGAAAAAAGCCGTAGATATAAAAAATGTTATGATTTTGGGAGGCAGCAGGATTGGTCGCAATACAGCCCTGCAATTGAGCCGCAATTATAATATTAAACTCATTGAGCAGGATAGGACAAAAAGTTATACCCTGTCTAACGAACTACAGGGGACACTTGTTATAAACGGCGACGGCCGTAATATCGATTTGCTGAATGCAGAAGGCCTTCCTAAAATGGACGCCTTTATAGCTGTTACAGGCAATCCTGAAATCAATATGATTTCGTGCCTCTTTGCAAAACGGATGGGAGTGGAAAAAACAATTTGTGAAATTGAAAATAATGAATATATAAGGATAGCTGAAAATATGGGCATTGATACGGTTATAAATAAAAAAATTATTACAGCAAGCCGTATTTTCGGGTTTACAATGGCCGATGAGGTTACATCTGTAAAATGTCTTACCGGTTCTGATGCTGAAGTTATGGAATTTGTGGCAAAACCCGATTCGAAAATTACACAAGGCAGCCTGAAAGAGATAAATTTTCCTACCGATGCAGTTATAGGAGGGCTTGTAAGGGGCAAAAATCCTGTTATCCCGGATGAAAAAACAGAAATCAGGCCATTTGACCGTGTTGTGGTTTTTGCATTGCCTTCGGCGTTTAATAAAGTCGGAAGCTTTTTTAATCCTCCCGACAGGTTTTTCTAAAAATTGGTTTCTCCTGCCCCAGCCCTTATTATTAAAGGCTCCTCCCCTGTGCAATCAATAATTGTTGAAGCTTCGATGCCTCCCTGGCCGCCGTCGATAACCAAATCGACAGTGTTTTTATACTTCTCATGAATTAGCTCGGGATCGGTAATATATTCAAAAACTTCCTTGTCATCGCGAATTGAAGTTGTTAATACAGGTTGCCCCAGCTCCTTTACTATTGCAATAATAATATTGTTATCAGGAATACGGATGCCGATTGTCTTTTTCTTATTGGTAAAAACTTTTGGCACCCTGCTGCTGGCGTTAAGGATAAATGTATAAGGGCCAGGAAGAAGTTTTTTCATTAATTTGAAAGTGTTGTTATCAACCTGCCTTGCATAATCCGAAAGGTGGCTCAGGTCGCTGCAAATAATTGAGAAATTAGCTTTTTCAAGCCTGATATTTTTTATCATGGCAACCCGCTCAACTGCTTTATGGTTGTGAATATTGCAACCCATGCCATAAACAGTATCGGTAGGATAAACAATAATCCCCCCATTAACCAAAATTTCTGTTACCTTTTGAATCTCTTTCGGATTAGGGTTTTCGGGATATATTTTTTTTATCATAAAAAGCGCTTCATCTTCAAACGCAAATATAAATCTTATCTCTTTAAAAGAATGTTATAGTTTAAACTCCATTAATTCTTAAGTATTCAGGTTATTTAGACTGAAGGCATTTAGTATTTCGCATGTCCTGAATTTGTATGATCTCCAATGTTTTTTCCTATAGTCTCACAGTCTATAGCCTTTCTACCTGAATAGTTACATCAATTCAAATTATCATCAACCTTAAACAACGGATTGCTTTCACTTGTTTCTTTATTTATGCTTTCTTCAGAAATTTCTTCCCACTCATATTTTTTAGGCTGAGGGCCGATGCGCCTGTATAAAACCGACAATATAAATCCGGCTATGCCACCCGATAAATGCGATTCCCATGAAATATCCGGGATAAAAGGAAAAATTCCCCAAATCATACTTCCATAGAGAAATACAACCAATAGCGAAATTGCCGCCAGGCCAGGTATTTTTCGTATAACGCCGCTAAAGAACAGAAATGATGCCAGGCCATAAACAATCCCGCTTGCACCGATGTGATATGCCTCCCTGCCACCGCACCAAACCCATATTCCCGTCATAATCCAGGTTAGAAAGAAAACCCTGTATCCGAGTGGCCGGTAAAAATAGAAAGTTGCTATTGAAAGGATCAGGAATGGTATGGTGTTATTTGTGAGATGGCTGATACTTCCATGAATAAGCGGCGCAGTAATAATGCCTATAAGACCTTTTAACGATAATGGATAAATCCCCAGGTTTGCAAACGAAACACCCAGTATTATTTCGCTAAACTTGACGGACCACAGCACTATTACAAAAAATACGGGAAAAATAATGCTGTGGATTAATTTTCTTTTCTCACTCATTTTCAGAAAACGTGCAATAAGTAAAAGTACTAAAAAAATGTTTTTTTCAGTATTTCAAATTACTCATAACCCATATTAGTTTAGCGAAGCGTAATTAAACTGAATCCTTATCGGCCATTGTTAATTTCCACAGCAATGAGGCAATAAATTTTCAAAGCCCCTGTCATTCTTTTATCAAATTTTCAAACAATTTAACTTTTTATTAACCAATTATAACTATTGAATTATTGACCAATGTGATAAGATGTTCTATCTTTGGTATGAATTCAAAACCATTTTAAATATTTATATTATGAAAATTATTCGTTGGATTGCTCTGGCTTCAACTATTATTGGAGTTATATTAATCATTTTAGCAAGTTTTTCCGGTTTGTGCCACAAATGTTGCACTAAAGTTCCCACCACTACTTGTGTTATTCAACATCAAGGTAGTGCCACTGTTCCAGTTGCAAAGACTGATTCTGCAAGTTGTAAACAACATCCTGTATGTTCATCTGCTATGGCTAAAACCGATTCAGTTGGTTGTTGTAAACATCAACCATGTTGTTGCAATGCTTATGCTATGAATGCTAATTGTTGCCGTATGCATCGTTCACTTGGATTATTTCAAATTGCAAACACTTTCTTCCTGCTGACAATTGCACTGTTTTTTATTAAAAAACTTTTCTGTTGCGGTAAGTGCTGTGAAACTAAAGAAGAAAAAAAGGAAGGATAAAATTGTGAGTTGAAATCACATTTCATTTGAATGTGGTACTAAATATTATTTGACAAAGCTGGAAATATGTTTAATTTTTTCCAGATTCGGCGTGGTTTAGCGATGCATAACTGCGCCGAATCTTTTCCGGCTGTTTATAATTGTCATTGCCGGGAGACAATAAAATTTGGGTTAAGCGAGAGTTTGTCCAAAAACCTGCAAATGAAATTACCTTTTTAAAATTTTGCATTAGACGTTTTCATTAATTCATTTCGATTTGTAATTTGCGCCCGGAATTATTATAAGAATATGAACCGGAGAGAAGCATTAAAATTAATAGGTATCAGCTCATTGCCATTTTTATTGTCAGGCAAATTCAAAGCCTTTTCAAAGCTTATCAATACAACTTTTAAATCTTCTGACTTTGGAAAATTTACCTGGGGAATTTCCACATCGGCGGTACAGGTTGAGGGAGGCTGGAATGCCGATGGCAAAGGCCCTTCAATTTGGGATACATTTGGCAGGAAAAACGGAAAAATAAAAGACGGTTCTACAGCCGATACAGCCTGCAATTTTTATAATCTTTATAAAGACGACATCAAATTAATTAAAGATTTGGGATTTGGCGCAATGCGTTTTTCAATTTCGTGGCCACGCATAATCCCAGAAGGCACTGGAAAACCAAATCAAAAAGGAATTGATTTTTATAACCGTGTTATCGACAATTGCCTCGAGCTTGGTATTGAACCCTGGGTTACCTTATATCATTGGGATTTGCCACAAGCGTTGCAGGACAAAGGGGGATGGACAAACCGCGAAATAATTAACTGGTTTTCAAATTATACCGGTTTATGCGCCAAGTCATTTTCCGACAGGGTTAAGCGATGGATTGTGTTAAACGAACCCTTGACTTTTACAGGACTGGGTTATGGTATCGGCTATCATGCCCCAGGTTTAATTGGCTTAAAACATTTTTTACCTGCCGTACATCATGCTGTGCTTTGCCAGGCTGAGGGCGGAAGGGTGTTACGCAGCGAAGCGCCAGGCGCCATTATTGGCAATACTTTTTCATGTTCACCTATCGACCCGCGCCACAAAACGAAACGCGATGAAAAAGCCGCCCGGCGGGTTGATGCTTTAATGAACAGGCTTTTTACCGAACCACCTTTGGGAATGGGTTATCCGGTAAAAGAACTGCCTTTTATACAAAAAATTGAAAAATATATGCTTCCAGGCGATGAAGATAAAATGAAGTTCGATTTTGACTTTTTCGGCCTGCAAAATTATTTCCGGGTCGTTACCGATTATAACCTGTTTATCCCATTTGTCCATGCAACCCAATATCCGCCGAAAAAGCTAAACAACCCGCTTACTGAAATGGAGTGGGAAGTATATCCCGAAGGTTTGTACCGAAGTATTATGCAATTTGCAAAGTACCCGGTTAAAGAGTTTGTAATTACAGAAAATGGCGCAGCTTTTAAAGATGAACTATTGAATAACCAGATTAATGATGAGATGCGCATTAAATTTTTCCAGGATTATTTACAATGCCTGCTAAAAGCAAAAAATGAAGGGGCCAATGTTACCGGCTACTTTGCCTGGAGCTTACTCGATAACTTTGAATGGGTTGAAGGTTACTATCCGAAATTCGGTATAGTATATGTCGATCATGCTTCTCAAAAAAGAATTCCTAAAAATTCTGCAAAATGGTTTTCAGATTTTTTAAGAAAATAATTTTTTTTATACAAAAAAATATTTAATATTGTGTTGTCAAATTCAGTTTTTTTTAAAGTTTTTTTATTTTGTGATTTATAAACTGAGGTTATTATTTTAACTAAACTAATTACTAACTAAGTTTCAACTAATGTTTTAAAGCCGTGAATTATTAACACGGCTTTTTGTTTTATGAGAACCATTCAACCGGCACAAATTTTTCCATTCCTTTTTTCCCAGTTACAATTGAACTGCCACAGCGCAACCATGCGTGGGCGATAAGATTTCTTTCACCATTGCGGGTTACACCGAAATATACGGTGGATTTTATATCAAATTTATCAAGCAATTTTTTAACAACAATGGCCTCAATAATGCATTTTCTTTTAAATGGAAGATATTTTGTACTTCGTCGCATAGCAATGTAAACGGTTTGGATTAATTGTTCATGTTCCGGCGCCAGTTCGAAAGACGTTTCTTTATGTGGAACGCCCAAGTAAGATGAAAATTTATGGAAAGGTACAAAAGCATTAAATATTCTTGCAAGCAATGTAATTACTATTGCTTCGAAAAACAAACCTTTTTCAAACCAAGGCAAATGAATGAACTTAATTACCTTACTCAATATTTATTTTGATTAAATTTTTCTGCCCAAGTGCAGTTAAAAATTCTTTTACATCGGTTATACAACATTCCTCCGATACTTCGTATTCTTCCTTCAAAACAGAAATAATATGTGAAAATGAAACAGGCTTTTCAATAATTTCCCAAATTCGCGAACCGATGTTATCCAAACCATAATATTCGCCATTTTTCACGCTCATCATTACAATCTCTTCATCAAGTTTGTTGAAAACAATTCCCGTTTGCCTGCTTATAATATCTTGTTCAGAAATATTGCCCATTATTAATCAGAATAAGTTTAAACATCAAATTTAACAACATTCATTATAATTTTTATAAAAATGCGTTTATTGAAAGCCGGTAGTTTAATTCAAATCATTTTGGGTTTCCATTATCATCTAAATAATTATATAATTTCATAACTTCTGAATGGTTTGCAATTATTTTATCGATAAGCTTTCCGGAAAGTTCTTCGCGCCAGGTTCCACTTCGGCCTTTTCTGAAAAATAATTCTGTCCCCGGCGCCTTTTCATTAAATCCTTTTTCCGATTCCTGTTTTTGCATTTCATTAAAGCTGCTGTTTTTTAAGGCTTTTTGAATTGAATCATTGCTAAAGTCAAGTTCTAAAAATTGCACCGCTTCGCTGAAAATATTAAAAGTATCGTTCAACATATCTTCATAACGGATTATTTTAACCGGGACAATTGATTGTTCTGTCCAGCTTTTAACATGGCCTGACCATGAAAAAAGTCGCTGTTCAAGCTGATTGTGCAGCCTGTCGGTTCGGTTACAAAAAGCATAGAAGTTGTTGCAAATAATTTCTACGGATTCCTCAAATGAAACATCGAGGTGATGTGCAAAAGATACTGCAATGTCGAGTGGGTTACGGATAAAATAAAGCGCTTTCAAAGTGGCTTTTTCTGAAACAAGCGGCTTATTTTCAGAAGTAAAAATGAAAGCATCGTGAATTTTCATAAAAATAATATTTCCCGATTTACCGGCCAAACTTTCGTAAACATAAGGCCTTAACCTTTCGATTTCAGACAATGTCATATCGGCTGAGCTTAAACCGGTCATATCGTCGAAAAGCTGACGGTTGCTTGCGATAGTAATTTCGTTGAGTTCGTTAATATCGACCGGTTTATCGGAACCTGATATTAAATTCAACAAAAACACCCTGAACCAGGTATCCCCTGATTTAGGATATGAAGCCAGCCAAACGATTTTTTTATTATTTGTCATTTGCTTCGTTTAATATCATTAATTACCGCTTCGGCCAACGCGTCAATTTCAAATCCTTTTTTCCCCCTGAAAAGCTTTGATATTTTGGTTTTTGAAGCCAGCTTGCCAATAAGTTCAAAATGGGTTTTCTCCATGTCCATTCCTTCAACAAAGCTTCGACGATAAATATTGTTCCTGAGAACCCTGAATTTTTCAACCCCCGATAAGGCTCTTATTTCAATCTCACCGTCATTATGGTAATTTAGAATATAAATCATTTTTAATGGATAGGCATTATTTCTGAATTTTAACTTTGGTAAATAATAAAATTTTTCCAGCTCATTTCTAACCTTTTTAAGCCCATCAGTTTGAATATTCAATTTTAAAAGTGAATCGCGCCATAATTTCAAATGCCTTATTCCGGGAATAACATATGGAATATTGTCTTTAAAGTTGATTGCCGCAATATCATCAGCTAATGGTTCAAACCTCTCTAAAAGAAGCCTGGCAGCTAATGTCGATTTGCCCATGCCGGTCATTCCCGCTATTACGATAGCCTCATTATTTGCGCTTATCGAGCTTCCGTGTAACGGTAATATGCCTCTTTGAAGCAACAATGCTCCCATTGCCGAACCTAAAAGGAATAACCGGATTGAAGGTTCATCAGCATTCGGTTCCGGATCGATGATTATTTCATTTCCGTTGGATACAAGATAGCGGGCTACATTCATTACTTTCAGCAACAGCTTTCCCGGAGTTGACTCGAAACAAGCGCCTTTATAACTTGGAAAATCAAATGTAAGTGGCACATAACCAAAACGAATAACAACATCAGGAGCGCCGGAAACAATATTTATTTCCGGACATTCGATTTCAGAAGATACAACTAATCCAAAAATTTTATATTTATAAAAATCCTTCAAAAACTAAGTTTCCTGTTTTTACAAAATTCATTAACCTGCAAATAATTCATTTAATATATCAAGCACAATATCGTTCTCATAACCCCTGCCGGCAGCAAACCTGTATAATTTACCCTTTAACTCATATTCTGATGTTTTTGGAAATGACCTTAACTTTTTGGAAAGTTCTTCGAAAAGGACTGCTCGATACTCTTCATCCGGAATCGCTTCAAAAGCTGATTTGATGGTAAATTCCGGGATATGTTTTTGTTTCAGGGCAAATGATATTTTGTACTTTCCCCATTTGTTAAAACGAAATTTATCGCTTGCAAAATGCTTTGCATAGCGGGATTCATCAATATAATTTTCTTTTATTAAATAATCGATTATTTCTTTAGCATCGGCAGAAGATATTTTCCAATTATCAAGCTTTTCGGAAATATCACGGGTACATTTTTCTTCCCTGCTGCATAATTTTGTGAGAACTGATAATGCTTCCTTTTTAGAGTATTTATTATTTTCTGACCTTTTCAAGTTCAGGGTTTTCACCTTTTTTATATAATTTAATTTGAGCCCTCATCATTCTTGGTTTACCGTTTAAATCCTCTCGAACCTGTATGTTTCTGAACCCTTTAAGCAATAACATTTCGTGAAGTTCTTTATTAAAGCGGGGATTAAATTCAAAATACAACATTCCTCCCCATTCAAGCTTAATACGCGCAAAATCTGCAATTGCTTTATAATATATCAGAGGGTCTTTGTCGCTGACAAATAAAGCAAGGCCAGGTTCATATTCAAGAACATTTTTTAACATGTTGGCCTTTTCACTTTCGCAAATATATGGCGGGTTACTAACGATAATATCATAATGGTCGTTAAACTTATCGGAATTCTCTCCATTATGGCCGGTAAAAATATCGTAATGAAAGAAATTTACAATACTTTCATTCATATATGAATTTTCCTCGGCGATCTCAATAGCTTCATCAGAAATATCTATTCCATCGGTATGCGAGTGTAGCATCAATCTGTCTAAAGCAATTGCCAAACAACCTGTGCCGGTTCCAATATCGAGTATCCTGTTGTCGTTGTATTTGTGGGTTTTAATTATCCAATCGGCCAGTTCTTCAGTTTCAGGTCGCGGAATTAATACTGCCGGGGTTACCTTTAATTTCAACCCTAAAAACACAGTAGTCCCTAAAATATATTGTATGGGCTTATATATTTTTAAATCATTAACAATATTTTTAATTTGTTCAAAAATATCATCCGGGACTTCGAGGTAAGGCTTAATGTGAAAATCAACTGGTTGTATGTTTGTAAGGTGGTCAAATATAGTTCGCCTGATACCTTTATACTCGTTTTCAGGGTATAGCGACCCAATTTCATTTTGCATATATTGCAATATATCACCTAGAATTGCCATATTTGTAACTTTCGCGCTACGAATTTAGCTTTTTAACGAGAAATATCCAAAAATGGATACAAAAGAAAAAAAATATCATTACAGATGTCTTGAACTGGCAAAAAATGGATTGGGGCATGTAGCGCCAAACCCTCTTGTAGGCGCTGTTTTGGTTGCCGGTAACCGGATTATAGGCGAAGGATATCATGCGGCATTTGGAGGCAATCATGCTGAAGTAAATGCTTTAAATAGCGTTAAAGATAAATCGTTGCTTAAGTCAGCAACTTTTTACATTAATCTTGAACCGTGTGCCCATTACGGAAAAACCCCTCCGTGTGTCGATTTAATAATTGAAAATAAAATACCACGTGTTGTTATTGGCCATCCCGACCCTTTTCCAGAAGTTTCTGGCAAAGGGATAGCTAAATTAATTTCTGCCGGGATAGATGTTAGCGTTGGCCATTTGGAAACCGAATGCAGGTATTTAAACCGGCGGTTCCTAACATTTTATGAAAAAAAGAGGCCTTATATAATTTTAAAATGGGCTGAAACAGCCGATGGTTTTATAGATGTTATTCGTGAACCCGGCGCTGAAAACAGCCCTACATGGATTACCGATGAATTAACCCGCACTTTAGTACATAAATGGCGCACCGAAGAACAAGGCATACTTATCGGAACTAATACCGCAATCCTTGATAACCCAATGCTCAATTCCCGCGACTGGCATGGTAAAAATCCATTGCGTATGGTGCTTGACCGAAACCTGAGACTTCCTTCCGATTTGAAATTATTTAACAAACTTCAGCCTACAGTAGTTTTTACAGAAAAAAAAGCAAAGGATGATAAAAATCTTGTTTTTTATAACGTCAACTTTTCTGATATCATTAATGAAATATTTAAATTTTGCGTTAATGAAAACATACAATCATTAATTGTTGAGGGTGGAACAAAAACAATTTCAAGCTTTCTTAATTCAGAAAATTGGGATGAAGCAAGGGTTTTCAGGGGAAACGTTTTTTTTGGCAATGGTATTAAATCGCCGATGATTGGAAAAATTCCAAATGAGCAACATAAAATCGGCAGCTCAACATTGTTCATTTACAACAATGCCTAATTTTAAAAAATTACATTTGAATCCCCTTGTTTTTTTATCATGTAATGAAGAAAATTGTTTACATTACCCAATTATGTAATTTAAATAAAAATTTAAAAACTATTAGGAAAAAAATACTTCTATCATTAAATTTGATGTTCAAAATGTTAATTAAATAGTTAATTATCTAATTGTAAGTTGATTTTTATTTTTTAAGTATAATCGGTTTATTATAATTACAAAAATTTAATGAAATGAAAAAGATAATACAAGTATTCATATTCTTTTCAATTGCAGGGTGCTTATTTGGCCAAAGCGCCAAGCAATGCGTAAAGGCCGGGAATGAATTTATGGTTGCGAAAAATTACAAAGATGCAATTGCTCAATTTTCTAAAGCCATTGAAATTGAGCCAAAGAAAGCTAATTACTACACGCTGCGCGCTGATGCCTATGAAAAAAGTGGCGATTTGGTAAATGCATACGAAGATGTGAAAAGGGCAATAGTTTTTGATGACAATACTGATACAAGGGTGCAAGCTGGTCGCCTTGCTTATTTATTGAAAAAATATGACGAAGCTTTAACCCAGCTCGATAAAGCTTTGGAATTAAAGCGCTCAAATAATGACGCCTATGAATACAAAATAAGGATATTCATCATCCAGCAGGATTATAATAAAGCACAGGAAGTTTGCAAAGAAGCTTTGAAAAACAAAGAAACTGCAATTAATTATTATTTAAGTGCAACAGTCCTTGATAACCTGGGAAATTTTGAAAATTCCGAAACAGCTTATAAAAAAGCTATCTCAAAAGATAAAAAATATGAAGATGCTTATGTTGGGCTGGCCGACTTATTGATCAGGCTCAACAAACTGACGAAGCCATGCAATACATCGGAAAATTGTTGGAGGTTAATCCGAACAATACCAATGCTTATGTTGAAAGAAGCAAAGTATTTGTTAAACGGATCGATTTCCCGACTGCCATAAATGATATTTCTAAAGCTATAATTATAAAACCCGGCGATGAACAGTTGTTTTTTACCCGTGGTCAATATTATCAGCAGTTTACACAATATCAGAATGCCATAAACGATTACAACAAAGTTTTAACGTTAAACGATAAAAATGCCGAAGCCTATTATCAAAGGGCTTCATGCTACGACGAACTTCCGATTTTAAATCGGCAATAAAGGATTATAAAAAACTGGCAAGTTTATCGGAAGACGATGTCAGGGCGAGAAAATTGTCGATTCGGCTAAAGAAAAGACTATTTGAACTAAACCGCGAATCAAATCCACTCGTTGTTAAGCTGCTCGATCCTCAACCTCACGATAAGAAATTATCGATGTACCAAAAAATAAAAAAGACCCGCGCTACGAATTCGCGCGCATCGTCTTCGCGATAAGGATGGGGCACGCTCGCCAGATTCTTCGCAACGTCCCAATCGCCGATCCAAGCGGTGATTGCCGGCACGTCGCGAAATTCCGGCGGACGCAAGAGCAGTCTCTCCGTTTCCAGCAGGACATGGCATTCCCTCCATTGCGCGAGGGAATAAAAAAGGGAGATGGCGGACCATCTCCCTCGCCTCTAATGGGCCGCCAAAGTCGTGGCGGCCTATGTTTTCAGCCGCCTATTCTGCCGCGGTCTTCGTCGCCGGTGGCGCCGCCGTAACCACGGATACGTACGTGCGGCGCTTGAAGCCTTTGCTGAAGGCAACTTGGCCGTCGGTCAGCGCGAAAAGCGTATGGTCCTTGCCCATGCCGACATTCTCGCCCGGATGGAATTGGGTGCCGCGCTGGCGCACGATGATGTTGCCTGCCGCGATATTCTGGCCGCCGAACAGCTTCACGCCGAGCCTCTGGCCGGCGCTGTCGCGTCCGTTGCGGGAAGAACCGCCTGCTTTCTTGTGAGCCATGACTGCGTTCCTTAGGCCGAAATGCCGGTGATCTTGATCTTGGTGAAGGGCTGGCGATGGCCGCGCTTGCTATGCGTGTTCTTGCGGCGCTTCTTCTTGAAGGCGATGACCTTCTCGCCTTTGCCCTGCGCCACGATTTCGGCCGTGACGGAGGCGCCCTTCACCAGCGGCGCGCCGGTCTTGGGCTCTCGCCGCCCAGCATCAGGACTTCGCCGAGCTTCAGCTCGCCGCCGACTTCGCCTGCGACCTTTTCGATGGTCAGGACGTCGTCCTTGGCCACCTTGTATTGCTTGCCGCCCGTGCGGATCACCGCGAACATGAGCTAAGTCCTTGAAAGAATATGATTTCCCGAAAACAGGGGCCCTCGGGGAGCGGCGCAATATACTGACGAAAGCTGTTGGGTCAAGCCGCGCGGCGCGGCCAAATCGTCGTCATCCCAAGCAAAGCCGGGACGAGGCTCGCCGCAGCCCGCACCAATGGGGATATAGCCGAAATGGGAATTCGACCGTGTGGGTTCAAGACCCCGCGACAAAGTGTACAAAACAAGAACAAATCAATGGCTTACGAATTCCGATTTGGGAATCGTTCGCAGGGCGCTGCGCCGGGATGTGTGATTCACCTTTGGCAGCCAAGCGTTGTAGTGTCGGCGCGGCGAAATCTCGGCGGGGCAAATGGGCACGCTCTATTACGGCGACAATCTCACCATCCTGCGCGAGCACGTGAAGGACGAGAGCGTCGATCTGGTCTACCTCGACCCGCCGTTCAATTCGAACGCCTCCTACAACGTGCTGTTCAAGGCGCCGGACGGGCACGAAAGCCACGCCCAGATGGAGGCGTTCGAGGACACCTGGCACTGGAACGAGACGGCGGAAAAAGCCTTCGACGAGGTGATGCAGTCCGGCAATACCGACGCCGCAGAGATGCTGCGCGCCATGCGCTCGTTCCTGCACGACAACGACATGATGGCGTATCTCGCGATGATGGCGGTGCGGCTGATCGAACTGCATCGCGTGTTGAAGCAGACGGGTGAACTCAGTACAGGCCAACATAACATA
>CAWEFA010000057.1:0-13095 GCA_963808135.1 uncultured Bacteroidota bacterium
ATTATAAATGAAAACATTTTTAGTTAATTCATTGTTAATATTCTTATTTATGCCAAATTGAATTATAGTTGATTAAAATATAATTACCATGAAAGAAAAAACATCAGTTCTAATAGTTGAAGACGATAAAAACATGGGTTTTATCTTAAAAAGTCTTCTCGGAGAATCGGGTTATAAAGTTGAAGTAGCAGAAAATGGTGATTCAGCCATGTCATTATTTACGGCTAAGAATTTCGATATTTGTTTGGTCGATGTTATGTTGCCATCGAATGATGGATTTTATGTAGCTGAGGAAATGCGTAGAAAAAACACTTATATCCCGATTATTTTTGTTACAGCCAGGTTGTTGAAAGAAGATAAAATAAAAGGATTCCATTTGGGCGCCGATGATTATATAACCAAACCTTTTAGTAATGAAGAATTAATGTTACGGATTGAGGCAGTGCTGAGGCGTTCAAAAGCCAATAAAATCTCCAACAATATTAAGGTTGAACATGAAGTATTTTCAATTGGAAAATTTGTGTTTGATTATACAAACCAGGTAATTAAAAATGACGATACTGTAAAAAAGCTTACCAATAAAGAAGCTGAATTGTTGCATTTGCTTTGTATAAACAAGAACCAACTTGTTAGGAGAAATATTGCCTTGAAGCTAATTTGGGGCGAAGATGATTATTTTATGGGCCGAAGCATGGATGTTTATATCACCAAGCTTAGGAAAATTTTAAAAGCTGATCCGAACCTGAACATACAAAATATACATCATACAGGATTTATGCTGGAAGTAAAAGAATAAAGTTTAGAACCTTTTAACAAATACATGGCAATAAGGCAAAGTTCCTTTGTGCTCATAATAATCCTGGTGATAATCTTCCGCCTGATAAAATGTTCCTGCTTTTTCAACTTTGGTTGTTACTTTATAGCCTTTCTGTATTAAAATTTCTATTAATTTTTCAGTAACAGCCTTCTGCCCGTCATTTGTATAAAAAATTTCAGAGCGATATTGGTCGCCAATATCAGGGCCCTGGCGATTTGCCTGGGTGGGATCATGTATTTGAAAAAATAATTTTGCCAATTCTTCATATGAGATTTTTGAAGGATCGAAAGTAACTTCAACAGCCTCTGCATAACCGGTAGTATGGCTGCATACTTCTTCGTAAGTCGGATTCTTTGTATGGCCGCCTATGTACCCGACACGTGATGAAATAACGCCTTTTGCTTTTTGCATATAATATTCAACGCCCCAGAAGCAGCCTCCGGCAAAAATTGCCTTTTCTGCTTTAACAGCATCAGTTTTTTCTTTATCATTATTGGTATTTAAGTTTTTGCCTTCAGGAATAAAGTTCATAGAAATTGAATTGACACAATACCTCGTGTTTTTAGCAGTAAGATGTTCGCCGGTAAAAACATGCCCGAGATGCGCGCCGCACCTGGCACAGCTAATTTCAGTCCTAATGCCATCGGGATCGGGGATGCGTTTTATTGCGCCTGGTATTTCTTCGTCAAAGCTTGGCCAGCCACAATCCGAGTCAAATTTATCTTCCGATTTGTACAAAGGCGCATTACAGCGTTTGCAAACATAAGTCCCTTTTCCTTTAAACTTATAATATTTCCCGGTAAAGGGCATTTCCGTGCCTTTATTAATTATAACTTTTTCTTCTTCCGGGGTTAGTTTATTGTAATTCATGGTATTATTTTGTAAGCATGCCGCAATATTAAATAATGCAAAGCATATTGATATTAATAACAACTTAGGTTTCATTGTTTGTGTTTCTGAGAAAACAAAAATTGAAATGAAAAGTTCGAAGTTTATGCCGGATATTTATTTACTAAAAGATTTTGCAAGCAAATGTATTTCTCAAATTTCAAATCTTCTCTTTCTTTTTTGAATGGTATATTTTGATGGGGTTACGCCAAAGTGTTTTGAGAATGCCCGGATAAAGTTGGTAGCTTCCGTATACCCAATTGCATTGGCTACTTCAGAAACAGATTTATTTTCATGTACTAACATATCCGTAGCCTTCTTGAACTTAATATTTTGGATAAATTCATAAACCGTTTGTTTGGTTATTGCACTAAACTTTCTATATAATTGAATTCTGCTAATTTTCATTTCATTGGCAAAAACATTTATATTGAAATTGGTGTCGGCCAAGTGATTTTCAACTACTCTTAATGCTTTGTCGATAAACATTTTGTCGTTATGGTTAAGCTCAACCAAATTAGGATTATGGCCATTCGTTTTGCCAAAAACTTCTTTTAATTTTATTCTTGAGTGCAGCAAATTATTTATTCTTGCCAGAAGCAGATCGGCATTGAAAGGTTTTGTAATATAATCGTCGGCTCCGGCTTCAAACCCCATTTTTTTATTCTCTTCCGAATCTTTTGCTGTTAGTAATATAATTGGCACATGGCTTACGCGGAAATCATTTTTTAATTTGCTGCACAATGTGAAACCGTCCATAACGGGCATTATAATATCACTGATAATTATATCAGGGATTTCAGACAAAGCTTTTATATATCCTTCCTCGCCATCTTTTGCTTCAATAACACGAAACGAACCGGCTAAAGAATCTTTAATATATTTTCTTACATCTTCAAAGTCTTCGATGATCAGCGCCAATGGCAAATTATTGTTTTCTGTTCCATTACTGCTTTCGTGCGTTTCTTTTATAATTGGATCGAAAGCAATTTTTTCCAGTTTTTGATCAAGATTAATATTTCGTTCAACAATTTCATCTGGTTTATAACAATCTTTTTCATATGGAAGGTAAACGGTAAAAACAGAACCTTTACCAACTTCACTGTTTACCTCAATATGGCCTTTATGAATATTAACTAATTCTTTAGTTAACGACAGCCCGATACCGCTGCTTTCAGAATTTGGGTTTTTATGATCCTGTGCCTTGTAAAACAAAGTAAATAAATTTTTTAACGATTCTTCCGGAATTCCAAATCCTGAATCTTTAACAATAATAATAAAATATTTAATCTGGCCCGTTTCACGGGGATATTGTCCGGTAGAAAGATGAATGTTAATTTCACTGCCATCTGCCGAGTATTTAAAAGCATTTGAAATGAGGTTATTCAGGATTTTGTCCAGCTTATCAGGATCAAACCATGCCTTAAGGGAATTAATTGATGAATGGATTGAATATTTTATATTTCGTTGGTTGGCCATATAATTAAAAGCGCCTGCAATAACTTCTGTAAATCTTATTATATCATCGTTGTTCACTTCAAGTTTCATATAACCGGCTTCGATTCGCCTGAAATCAAGCAATTGATTAATTATTTGGTATAAACGGTTTGCATTTTTATATACCATATTATATATGCTGGTTTGTTGTTCGTTGCCAGTTCCTTCTTTAAGTAATTTCTGTATTGGCCCTAAAATTAAGGTTAGCGGTGTGCGAAGCTCATGTGAAAGATTTGTGAAAAATTGAATTTTCATCGCATCCAGTTCATGAGTTTTTTTCGCTTCAAGCCGTTCTAAATATGCTTCGGATTTTATTTTCTCTTCAGCCATAAAGATCATAAATATATAGTATAATATTCCGATAATAATAAGAATATATAAAGCTATTGCCCATCCTGTAAGCCATAATGGAGAGCTAATGTGAATCTTTAATGAAATTCCCTTTTCATTCCATAAACCGTCATTATTTGAAGCTTTAACCCTGAAAACGTAGTTGCCCGGACTTAAGTTTGCATAAGTAGCCTTATGCTCATTTTTAACGTAATTCCATGTATTGTCAATTCCTTCGAGCATGTAAGCATATTGGTTTTTTTCAGGAATAACAAAATTTAATGCTGCATATTCAATAGTGATAAAATTCTGCCAGTATTTCAATTTAATTGTTTCAGTTTCGTTTATTTGTTTCTTTAAAGGCGAATTTTTTTCTCCTATTCGGGCTGATTGGTTAAATATTTTGAAATCAGTAAAAACAATTGGCGGTATATAAGGGTTTTCCTTAATACTATCGGGATAAAATGTTGTAATCCCATTTACGCCGCCAAAAAATAATTGCCCGGTTTGTGGGTTTTTATATGTAGAATGATCAATAAATTCATCGCCTTGTAAACCGTCAGAAATATCGAAATTTTTAAATTTAAATTGCAGGCTGTCTTTAGATGTAAAAATACTTATTCGCGACATTCCTTTGTTTGTGCTAACCCAAATATTGCCTGAATTATCTTCCTGTATTGCTTTTATAGCGCTATTTGGAAGGCCGTCATTTTTAAATAACCGGTAGAATTTCTCGGTTTTTTTATTAAACAGGTTTAGCCCGTCATCAGTACCAACCCAAATATTATTCCTGGAATCTTCGGTGATATATTTCACCATGTTGTTACTTATACTATGTATATTCTTAGATTCGTATTGATAAATTTTGATTGTGTGCCCATCGTTAGCTACTTTGCCCAATCCGCTTGGAGTTCCCTCCCACAATTGGTTGTCTTTGTCAATAAACAGAGTAAAGCCCCAGTCGGCTGGAAAACCTGATGATTTTGTATAATGATGGAATTCTTTGGTAACAGGATTAAATTTTACAGCCCCGCAACCATGTGTTATAAGCCAAAGATTACCTTGTTTGTCTTCTGTCATAGACCTGACATCATCATATTTTAATTCCGGGTAAATGGTTTTAGTTACGTATGGAATAAACCTGTCATTTTTCATATCATATTGTTGTAGTCCCCCATTAAAAGATCCAACCCAAATATTATTTTTGCTGTCCCTGAATATCATTCCAATTGTTGACGAGCCTAATGAATACGGGTTCCCATCAACATGTTCATAGTGCTTATTTTTATAGGTAACCAAATTTATAACATCAATCCCACCGTTAAATGATCCTACCCATAGATTATTATGTTCATCCATCATTATTGACGAAACAATATCCCGTGTGAGCTTTAAAGGCAAATCTGAATTATTTCGCAGATGTAGGAACGCTTTGTCAAGATAAGCGATGTTAACTCCTCCAAAGCACGAAGAAGCAAATATATTCCCCTGGCTATCTTCAAATACCGATCGTACACCTGCAGTCATTAATGAGTATTTGTCATTTGGCCTGAAATTATAAGACCAGAACTTATCCAGTGTTTTATCATATAATTTTAGCCCATCCGCATTTCCAATCCAGAAATTTTCATTATTATCTTTAAATATATTGTAAATTCTTGTTTCTCCATCATTATAAGTTTTAAATTGCTTGATTTTGCCTGTCTTCAGGTTAACATTTTTAAGACCGCTCCCTAAAGTTCCAACCCATAAAATGTCTTTATCGACAAAAATTGTTGTTACAATATCATTAATATAAAATTTTGTTGTTCCCTTTTTATTGTATTCCGTGATTAATTTGTTTTTAATATCGTAACAATAAAGGCCATTAGATGACCCAATCCATGCAATGTCATTATCATCTATTGCCATTGTATATACAATATCAGCAGTTTTAGACTCAGCCAATTTAACAAAGTCATTTTTATTTTTATCAAATTTATAAAGGCCTCCGCGCTCATTTACAACATAAATATTATGCTGATTGTCTTCGTCAATTCCCCGGATTCTATTAAGTGAAATATCTCTGCCGGCATAATCTTTTTCAAGGGCATAGTTTATAAAATTATCCAAGCTATTATTATACCGGCTTAAACCAGCTTGTGTACCATACCATAATTGATTGTAATAATCTTTATACATGCAAAATATATAATTATTTAAAAGGCTGGAAGGATCATTATTTATGTGCCTGTAAATTTTTATAGAAGTTCCATCAAATTTGTCTAAACCGTCATAAGTTCCAAACCAAATAAATCCGTTGTTATCTTGTAATATTGAATAAACATCGCTACTTGAAAGTCCTTCATTTACGGTAATATGTACAAATTTTAAATCACGGTACTGGGCAATTATTTCTGAAGACCAGGTATTGTGTGTAATAAAAAGCACAATAAAAGAACGAAGTAAATTAACCAACAGGTGTTTTTTACTTCTGCTTAATACGACTCTTTTATACATATATACATATAATAATTTATAGTTTTATTTTTTTTATTTATTGCAATTTCAAAAAAAAATCAAATATTATTAGCTTTTGTATTTATTATTTTTTTATAAAACATTAGAAGTATTTTTATTAATAAAACATGAACCGCAAAATAATATTTAGATAATTTTTTACTTGTACGTAATTTATTCATTTTGTTTCAAAAAAGATAAAAATTTGATTCATTTAAAGTCCTTAATTTTACTAATGTTTTCAAAATTAAAGCAATCACAATAAATCAAAAATAATCACATTGAGCCGATCTTTTCTTTTATAGATTAAAAAAATATTTTTATAAAGTAACAATCAGGTAAAATCTTTTACTATAAAAAACACCTTGTTTTTCTTTATAAAATTTATTGGGTTCGTTAATGGTAGTCTTTTTTCAAGTACTATTACCGCAAAAAAACTTAATAATCAATTAAATATATGTCCTCATAAGTATATATTTAAAACCTGATGGGCTATTAATATTATTTAAATAATTTTAATCAATAGTTTTCATATGCATATTTTATTTATAGCACGATCAAAAAGGGATTCAGCAACATTTAAAGCTATATATAACATAAAATATAATCCATAAACCATATTAAACAGATGCTTTTTAAATGCTTAGATTATTTTTTTCACAAATCATATAAATTAAGCTTTTAAGCATAAATTTTTTATTATTATAAATTATCAATTTGTGTTATTTTACTGCAATGATATGATTATATATATTTGTATAATACTATTAATCTATTTGTTATATGAGATAATATGATTGTAATTTTTTTATTAAATTGATTAGCGTAAAATTGGGTTTTAGTTATAACATTATATTAGTTTTTTAACAAAATTATTAACTAAACATTTAAAACTAAAAAATTATGAGAAAGATTTATTCGATGGGAGCGATAGTTGCAGGTATTGCAGTATTTGCTATTGTTTTTGCAATTAGTTGTAGCAAAGAAAACGCTTCTACTAATTTGAAGGCTTGTGGCACATGTAACTGGTATGGAACAAATTATCCGGTATGTTGCAGCACATCAAGTGGCTGGGGTTGGGAAAACAACACAAGTTGTATTTCTAAAGCTACCTGTACAGGTTCAGGTCAAACTTGCAATAGTTGCAGCAGCTCAAGCAGCTCAAGCAGCTCAAGTAGTTCAAGTAGTTCAAGTAGTTCAAGTAGTTCATCAAGTTCATCAAGCGGTAGCTGCCCGGGTTCAGTTAGCTGCCCAAGCGGCGTAGCTTGCGGTTGCTATACAGTTAGCGGTCTTAGTTCAAACAAACAAGCTGTTGGCAGTAACCAAAGTTTTGAATCAGCAGCTATGATGGAAACTGAACTTATGAACACCGCCTACACTGTAGGCGACGGTAAAACAGGTGATGCTTTCAATGCAGGCCGTACAAAACTTAATTATTATGAAGCAAGAATGGCTGGCGTTGGCCAGGGTTCTACCTCAGCTTTATGGAATGCATGTACGAGTGGTGGCACTGATGTATCTATTTGGAATTCTTGCAAGAGTTACTGGGGAAGCTGCTACTGGGCAGTTCATCGTAACGGTTCAAGTGGTGCAAGCGCATGCAGTTCATCCAGCGCAACAGGTTGGAAAGCAGCTATGGATTGGACATACAACAACATTAGCGGCCATACTTCAGATAATGTTCGTTTCTGGTGTAATATCCCATCATGCTAAATTGCTAAATCTCCTATGTCCCAACACAGAGAGAATTTTTTTTCAAAAAAAAAGCTGCCTTTTTAGGCAGCTTTTTTTATTTATTTTATAGCATACAAACGTCGTTATTCTTTATGATCCCTGCTTTAATGAAAATTTAAAATCGGGATTAACCCAATTAAAGTAAGTAGTGTTGGATCAAGAGAAAAAGTTTGGGAGAATTGTCTAAATTGAAATTCCTTCTATTTCGCCCCTATGGGGCTCATATAAATTTATTTATGCCTTTCTACAAATATATCGTCACTACGTAACTTTGCTTGTTCAACCTGTCCCAGCGGGGCAGAATCTTTGTAGAAACCAAATATCCACCTTCCTTTCAAGTCCCATAGGGACGAAATATTCAAGATACGTGTATAGTCATGTTTTTTTAAGGAGAGCTTTTACCGTATGATTTTGGGAGGTAGGAGGAATTGATAAACATAAATTCAAATTCTTAGCCCCCAACTTTTCCTCTTGATCCTTAGTGTTCTCTCAATTCATTCGTTCCTGTTGCTTAATTTAGGTTAAAAACTGCAAGAAAGACCGCTTATAAATAAGGCGGTCTTTCTTATTTGGGATAGGAGTTAATTACATTCTTTCCGGCATTTCAATTCCAAGCAAACCCATCCCTGTTTTTAAAATACCGGCTATTATTAATGAAATGTTTATGCGCAGGTTTCGAATTTCTTCATTTTTTTCTTTGAGTATTTGATAATCATGGTAAAATTGATTGTATTCTTTTGATATTTCATATAAATAATTGGCAATAATTGCTGGGCTGAGTGTTTCCGAAGCTTCTGATATAATTTTAGAAAACTGGTAAATAAGCTTTATAAGTTCTTTTTCCTTTTGAAATAAATTATTTTCGGAAACAGATAGCTTTTCCGCTTTAATGTTTCTTTCATCTGCTTTGCGCATAACCGAACAAATACGGGCAAATGAGTATTGAATGAATGGACCGGTATTTCCATTAAAATCGATCGATTCCTTCGGATCAAAGACCATATTTTTTTTCAGGATCGACTTTAAGAATGAAATATTTTAAAGCTCCAAGTCCGATTATATTTACAATTTTATCCTTTTCATCTTCATTAAGGCCTTCAAGCTTTCCCAGTTCTGCCGACATTTCCATAGCTGTCCGGATCATCTCCTCGATTAAATCGTCAGCATCAACAACTGTGCCTTCCCTCGATTTCATTTTACCTTCAGGCAATTCAACCATTCCATAAGATAAATGAAATATTTTATCGGCCCAATCAAATCCCAGTTTTTTTAATACTGTTGTTAATGCCTGAAAATGATAGTTTTGTTCATTACCAACCACATAAATTAATTGTTCAATAGGATATTCGGTAAAACGCTGATGGGCTGTTCCAACATACCTGGGTCATATAAACGGAAGTACCGTCAGAACGTAGCAGAACTTTTTGATCCAAGCCATCGGCTGTGAGATCGGCCCAAATTGAGCCGTCAGGCTTCTGATATAACAATCCTTTTTCCAATCCCTCCAGAATTATTGCTTTTCCAAGAAGATAAGTTTCCGACTCATAATAAATACGGTCAAAATCAACGCCCAACTTATTATAAGTTTCTTTAAATCCGTCATAAACCCATTGGTTCATCATTTTCCATAACGAAATTATATTTTCATCACCGGCTTCCCATTGCCGGAGCATTTCCTGCGCTTCTTTAATCAGCGGGGCGTTTGACATGGCTTCTTCTTCTTTCATGCCTTCGGACAAAAGCAGGGAAACCTGGCTTTTATATTCCTTATCGAATTTTACGTAAAAATCACCTACCAAGTGATCGCCTTTTATTCCAGCTTTTTCAGGAGTGATGCCCTCACCCCATTTTTGCCACGCGAGCATTGACTTACAAATGTGAATGCCCCTGTCATTAACAAGGTTTACTTTAATTACTTTATGGCCTTGCGCTTTTAAAATATTTGCCACGGAATACCCGATAAGATTATTGCGGATGTGGCCTAAATGAAGCGGTTTATTGGTATTTGGCGACGAGTATTCGACCATTATAGTTTTGCCCGACGAACCTTCAGGTAATAACCCATAATTATCAGTTTGTATAATATTATTTAAAAATTTTAACCAATAATCGTTGCTGATTTCGAGGTTTAGAAATCCTTTAATTACATTATAACCTGAAACAACGCCGGAGTTTTCAATTAAATACCGGCCAATATCTTCAGCGGTTTGCTCGGGTGGTTTATGCGAAAATTTAAGCAGTGGAAAAACTACAAGGGTTATATCGCCTGAAAATTCTTTGCGTGTTTTTTGAAGTTGTACTATTTCATTATTTATGTCATGGCTATATAAGGTTTTAACAGCCTTAAATATATCCGACAACAATATTTCTTCTAATGTATTCATTAACTTATAAACTATTTTAAGATTTGTTAACAAAGCAGCAAAGATAATATTTTACTCAGCAAATGATTTTATTGATTTTATTGATGAGAATATTAATTAAAATTTCATTCCTGCAATTATTAATTTTCTCATGTTTAATTTCAATTTAAATAAGTAACAATGAATTTAAGAATAAGGAGATTAGAATAATTATTTATATTTTTGAAAAAACCACCAACTATGAAACTATCAATTTCTTTTTTATTGGCATTTATCTTCTTAATTAACACATATGGGCAACCTAACTTTCCACCTTGTGTGGCATTCGATTCAACAGGTAAAGATACCATCCGGGCTATAAATTCACACAGCAATTCATTGTATGCCGGTATTGACAACCAGGTTGAAATAAATAAAAAAAATGTTCCATTTAAAAACATCATAGTTGAATGTTACATGGGAATGGTGATGGAAGATGAAGGTTATTATGATATTATTCCTGCAAAAGTCGGCACAACTGTTATTTCAATTTATCAGTATGATAAAGGCGATACCGTTTTATATTTCAAAAAAACAATGAATGTAAAACGCCTTCCTCAACCTTATATTACTTTAGATAAAGTGAAGCTCACAGATTATCCGTCAATATCAAAGCAAATATTATTAAAAAAGAAAAGCTTTGAAGTTCATCTTTCCGATGATATTATTGACGACAATCAATGGTTTTCTGTAAAAGAAATTACAATCGGTTACCAGGTCGGTCAATTATATGTTACAAAATCCTGCGAAGGGGCTGAACTGCCGGAAGATTTATTACAAATTATCGAAAAACTTACTCCCGGCACAGAAGTGTCTTTTGTATTCACAATTACCGGTTCAGGAGACGTATTTAAAAGGATGCCCCCTTTAAAATTCAAAATATATTAAAATTCTTCCGTTAAATCATTTTTGGTTCTGGTTGTAATTGCTGAATTGACTGGCTAATTTTTAATCAAACATATTTTCTTTATTGCTTATTTTTGCATCATGCAATTCAAAATTGTTTCGGATTTTCAGCCCACAGGCGACCAGCCTGATGCTATCCGCCAATTGGCAGAAGGTGTCAGGCGTGGCGATAGGTACCAGGTTTTGCTTGGTGTCACAGGCTCGGGAAAAACATTTACTATTGCAAACCTTGCTGAGCAAGTTCAAAGGCCATTGCTGGTGTTGAGCCATAACAAAACCCTCGCCGCCCAGCTTTATAGCGAATTTCGCCAGTTCTTTCCTGAAAATTTAGTTGAATATTTTGTTTCATATTACGATTATTATCAGCCCGAAGCCTACATTCCGGTTACCGATACATATATTGAAAAAGACCTTTCGATAAATGAAGAAATTGAAAAACTACGGTTGAGCGCTACTTCTTCGCTGCTTTCCGGCCGCAGCGATGTAATTGTAGTATCATCGGTTTCTTGTATCTACGGCATAGGAAATCCTGAGGATTTTCATAACAGTGTTGTTAACATCAGCAGGGGTCAGAAATTTGCACGTAACCAATTTTTACGTAAACTGGTTGACAGCTTATATTCCCGGAATGAAGCTGATTTTAAAAGAGGCACTTTTCGCGTGCGCGGCGACACAATTGATATCTGCCTGCCTTATAACGATTATGCCTATCGCGTAACTTTTCTGGGGAACGAAATTGAAGAAATAGAATCGTTCAATCCTGTCAGCGGCGCTCATGTTGATTACCTTGATACTGCTCCAATATACCCGGCCAATATTTTTGTTACTTCACAAGACAAAATGAAATCGGCGCTTCAACAAATTCATTTTGACATGACCAAACAAGTTGAATTTTTTAAGAGCATTGGGAAAATATTTGAGGCGAAACGTATTGAAGAACGTGTTATATACGATCTTGAAATGATAAATGAACTTGGCTATTGCGCCGGCATCGAGAATTATTCGCGTTATTTCGACGGTCGTCCTTCCGGCAGCCGCCCATTTTGCCTGCTCGATTATTTTCCAAAAGATTTCATTATGATAATTGACGAAAGCCATGTTACAATACCGCAAATAAGGGCAATGTACGGCGGCGACCATTCGCGTAAGCAAACCCTTGTAGAATATGGTTTTCGGTTGCCTGCTGCAATCGATAACCGCCCTTTGAAATTTGAGGAATTCGAAAAACTTGTTGGACAAACTATTTTTTTCTTGAGATTGTTTTCGGAAAATAAACCTTTTTTTAAGTAACATGTATATTTCTTTGTTTCTGACCATACAAAATGAGTGCAATCAGATGTTCGACGACAACTTTCGTAACAAGTATCGAATCCTATCGTGTAAGCAAACAGATCATTTCCAGGACAATCATAGCCACGATAAAGACCCCTTCCATTGGGTTTTATAACGTCTGGAAGAGGCGAAGGATATGCAAATCTTTCATTAAGAAATATAATCAGTATAATGATATTCAACATTTTCATTGGATTTCTAATAAATATACAATTTCTTATTCAATATCAATGCTTAAAAAAAACTTACTCTTCAGATAAATTTTGTTTTTTATTCTGTCGATTATTTTCAATATATGAGAATAAAACGCACATTATATATGATTGTCTATTCAATTTTCCTCCAATAATAGAATTTATTTTTCACATCGGTCAAATTTTCTTTGTCAAAAGAATAAACATCAGAGATATTCGTGGGAAAAAAATGAATGACTGGGAAAAAACCGGAAGAAAATATATCGAAACGGGAAATGACGGAGAAAGATATATAATCGGATATTTACAAACGAAAAAGAGGATCAATGAAAAAATATCAAACATAATATATGGAGAGAAAGAGTGAAATAGACTTTGAATCAGAATTGTAACCGGTCGCTATGTTATTCACTACCCATTAAAGACCAAGACTTAAAAAACAATTGTCTTTCATGCGATTTGATCGAATTTTGTTATCAATATTTTGATGAAACTA
>CAWEFA010000058.1:0-8068 GCA_963808135.1 uncultured Bacteroidota bacterium
CTACTGGTGTTATGTGCCGTTTATTTTTTTGATTTATGAATCTCTGTTATTTTAATAATTTTATCTTTATTTACAATTACGTTAAATTTACTCTCATTGCCAGTAAAGAACTCAAGGCAACTTCCAATCCCATAATACAAATATGTTGTAACAATTTTACCACTAATAGGATTTTTATGTCCAGCAAAAATCTGAAAAAAATTATTATCCTTATCAGAACTATAAAAGTGTTTATCAAGTGGTATATTAAATCTGTTTCTTTTGTCAATAGATACAGAAATCAATCTCCCATTTTTATTAATCAAAAATACATTTAATATCTTTTTTTGCATCACTGTATCTAATGAAACATAAAGTATCGAATCCCCAAGAGATCGGCAAATACTTTGTCCATAAGTCAATTTAGCAGTTATATTAAAAATTGAATCGCTCACTCGCTGAATTGTCCCAAAATATTCCTCATATCCAGAGTTATCAATATTACGTGTCATGATAACTGAATTATCAACTCCAATTTTTAATGTCCAATTGTGTTTAAATTCTCCACAAATTCCAGAATAAATCTTTTGTCCATTTGCAACAATTGGAATAAATATTAAAATGAATAAAATGTTTCTCATAACACGTATTTTAAATGGCACATTAACGGTGATGGTATGGTGTCGTGCGGGATTACGAGGCGACTTCCTATCAGTTTACACCGACCTTTTTTACGAGCCACAAACGCTCGCATACCTCTAAAACCCGCATGCACTATACCATGTGTTATACACCGTTGTATTCTTTTCAGTAAATGTCAGACGCTGTCAGTATTTTATTTTAAATTTCAGTCTCGTTGTTATTTCTGTTTTAAGCCTTAAGCCTTGCGATTTCATTCTTGACTGCTGCCATAATTTCAACGTCCTTAGCAGGATTGGCATATTTCAGAAACTGTTTCAAGGACTCCACCGCCTCCGCACGCCTCTCTAGTTTACGTAGCACTTGCCCCTTGTTAAGCCATGCCTTCGAATTCGTTGGAGTTATTTCAAGTGCTTTGCAGTGGCAGTTTAACGCCTCCTGCCACTGGCCAAGCTTACCTAACGCAATTCCTTCTTTAATTCTGGCATCCGCATCAAGATCATCCTGTTTGTACAGCGTGCCAGATTGCTCACAAGCCTTCTGTGCTTCAGCAAGGCCTAGATTGGCCGCCTTTCTAATGCAGGTTGTCGCTTCATCAGCACGACCTAATGCGGAAAACGATTTTGCCTTGTTAAACCATGCAAAAGCCAAATCAGGGTCAATTTTGAGTGCCTTATCGTAACAAACAATGGCGTCCTTATGACGACCCGATGCAGTCAAAGCAGCAGCTTTGTCGGACAACTCCTTAGCATCTATCTTTTTCTCATCTTTCTTTGCTGAACCGCGGAAAATGTCAAATATTCCCATTTTAATACCTCCTATTTTAAATTATTTTTTAGAATTTTTATCTACTATTTTATCTAATAATTTTCTTGTGCTTTTTTCAATCCATTGATTACTTTTTATAAAGACTATTAAATGAGGACTGATAATATAATATATACGAATGAACATGCGACCTAATAAATATTTAGATAATGTATTATCTCGATATTCACGCAAAATACAAACTGATTGATGATATGGATCACCATATATTGCTGTAGCAATGAAGCAATTCTTTCCATTATTTGTAGTTGTTGCTTCTTTTTTATTCGTTGCATTATTAATTATTTTTGAACGTTGCTCTATACTTAGCTTATTAAGAAGATCATCAACACTACATCCTTTACCTAACTCAATGCCACCCATTAGCGTACAACCATCCATTATAGCATCACTAAAATCCATCTTAGACGCACCCAATGATCCTATTATTTGCAATCCTGTTAAATTGGCATTTTTAAAAATAGTTTTGTTATCACCCATTAATGGTGTAATTGTACTGTTTTTTATACTAGCTCCAGTAAAATCACAACCGCTTAACGTAATCATATACCATGTTGTATTATTTAAGCTAGCATTTTTAAAATTTGCATTCTCAAATAAACGACCACACCCGCAAAAAATAGCCCTATCGAAAACAGCCCCTTCAAGATTTAATCCAATACCATATTCTTGTTCTGTGAATTCTTCATGCCAAAATTTTGAAAATGCTTTTTCATTATCAGATAAATTTACCCGTCCTTCTTTTGTAATGGATTCTAATAAGTTTTTTTGTTTATAAATTACTTCTACAACTCGGTGATAATGTTCAGGATTGTATTTAGTCGATATAGAGGTGATAGAATCTTCCTTTTTTATTTTATTTAAAAGAGGTCGATAAGCTGGCATTAGACTTGTTTGTCCACATTTAGGGCATAATTGACCTTGATTACCGCAACAAGAAGGACAAAAAGCTTCATTACATGTAGGACAATAAAAACCACGATAAAGAAAAGGATCATCTTTAATTTCTTGAGGTACTTCTCCTCCGATGTTCATAACATTTTTATAACCTTGTAACATTTGAATTTGAGGTGGAATACCTATAGTTTCAAATTCTTTATTACATTTATTACAATTAAAAGTATTCATAATATTTGCCTCCTTTTTAAATTCATAAAAAATTAAATATTGTTATTTTCAGTCTTGCAATGGTGTATAACGGTCGCAGCTATGCGCAGTGCGGGATTACGAAGCTGCGACTGTATCAACCGTGACGAAAATATGATACGAGAACTGCACTTGCAAAACCTCTGAAACCCGCATTGCGTATGAGCTGTTGTTAGGCACTGGGCTTTTTTTCTTATTAGTCAATTCATTTCAAGTTTAAATACAAATTCTTTAATGCAATTGTCGCTTTAAAAGCATTTGCATAGTCTTTAACTGTTCCATCATTTTTAAATAAATTTATAATCTTACGAAACTGATTCGCAATCCCATTTGCATGTAATCTGTCATGTATTTTTTCAGTAAAAAACTCAAATATTTTATCAAAATCATGAGTATTGTTTAATTGAATAGATTTTGTAGTATTATTAATTGTCAAATATTTGTCTATTTTGAAATTATCAGAGTTTAAAAAATCACGAACTGCATTTTCAGAATATTCATTTGTTCTCATTGTAGGGTTCTCGTTCAAATAAACCCAATATCCAACTAAGGAAAGCATGAAGTTTAAACTGTAAAAATGAAATGGGAAATTTTCTATTATTATGTCTCTTTTACGATATTCATCAAGCCTTCGAGCGATAAATAGGGACAATAAATGTTTCTTGAAAGTTTTGTCCAGACTTGCTTTTGTACCAAAAATACTCTCATAGTTAATTACATCATCTCCTTCATCTGCATCTAAAAAAGCCAATGCGGTGCGACCTGCCGAAGCATTAGTTTTTTGTAAGAAAAAACTAACATAATAACCTACCAACGTTGAGTTCATAACATAATTACCACGCTTCTTTAACTTGGCTTTCCAGTCTTCAATTTTTTCTTCTCCAGCCTTTATATGCAAAAACCAATCAAAAGACTGGAAACGCTTTTGCAATTCACGTTGCAATAAATCGTTTGATTTTGAGTCACGAGAATTAATAGGGTTTTGGCGATTTGAATTAATCGCCAGCTCATTCATAAATGATTTTCTGGCATCTGCATTTAATTCATTCGGATTATCAATAGAAATCAATTTAACATTTACACCTAAAGAAGAATCAATATAATTCACATTAGCAATTGTTCGAACTGTTTGACCACCATTAACGATTTGCAGATTATTAGCTTTTATTATTCCGTTTTCTTTAGTAAATCCTTCACAAATAGCAACTAGTCCATTGTTAAAATGCCATAGATTTGATTTTTCAGCCTTTTCGATTTCCTTCTTTATTGATTTGTTAATTGGCTTGCGAAAAGATAGAAAGTTTCTAACATTGGCTTCAAAAAGAGCATCACCAAGATTTTCATAAAGATATTTAAGAGATAATGCTTGAGCTGAGAATACACAAGATTTTGTTTTAATAATATCTGCCGGATAATTATCAATTGTTATTTCCTGAATCGGCAAATCAAAATATTGGCTACCAATAATGTTAATTTCTGAGCTATTTGATATATGATAAGGATCATATAATGCTTCAAGACTTGGAATATCTGTTAATTCCATGTAAAATTCTTTCCCATTGCCAGATTGAAATTTTGACTGCAAATTCAATAACGAAGAGCGTATATCTGAGGAAAATGAACCACATAAATATATAAACCTAACACCTTTTATCATTTCAGGAAAAACTTCATGTTGCAAAATCTGACCCAATGACTTATTAGCTTTGCTAATTAAATCTTCCTTTTTCCCTTTTAATTCAAAATATGTGGACAAAAAGTTATCAGCTTTATCAATCTCTGGTTGCAATAGTGAATCATTTAAACTGTACTTGGATTGTATAAGTATCAAATCCTTGTCATTACTAACATAAATGGCATCAATCCCTAAATCATAGGCATTGTCAACAATATGCAGCCTTATATTTTGCTCATTTAGCTCGTGGTCGGCTCTAAATTCACGAATGTATAAATGGGTAAAAGCCTTTTCAATATGACTGTAATTATATTGCTGCTGAATCTCAGCTAACCAAGTTTTAAGATTGTCTTTAAATGCCATTTTTCAATCAATTTAGTCAACGGTTAAATATTATTTTTTTTGCTCTAAATCATCTAATTGCACGGATTTTTTAGCCTTGTGCCTAACGCTTGCGGCTATGTTTCGTAAGGGTTTTCGAAGTGCGTCTTTATCCCCCGACACAAAACTTGCCAACGGGAACTGAACTTGCAAAACCTCTAAAACCCTTATGAAATATGAGCCGATGTTAGCAAACGTGGTATTATTCATTTTTTATTAGCCAATCCAAATATATTTGATGGTCTTTTGATTTAACACCAATAGGAACATCAACGCCAAATTCTGATTTCATAAAACTATCAAGCCTTATGTTATAAGATAAGCCATTTTCCAAAATAAATTTACCATTATGATAATCAGAAATTGCTAAAATATCACCGGAATCTGTTACTATAAAATCAGGTATTTTCATTTTTATTATTTTATTAATAGGTTAAAAGATAAATTCCAAGAATTATTTTTTGAATCAGTCAGTTTAAGATTAAAAGGTATTGAGTCTCCGGGAATGGCAGACGAAGAAACACTAAATTGAACAGAATAACCACTTCCATTTGGAGCAGGATGATATGTATTTGGACTATTTGTTATTGTACCACAACCTGTTTGACCTGATTTGATTAAACCTTCAGCATCTCCCATTAATGTTAAATAGTACCCTGAATCCAACTTTGTTATTGAAACCATTTTATTACTTGAAGTTATTAAACCTCTTAAATCTGATACAGATATATCATTTTGGCCATTGTTATAAACGCAAGTTTGTAAATAAATTATGTACCTGGATAAATATTCTGGTCAACAACATCGAATGTCTGTGAATTACTCTTAGATGCAACTGAATAACTGTTAAAAGTTAGAAAATGTGCTTGAGTATAATTTGAAATTTTTATTTTGAATGGTATATTCCAAATATTATTTTTAACATCATTAATTTTAAGAATAAAAGGTATTGAATCACCGGGAATGGCCGACAAAGAAACACTAAATTGAACAGAATAACCAAATGAATTTGGAGCAAATTGATATGTACCTTTTCCATTTGTTATTGTACCATAACCTATTTGACCAGATTTTATGAGTCCGTCAGGATTTCCTAAAACCGTTAAATACCATCCTGAATCCAATTTTGTAATTGAAACCAATTTATTACTTGAGGTTATTATACCTTTTATTCCAGTAACATCATTTTGACCATTGTTTAAAACGGAAGTTTCTAAATATATTATATCACCTGGATAAATATTCGGATCAACATCAGCACCAAAATTGTATGGCGAAGAATTACTTTTAGATGCAACTGTATAACTGTTAAAAGTCAGAATTTGATTTGTAGCAATTGTATTATTCGAAGTATCCTTTGGACTGCCCGGTTGTTTATAGTTTGGATTATGTATATCGTATGGATTATCTCTATCTAAATCACATGATGAAATAAACAAAACACAAATCAAATATACTAACATTTTCATGGACTAAAATTTATAAGTTAAGCCAAATTTATAAGCATCTTTATTATCAATATTAAAAGATAAATTAATGTTTTGATAAAACTTTTTAACATTACTTTTATTTTCAGTTCCTTGTTCTGCAACAATAGAAATATCAATAAGCCATACTAAAACACCTGTACCAATCAATAAATATGATGCTTTATTCAAATTATTGGCAGATAGATAATAACTGTCAATATCAGTCTGATTTGTTGCTGAGTGATATTTACTATAAAATGTATTTGAACTTAACTTACAAGCCACACCAGCACCGATGACAGAATAAACAAAAATAGTTTTTCCGAATCCAAATTTTGCCCCACCAGATACTAATCTATCACCTAAACCCGGAATAATCAATGAAGCAAAAACACCTGAAATACCTGCAAAACTTTTGTATTTTAAATAAAATATTTTTTCCGAATTATTATTGTTGAGGTTTTGACTAATAAACTGAATATTATAAAATCCATAAGGGAGTTGCTTTCTTTCAATTTCACTTTTTATCAAATATTGATTCACTTTAAACTTATTTTCATCGCCTGCCACCAATGAAATACCTATTTTATTAAATTTTAAATCATACTCTACTATACTTTGTGAATATTGAAAATTATATTGTGCAATTGCATTCACAGTGTAGTTATTTTGGTAAGTTGAATTTAACATTATTTGTTTTAAAATAGTATGGATAGAGTCCTCTAAGTATTTATCTTGAATACCAACAATATTTATCTGAGATTTGCAAATCCCGTTCGTGTCGATTTGGTAAGTTACACCTAATTTGAAATCTAAATTGCTTGGATAAGTATTAATTAATTTTTGAACTTGTTCATCAATTTTTTGTCCTAAGTATTGATAATTATATGGCAATAGTCCTTCATAAGAATATATTTTTGTTTTGCGTTCATTTAAAAAAATTGAAATATCGTTAATATAAGATATTTCTTTTGCAGGATATTCCATATTTGGTTTTAGTTGTAAAGCGTAATTGTATTGCTCTTTAGCTTTACTAAAAAATTTCAATTTAAGCAAACTATCACCAATAGAAATAGCTGTAAGATACTTATTCTCAATTATACTATCTTGTCGTTGTTTTTCTAATTCATCGTGCTTTCTTTGTTTATCCAATTCAGAATAATACTTAATTATCTCGTCAATTTCTTTATAATTATAAAGGTATATTGAATATAAATTTTCATTATTATTAGAAGTAATGAAAGTAATTTCTAATTTTTTATTTCTATACTTAGATTCTATGCCATTATCAGTAATTTCAGTTTTGAAAAACTCAAAACCAAATGAAATAACATTATCTTTTAATTTAGTGAATTGCTCTTTCGTCAAATAATAAAGTATAGAATTTTCCATTCTATCACGTTGAGTTAGATAAAATATTCCTTTATCTCTATCCCATAATTCTTCTTTACCAAAATGCCAACTTGCTGATTTGATTGCAGTATCATTTTCAGATGAATAGAAACTCCACCTATTATTTGTTAGAAAATTATTAATGTATTCTATATCTTTCTTCTGCAAATTAAGTAAATCACTTAATGTTAAATTTTGTGATTCTAATTTAGAAACAAAAATAATTGCAAGAATTGGAATTAGAAATAATTTATTCATATCAATAAATTTTGAATTCACTCTAATATGTTAATAGGCGGCTTTACCATGTTTGCTAACGCTTCGCGGCTAAAAAGTCGTACGGGATTTTCTCAGCCACTGTCAAATATACAAATATATTTTATTCACACACAACTTTGCATCTTATTAAAACCCGTATGCTTTTTGGAGCCGCTGTTGTGGGCAGTTATTTTTCTTATCTTTATAATTACTATACTGTTCTAATACAGTTTTATGTTATATGCTTTACCGACTATAAGTTTATAAGTATTTGTTTTTTCAATCCTCTGAAATTTTGTTT
>CAWEFA010000059.1:0-6547 GCA_963808135.1 uncultured Bacteroidota bacterium
CATTCGCTATGTAGCTGTTGGCGTCGAAGCGCTCCACGAACCGGTCTCCCTGGTAGCCGAGGTAGGAGCCGACGGAGAAAAGTTTCTCGAAGTCGGTGGGAACGTCGCGGGGATTGTCGCGGTCCGCGTCGAACTTCAACCGCATGGCCTCGCGGGAGAGGTAGGTGATGTGGCCGATCATCCGCGCGATGGCCAGGCCCGTGTCGGCGCTGTTCATGATGGCGTTCCGCCCGATACGTTGAACGCCAGCGCCTGGCTGGTCAGCCGCGCGGCAGTGGCAATGGGGATGCAACTCCGCGCCAGGCAACCAATCCGGAAAGCGACGTCGCCCTACTCAAGCACTCTGCTGCCCGCCCATGGAGCCGCCGATCGCGGCCCGAGGAGCTGGGCAATCCCCAGGTGGTCCAACAGGCGCCGTTGGACCTCCACCATGTCGCCGATGGTGATGGTGGGGAAACCGCGCTCCCGTACGGCAGCCCGGTCGGCGGGGTCGGGGCTGTTCGGCCCTGTTGTGCCGCGACAGCCGCCCAGCACGTTCGGGCAGATCACGAAAGAATTGCTCGGTGTCCACCGGAAAAGCCCCGGGCCCCACCAGGACGTCCCACCATCCCGGGGTTGTCCGTAGCCATCGTGGCGCGCTACGTGGGAGTCTCCGCTCAGGCGCGTGGCACACCAGCACCGCATTGCCGCCGTCCGGGTCCAGCCGTCCGTAGGTCTCGTAACAGACGCTCACTTGCTCCAGTCGTCCTCCGCGCTCCAGCATCAATGGCCCGTCCAGCGTTACGGCTCGGGCATGGGGTAACGGCTTTGCCGAGCGGCTGGCGTCCGTGCTATTGAGGAAATCTTTACTCATGTCAGTTTGCCCCTGAAAAACATTTTCTGTCCTCCACCAATCTCTACCATAATGATGGGGTTAGTATCTATTCATACTGTAATGGAATCTGGCACGAAGCGCAAGACGTGGACGATCTCCGTCCATGGGGAGGCGTCACAGTGTCGGGCCGTGAGGCCCGTTCAGATCTGGTAGTCGCTGGAGCTTCGGGTGTTCCGATTCTCTTCCGCCAGCTTTTCGAACGTCACCGAATCCACGATCTGAGCGGTCGAATCCGCGACCCGTGCCATACGTCGCGCAGCACGCAGCTTCCCATCTCGCCGCACCCCTTGTAGTCCGCGTTGACGCAGGCCAGCGGTCCTTGATGCACTCGTCGATGAAGCGCAGCACCTCTCCCAGGCTGATGCGGGACGGGTGACGGGCAAGCTGATAGCCGCCGTCCTTGCCGCGCTTGCTCATGACGAGCTCTCCCCGTTTCAGGGTGAGGAGGATCTGCTCGAGGAACTTGATTGGGATATCGGCACGCGTCGCCAGGGTCTGGATGGTCACGGGGCTTTCGCCGAAGTGCTCGGCCAGGTCGAGGATGGTCTTGATGGCGTAGTCGCCCTTGTAGGTGATGTGCATCGCGTTATTGTGGTTTCCGTGGTCGACGATGTCAATGTCGAAAAATGATGGGCATTGAGCGTCGAAAAAACTGGGATTATCGCCGCATGCGTGGAAAAAACCGTTTGCTTTCATTATCAATTTTTAAGAGCGGGAAGTAGAAGGGATGAAATGGAAGCAAAGAAGAAAGCGGTGCGCCCTCGGTTTGGCGCGAAATGAAACAGGTTTTCATTGCGGTGCTTGCAGTTGCGCTGCTCCAACTTGCCTGCGTTTCGGCATCCGCTGAGGATCGCCAACCAGGCTCAGGCGTGCTCGCTTTGGTCCAACCCTGGCCAGGGCGCCGATGCAACGCTGCGGGACCTGGTCTCCGGGACGCTTGCCGTGCAGTTCGAGCGCCGAGGAGCTCGCTTTGCCGCCGTCCAGGCGGACGGTGCTTCATCGTCGTCCCTGGCGCCTTCAGGCTTGAAGCAAGCTGCGGAACAGAACACACAGTTCTTCCTCCTCGCGCAATACACGACGTTGTCCAGCGACTTCGGCGTCAACGTGGAGTTGTACGACGTGGATTCCCGCAAGAGCCTCAGCACGTCGGCAGCCTCGGGCCGACTCGGCCTTTCCATCGATTCGGTTGTGGCGCAGGCGCTGGACAGGGCGCTCGTTGGTGTTGTGTTTCGACCCGCGCCTGTGCAAGCCGCAAACGGCCGCCGCGCCGCTCGGCGCTGCCTCCTCCTCCGTGAGCTGCCCTGGCTTCCGCCTCTACCGACGTGGCCGCCCCAGGGGTGACGACAAGCCGCACCGGGAATTGCGCCGGGCGCGGTCGGGGCGCGGCAAGTGAAAAGCGTTTCGCGATCGGGACGCGGGTTGTTCGGCTTCTCCAGCGGCGCGGCGCCGTTTCTCCCGATCGGGTTGGCGGTTATGCCCAACTCGGCGTGCTTGCCATAGTTACTATGCTCTTCCTGAAGATGTTAGGCGTGAAAAGTGTTCCGAATACGGTATAACTTATGTCTATCGCAAAAATGAACTGAACCGTATATCAATCCCATTCAATGTTGCTATGCCTACTCTTTTTTAATTGTTTCCAAGTCAAATAAATTTTTATTTAATTTTCGGGAAGTAGTTTTCATTTCTATCGTTTATTAACCTAAATGAGAAACTTTATTTTATCAAGTCTTCTAACAAAGTCCCCGGAATCATTCATTATTGTATATGGAACTATCCATGCACTTATCGATGCAAGTTGTACCGTATTGATGCTACATGCAATTAATACCGGTAGTGAACTTTTTTTCTATATATTAATATATAATTTGTTGGCTTTTGGCATGCAATTACCCTTAGGTTGGTTGATTGACTATTTCAAAAAGCCTGTTTTTGCATGTGTAACGGGTTGTATTCTCCTGATTTTATCTATCCTTAACACAAATTTTCCACTTACAGCAACTCTTCTGGCCGGGTTTGGTAATGCAATATTTCATGTCGGGGGAGGGACAATTGCATTAAACATAAATCCACGCAAAGCTTTAATGCCCGGATTATTTGTAGCCCCTGGAGGTATAGGGCTAACAATAGGTATTTTATTTGCGCGATATAAATTATTTAATCCTATAGTCCTGATTACACTCTTAATTCTGGCCTGTGTTATTATTTTTCTTATTAAAAGTCCTGAAATAAATTATTCACCTTCAAGAATAAAGATATTTGATTCCATAAAATTTATAATATTGCTATTGCTGATTTCTATCGTGATTCGTTCCATGATAGGATTTGCTATTAACTTCCCCTGGAAATCGAGTATTTACCTATATATTTTATTAGCCCTATCGATAGCTTTCGGGAAAGCTTTCGGCGGTTTACTGGCCGACAGGTTCGGCTGGTTAAATATATCTTTCGGAAGTTTGATTTTCTCTGCTTTTCTACTGACTTTTGGTGCAAATATT
This sequence comes from uncultured Bacteroidota bacterium, assembly GCA_963808135.1. Taxonomy (GTDB): domain Bacteria; phylum Bacteroidota; class Bacteroidia; order Bacteroidales; family DTGW01; genus CAWEFA01. The sequence goes on from CAWEFA010000059.1 coordinate 3,370, forward strand.
CCAATTACAGGTATAATCGGTATTTTTCTTTTCAATATTACTATGCCCGTTACTTTGGCCGCAACTTCGAACCTGCTTTCCGGAAGACCTGGATTTTCTTTTGGATTAACCACTTTGGCACTCATAATAGGGGCTTTACCAACCTTTTATCATTATAAGAAATTTATTGGCTTACCACATTTAGTATTTATCCTGATTTTGCTTTCTACAATAACTCTCTTTATAGGACTAAAGCTTTATAACAAGTTTATAAACCATTTTACCGGTCAAAACTAAGCAACCACAATAAGTTGAAATAAATCAAAAGCAAAGTATTTATAAAAATAATTTATCTTTTATAAACAGCCTTACCACCTGATTTTAATATTTCTTATAATAATATCTGAGCGGGATATATTTGTGCCTCCGGAATCCCCATAAGTAATATGAATTTTTGCAAAATTTAAATTATCGCATCCTGCGATTATGTGGCTGTATATTATATATCCTTTGGTTAGCGCTCCGGAAGGAACTTCGGCACAGGGCATTTCTCCTTTATCGAAACCTATAGAACATTCTTTTGTCTGAAACCTGTTGCCAATATCATCAATAGCATAGGTTAAAGTACTGTCGGCAAATAAGCATACAATTTGTGCCGATTTATTGTTTGTAACTGCAAACCTGATTTTTACGATATGTGAACCAGTATCACCTTTACACGAAGTTATTTCAACCCTGAACGAGTTATCAAACTTGTTTATGCTGTATGTTTTAGTATCGTAAAATAGTTTAAATGTGTCAATTTTTTGTCTTAAATATGCTGTGTCGTTCTTTAAAGCACTGATTTCATTTTTTAATTTTTCATTTTCTCTTTTTAGCTGTTCATATTTATTTACAGGCTTGATTTGATTAAAACCTGTATTGAAAATAAAAAACAGAAAATAAATTATCAAGAAGTATTGCTTTCTCATTTTATGAAAATTTTAAAAATTGATAAATTGTCATTGCTTTTTATGTTTGTAAATTTCCGGAAAATTAACTAACCGGGTTTAAATATAACATAAATCTTTAAAAGATAAGTTTTAGATTGTCCAATTAATGCGACTTTAATTATTGATTTGGTTTAATATAAAAAATTCCAAACCTGTCGATATATCCCGAAATTTTACCTTTTTTCACCAAAGCTGTCCCATTCGAAAAATTACCACCTGCTGTAAAATCAAAGTTCGTTAGCTTTTTGCCTGTTTTAGAAATATAACCATATTTATTGCCCTTTTCTACCAGTGCAAACTTTTCGGAAAAAGATGCTGCAGCCTGGTATTGTGGTTTTATTACTATTTCGCCTTTGTAGTTCATGTAACCCCAACGGTTTTTTTTCATAACAGCTACAAGGTTTTCAGAAAAATTTCCAACTGCATCGAACCAATCGTTGGCTATGTTACGGTTATTCTTATCAATCCAGGTAAAACGGTTGTTTTTTTTAACCAATGCAAGTGCGTCCTGAAAATTCCAGCACTCATCATAACCGAACTGAATCATCATTTTGCCATATTTATCAATAAATCCGCTAACGCCGCTTTTTTTTATTGCTAACAAACCTTCCGAAAATAATTTTGTATCAGGCATCCATTCATAAGTAATATGTCCGTTTTTTTCTCGGAGCGTAAACAGGTTGTTACATTCAAGTACATCAACCAAATCTCCAGAAAATAATACCCTGTAATGCCATGTGCTTATAATATTTCCTGACGTATCAATGGTTGCATATAAACCGTCTTCACGTTTTATTTCTGCAAGGCCATTAACAAACATTGAGGCCGCAGCCATCCAGTCGATAATTCGATTTCCTGATTTATCAATAAAAGTAACTTCTTTATCGCGACTTCCTGCCCTTTCTATACATGCCCTGCCTCCTGAGAAACTTTTTACCGGGTACATCATTGGAATTATAAGTCGACCGGAATGGTCAATAAAACCAGCCTTGCCGTCTTTCTTTACTTTAGCTATTCCCTGTTTAAAATTTTCAACATCTTCAACCCATTCCGATAATAACAGATTTCCTTTTTCATCCACATAATTCCACTTTCCAATTTTTTTTACCGGAGCAAAACCCTCTGAAAATTTTAAAGCATAATCGTAATTCAAATGAAGCAATATTGTTCCCTTTTTATTTTTAAAATCCCAACCATTATTCGAGGCTTCGGGCATTGCAGCGGAATCAATTGCAAAAACAAAAGTGAAACGGGAAAAATCCTTTTCTTCAGGGCGCAATAAAAGTTTGGCGACAGGGTTTGTAAACATGCTAAAGCCAATTTCTGCGAGGCTTTTATCTTTATTTATGGGCTTACCGGAGCTATTTATTTGAAAAACCTTCCCCTGGATACAAACACGGGCAGCGCCATTTGAAAAATTTTCAGCCGCTTCGAATTTCATGGGAATTGTTATATTTTGCAAAGTATCTATAAAACCGACTTTCCCTGTAAAAAAATTATTGTTCCATTTCCCTTCACCTACAATTGCCATATTCTGCGAAAAATCATCGGCATAATCGAACCAATGTGTGCCAATTAAATTGCCATTTTTATTAATAAAATTGTACCGGTTCCCTTTCTGGACAATTGCAAAACCATTCCGAAACGGATAAGCATTCGTAAATTCGTTATTATGGTTTGAAGCAATTAAATTGCCGTTTTTATCAATATATTCAAAATCCCAGACACGAAAAACTACGGGCAGCCCTGATGAATTCCATTGGCCATAATCGAATAAAATGCTTCCATCGAATATAAGGCTTCCCGGTTTTTTAAGCTCTCCTGACGTATCGCAAAGCATAAAACCTTTCAGGATTTTCATTAAAGTAATCCCGTCCGATTGCGGATACTTTATTGTAAGGCTTTTATTATTTTGCCCTATTTGGGAAAGAGTATTTAATTGTATTAAGAAACTTAAACAAATGCATATTATATGTTTACTGTTCCGAAGCATGGAAGCAAAGATATTTTATTATCTTCAAATTTCATTTGTTAATTTAGCTAATGGATTAATTATCTTTATCTTTAATAATATTTATGCATAAATATGCAAAATAATTTATAATACTCTCGGATTGTTTGAAAAACAGTAAGAAGGCAACCAAATTCAATAAATTTAAAAATATAAAATATTTGCCGGGAATTTTTTAATAGCTTTAAAAATAATT
>CAWEFA010000060.1:0-18996 GCA_963808135.1 uncultured Bacteroidota bacterium
TAAAAAAACCATACAACATTCATTCAATGGTAATTTTGGAGATGGGATGGTGACTATGGGCAATTGGACAACAGAAGCTAATTACTGAAAAATCTCATACCCTAATAAATTAGTCAATCAACTAGTCAATCGACTAATCAATCAATTAGTGCAGAATGTCAGGTCTGCGTACTCTATAACAATCTCAGCTGCTTAAGGCTAATGTAAATTAAAAATACAGTTTTGGAAGTTTGTTTTGATAATAACTGTATGGATAAGTATTCAGTTTTTCAATCTTTCTTAATCCTGTAATAATTGGCCCTATCAAAGTCTCCTCAGAATGTCAGTGATGTATTAGAACCTCTCCCCTGCCATGTCATTAGGGCTTCCTTATATGTATTTAATTTATATAGGTCTTCATGCGCATCCTTCACAACGCTGATTTATTTACAAATTGTCTTGGATAACCAAAATTAGTACAGGAGTGCCTAACCCGGCGGTTATTGTACATTTTGTTGGATTCTTTAATTTTAATGGATTTGAATCCTATAGTAATTATCTCCAGAATCTTCAAAGCCATCTTCAAATCTATTAGTCATAGATTTTTCAATTGTTGTGTTGTAATTTAAAGAAGCTTATATCCCCAAAAACAACTTTTAAGGTTGCACCTTAAATCCTTGTACCAATCAAATTTATTTGAAGTTTCAAATATCACACAATGTCTATTAACTTCATCAGCGATTATTTCAGTCAACACCCTTTTTGCAGTCAACAATGAAATATCATCTTTAATAAATCTATAATATCGGGGTTTTATAAATGGGATAATAGGTGGTTTATATTTTACATTTCCAGGATTTTTCCAGCCAGAGATGTATATGTATCAAGCATCTCAAGGACATGAATAATATGTTCAAAGTTAATTTTATTAGGCTCGTAATAATCCGCAAGAATTTTAGAAACACTTTTCAATAGATTTGACTTCGAATGCAATAAATCGAAATCTTGTTCTTAATATTTAAGTTCATTCCTGTGTACTATCAACATTTATTTTTTAGGTTGCCCTGGCTCCTACTCATTTTTATTTTTATTTTTATTATTTATTTATTGTCGAATATGTTTTTTAGCGTTATGTAATTACCATATATATGCAATATCATTGCGTATATACTTCCCTTTTTTCTACATAAACCTTCTCTGGATTTTTTAAACCCGGAAGGTTTGTTGGTTTGGTTGTTCCTAAGGGTTCTCTTTCTGGGAGACCCTGCAAGGTTTAGAAGGTTTCTTTGAATGTGTGAATTATGTAACTTATTCCCAAAAGTTGTATAACATTTTGACCTAAAAACTACTTAAATTTGCATTTCATTTATTAATAGATTATCCCCCTATAATTTATTGCCATGACAGCAAAAGAATTTCAATATAAATTAATTAACCTCCACTAAAGCCTGATGAGGTTTGCCTATAGCTTAACTATTGATATTGACGATGCAAAAGACCTGGTACAGGAGACCTTTCTAAAAGCATTGACGTATCGCGATAAATTTGTACATGAGTCTAATTTTAGAGCATGGACATATACCATTATGAAGAATACCTTTATAGAGAATTATAGGCGGTCGGCTCTTCATAATACCTATAGCGATCATACAAAAGAAGAGTTTTGCATGAATTGTTCACACACTTTGAGGATCGATAATCCCATTCTGCGTACACATCAAAAGAACTTGAAAAAACCGTTGATGCGCTTGACGACCATTTCAAATTGCCATTCAAACTGCACCATGAGGGTTAAAATAGAAAGAGATTGCTAAAACCCTCGAATTGAACCTTGGAACAGTAAAAAGAGAATATTTTCTGCGAAGCAGAAATTGATGAAACAACTTAATGGATGTGTTTAATAGATTAAAAAAATCGTTAATTATAATATTACCTCCCGATCCAAAAATATAAAATGTTTACACTGAGAAATTATGGTTTAATTTAAAACCGAAAAAACTTTTCACTCCCTTCTTTGTTATTACATTACTTAAATTTAATAAATAAAAAATTAAAAAAAATCAACATGAAAAAGATTGCAACAATTACAATCGTAGCTGCAACGGCTTGATTATTGTCGTTTAAAACAGCGGATAATGCAACATGTCGCTTTGACAAAGCCCATGCAAAATTAGGCTTTAAATAACCCACTTGATGGTTTCAGATGTTGAAGGGTGGTTTAAAACCTTCGATGCAAAAGTTACATCATCCAAAGATGACTTCTCCGATGCCATAGCAGAAATGACGGCAGATGTAAACAGTATTAATACCGACAATGAAGAACGTGACAAACACTTGAAAAGTCCCCATTTTTTTGATGCAGTAAAGTACCCTGTGATTACTTTTATAAGCAAAACATTCAAAAAAGTGGATGATAAAAATTATAAAGTAACTGGCGACCTCACCACTCACGGCATCACAAAAACAGTTGAGTTGGATGCTGTTTGCAGGTTGGCGCAAATCCCATGAGCAAAAAAACAATTGCAGGTTTTAAAATAACAGGTACGATAAAACGCAGCGAATTTGAATTGGGCAATAATGAAACTTCATCGCTAAATAGGCGGAAGTTTCAATCGATGACCAATTTCAGAATTCGCTGCGTTTTATCGTACCTGTTATTTTAAAACCTGCAATTGTTTTTTTGCTCATGGGATTTGCGCCAACCCTGCAAACAGCATCCAACTCAACTGTTTTTGTGATGCCGTGCATGGTGAGGTCGCCAGTTACTTTATAATTTTTATCATCCACTTTTTTGAATGTTTTGCTTATAAAAGTAATAAGCAGGGTACTTTACTGCATCAAAAAAATCGGGACTTTTCAAGTGTTTGTCACGTTGTTCATTGTCGGTATTAATACTGTTTACATCTGCCGTCATTTCTGCTATGGCGTCGGAGAAGTCATCTTTGGATGATGTAACTTTTGCATCGAAGGTTTTAAACCACCCTTCAACATCTGAAACCATCAAGTGGGTTATTGTAAAGCCTAATTTTGCATGGGCTTTGTCAAAGCGACCATGTTGCATTATCCGCTGTTTTAAACGACAATAATAAAGCCGTTGCGGCTACGATTGTAATTGTTGCAATCTTTTTCATGTTGATTTTTTTTAATTTGTTATTTATAAATTTAAGTAATGTATTAACAAAGAAGGGAGTGAAAAGTTTTTTCGGTTTTAAATTAAACCATAATTTCTCAGTGTAAACATTTTATATTTTTCGATCGGGGGGTAATATTATAATTAACGATTTTTTTAATCTATTAAACACATCCATTAAGTTGTTTCATCAATTTCTGCTTCGCAAAAAATATTCTGCTTTTTACTGTTCCAAGGTTCAATTCGAGGGTTTCAGCAATCTCTTTATATTTGTAACCCTCATGGTGCATTTTGAATGGCAATTTGAAATGGTCGTCAAGCGCATCAACGGTTTTTTCAAGTTCTTTTGATGTGTAGGCAGAATGTGGATTATCGATAGCCAAAGTGTGTGAACAATTCATGCAAAACTCTTCTTTTGTATGATCGCTATAGGTATTATGAAGAGCCGACCGCCTATAATTGTTTATAAAGGTATTCTTCATAATGGTATATGTCCATGCTCTAAAATTAGACTCATGTACAAATTTATCGCGATACGTCAATGCTTTTAGAAAGGTCTCCTGTACCAGGTCTTTTGCATCGTCAATATCAATAGTTAAGCTATAGGCAAACCTCATCAGGCTTTCCTGGAGGTTAATTAATTTATATTGAAATTCTTTTGCTGTCATGGCAATAAATTATAGGGGGATAATCTATTAATAAATGAAATGCAAATTTGAGTAGTTTTTAGGTCAAAAATGTTATACAACTTTGGGAATAAGTTACATAATTCACACATTCGAGGACACCTAAACCTTCCGGGTCTCGGAGACCCGGAAGGTTTAGCAACCGAACCAACAAACCTTCCGGGTTTAAAAAATCCAGAAGGTTTATGCAAAAAAAGGGAAGTATATACGCAATGATATTGCGTATATATGTGAGTTTACCGGCAAGGCTAAAAAACATATTCGACAATGAATAAATAATGAAAACAAGGATAACAACATTAGTCGGAGCAGGGGCAACATTGGATATAGATGCTCCTAGTGCAGAGAAATTAACTCAAATTGTTAGAAACAAGACTCTCGATTTATTGCATTCGAAGTCAAATCTATTGAAAAGTGTTTCTAAAATTCTTGCGGACTATTACGAGCCTAATAAAATTAACTTTGAACATATTATTCATGTCCTTGAGATGCTTAATACATATAAGTCTGGCTGGAAAAATCCTGGAAATGTAAAATATAAACCACCTATTATCCCATTTATAAAACCCCGATATTATAGATTTATTAAAGATGATATTTCATTGTTGACTGCAAAAAGGGTGTTGATTGAAATAATCGCTGATGAAGTTAATAAATATGATGTCAATTTTGAAAGCTCAAATAAATTTGATTGGTACAAGGATTTTTGGTGCGACCTTAAAAGTATTTGGGATATAACTACTTTAAATTACGACACAACAATTGAAAAATCTATGACTAATAGATTTGAAGATGGCTTTGAAGATTCTGGAGATAATTACTATAGATTCGATCCATTAAAATTAAAGAATCCAACAGAATCTACAATAGCCCATTTGCACGGCTGTATTAATTTTGGTTATCCAAGACAAATTGTGAATCAATACGCATATGAAGATACGCATGAAGACCTATATAAATTAAATACATATAAGGAAGCCCTAATGACATGGCCGGGGAGGAGTACGAATGGGTCACAAGCATCTGAGGAGACTTTGATAGGGCCAATTATTACAGGATTAAGAAAGATTGAAAAACTGAATACTTATCCATACAGTTATTATCAAAACAATTTCCAAAACTGTATTTTAAGAAATAGTAGCCTATTAATTGTTGGATATAGCTTCGGGGATTTGTATTTGAATCAAATAATGGAAAGAATAAATCGAGTTCACGGAGATAATAAAAGGATTGTAATAATTACATACTATGGAGAGGACTATTGGACTGATGACCACCATATAATTGATTTTCCGGAAACTGATGACGCTTATATCTTTTATGCTAAGGCGTTTGTACTAGACAGTCCATTAAGAGGTTATAAATATGATAATTTTATCAAAAAAGAACCTATCAGAGCTAAAAATGGAAACGTTCTAGTGTACTTAAATGGTTTCAAAGAAGCAGTTGAAAATCATAAAGATGAAATAATTAATTTTTTAAAAAACAAGTAAAGCCCAGCCGGTAACATCGGCTCATATAAAATGCGGGTTTCAGAAGGTTTGCAAGTTCAGTGCTTTCTAATTATATTTGTGTAGCGGGGTTCGTCCTGCGGACAAATCCCGCACTTTACGTAGCCGAGGAACGTTGGCGAGCATTAAAAACACATTAACTTTGAAATAGATTTTACTATTAAAAATTCACTATCTTTGCTTTGATTACTTTGTATATCAATATTGTATGGATAAAGAATTTGACAAAGAACGTATTGTAAATTTTTGGATTGAAAGTTCAGATAAGGATTTCAAAACAATGATGGATTTGCATGCAACCAAAAATAATAATTGGGCGTTATTTATGGGACATCTGGTTATTGAAAAACTCTTAAAAGCTTTGTATGTTAAGTACAACAATGATTATCCTCCATTGACTCATGATTTACGTAGGATATTTGAAAAGACTAATATTAAACTTGATGCTTATCAACAAGTTCTCTTGGATAGTATTTCAAGATTTAATATAAATGCCAGATATGATGATTACAAGCAAAGCTTTTATCAATTATGTACTGATACATTTACTATTGAATGGATTAGCAAAATAAAAGGTTGTAGATTATGGATAAAAACGATGCTTTAAGAATAAGTAAAGGGTATTTACAAAGACTAAAAAATACTGATTTAGGATTTGCTGAAGCTTATTTGTTTGGTTCATTTGCAAAAGGTAATCAGCATGATAATAGTGATATTGATATAGCTATTGTATTAAATGATAATGAGAATCACACATTTGAAACAGATGTCAAATTAATGATAATTAGAAAAGGCGAAGAAACAATTATTGAACCTCATGCTTTTTCAAAAGACGAATTTGATTATAATATGCCAATTGTTAATCAAATAATAAAACACGGAATTAGATTAGAAATATAATGCTCGCCAACATCGGCTCATATAAAATGCGGGTTATAGCGGGTTGCTAAGTTGGGGAAACCCTTCCGGGTTTTAAAAACCCGGAAGGTTTACGTCTCCACTGAATCTCAATTCTTTTATCTTAAAATAATCGATAGTTTATTCAAACTAAAAAAGGCCTTCCTGATTTTCGAAATTTAGAAGGCCTTTTCGTAATCAATCTTCTTTTTGCTTTCGGTTTATTGGAACTACTCCTGCCATTTCCCCGATAATATTTATCAATTCTGTATCAGTTGGGATTACAATTTTAGCGTTCTTTTCGAGCGATTTTTCAAGGGCCTCCAGCTTCCTTAATAACTGGGCGTTGCCGACAAAATATTTATCTGCCGCTTCATTAACAAGTTTAATGGCTTCAGCATCTCCTTCGGCATGCAGTATTTTCGATTGCTTAAAACCTTCAGCTTCTTTAATCTTAGCGCGTTTTATACCATCGGCTACTGTTTCCGCAGCCGTAGCGGAATCTATGGCCGCAATTTTTTCATTTTCGGCTTTTACCACTTTATTCATTGTTTCCTGCACGTCTTTTGGCGGGTCAATTTCTTTCAATTCAGTCCGTACAATTTCAATGCCCCAGCTTTGGGTTTCGAGATGCAGGGTTTTATGCAGCTCGGAGTTTATTTTTCCACGTTCGCTGTTAGCGGATTTTAATGTTAATGTGCCGATGATATTACGAAGGGTAGTGCGGGCAAGGTTAACAATCTGCCATTTATAATTATTTACATTATACTGCGATCCTTTAACACTTTCTTCATCGTCTTTCACCTTAAAATAAACCTGGGCGTCAACGCTGGCATTCAGGTTATCGTTGGTGATGATCTCCTGCGGGTCGGCATTTACCATTTGTTCGGTAACATTCACGAGGTACATGTGTTCAATCACAGGCATTATCCAGTGAAACCCGGGCATGGCAAAACGATGATACTTGCCCAACCTTTCAATCAATCCACGATGCGTTGGCCTTACAATTCGGATTCCTATTAAAAATATGAACACAACAGGAATTATTAAATACAAATAGTCCATTTCAATTTCCTTTCTTTTAATTAGTGAATAATTTACTATAAGTTGAAATATTTGACCAAAAATAATTAAAATGCCGATTTAAAGCATTATACAATTTGACAAAAGAGTTACATTATTCACACATTTATTTCAAAATTTTCTAAAAGGTACTTGAGCCTATATTCGTCATTAGGAAAAGACCTAATTGCCCATGCTAAAAAACAGTTAGGCTTTGATTGGTTTGGTATAATCCAAAGAAGGATAAAATTGTTTTTTATTCAAAAGGTTTCAACTAAAATTTCAACCCTACGATTGTAATATCATCAATCTGTTCGCTATTTCCTTTCCAACTATTATAGGTTTCAAGAAGCATTTGTTTTTGTATTTGCAGGGGATGCTTGTGATACCTGAGAAGGGTTTCTTTAAATTGCCCCGACTTGAATTTTTTCACATCCTGTCCTCCGAATTGATCAATAAACCCATCAGTAAAAAGATAGACCATGTCATTCGGAAGGACTTTAATTTCTTTCAATGAAAAATCAGTTTTCTCTTCATAATATGCCAAAGGCATTCTATCGGCTTTATACTCAATAATATTATCATCGCGAATAAGATATAATGGATTATACGCACCTGAATAAAGCATGATGCTACTTTGAATATTATAAGAGATAATTGAACCATTCATACCGTCATTGGCTTCCATAATAGCGCCTTTTTGCCCCAGCGCATCGATGATTTTTTTCCCTCAACTGGTTTAATATTATATCCGGCCTGGTAATACCACCTTTGACAATTATTTCATTTAGCAGCGTACTGCCGAGGATACTCATAAATGCACCAGGAACGCCGTGCCCGGTGCAATCAAAAACACCAATCAACAGTTCGTCATCCGTTTGATAAAACCAGTAAAAATCGCCACTAACAATATCTTTTGGTATATATAAAACAAAATGGTCGACAGGAAAGTCCGCACCTTTCTGAAATGCTTTAAGAACAGCCGTTTGAAGTATTTTCGCATATTGTATACTATCTGTTATCAGCTTGTTCTTGTTTTTTATTTCAATAAGATTTCTTGTTATTTCCTCTCTTGAGTTTTTAATATCAATTTGAGTTTTTACCCTGGCAATCAGTTCCTTTTGATTAAATGGTTTTGTTATATAGTCCACTGCGCCTAAATCAAAAGCATGGACAATACTTTCCGCATCGGTATTTGCCGTTAGGAAAATAATAGGAATATCATGCTTTAAAGGATCGTTTTTAATTATTTTACATGTTTGGTAACCATCCATACCGGGCATATTAATATCCAGAAGCAACAGGTCAAATTGGGACTTTTCAATCCATTCCAGCGCGACATTTCCATTCAGTGCAAATTCAACATGAAATCCTTCCTTCTGCAAATAATTTCCAAGAATTTGCAAGTTCCTGGGATTATCGTCCACTATCAGGATTGTTGATTCGGATTTTTCATTTTCCATAACCATAATTTTAAATGCCTGCCCGGGAATCTTTAAGTTTTTTCAATATAAACTGATATTTTCCTATAAGTGTCAATATAGATTCAATATTAAAGCTTTCAGCAGCGTTTATTAATTCGTTTCCATATTCTATAATAATTTCAGCATGGTGGGCTTTGCCTAATCCCTCCAATTCTTTCCCAAACCCTTTGACTTCCTCAATGGGTTGCCTGTTCTCAAGTTTTTTCCATGTATCGGCTAAATTGGTCTCAAGGGAATGTATCAAACCTGGCAGGTCGTGAATTTCTTCTGATGTTTTCATGTCCGGCGACAGTTGACCCTGTTCTGGCGCTTTAGTTAATTTATAGGGCAAATAATTCATCAGTTCAATAAATAGTTCCGAAACCCGTACCGGTTTTACTAACAAACCGGCGAATTGTTTTTTGAATATTTGTTCTTTCTGGCTTTTCATAACGGAAGCAGAATAGGCAATTACCGGAATATGCTTCAGCGATTCATCGCCCTTTATTTTGTTAAGCAACCCGAAACCATCCATATTGGGCATACGGATGTCTGCAATAATAAGATCGGGGATTTTCTCTTTTGCCATATCATAAGCCACGTTACCATCTTCGGCTTCTAATACCGTGATATTTGTTTTTTTCAGAACATCTGCCACATACTTACGGTTATGCACTACATCATCGGCAATTATAATGGTGGCCTTATCAAATTCAATACTATTGGGATCGAATTGGATTTCTTCTATGCCTTTTTCAAAATCCCTCAAATAGGCAATCCCGGGTAATTTAATGGTGAAGGTACTTCCTTTATCTCTTTTCGATTGAAGGTGAATGCTCCCGTTCATAAGGCCCAACAGCCGTTTGGTAATGGTTAGTCCCAAGCCGGTCCCTTTCCTGGTACTTTTTCCCCTGTTCCTGCGTAAACGCGTTAAAAATTTCTTTCTGTGATTTTTTCGAAACGCCTATACCGGTGTCTTCTATTTCAATAACCAGGTCGATGGACTCTTCCTTTTTTTCGGGTGTATTGTTTACAGGCTGCGGATTTTCGGAATATACCTTTATTTTGATATGTCCTTTTTCAGTAAATTTTATGGCATTTCCTACCATGTTTAGCATAACCTGTCGTAACCGCACTTCATCAACATAAATGCCAGCCGGTGTTCCTGAAGCTATATCTAAAATAAACACCAATCCTTTTTCTAATATCTTATGTGAGAAAATTTGTTCGAACTCGGAAAAGAATAGATGGGTATCCACAAAACTGAATTCCAACAGCAGCATGCCGGCTTCAATTTTTGACAAATCAAGGATGTCGTTAATTAAAGTAAGAAGGCTTTTACCACTCGATTTGATAGACTTTACATAGTCTTTCAGGGTTTTATCTTCCAATGCAAAGCCGAGCAGTTCGGCGTATCCTAAAATAGCATTCATCGGCGTCCTTATTTCATGGCTCATATTGGCCAAGAATTCACTCTTGGTTTTGTTTGCCTGCTCGGCTTCTATTTTTGCTTCCTTCAGGTTTTTATTTGCTTCGGAAAGTTGTTTTGTCCTTTCTTCAACCTTTAGTTCAAGGCATTCATTCATGTTGCGGATGTCTGCCTCGGCTTGTTTGCGTTCGGTTATGTCTTTAACTATCCCATCGTACGAAACAAGGTTTTTATGTGTATCATATACAGGAATGATAGTGCTGCAAATCCATCGTATTTTCCCATCTTTGCGTTTTATGCGGTGCTCAACCGGGGGCAATTCTATTTTTTTTAATATTTTCTGAAATTCAAGGGTTACCCATTCCCTGTCTTCGGGAACAACCATCTTAACCCACAGATACGGGTCTCTTTTAAATTTTTCGGGAAAATACCCGGTAATGGCCATGCAAGCTTCATTATGAATTGTTTCAACAACTTTTCCATCTTTTACTATGGCTGTATACAGATAGTCGGTCAGGCTTTCGGTAATTAGTTTATATCGTTTTTCGCTTTCTTTAATTTTTTCTTCGGTAAGTTTGCGTTCGGTAATGTCAGCGACACTCGATAAGATATAGTTCTTGTTGTTGATACGAATAAGTTGGGCTGTGAACAACCCGATCATGGCCCCTCCGTTTTTCTTTTTTAATTTTAACTCATAGTTTACGACTTTCCCGCCATCAAGGAGTACCTTCATCACGCGGTTGCGGTCTTCCTCGTCAAGCAAATCGTTTATTCTAACTGATGCTCTCATTACAGACTCTTCGCGGGTGAACCCTGACATGGTATAAAAGGCATCGTTGACCTCAATAAACTTCCCGTCTTCCGGTCGGGCAATGGTAATGGCATAGACAGAGGTCTTAAACGCTATGGAAAATTTCTCTTCGCTCTCTACCAGGGCCTCTTCTGCCCGCCTGCGTTCGGAGACGTCCCGAATATTGCATTGGATCACATTATGATGATCTACTGTATACACATTGCTGACGAACTCAACATTGATCGGTTTCCCGTCAGCCGTTTTCAAGCTGCAAATTTTCATAACGGACATATCCCTTCTGTTGTAATTCTATAAATTTATCCTGGTTAGAGGCTATATCTTTAAATAATCCGATTTCCCAGATTGCTTTTTCAATAAATTTTTCGCGTGTGTATCCCAACATTTCAACTAAAAATGGATTCACGTCAACAATCTTACCGGTTTCGGCATCGAGAATAAGAATCCCATCTTTCGCCGTTTCAAAAAGCCGGCGGTAACGGGTTTCCGAAGCAATCAGAGTTTCCTCCATCAGCCTTTTTGTTTCTTTTTCCTGTACGATATCAAGCGCCCGTTTTATGGAAAAGGGGAGTCTTTTTAATTTTTCCTTTAAAACATAATCGTCAGCTCCCTGTTTAATGAGTTCAATGGCCGTTTCCTCACCAATGGTCCCGGAGACGCAGATAAACGGAACACTCTTGCAAATATCATTTCTTAAACGCAACGCCCCGAATGCATCGAAACCGGGTAATTTGAAATCGGCCAATATAACATCGTATTTATTATTATGTAATGAAGAAACATATTCATTTTCCTTTTCAACGCGGGTTATATTCAAATTATACCCGACATCGATAAGTTGTTCCCGAATGATTTCAAAGTCCTGTGCCGAGTCCTCAAGGGATAACACATTCAACAATTTACCAGTCGCAATTTTTTCATTCATCTTATATTCCTTTTTGAGGTGGCAATTCATTAAGTAATGCCCAGAATACCCCTATTTGTTTAACAGCGTCAATAAATTTTTTAAAATCCACAGGTTTTACAACGTAAGCGTTGACCCCAAGCTCATAACTTCTTATCAGGTCTTGTTCCTCGCGGGAAGAAGTAAGCATAACAACCGGGATTGATTTGAATTTATCATCGTTCCTAAGAGTTTTAAGTACCTCAATTCCATCCATGCGGGGCATTTTAATATCTAAAAGGATTACAGCAGGGTTCCCCTGATTGCGCAGTTTGTATTTGCCTTCGCAACGCAGATATTCTATTGCCTCTACGCCGTCTTTAACGGTTACAACAAGATTGGCAAGGTTGTTTTCCGACAAAGCCTCAAGAGTTAATTCAACATCTTTGGGGCTGTCTTCCGCTAACAGGATTGTTCTTAAGTTGTTCATGATTTTATCTCCTTATTATTAATGTGAATTAAGAGTTAAAATTATTAATCTAAACTGGCTTTTTCCCCCTTGGAAAAGAGCCTGTCCCGCAAATAAGCGGGAGGGCTGGGGGATTGATTCCTTCTATTAAGATTTCAATGCTTCGAATAACATTTTGCAAATCACTTTTAACCTGGTGTTCAGTAAACCGCAAAATGAAAAAGCCCAATTTCTTTAATTGATCATCCCTGATTATATCTTCATCATACTTGAATTGATGGGAATAACCATCTATTTCTATTATCAATTCTATCTTTCGGCAAATAAAATCTACAATGAAATTATCAATTGGAAATTGTCGGTTGAACTGTAATCCTTTCATTTTTTTATTTTTTAAAACATTGTTCCAAAGAATAACCTCGCCAATAGTTGAATTATTCCTCAATCCACGTGCTAATGGCCTTAAGTTTTTGTTATAATTTGTTTCCTGTTTGACAAATCCTTCAATCCCCCTGCCCCCTTTTCAAAGGGGGAATTGCCGCCTACAATATTCCAACCCTTAATTCGCATGATTAGGTAATGTAAAATAAAATGTAGCTCCCTTGTCTAACTCGGCTTCAGCCCACGTGCGCCCACCGTGTTTGAGAACAATACGGTTTACGTTGGCAAGGCCAATACCCGTACCTTCAAACTCTTCAGAGGAATGAAGGCGCTGAAATACGCCAAATAATTTTTGTGCATATTGCATATCGAAACCAGCGCCGTTATCGCGGACAAAAAATATACATTCCCTGTCGTCTTCCCGGAACCCGATTTCTATCGTGGCTTTTTCTTTTGCCCGTGTGAACTTTACTGCATTGTCCAGCAGGTTGTACCATACCAACCGCATTAGCGCGTGGTCGCCATATACCTGGGGCAATGTTGCGATAACCCATTCTATGCTGCGCCCCGATGTGTCATGTTTTATCGTTTCCACTACTTCCTGAATAATAATGTTCATGTCCAGGTCGGCTTGAAGCATCTCTTGCCGCCCGGTCCTGGAAAATTGAAGCAGGTCATCTATTAATGCACCCATTTGATGCACAGAATCGGCGATACTATCCAGATAATGCTTCCCTTTTTCGGGAAGTGAATTGTGAAAGCGTTCGATAAGCAAATCGACATATCCATTAATGTGGCGCAATGGCGCCCGCAGGTCGTGCGATACCGAGTAACTGAAGGCTTCCAATTCTTTGTTCAATGTTTCGAGTTGTGCTGAACGGTCCTCTAATTGTTGTATGAGCTCCTCCCGTTCCTGCTCGGCAAGTTTGCGCCCGGTGATGTCCCAGAAGACGCCCAACACGCCCTTGATCTCACCGTTTGCACCTCTGACCGGAGTCTTGATTGTGTTGACCCATGTTTCTTTCCCGGCTACCATATACTTCTCTTCTATCTCTTCGGTCTTCCCGGTCTCCATAATCCTGACGTCGTCGGAATGGTACTTGGCGGCGAGTTCCGGCGTAAACAAGTCGGCATCCAACTTGCCCACCACTTCTTCGGGCCGGAAACCAAAGTCACGGGCAAGGCTTTCGTTGATCGAGACCCACCTGTAATTCCGATCCTTCATAAGAATCTTCTGCGGAATATTCTCGACGAGCGTTCGGAACTTGGCCTCGCTCTCTAGGAATGTGACCTCCGCCCGCTTGCGTACAGTGATATCGCGCGCCACCTTGGAAGCGCCAACAACCTTGCCCGCATGATCTTTGATCGGCGAGACCGTGACAGAGACATCAACGAGCCGTCCGCTTTTTGCCAATCGGACAGTCTCAAAGTGTTGAACCAGCTCATTTCGACTGATTCTATCCAAAATCTGCTTTTCCTCAATCAAGCGATCTTGTGGAACTATTTGATTAATTGAGCACCCCACAGACTCCTGTGCAGAATACCCAAAAAGCTTTTCTGCGCCTGCGTTCCAACTTGTAATGATGCCGTTCAAGTCTTTTCCGATGATGGCATCCTCCGATGATTCGATGATCGCTGCCAGCCGGGCGGTAGCTTCTTCCACTCGCTTGCTCTCTTTGGCAATGATCAGTTCTGCTGCCCGTTTTTCTTTCTCTTCGTTTTGAAAGACAAGTTCTTTGTTGGCAATGATTAATTCATCCGCCCGTTTTTCTTTCTCTTCATTTTGAAAAGCAAGCTCCTTATTTGCAATGATTAATTCGGCTGCCCGTTTTTCTTTCTCTTCGCTTTCGTTCAGCGCCCTTTCCGCTTCGGTTGGCGTAAGCATGGTTTCTTTCCGTTGAATTTGCTTTAAATTAAACGTTTTAAATATTACATATACCAAACTTTTCAATTTATCCATAATGGCAATTTTTTATCCAATTTGATACATTATTATTAAAGTTAACAAAAAATACTTTATAAACCATTATATATTAACATATTAATTTAGTTTAAAGGGAATAATTTATTTTTCTGTTAAAAGAAGATGTCTTCCTGTTATTAGAAGATATTTTTCTATCTTAGAAAGATGTCTTTCCGTTGTAGAAAGATGTCTTTCTACCTTAGAAAGATGTCTTTCTGTCGTGGAAAGATGTCTTTCTACCTTAGAAAGATAACTTTCTGTTGTAGAAAGATGTCTTCTTATTTTAGAAAGATGTTTTTCTGTTATTATATGATGTCTTCTTTTTTCCAAAAGTTATATCCTTCTATATGTATTAATACATTAAACCCCAGAAAAGTAACCCTTGTTTTTAAAAATATTTTTAGAATGCTTAAAAAGAGGAGAAAAAGAAGGGACAAAAGGCAGCGTAACTAATTGCTTTTATGGGCCTGTTCAATAAACTGTGCCAGGTGGGAACGGATAAGAGGAAAAGTTGGTGAGAATTGTCTAAATTGAAATTCCTTCTATTTCGCCCCTATGGGGCTTATAAGAATTTATTTATGACTTTCTACAAATATATCGTCACTACGTTGACTTTGCTTGTTCAACCTGCCCCAGCGGGGTAGAATCTTTGTAGAAACCAAATATCCACCTTCCTTTCAAGTCCCATAGGGACGAAATATTCAAGATACGTGTATAGTCATGTTTTTTTTAAGGAGAGCTTTTATCGTATGATTTTGGGAGGTAGGAGGAATTGATAAACATAAATTCAAATTCTTAGCCCCCAACTTTTCCTCTTAATCCGTGGGAACATTCAATTAAGTTTAACCCATAAAAATAAAGACATATAATAAAATAGAAACCCTATTCAGGTTTCGGTTATTAATATGTCAAAAGAAAAATTTGGGTTTATATTATTTCCGATGCTATTCGGAATTTTTCAGCTCATTCAGAAGTTCTTTTAAATTAACCGTAGCATAAGTTGAAGCATAATCGGACATGGCATAAGGTATAATCAAATCTCCATTTTGAACCATTGAACCACAGGAATACACAACATTGGGCACGTATCCTTCCCTTTCTTCAGTATTGGGTATTAATAAAGGTGATTTTAACCTTCCTATTTCTTTCTCAGGATTATTAAGATCGAACAGGGACGCCCCCAGAACATATTCCCGCATAGGGCCAACGCCATGAGTTATCACCAACCAACCCTCGCTGGTTTCAATTGGCGATCCGCAATTTCCTATTTGAACAAGTTCCCATGGGAATTTAGGTTGTTGTAATAATTTAGCCTCGCGCCAAATGGTAATATTATCAGAAAAGGCAATGTAATTATTAAAGCCATCTAACCGGCAAAGCATGGCATATTTACCATTAACTTTTCTTGGAAACAATGACATTCCTTTGTTCTGCGCAATTTCCCCATGAACAGGCAATATCCTGAAGTGGTAAAAATCCCTGGTGTTGAGCATTTTTGGCAATATAGAATTTCCGTCATAAGCGGTGTAAGTGGCATAATAAATTACATTAGAGTCATCGTCTGTAAATTTCACGAAACGGGCATCTTCAATCCCATTTTTTTCGTTTATCGATACAGGGAAAATAACCCTTTCGGAAATATTGGTATCGAAGGAAAATTCGAGTTCGTAATGCGACGAAGCCAGCCACATTATCTGGTTAAAAAGGATTTCTTTATCGGAAGCAAGGTGAAGTGTTTTTCTTGCTTCTTCAATACATTTCCTGAGTTCGCCATACGTAAATTTATCATTCAGCTTATCAAGGATTAAACCGGATGGAATAATAGTGTGGACATCCTGCATTTCTTCCAGTTTGCTCCTAAACGATTCCTTATCGTAAATATGCCGCCGGATATGTTCAGCTTCTTCCAACATTTTACCGGCAGGTTCAACTATAAGGTTGTTATTTTTATCAAGTACGCCCGTTCGGAAAACTATCGACGAAATATGCCCTTCCCCTGTAGCCCTGAAACTTATTATCACTCTTTTTTCGCCCGGGCCGGTCTCGGACTGATCGGGATGCTCAACAACGGAAGGATTAAAAAAAGCAGTTGATTCAATCGAATATTCCATTGTAAAATAGGAACCAAGAAGTATTTTACGGGAAAAATCAAGCAATACCGGGTCGATATTTAACTGCGTAACCAGGTGCGCGATTTGATTATAATGTTTTTCAAAAATTTTCGATATATTTCTATGGCGCATTGAATAATCCCTCAGTACCTGGCTTAATGCAAGCGATGCCTCGTTTTCAGACATGTTCAGTACAAAACGTATGGTATTTAGCGCCCTTTCGTCATCCGTATAAAAAAAACGCGCAATTACCCTGGTGGCATCCGGGAGAAATTTTTTATCCTTTCTGTTTACTGCAACTTGCATTAGTTCTAATTTTAAATAATTTTTGTAAAGGTAATTGCTAAAGTTTAATAAGCCGATGTATTTTATAATAGTTTATTACCAGGATAATTTCCAGCTAAATAAAATTTAAATTAACGTCAGTTCGATAAAATAATTTTAATAAAATATTGAATATTATTTACTTTTCTTTGTCTGCCACACAAAGAAAAGGTAACAAAAGAAAAGTCACCACGAATGAAAAATTCAGACTAATCGTTCTAACCAGATAAACAATTATAATTCTAACCCGTCTGAATTTCGCACCATTCGTGGACAAGCCGCACACGTTACCCAGTTCCATAGGTATGTGGGGAGAGGCAAAATTTTGCGAGGGGGCATTGGCCAGTGTGCAGGATTAAATTTTGCAAGGGTTTTTCGTTCTTTTTGCCCTTCAAAAAGAACATTTTATTGATGTTAAAATATTTATAAACTATCTTATATCGAACTCGCGTTAAATTATATCGTGGAATTATTTGAAAATATCCAGATGAATCCAGTGGTAGCCGGTGGCCGCTACTTATTAAGGTTGGAAACTAAAGATAAATTGCATGTTAAGCCCGGAAACCGATTGCATCCTGACGCGGAGAATAGTTATGCTTTTATAAAAATATTTTTATCAATTGATATCCCTGAACACCTTTCTGAAATGATAGCCATAAATACTGTAGGTAACAGCCAGTGGTAATAATTTTGGCTTGTTAAAAAGGCTCCAAAATAAAAGTCGCCAATAATATTGACGGTTTTTCTTTAATATTCCAATGTATAAAATCGATTTCACTAAAGCCATGATTTCATTAAATGAAATTTTTCTGTGTTTCCTAAAAGGAGGTTTGTACTGTTTCAAATACAACAATACCCTTTTGTAATACGACTTACTGGAATATATCTCATGGATAATTTTCTGGTAACCTTTAAGCAACTCATCTTTGTCCATGACAGGAACAAAATTCATAGAATAATCCGTATTATCGCCGGTGCAGTTGTCAAGAATCCGGCCTTCGCCATGTAAGCGTTTGTACAATTTCGATAAGCGCGGCGCATTTAACAACCCTACCATTGCTGTAATAATTCCGCTTTTCTGGATAAAGTCGATCTGGCGCTGGAAGATGTTAGAGGGATCGTTATCAAATCCTACAATAAACCCCGCGGTTACTTCCATGCCGTTCTGCTGGATTATGTTTACACTTTTAATCATGTTACGGTTTTTATTCTGAAGTTTGTTGCACTCCATTAAACAACTTTCTTCGGGTGTTTCAATACCAACAAATACTTTTTCAAAACCTGCCCTGGTCATCAAATCCATTAAAACTTTATCGTCGGCAAGGTTAATAGATGCTTCCGTTGTAAAACTAAACGGGTAATTATTTTGTTCCATCCAATGGATAATAGCCGGGAGCAAATCGGTTTTCAGTTTCTGTTTATGGCCTATAAAATTATCATCAACGAAGAACACGCTGCCTCTCCATCCAATTTGTAATAACATATCCAGTTCAGCTATAACCTGAGTTGATTTTTTGGTGCGTACATCAGCATCCAAAGGTTGTGCATCTACTTGGCTCGTTCTTGCTCTTTGTGGCGGACCAACTGGCGGACGCAAAAGATTCCGTTCGCTGACGGTGGTAGATATCTACACGCGGGAATGCCTGGCGATCGAAGCCGAGCAGAAGTTGAAGGGCGGAGATGTGGTGCTTGGTGCTGAACCGGATCAAGCATGCAACGGGGCGTTCCCAAAATGCTGTACTGTGATAACGGCAGTGAATTTTCCAGTCAGCAATGGATCTATGGGCCATTCAAAACAAATTTTTTTTTTTTTTTTTTGCTGCCGCTTCGTCGCATCTGCTCATCGGCATCAGCAAGCTGTCCTGGAGCTGGTGCTCAACGACACCACTGACCAGAA
>CAWEFA010000061.1:0-7738 GCA_963808135.1 uncultured Bacteroidota bacterium
TAATTAAAAAATTGGCATTCATTTTATAGCCCATTTTAAAAGCCTGTCCCGCTTTTTGCGAGAGGTTTGGGTTATGTTTTCATTTACATATTCCTATCCTAACCCAGGTTTAACCATTCGTTAGTCCTGCTCAACCGTTTTTTAATCTAACCGCTTGTTCCCGTAATAATAAATTAACATCAACTTCTTATTGGCTAAACATTGTAATGCCAATTAAGGTATAGCTTTGCCCAAATTTATTAAATGAAGTACATTAACAAAACGAGTATTGCAAAATCAGTTATATTTTCAATATCTCTATTAATATCAGCCAAAGTCCATACCGCAACTATTAAAGGCCGCGTTGTTGACAGTTATACGCATGAAACTGTAATAGGCGCCGCAGTATTTCTTGGCAAGGAAACCAATTATGTTATAACTGGCACAACTGGCCAATATTTGTTCACAAATATTAATCCCGGTAATTATGTAATAAGCGCCAAAAGCGCAGGTTATGAAAATTCAGTAGTGCAGCAATTGGTTATCGCTTCTATTTCAGATACTATTAAATATGACATTTACCTTAAACCCAAAACTACTGCTATTGATGAGGTAAAAGTAATAGGTAATTTAAATAAGGAAACCGACCAAAGCGCCAGAAATGATGAGCGGTTGGCTTCAAATGTCATCAACATTGTTTCGGCCAAAACCATTGAGTCGTTGCCCGACCAGAATGTTGCCGACGTTATGCAACGCGTTTCTGGGGTTTCAATGACAAAGAACAGTACGGGAAGCAATACAAATATAATTATCAGGGGCATGCCGTCAAGATATAATAGTGTTTTGATCGATGGAATAATAATGCCGAGCACCAGCTCATCAGGACGGACGGTTTCATTAGATATGTTTGGCTCGGAATTAGTAGGACGAATTGAAGTGATAAAGGCATCGACCCCCGATTTGGAAGGCGATGCCATTGGCGGCACGGTAAATATAAAAATGAAACAAGCGCCCGATACAGCATTTTTGAAAGCAGAGGCCGGTTCAGGCTACAACCAGTATTACTTTAACCATAGTTTTTTAACCTTCAACAATAGCACTGTTGCAGCAAAAGATTTTAATGAACTGTACGGCCCCGACTATGTGCCGAAGATATTGGACTTTCCAAGGCAAAATCTAATAGTTAAAACCGAAACAGCACTTCCCGATATGAATTTTGGCGTTTCGGGCGGTAAAAGGTTGTTGAAGAATAAACTTGGCATTATGGCCAACTTCAGCGTTCAAAGTTCATCCCTGGCAAATACTTACGGTTTAACCGGCTATTCTCCTGATCCAAATACCAACAAATCGGACACTGATTATTGGGAGCACCAGGTATATAGCAAAGGAAAAAAAAGGTTTGGGGGTTTTGCCAAAATTGATTACCAGTTCAACAACAACAACCAAATAAGCTTTAACAATTCGTTTTTCCAGGTTGACGAGCTAAGGGTAAGGGAATATGCCGATAAGCAAGCTGAAAATGGCGGAGAAAATATCCGTCCTATCGAAACGCAGACTGAAACCGATAACTCGGGAATTGAATGTGCCACTTTAAGGGGCGATCATAAACTATCGGACAACCTGACATTGGATTGGACGCTTCTATTTGCCGCAGCCAATTCAGCTTCTCCCGATTTTGATTTCATTGAAGAGGCAAAATTAGGGAATCAGCCTCCAACCCTAAATTATAGTTACCCTATAACCAGAATATGGCAATGGGATATCGACCAGAATAAATCGGCTTACCTGAACATCAATTACAAACCAACTTTGTTCAACCATTTGTTTGAATTTAAAGTAGGCGGTATGGCCCGTGAGAAATACAGAAAAAACTATGAAAACGATTATGTTTTTGAACCGGTAAATCCGGGCAATTACCCCTATCCTAACCTTCTTACAGTGCCGCTTTATACAGAAAACGATCAGCAGAGCAAAGGAAATGCCATTGATAACCCAGGTAATTACAGGGCATGGGAAGATATTGAGGCAGTTTATGGCATGGTGAAAACATCCTTTGGAAAAATTGAAATTTTAACCGGTGCAAGAGTGGAGTTAACTTATATGTCAAATCAGCACAACCAGAATAATATTCAAATTCCGGTAGCAAGTGCAACTTTGCAATATTATGATGTTTTGCCCAGCTTGCATTTGACATACAAGTTGTCTGAAAAACAAAACCTTCGTTTTTCTTTATATCAGGCAATTAACAGGCAGGGTTATACTGAAGTAATCCCTTATTCCGATCCGCGCGCAGGAGCTTCGACAGGCAACCCTATGCTGCAACATGCCTATGCCAACTGTTTGGATTTAAGGTATGAAATTTATCCCCAAAATGAAGAAGTTTTTACTGCAGGTATCTTTTATAAACAAATAAACAATGCCATTGAAGAAGTAGTATCGCCAGGCAGTGAAAGCGTTTCTTTTCAAAACGTGGCCATCTGCACCAATTACGGACTGGAACTGGTAGCTATGAAATACTTCGGAAGTTTTGGTTTCAGCGCCAATTATACTTACACCCATTCGGCAACAACTGTGCCTGAGCATTACTTTGTTGCAAAAAATAATGTTTACGACACTACAATTACAAGATATGAAACACGGCCATTGGCAGGGCAGTCGCCCAATCTTTTCAATCTTAGTGTGCTTTATCGAAATGATATATGGAATTTTAAAGCAAGCATTGTGTATACCATGCAGGGCTACAACTTAGTATCTCCAAGCGATTCGTATGAAAAAGATATTTACCAGGACAATTATCACAATCTTGGGCTTACATTAGAAAAGAAGTTTCTTAAAAAGCTGGTTGTGGTTGCAAAAGTTTCCAATCTTTTAAACAGCCCAATTGTCCGTTATATCAAGGATGATAGAAGTTTGGTTGAAAAATCATATAACTATCAAAGTTATTTTATAGGATTAAAATTTAGCATTTAATATTCAACAATTAGAAATTTAAAATTTAAAACAATGAAAAACATTTATCTTTATTTAGTAACAGGCACATTGGCAATGTCGCTTTTTGCCTGTAAAAAAAGTTCGGACGAAGTCTCAAGTACGAGCAATACGCCGCCGCCAGCCGGGGCTTACATTAAAACGAACCATTTAAAAGGAACATTAAAAGGAAGCATGAAACAGGATTCTACATACTACCTGGATGGTAACGTTGTTGTAAACGCCGGGGATTCATTAGGCGTTTCACCGGGCGCTACTATTATTGCCACCGGAAATTATAATATTGAAATCGGGGGTACGCTTATTTGCAATGGCACCGATGCGAAACAGATTACTTTTACCACCAATGATCCGCATGCATACGATAGCCTTGGACACAGAGGTTCATGGGGCGGCATTCTCATAGACTCAACATCAAAATATGTTTCAGTAACTTTCACCCATATCAATTATACCGGAGGCGCAGATGCCAGCGGAAGTTTTCAGGCAAGTTTTGATGTTGAAGGCAGCCAGAGTTATAATGGCGGCGCCAAAATTATTTTCGAAGACAACTGGATGTTTGGCGGTATGGACGATGCCATTCATTTGGCCGGAAACATTACCTGTAGCGTTAAAAGAAACGTATTGCAGCGTTTGGGAGGACCAGATGGCGATTTAATTAACATCAAGAAAGGGGCACATGGCGTAGTTGCCTACAACTACATCTGGAGTTCGGCCAATAGCAGCATAAAATTAAATACCGGCAAAACAGTTTTGTCACCCCAAACAAAATTTAATATTTATAATAATACCATGATAAATGGTTCCTGGCGTAAAGTTGACGAACTTTCTTCGGCCATTCTTATCGATCAGTTTTCTGCCGCTAATATTTATAACAATATTATAGTAGCTTGCCGCAATGGTATAAACATAACTGTAAAAGCTGATACATTAAATTGTAAATACGGCAATAACTTAATTTACACCGACAGCGGTACAGTAGATGCATTTACTAATAATGCATATATTCCTCTATCATTTGGAAAGCCTCAATCAACTGACAAAATTGCTTCAGGACTTACCGCATGCGGTACAGTATTCACCAATTGGGATGATGATGTTACAGTTGATAAAGTTGATAACAATGTACCTACTTTAAAAAGCGGCTCACCAGCCATTGGCAATGGCACTACAAGCGCAACTTTAACTTCTTATTCAGTTGGTTCCGTAATGACTTTGAATAAAGATATGGGCGCTTACCCAACAGATGGCTCTGGTAACAAACATATGCCAACTAAAAAGCCTGCAAAATAATTTTTCATAAAATAATATAGGTAATGAACTGTTTATAAAAAACAGTTCATTACTTTTAAATAAAAAAGCTATGAGAAAAATTTATTTTATTACAACGCTCATTTTGGGATGTTCGCTTTTAACTCTACAGTCCAAAACAGTAGCAACCAATTATAAAATTGCAAACAAAATCCACTTTGAAGGCGATGGCGGCTGGGATTACCTGTTTTCCGACGATGCAGCCGGAAGGCTTTATGTGTCGCACGGGACGATGGTGCAAGTGGTTGATGAAACCACCGGCCAGTTGATTGGCACAATTTCAGGAATGAAAGGCGTGCATGGTATAGCAATTGACGCCGAACTGAATAAAGGTTACATAAGCAGCGAAAGAGATACCACTGTTACAGTTTTTAACACAAAAACCTTAAGTGTAATTACAAGAATTACTACATCTGGCCTAAATCCGGACGCTATTTTATATGACCCGTTCAGCAAAAAGGTTTTTACTTGTAACGGCAAGTCGAACAATTCAACAGTTATTGACCCGGCCACCGATAAAATTGTTGCAACCATTCCGCTCGATGGCAAGCCCGAATCGTCGGTATCCGATGGTAAAGGGAAAATTTATGTAAACTTCGAGAAAGAAAGCAAAATTTGTAAAATCAACACAGTAACATTTAAGCAAGAAAACGTCTGGCCTTTGGCTCCCGGAGAAGAACCTACCGGATTGGCTCTCGATAATGAGACACACCGTTTATTCAGCGCTTGCGGTAATAAAATTATGGTAATTGTTGACGCTGAAACAGGAAAAGTAATTTCAACTGTGCCTATTGGCGAAAGGGTTGATGGCGCTGCATTTGACCCTGAATTGAAATGCGCATACAGCGCCAATGGCGATGGCACATTAACCGTAGTGAAAGAAGAAAACAAGGATTTGTTTCAGGTCATTGAAAATTTTGAAACTCAAAAAGGGGCCAGAACTATAGCTGTTAACAGAAAAACGCATCATATTTACTTGCCTACGGCTGATTTTGGAGCTATACCTGAAGGTGAAAAAAGGCCAAAGATTGTTCCCAAATCCTTTGTGGTATTGGATATTGTACCTATAAAATAACTTCAAATTAAAATTATCGAAGAATGAAAAAAATACTCATATTAATATTCATTTCCGTTTTTATTCTTTTCGGCTCATGCACGCATGAGGCAAAGAAGACGGGACAATTAAAATCCAGCAATGCTCAAAATCATTTAAAGAAAGTAAAAGGCGCTTTCAACTTTTTAATCGTGAGCGATTGGGGATGGAACGGCTTTAAAAGCCAACAGGAAGTGGCCGACCAAATGGCAACCACTGCCGATAGAATTGAACCAAAATTTATTGTGTCGTGCGGCGATAATTTTCAAATCAACGGGGTTGCTTCTGTGCAGGATCCTCTATGGATTTCTAATTTTGAAAATATTTATAAAGAACCATCATTGCTGGTCGATTGGTTCCCGGTTTTGGGAAACCACGATTATAGGGGAAGCACACAGGCCGAGATAGATTATTCAAAAATCAGCCGCCGCTGGAGGCTAACCGATCATTATTACTCTTTTGTAAGAAAAATAAACGATTCTGTTTCAGCGCGCTTTATTTTCCTCGATACTCCGCCATTTGTTGAGGAATATCGCAAAAGCCCCGAGGGTTACCCGGATATTGCAAAACAGGATACCGGGAAGCAAATAAAATGGCTCAGGGAAACTCTTGCAAATTCGAAGGAACAATGGAAACTTGTTTTCGGCCACCACCCTGTTTATTCAGCAAGCCCAACTCATGGCAATACAAAGGAAATAATACTGCATATAAAACCCTTGTTTGATAAATACAATGTGCAGTTTTATTTTTGCGGCCACGACCACGATATGCAACACTTACGCGAAAAAAATGGAAAGGTCGATTATATTGTTACCGGCGCAGGCGGCGAACCGCGTCGCGACAGCACGGATGAAATGTCGATATTCAGTAAATCGTTACCGGCATTTTCTTTGGTTTCATTCAAAGCAGATAGTTTGCAATTATCCTTCATTAGCTCTAAGGGTGAAGTTTTTTACCGTTATACCCGGAAATACAAATAAAAGTTGATTAAATTAGTTATAATTATTTTAAGACTTATTTTTAAAGCTTTCATCTTATAAAAGAGGTGAAAGCTTTTATTTAAAATAACGCGAGTTCGATATATAAGATATTTAAAATACGACTGTTGCATTATTCCCCCTTGGCGAAGGGGGTAGGGGGATTGGATTCTTATTTGCTAAATTGCCAAAAAATATCAATCCCCCTGCCCCCTTTTCAAAGGGGGACTTGCTTTGTTCTTGATTATATGAAATTTACACATATGTTATATCGAACTCACGTAAAATAATGTTTTAGTAACCAATAATAATATTTAATTTGCAAGTGCCTTCTATCCTTATCGGTTTATTTTTCATAATTTTGTTTATAGTTTCTGGCTGCTTTTTAGTCCCTGGTAATTATAATTGTTGGTAAATAACTGAGAGAAATATTGAAAAGTATTAAAATTTAAAACCTGATATCTTGCAATCTTGAAACGCTTTTTACAATTTATTATTTGCCTTTCTTTTCTGTCGGCTGATTGTATCGGGCAATCCCTGGAATACTTTATCAACCGGGGATTGCAAAACAGTTCGCTTTTAAAGGATTATCAGAATCAAATAAGCGTTTCTGCATTGGATAGCCTTATGGTCAGTTCTGCCCAAAGACCACAGCTTAATTCAAATACACAGGTTTTATATGCCCCGTATGGGAATAATTTTGGCTATGACAATTCAATTACAAATGGCGGCTTATTTTCTTCAGTTGTGGGAATATCGCAAAATATTTTCAACAAAAAACTATTAAATAATAAATACGAGGGATTAGGTATTGAAAGGTCGTCGTTGATAAATACGCGTAAAATTTCTGTTAATGATTTGAAAAGATTAATTACATCGCAATATCTATCAACGGTTACCGATTATTTCGATATTACATTTAATAAAAAGGCCGGTAAATTAATTGAAGATGAACTTTCGATAATGAAACAGCTTGCTGACCAAGGAATATATAAGCAGTCCGATTATTTATCATTGCTGATTGAAAACCAGGGACAAGGCATTCTTTTGCAGCAACTTCAAAGCCAATATCAGAAAGATTTTCACACACTCGACCAGTTATGCGGTATTTCCGATTCTATTCAAAATAATCTTGAATTGCCCGATATAAAATTGGCTTCCGCTTACGGCATTTACAATTCGCCACTTTTGGTTCAATATAAAATTGATAGCTTGCGGATTTCAAATGAACGCAAAGCTATTGACATTCGTAATATCCCAAAGCTTAACTGGTTTGCCGATGCCGGTTTTTTGTCAAGTAGCCCGGCAAACATTAACAGGCATTTTGGCGTTAGCGCCGGTTTTAATTTAAATTTCCCAATATACGATGGCAGGTTGAAAAAACTCGATT
>CAWEFA010000062.1:0-31403 GCA_963808135.1 uncultured Bacteroidota bacterium
AACTGCCGACACGCAGCTACCAGATCCGACGGGTTCAAAAAGCTTCCACGCGAGGCGCCACCGACCAACCTATCGAGCGCCGCACTGGAATCGCTCAGGTCGAACTCAACTATTCGGAAAATGAGGCCCGGATTCAGGCGGAGCGCTGTCTCCACCATTGCCACATTGCAGACCATCTATGACTCCAAAAGTGCATCCTCTGCAACCGTTGCGTGGACGTGTGCCCGAACCATGCCTGAAGCTCATTCCTCTCGAAGAACTCGGCTGGAAAACGGCTCGTTGCCCGAAGTGACGGCTCACTACGGCCTTGGTGGGCATGGAACAGAATTGGCCTCCGGCGATGATCAAGGACGAGACCGACTGCATTCGCTGCGGGCTCTGTGCCATACGCTGTCCAACCGATGCCATGACGATGGAGGTTTTCTTCTATGAAGAGCATGAAGCTGCCCTCGGTACCAAAGGCTGAAAGCAACGTTACCGCCACGGTGGACGTGTCCGGTCGCCGCTCGTTTCTGCGAAGCCTGGGACTGGGCGCGCTGGGCGCTGGTCTTGCAGGACAACTGATCGCAATGGTGCGCGCACTCGTGCCCAACGTGCTCTACGAGCCGCCGCGAGCGTTACAACATGGGGGGTTGCCACAAGATTTTGCCGAGGGAATGACCTACGTGGAAGATCATCGCTTGTTCATTGGAAGGGACCGACGGGGTTAACTTGCCATCTCTGCGATCTGTACGCACCTGGGCTGCACGGTCAAAATGCTGAACCTCAATCAGCCACGAACCGTCGAGATCAAAGGGAAGCCGGTGCAAATCCAGCAGGAGTTCCAATGCCCGTGTCATGGTTCGAAGTACTACGGCGACGGCACAAACTATGCGGCCCCGCACCGCGCCCACTCGACTGGTACCGATTGGAAGTTTAACGGATGACGGGCAGTTGGTCGTCAATAGCTCACAACCGGTTCATCACGACTTTCGCTTGAATGCATAAGGCCAGAGGAAAGGGGAGAGGAGAGAGACTGATGAAACTGAAAGAGCATTGGGAAACACTAACCTCCCCGGGGGGGAAGAAAAGAGTCCGGGAATCGAGCGATTCGGTCGTACGGAATCTCTTGCTGCACTGGTTCCCCGCGAAGATCTCCCGGGGAAGTCTCAGCTTTCGTTACTCGTTCTGGCTCGGAACCATATCGGCGGTCCTCTTCTTTGTGCTGTGTGCCACCGGACTTATTTTGATGTTCCTGTACGTGCCCTCGGGTGGAAACACTTACCCGTCGGTGAAAGATATCGAGTTTGTGGCATCGTACGGCGGGTTGATTCGAGCCGTTCATCGCATCGCGGCCCACCTCATGGTCGTGGCGGTTTTCCTGCACATGATGCGCGCTTTTTCTCACCAGCACTGTACAGAGAGACAGGTGCAGGAGCCAACCGGAGGCGTCCCGTGAACTGGGCTCCTTGGGGTGGTCCTTGCTTCTGTTCACGCTGCTGGTCTCTTTCACTGGATACCTGTTGCCCTGGGACCAACTGGCCTACTGGGCAATCACGGTGGGAACAAACATTGCCAGTGCCATTTGTCTGATTGGAGACAAAGATCCGGTTTTTCCTTCTGGGTGGCACCGAAATCGACCAGAACACTGTCTTGCGTTTTTACGTCTTGCATTGCATTGTCCTCCCTACCGCTGTGCTGCTGCTGTTCTCCTGGCACATGTGGCGCATCCGCAAGGACGCAGGGCTCGCCTGCGTAGACCGCCTGGCGCTGAATGAAAAAGAAAAGACCTCTGCTCCAAAAAAAACGAAAACCTATTCGCTGTTGGGAATCACTTCCGGCCGCACTGTCCAGGTGCAGACTTCCTACATAAACGAGGATGAGCATTTCGTGGAGTCCTCCCCTGCCCTTACGCGGCGGCTGCTGCTGGTGATTCTCGCCACGATGTTGGTGACCTTGCTCTTGGATTCTTGGTTCATGCGCCGCTAGAGCAGGCGGCGAATCCTTTGGTGACTCCCAATCCGGCCAAAGCGCCCTGGTACTTCCTGTGGCTCCAGGAATTGGTGGCTGACACCACGGTGCATCTCGGCAGCTATCGGTGAGCGGTGCATTCATAGGTGGTGTTCTGGTGCCCGGTCTGCTCGTTCTGTTGCTGGCGGCCTGGCCATATCTGGACCGCAGCTCGGTGCATGCCACTGGAGTTTGGTTTGCCAAAGAACGCAGCGACAAAATATTGTTTTTCTCGCGGTTGTGCTCGTGGTTGTACTGCTCACGGTGGTTGGGACTTTCATGCGCGGCCCCTCATGGCACTTGTATTGGCCGTGGCAGCCGTGGCCGGAGACTCTGACGCGGTTCTGAGGAGAAGGAACGTTCGATGACGAAAAGGAACTGGGACATCATCGGGATCTTCGTATGCAGGGCGGGAATTCTGCTTGTCACGGTGCTGGTGTACGCCGACTACTTCAGCCCGGAATGGAAAGCGTACCAGCAGGAATTTCACGACATGGTCCTGAAGCGCTATGGTGCCACCCGGGCGCAGCAGTACCGAGCGGACCGCAGCAGATCTGGGCGCGCGATCTGAACCGTGTGGACCGCTGCACGACCTGCCATCAGGCCGTCGAGTGGAAGGGATTCGAGAATGCGTCTGAACCATTCCGCACTCACAGCCGCGAGATCCTGGAAAAACATCCGATTGAGGTTTATGGCTGCACCAGTTGCCATGGCGGCCAGGGCTACTACAACGGCCATGGATTCCGCCCATGCAACCGATCTCAAGGACTGGGAACAGCCGTTGCTGGCAAAGGATGTGAGCAAGACTTACTCCGTGAGCGACTGTGGCGCACCGATGCAGTTCAACTGTAACCTGTGCCACCGCTATGACCGCGAAACGCCTGGCGCCGCCTACATCAATGAAGCCAAAACCCTGGTCCAGCAAAAAGGATGTCGCGCGTGTCACAAAATCAATAGCCGCGGAGGCGTGATTGGCCCTGATCTTACGTATGAAGGCGACAAGGCCACCGAGCAACACGACTACCTCGCGCCTGATCGGCGTGGAAGTCCGGGTTCGCCTGGCACATAACAAGTTGAAGGAACCCAAAGCGATGGCGCCCGGTACGGTAATGCCCACCTTCGGCTTCAACACACGCGAGGCGCAGGCACTGAGCATGTTGGTAATGAGCTGGAAGAGAACGCCATTCCCAATGCAGTTTATGGCTGGGATCAAACTGGGCGACTTCCCGACTCCAGAAGAGAAAGCAAAGGAACAGCAGATGCTTACCGGCGAGGGTGCGTTCTTCGTCAAGCATACCTGCTTCGTTTGCCACGACGTTAGCAGCTTAGGCATCGAATCGGCCACGAAGATCGGTCCCGATCTGGCGAAAGCCGTGACCGACGTGCCGGCTCGCTTCGGGAGGCCGCTGGACGACTTTCTGGCGAATCCTACCGGCACCATGTCGGTGGTACTGGCGACGCAAATTCACTTAAGCGAGGATGAACGGTGCGAAGCGATCGCAAAGTTAAAGATCGCCAATCAAAAACTTGTGGACAGGAAGCGAAGACGAGCAAGGGGAAAAAGTGAGGATTTTGAGAGGAGAGTTTATGAAACGCATTCTTCAGACGGTATCCTTACTGAGTGTTTTGCCGGCGTTGCTACTGCTTGCGCCGAGTTGTGCACGCAAGCCCAAAGTCCAACAGCGAGGGGACATCGAGCAGTCCGCCGTAGCTACCTACGTTGCGCCGGGCGACCTGGACCAGTATTACATCTTCTATTCCGGAGGCCAGTCTGGGAACGTTTACGTGGCCGGAATCCCTTCTCTGCGCCATATCGCGACCATCCCGGTCTTCACTCCTTATCCCGGTACCGGGTATGGCTTTGACAAGGAGACAAAGGCCATGTTGGGCGGCTACACCTGGGGAGACGTCCACCACCCCAACATCAGTGAGACTAACGGCGACTACGATGGTCGCTGGTTGTTCGTTATGACAACGCCAATGACCGCGTCGCACGCATTGACCTCCGTGACTTCAAAACCAAAGAGATCTTCGGGCCCATCCCCAATGTCTCCGGCAATCACGGCTCTTCCTTTGTAACTCCCAACACGGAATACGTGCTTGCCGCGTCGCGTTTCTCGATTCCGCTGCCCAAAGGTACCTACGCACCCATCGAACAATACGCTACGACATATCACGGTGTACTGAGCGGTCTGTCGGTAGACCCCCAGACTGGACATCTGAGCCTCGGCTGGCAGGTTCTGGTCCGCCATCGATTTCGATCTCGGCTCCGTCGGCAAGGGCCCCAGCAATGGCTGGGCGTTTTGGACTTCCTATAACACGGAGCGAGCTACCGGGAAACTCGAAGTTACTTCCACGCAGAAGGACCGCGACTACATTGCCCCGTGAATTGGAAAGCCGCCGAAGCGGCGGTAAAGAGCGGCAAGTTCAAAATTCTGGATGCGCCAAGATCATTGATCCTCGCGACGTGCCCGGTGTCGTCTACCTCGTTCCCTGCTCGAAGAGCCCGCACGGCGTGGATGTCACTCCGGACGGCAAGTACTTCGTGGGCAGCGGAAAACTAATGGGGATTACCACCGTCTTCAACTTTGAGAAACTGCAAAAGGCCATCCAGGACAAGAATTTCACTGGCAATGAAGACGGCATTCCAGTGGTGAACTACGACGCGGTGAAAGAAGCCGAGGTTAACGTCGGCCTTGGTCCTCTCCATACGCAATTTGACGATCAGGGCTACGCCTATACCAGCCTGTTTGTGGAGAGCGCCATCGCCAAATGGAAATTGGGAACTTGGGAGGTAGTGGACAAGATTCCAGTGTCCTACAACATCGGCCACCTGGCAGTACCCGGCGGCGACACTGTTCATCCCGAGGGTAAATACGTTCTGGCCTTGAATAAGCTGTCGCACGGGCGCCACATCAGCGTCGGCCCGTCACAGCCGGAGAGTTCGCAGCTGATCGACATCACCGGCGACAAGATGAAGCTGCTCTATGACGCGTTCACCGAGCCCGAACCGCATTACGCGCAGATCATCCGCGCCGATCGCCTCAAAACTATTGAAGTGTATGCCCAGTCGGAGAACAAGAACCCGAACGCAATCTGGGATGTGAAAGACGCAAAGATCGAGCGCAATGGAACCAACGTAGTCGTGCACATGACCGCGGTCCGAAGCAATTTCGAGCCCAATAAAGTGGAAGTGAATCAGGGCGATCACGTGACGATCTATCTCACCAACATCGAACAGACCGTCGACGAGCTCCACGGTTTCGGCCTCCAGGAATACAACCTCCAAATTGTGGTTGATCCCGGCGAGACCAAGACGATTGAGTTCGTCGCCAATAAACCTGGCGTGTTCGCTTACTATTACAGATTTATTAAGCACTTATTTTGGACTTAGTTGCATATACTAAAGAAAAGAATTTATGGATTGGCTATTGGGCTACAGGAATTGCTGTATATGACAGGGAGAAAAATTGTTTTAAGGGTTATCATTATGGGTCTTACGATTCAATTTCATTGGCAGGTTATAACGTGCTAAAAATATTTGAAGATTCAAAACAGAACATTTGGATTGGCACTGAATCGGATGGGCTGAGCTTGTTAAATAGAAAAAATTCAACTTTTAAACATTACAGTTTCGGGGATTTGGAAAATGCAGGGGTTAATACTGTTTACGAAGACAAAAACAACCGCTTGTGGATAGGGACAGAAAAAGGCCTGGTTTTATTTGACAGGGAAACCAAAACTTATAAAAAATTCACTGCAAAAGACGGATTGCCAAATGATTTTATTTGTGCAATACTTGAAGATAATAAAGGAAATTTATGGCTTAGTACAAATCATGGGATTTCCAAAATGGCTGCAAAAGAAGTTGCAGGTAAAATTTTATTGAAATTTAAAAATTATGATGTGCTGGACGGGTTACAAAATGACCAATTTAATAAATGGTCGTATTTGAAAACAAGTAACGGGGAACTTATTTTTGGAGGGATAAATGGAATTACAATCTTTCATCCTGATAGAATAAAGGAAAACACTAATTTGCCACCTATTGTTATTACCGGTTTTAGCATTTTTAATAAAACAGTTCCGATAAATGAGATAGGTTCTCCTTTAAAAGTAAGTATTTCCGAAACTAAAGAAATTTCATTATCTTATAAACAATCCGAATTTTCATTTGAATTTGCGGCGCTCGATTATAATTGTCCTGAAAAAAATCAATACGCATATAAACTGGAAGGGTTTGAAAAAGATTGGAACTACATAGGCAATCAACGCAAAGCTACTTATACAAATTTGAACCCCGGGCATTACAAATTTATTGTTAAAGGAAGCAATAACGATGGCTATTGGAACGAAACCGGGACCGATTTAATAATAAACATTCTTCCTCCATGGTGGAAAACTTTATGGTTCAGGATTTTTAGCATATTATTAATTTTATCGTCAATTGTATTATTTTACTATATAAGAATGGCCTTATACAGGCAAAGGCAGGAAGAATTAACTTTTCTTGTTAAACAACGGACACAGGAACTTGAAGAATCAAATAAATTACTGCATGAGAGACAAGCTCAGGTTGAAGAGCAAGCAAACGAGCTAAGAGTAAAGAGTTCCATTCTTCTGGAAGCAAAAGATTTGCTGGAAGAGAGACAAATAAGAATTGAAGAACAATCGGAAGAACTTAAGGTAAGCAATGAACAATTAATAGAACGGCAGGCACAAATTGAAGAACAGGCAGCCGATTTACGCGAACATAGCGAATATCTCAAAAATGTGAATGAGCTGTTAATGGAAAAACAACAATTGATAATAGAACAGTCCGATCAGATGAAAAAGGCAAATCAGCAATTGTCAATATTGAACGCTACAAAGGATAAGTTTTTTTCTATAATTGCTCATGATTTGAGAAACCCGTTTAATATTGTTTCCGGTTTCTCTGAAATACTTTTAAATAAATTCGATCAATACCCTCCGGAAAAAGTGCATAAGCTTTTAAGCATGATTTACATGTCATCTAAAAATGGAAGTAATTTGCTTGAAAACTTATTACAATGGTCGCGTTCACAAACCGGCAGCATTTCTTATATGCCTTCCAATCATAATCTTTATGCGATTTCCAAAGAAACTTTGGGGTTTCTGAACAACGACGCTGAACTAAAAAACATATCGATTAAACATCTAATTGATCCGGAAACATACATATTTGCAGATGAAAATATGGTTAAAACCATTTTACGTAACCTTATTTCTAATGCAATTAAATTTACACGTGAGAATGGGATTATTGAATTAAAATCGGATTCAAATGAAGATCATGTTAAAGTATCAATTGCCGATAATGGCATTGGCATTTCAAAAGACAATATTGAAAAACTTTTCCGCATTGATTCTACATTCACTATCAAAGGAACTGCCAATGAAATCGGAACAGGTCTTGGGCTTATAATTTGTAAAGAGTTTGTTGAAAAGCAAAAGGGCAAAATA
Organism: uncultured Bacteroidota bacterium; assembly: GCA_963808135.1. Classification (GTDB taxonomy): domain Bacteria; phylum Bacteroidota; class Bacteroidia; order Bacteroidales; family DTGW01; genus CAWEFA01. The sequence continues at coordinate 7,474 of CAWEFA010000062.1, forward strand.
TGGGTTGAAAGCGAACCTGGAAAAGGGAGTGAGTTTAGTTTTACCTTACCGCTTGCATAGTTGAAAGCAAACCGCATGCCGCATAAATATCCTGTCCATGCGATTGGCGCAACGTAGTGATGATACCTTTTGAATTTAACCCGCTTTTAAATAATTCAATTGTTTTATCGTCTGATGGCATGAGGCCGGAACCAGGGAACGGATGAAATTTAATGAGGTTAATCCTGCACCTGATTCCATTGAGCATTCGTGATAATTCTTTAATATGATCCTGCGAATCATTTATATTTTTAAACATAATATATTCAAACGACAAACGCCGTTGAGCCCCAAAATTAAATTTTCTTATTTCTTCAAGAATTTCTTTTACCGGATATATCTTTTGCATGGGCATTAACATTTGCCTTTCTTCATCAAATGGTGAATTTAGGCTTATGGCGAGATGACAACGGCTTTCATTTATAAAACGTTTTATTACAGGAATTATTCCTATGGTTGATACTGTTATGCGCATAGGGCTTAAAGCAAAGCCATAGGACTTTGTCAAAATTTCAAGGCTTTTCATAACTTCATCAATGTTGTCAAAAGGTTCACCCATTCCCATAAAAACAATATTTGAAACTTTTTCACGCTCAGGTAAGCTGCTGAGCTGGTTTAAAATTTCCCCTGCAGTTAGCTGTCCCTGGAAGCCCTGTTTAGCTGTCATGCAAAAAACACAGCCCATTTTACAACCTATTTGGGTAGAAATACAAACCGTTGCCCTGCCATTTTCAGGAATAAAAACTGTTTCAATGTATTTATCTCCTTTAACATGATAAAGGTATTTTTTTGTGCCATCGGAAGATTCCTGCACTTTTAATGGATTTTTGCGGCCTATCTCATATTTTAAATTCAATTCGGAACGTATCCTTGCAGAAACATTGGTCATTTCATCAATTGAACTGATTTGTTTTTTATATAACCAGTCAGCCATTTGCTTCGCTGAAAAATGTTGCATATTGCTTTCCGCAGCAACAATTTCCAATTCTTCAATGCCCATGCCGAACAAATTTTTCTTTTTCATTACATGTAAAAATTTGGCGTATTCAACAATGCCTTGATAAACTTACAAAAGTAGCAATCAAATATCATTAAAAACATTTTCATAAGTATACAAAGAAGCTCATAAGTTTTGTAAGCCTCATTAAACTTTAGTTTAAGGATATAATAATTTTTTCTTAGTGGAGTTATATTATAAAACAAAATTAAAAATTAAGAATTTGTCAAATTAGTTTTTTGTTGACATATCTTTTAATTATACCTTGACAGATTAATGATGAATAATGATTTTTCTTTTTAGTGATATTTTGTGTTTTAGTGTTTTTGTGGCTTATAATATTTTGCCACCAAAACTCAAAAACACCAAATTCCACCAAAATTGCTAATCTGTCAAAGTAGAATTAAAAAATAATTTTATTAAGGTAAGAATTATACTTTTTTAAAATATTATTATTTTTAAATTAAAACTTTAAATGTAATTTTGCGCTATGCTAAAAAAATCCTATTTAAAGTATACCATACTGGTAATAAGCGTATTAATTACTTCGTGTAGTCAATACGAAAAAGTGTTAAAAAGTACGGATTATCAGTATAAATACCAAAAAGCGCTTGAATATTATAATGAAAAAAGTTATGATAAAGCTGTTGCTATATTTGAACAGATTGTAATGCTTTACAAGGGATCTTCGAAAGGAGATTCTGTTATGTATTTTTGTGCAAAAAGTTATTACGGTACAGAAGATTATATAATGGCCGGACATTATTTTGGCGAACTGAAAGATAATTTTCCACATAGCCAATTTGCAGAGGAGTCGGCTTATATGGTTGGATACTGCTATTATCTGCAATCGCCGAGGCCGGAACTTGATCAGGAAGATACGCGGCTTGCAATTCAGGAATTTCAAAAATTTATTTATAAATATTCCGAAAGCAAATATGTTCCGGAATGCAAAAGACTTATTGAGGAATTAAACAACAAGCTTGCAGAAAAAGCGTATATAAATTCAAAATTATATTTTAATCTTGGTTTTTATAAAGCTTCAATAATATCAATGCACAATTGCCTGAACGATTTTCCAAATAATAAATATAAAGAAGACTTAATGTTTTTAATTCTTCAGGCAAATTTTATTCTTGCTGAAAACAGCATTTATGTTAAGCAGAGAGAACGTTATCAATCAACATTAGATGAGTATTATAGTTTTATTGGTGAATTTCCATCAAGCAAATACATTAGGGATGTTGAGAAAATTTATAACAACACCAAACACATATTAGGTCTTTAAACTTTAAAAACATATTAAAAAATGGATTATAAAAAAACAAAAGCTCCTGTAACAACAGTTACAATTAATTTAGATCATCTCGAAAAAGAAACAGGAAATATATATGAAACTGTCGTAGTTCTTAGCAAGCGCGCTAACCAAATTTCAAGTGAAGTTAAGCAGGAGCTTAACAAAAAACTTGAGGAGTTTGCAAATTATACCGACAACCTTGAAGAGATATTTGAAAATCGCGAACAAATTGAAATATCGAGGTTTTATGAACGGCTTCCAAAGCCAAATTTAATAGCATTGCAGGAATTTGAAGACGATGAAATATTTTATAAGAACCATAAAAAAGTATCTTAGTATAATTTACTGTTAGCTAATGCTGAAGGGTAAACACATACTTCTTGGAATAACCGGTAGCATAGCAGCTTATAAGGCTGCTGTTATTATCAGAATTCTCGTAAAAGAAGGTGCAGAAGTTAAGGTAATTATGACCAACCTGGCGAAAGAGTTCATAACGCCGCTTACCATTTCTACATTATCAAAAAATCCTATTCTGGTTGAATTTTTTAATCCTGAAAACGGGAGTTGGAACAGCCATGTCGATTTGGGAAAATGGGCTGACGTATTTCTTATTGCACCTGCTACAGCAAATACAATTGCAAAAATGGCACAGGGCATTGCAGACAATCTTTTGCTTACTACTTATCTGTCCGCCAGGTGTCCTGTATTTATTGCACCGGCAATGGATTTGGATATGTTACGGCACGCTTCGACACAAAAAAATATGAACACGCTTAATTCATGCGGCAACATTATTATTGAACCAACTTCAGGTGAACTGGCCAGCGGTTTGGAAGGAAAAGGCCGCATGGAAGAACCTGAAAAGATTATTGAAGCGCTTCGCAATTATTTTTCAGACAATAAAAAACTGGATGGCAAAAAAATTCTTGTAACAGCAGGGCCAACTATTGAAGCTATTGATCCTGTCCGTTTCATTAGCAACCATTCGTCAGGAAAAATGGGATATGCCATAGTTGAACGACTTGTTGATTTGGGCGCTCAGGTTGTATTAATAAGCGGCCCTGTGCAGGTGCAGTTTCAGCATCATAATGTTAAATTGATAAAAGTTACATCTGCGCTTGAAATGCTTAAAGCCTGTATTTCTGAATTTCCATATTGCGATGCAGCTATTATGGCTGCCGCTGTAGCCGATTATGCTCCATTGCATCCTTCAAAACAAAAAATAAAACGCAAAGGAGATAATTTAACAATTGAACTAAAACCCAATCCAGATATTGCATCTGAATTGGGCAAAATAAAAAAAGCAAACCAGGTACTGGCCGGTTTTGCCCTTGAAACAGAAGATAAAATTAATAATGCAAGCCAAAAGATGTTAAATAAAAACTTCGATTTTATTGTTATTAATTCTCTTTCTGAGCCAGGTGCCGGATTTGATACCGACACCAACAAAATTTCTATCATTGATAGAAGCAATAAAATTCAACATTTTGAGTTAAAGAGCAAGCAAGAAGCAGCTAAAGATATTACTGATAAACTTTGCGAATATTTCGGTATTTCAATCAATGCTTGAAAATTTAATAAATCTTTTTTTGTATGTTGACGATGTCATGGGAAATAAAAAAATACGGCCTTGCAATATTTTTAATTTTTGTTTGGCTCAGCAACCTGAATTCCCAGGAACTCAGGTGTAATATACAGGTGAACACAGCACAAATTCAGGGATCGAACAAAAAAATCTTTCAAACCCTTAACTCTGCTTTGAACGAATTTATGAATAACAGGATTTGGACCAACCATACTTTTGCTATCAACGAACGCATTGAATGTAATATTTTAATTACGATCCAGGAACAACTTTCGGCCGATGAGTTTACAGGCAGCATCCAGGTGCAATCCCGGCGACCGGTTTATAATACTTCATATACATCGGTAATGCTTAATTATAAAGATGACAATTTCAATTTTAGTTACGTTGAATTCCAACCCCTTGAATTTGATGAAAACAGGCACCAATCCAACTTAACTTCGATTTTGGCTTATTATGCATATATTATTATTGGGCTCGATTACGATTCATTTTCATTATTAGGCGGCGATGAATTTTTTGCAAAAGCCAACAAAATTGTAAGCAACGCACAAGATTCGCAAGATAAAGGATGGAAACCTTATGATGGAAAAGGAAATAAAAACAGGTACTGGCTTGTAAAAAATATCCTTGATAACAGGTATGAGCCTGTAAGGGAGTTTATTTACCGCTATCATCGCCTGGGGCTCGATATAATGGATTCTAAAGTTAGCGAAGGCCGTGCAGAAATTGTTGAAGATTTGCTGCTATTGCAAAAGGTATTCCGCGACAAACCGGATCCTTTTATGCACTTTTATCATGTCCTGTTCGATGCTAAATCCGACGAATTGGTAAATGTTCTCAGCGAAGCTACACAGGACGAAAAAACGCGTGCATTACAAATTTTAAATGAAATTGATAATGCCGATGCGCTGAAGTACAAAAAAATTACAGAAAAGCAATAATTTTTTCCGCCTGTATTTTCAAAACTGCATTTCTTAATAATTTTCAATTAATTTTGTTCAAACGAATAAGCCAAGTTTAAACAATGCTTAATAGCTTATCTATACAAAATTATGCCCTGATAGATAATTTAAATATAGATTTTTATAAAGGGCTATCTATAATTACCGGTGAAACAGGCGCTGGAAAATCAATTCTTTTGGGAGCATTATCATTGCTTGTTGGCCAAAGGGCCGATACTTCTGTGCTTCTTAATAAATCGAAAAAATGTGTTGTTGAAGGAATTTTTAAAATAGATGAGTATAATTTAAAAAATATTTTCGAAAAAAACGGTATCGATTATAACCACCAGCTTATTATACGCCGCGAAATATCAGACACCGGCCGTTCCCGTGCTTTTGTAAACGACACCCCGGTAAACCTCGATGTTTTAAAAGAATTAGGCGACAGGCTTGTAGACATCCACTCTCAACATCAGAATTCATATTTGGCCGACAGTCAATTCCAGTTAAATGTTATTGATATACTTGCAAAAAACGGCGAATTAATTAATGCGTACAGGAAATCTTATTTAAAATATAAGGAATTGCAACGCATTATTTCGGAGTTGCAGGAAAAATCGGCAAAAGAAAAATCCGATCTTGATTATTACCAGTATCAATTCTCCGAACTTGAAAATGCCCGGATAAAGCCAGATGAGCAAACAATATTGGAAGAAGAATTAAAAATATTAAGCCATTCCGAAGAAATAAAATCAGCGTTGACGAACATTTCAGGACTTTTGAATTCAGAGTCTTCGGGCGTTGTTTATCAATTAAAAGAAGCATCTAATATATCGGGAAAGCTAAAAAGTATTTTTAACAAAATATCATCGGTTTGCGAAAGATTAAATAGCGCATATATTGAGATTAAGGACATGGCTTCGGAAACAGAAAGCCTGGCTGAATCGGTTGATATTGACCCGTCAAGGCTTGAGAAGGTTAAAACCCGACTCGATACAGTTTATTCGCTTTGCCAGAAACACAAAGTTTCAAATTCGAATGACCTAATAGCGCTAAGTGATTCGCTAAAGGAAAAAATTTCTGCAATTTCTGATTATGATGGTCAATTGGAAAATATGACTAAACAATTAACTTCTGAAAAACATCAAATAACAGCGCTTGCATTAAGAATTACCGAATCCCGTAAAAATATTATTCTTTCATTCGAAAGCCAAATCATTTCTGTTTTGCGCCAATTGGGAATGCCGAATGCAGTTTTTTCGGTAAAAATTGAAAATACTGATGACTTTACTTTTTCAGGATGCGATAAAGTTTCATTTTTGTTTAGCTCGAACAAACAGGTTGAAATGATGGATATTTCTAAAATTGCTTCCGGCGGTGAAATATCGAGGTTTATGTTAGCGGTGAAATCAATTATTGCATCATCATTGGCTATGCCTGCCGTTATTTTCGACGAAATCGATGCAGGCGTATCGGGAGAAATAGCTGATAAGGTTGGTAATATAATGAAACAGATGGCTGACAACATGCAGGTTATAAGTATCACGCACCTGCCGCAGGTTGCATCAAAAGGCGGGAATCATTATCTGGTTTACAAAACTGATGATGAAAAAACTTCAACAACAAATATTAAACTTTTGAAGGGCGAAGATAGGGTAGTGGAGATAGCCAAAATGCTCAGCGGCGAACAAATAAGCGATGCGGCAATTAAAAATGCAAGGGTGCTTTTAAATAACTGAGGATTGTTTTTGAACTTTATTATCATTTTCTGTGTTAAGAATGAATGGTAGATAATACAAGATTTTTAAGGATAACATTCTATTAACCTTCATTTTTCTAAACAATTCAAATATGTCATACAATTTATTAAAATCAAAAAAAGGAATAATATTTGGCGCACTGAATGAAAGCTCAATTGCATGGAAAGCTGCAGAAAGGGCTTATGAAGAAGGCGCTCAAATTCTTCTTACAAATGCACCTACGGCAAAGCGTTTGGGCGAAGTGGAAAAATTAGCGGAAATTTGCCATACTGAAGTCATTTATGCCGATGCAACAAACTTGGGCGATCTTGAAAACCTTATTAATACAGCATTGGAAAAATTCGGCGGCAGATTCGACTTTTTGCTTCATTCAATTGGCATGTCGCCAAACGTTCGAAAAAAAATTCCTTATGAATCCATCGATTATGATTACTACCAAAAAACGCTCGATGTTTCAGCATTATCGTTTCATAAAATACTTCAAACCTGCCGAAAGTTCGATGCGCTTAATGAATGGGCTTCGGTAGTGGCGCTTTCGTACATTGCCTCAACCCGTACGCTTTTCGGGTACAACGATATGGCCGATGCAAAAGCTGCTCTTGAATCCATTGCAAGAAGTTTCGGATATATTTATGGCCGGGCCAAAAAAGTTCGGATTAATACTATATCACAATCGCCAACTATAACAAGCGCCAGCAGCGTTATAAAAGGGTTCGATTTGCTGCTCGATTTTTCTGAACGGATGTCGCCGCTCGGAAATGCAACTGCCCTCGAATGTGCCGATTATATTATCACTCTGTTTTCCGACCTGACGAAAAAAGTTACCATGCAAAACTTATTTAACGATGGTGGTTTTTCAAGCATGGGAATGAGCCGGGAAGCCATGCTGCAATACAAGGAAAGTTTCGAGGAATGCAGGTAAAATAATAGAATGAAAAATATTATTTTACAAAGTAAGCAACTTTTTCCAGCAGGGTAATCATATCGGAATTTTCCAGGTAAACATGCGATGGCACATTTAACTGTTCTGATGTAAAATTTAATATCCCTTTAATACCTGCGTCGACAAGGTTTTTGACTGTTTCGCATGCAAAATCTGAAGGTACAGTTATGATTCCAATTTTTATATTTTTCTTTTTTACCAACTCCGATATTTTTGAAATATGATATGAAGGAACGCCGGCAATAACAAGGTTTACTTTTGCAGGGTCGTTGTCGAACGCAGCAACTATATTTAACTTTGATCGTTTTCCACTAAAATATGCAGTAACGGCGCGCCCTAAATTTCCAATACCAATAATTGCAACATTTAAGCCTGAATCGGCATCAAGGACTTTACCTATAACATCAATCATTTCCCTAATATCATAACCTTTGCGCTGTGCGCAGGTGTACCCGATGAACATAATATCGCGGCGAACCTGAACAGCTGTAATATTGTGCATTATTGCAAGTTCGTGCGAAAAAATATGAGTTTTACCCGCTGCCAGGCAGTTTAACAGGGTACGCCTGTATTCACTGAGCCTTTCAACTGTTTTTTCAGGTAATTTTCCTCCCCGCATGTTATTTTCTTATAATAATTTTTTTCAAAAATAAGATTATTAATGCAATCCTTAAAATATTAAGGGTTAGTGGTCAAATTTACTTTATTATTTTAATGTATAAAAATTCCAATCCTTTTTTGAGAATGAATATAATAAATTTTAGAATAATTGCATTGTGAATTGTAATTTCACGATTTAATAATTTTCTGCTAAATTTTGTTAATCAATATTGGGTTAAGCCATAATGAGGATTTTGCTTTGTTTTATTGGTTTTTCAATATGCCTGGTTTGTAATGGCCAGCGAAAAATCGGGTATTGTATACGATAATTCAGGAAAGCCTCTTGCAGGTGTAACATTAACGGATAGCAAACATAAGTTTCTTTGCAATACAAATGACTCGGGAAAATTCACTGTTATTGTCAGCCCGATGCACAAATTTGTTTTACTTTAATGGGGTTTCATGATACTTGTGTTTCCGCGCAAACCATTAAAAATAATTTTGAGGTTTTTATGAGGGAAAAGCCTGTTGTTTCTAATGAAATAATAATTAAAGCCAATAGGGTTGATGATTATCTGAAGGGGACACAAACCGGGCTTTTTCAGCTTAAACCGGACAGCTTAAGAGTTTGCCAAACATTGTCGGGGAAGCAGATCCCTTTCGTATGCTGCAACTTTCACCCGGAGTGGCAAAAAGTGAAATAAGCATGGGCATAAATGTCAGGGGTAGCAGCGCTGACCAAAACCTCATTATTTTTGACGATGCCGTAGTTTACAACCCAACTCACTTAATGGGGTTTTTGTCAATTTTTAATTCTGCTATAATTGATAATGTTTCACTTATCAAATCAGGCTGGCCGGCTTATTATGGTGGACCACTTTCTCTTAACCAATAATTGAATCAAATAAGACTATTCCCGAATCACCTCAGTTTTCGGCTAATATTGGATTGCTGCTCTCTGGGTTTATGTACAAGGTTCCAATTATTAAAAATAAATTGAGCATTATGGTGGCTGCGCGCAAATCGTATATCGACTACACCGTAAAACCTGTAAGCAAGCTGTTTTTCAAAAAAAACAAAACCATATTTAATTTTACCAATTATGGATTTTACGACTTGAATTTTGAAATGGTTTATAAACCTTCGTTGTACGATGCCATATATATTTCTGGTTATATGGGAAGTGATATTTTTGATTTGAAAAAGGCATCTTTTGATATTCAAAATAATGTTGACTGGAATAATAATACCCTTTCTATTAAATGGCTGCATAACAAAAATTCATTTCATACTTTTAAAACTGTCGCCGGATTTTCCGGGAATAATTTCAATTTTAGTTTAGTCCAAACGAATAATGGATATTGGCTTTCAACAAATTTGAAGAACTATTATTTTAATCACGAGCATAGTTTCTACTTAAATAAGGTGGTGCTTAAACTCGGTGTCAACGAGGAAATGTATTCAGTTCTTCCATCGAGGAATGAAGAAAACCTATCCGGACAAAACAATGTTATCGGCACAGTGAACACGTATCATGTAATTAGCAATAATTTATATATTCATTCTGAAACAAATATTTCCGATAAACTTAAATTGGCGTTAGGAATAAGGGGAAGTTATTATATGCACCTGGGGCCGTACACGAGTTACACTACTGGCGCCATAACCGATACCTTGTATTATAAAAAAAATGAAATCATAAAAAGTTATTCAAGTATTGAACCAAGGATGAGTATTAATTATACAGTCGATTCTGCTTCATGGCTAAAACTTTCGGCCACAATGAATACTCAATATATGCAGCAGGTTAATGTTACTTCTGTTGCGCTTCCTACCGATTTTTGGCTTCCGGCAACCAATTCCGCACCGCCTGCTCAAGGTTATCAATTTTCAGCAGGATATTTCAGGAAACTTACAAACGGTTATAATGGTTCATTAGACGCTTTTTACAAGGGAATGAACAATATCCTCGAATTCAATTCAGGCATATTAACTGCTTTGACAAAATCGACAATTGAAGAAAATGTAATTGTTGGAAAAGGACGTGCATATGGTATAGAATTATTTGTTGAGAAAAAAACAGGCAAACTTACCGGCTGGTTGAGTTATACACTTTCACGTTCCGAAAGAATTTTTGCCATGATAGACAGTGGAAGGCCCTACCCGGCAAAATATGACCATACGCACGATTTATCGTTAGTGCTGCAATATCCGCTAACACTGAAATGGAAAGCCTCGGCAATATTTGTATATAGTACCGGCAATGCCATAACAATGCCCGTTGGAAGGTATATGATACAGGGCAAAATTGTGGATCAAATGGGAAATTATAATTCTTTTCGGTTGCCGCCATATAACCGGTTAGATGTTTCTTTTACCAGAAATATTAAAAAGACCGGGCGTTCGGAACAAAACCTGAACATTAGTATTTATAATGTTTATAACAGGCCAAACCCATACTTTATGTATTTCGGCGTTTCAGGCGATTTGAACAAGAACAAACTAAATGTAACATTGAAATCGGTTTCTATTTTTCCTATAATGCCTTCGGTGTCTTACGAAATAAGATTTTAAGATGAAAAATATATTTAAAATAACAATTCTTTTAATTTTCAGCTGGAGCTGTAAACCTAATTTGGATATAGATATGCCCGGCATTAAAAAACAATTGGTGGTTGACGGATGGATCGAGAATGGCGGGTATTCTATGGTAATTTTAACATATAATACAGCCTTTTTCAGCAATATAGATTCGGCATCGTTACGTAACCTTGTGGCATCAGAAACTGTAGTTACTGTTTCTGATAGCAGTGAATCAGAAAATCTTACATTTATGCCTGATACGAATTATTTTCCTCCTTATGTTAATGAAGGAGCAGCATATCCTGATGGATTAATTGGGGCTGAAGGCAAAACTTATTACCTTACTGTTTTTGATGAGACTGATTCCTTAACCCTTCATGCTGTTACAACTATTCCTCCCAATCGCCCGGTTGTTGACTCCGCCTGGATGGAATATGTTAATGACAATGATACCATGGGAATTTTAAAAGTAAAATTTACCGATAACCCCAATGAAAAAAACTATTACCGCACGTTTACCAAAACAGGAAAATCAGCTCACTTTGTACCTACTTTTTTTTCTTGTTTCAGCGATCAATATTTTAATGGAAAAACTGTAACATTAAGCCTGAATAAAGGAAGCGAAAATCAGTTGTCGCCGATTTCTAACATATATTTTCACAAAGGCGATACAATTACCATTAAACTCAGCGCTATTGACAAGGCAAGTTATAATTTCTGGCTGGCTTACGAGGATGCTGTTTTAAATGCTTCAAGCCCATTCTCATCAGATCACAACCAACTGGTTTCAAATACCGATAAGTGCTTGGGAATTTGGTGTGGTTATAACTCATCTTATTATAGTTTAATAGCAAAATAGGGCTGCAAATTCGAGCCCTATTTCTTTAATATAAAATCAATTTATTTATTTGCCACCTTGATTTCCATAAGTTGATTGTAATTCACTACGTAAATTATTAAAATCAGTAATTAAATCAGTAAATCCGCTTTGGAAATAAGTGCTTAAATCAGTTTTTGACTTATCGGCAAACACCAAACGAAAGGCTGGTGTTGCTGTTGTATACGTTTTGTTATATTCTGTATATTGATAAACTTTAAAATAGGGTTCAACTTTTGCAATCATTTGATTACTATTGACATAAACCACAACTAAAGCAATATTATTATTTATAAGGTTTAGTAATTTTGTGGTATCGGCAATACTGAATGAAGAATTTTCAAAAGGAACAAATCCGTTATAAAAGTCTTTGAAATCAATCTGTCCGGCTATTTTAATATTATAAAACTGGAAATGAGCGTTAGCATTGGTAAGTACCGTTGTTGGATCGGGGTTTTGACTATTAGCAAAATTCTGGATATTGGTTTTATCAAAATTACCGGTCATTTCAAAACCTACATCAACCATTGTTTTAGATGAATCAGACATTGTGTAGTCTATGCTAACGTCAGATGTTTGGTAGCCCCAGACTGTTTTAAATTCGAAAGTGCCAATGGTCATGTCGCTAATTACCGAAGTTGGCATCCCGGCTGAATTATATGCTGCGGTAAATGCGTAGTTTAAAGCTGTTATTCCATTAACTTTAATATCAAATTGAATGGAAGTTGGTAATTCCGAAATTGGAGAGTTTCCGATAAAAATGAACCGTTTGCTCCGTAGGTTTTGCAATTTCAAATAAGCCAGAGTTTATGCCGGCATTTTTGCTCGGCTGTGTAGCAGGAAATTTCATGCTAAAAGTACTGGAAGCTGTTTTAACAAATCCTCCTATAAGAAAATCATAAGTATATGTACCAGCTATTGAATCGTAAAGTTGCACCAAGCTGTTATTATCTGATGTTTGCCTTAATGATTTGAGAACGCTTTCAACACCCGCCGATCCTTTTCTTAAAGCTGCTACAGCTTTCAAAGTAGCAAATTCCGGAGATTAGATTCATCTGTTTTTGAAAAAAGAATTTGTATAAACGAACAAGGTTCACTGTTGCACTAACCCCAGTTTCGTTACTTAAATCGGTCATTTTGTTTACCATTGTTATACGGTATTTTCCAATCACTCTTTTCCTGTGCCGGGTATTGGAGGAATAAGTTAAATTGTTCAAACTAATACTTGAAGTACTTTCCTTTTTACATGCCGCAAAAGGCAACTATAATAAAAAGAACTGCAAAAAATTGTATTTTTTTCATTTTGTTTATTTTTATGTTAATTCATTAAAGTTACGCAAATATTAGGTAACTAAAAAATTTTAAAATAATAAAACACAAAATTAAGTATTTGGTTTTGACAACCAGCGTTAAAAATAAAAAGTTTAATTTTTTATATGGGTTGTGTTCTGTTTCCTATATTTTTTGCAAAAGTTTTATTATTCAGTTTAGGTTATGTAAATATGGAGTCTGAATTCTTCAACTTTCTCATTGTCGTTATTTTAAACTCTTTACCGAGTTGCAATTTGAATATTTTTCAGGGCAGTTAAAATCCTTTTACTTTTAAAGTTCGTATTTGCATCGATAACTTTAACTATTTTAACATAGTATCTTCAGTTTCTAAAAAAGTTTGTGTCTCTTTCGAAAAGATTTTTGCTAAGGGTATATTTCTCGGTAAGAAGGTCGGCTGCAACAGAACTCAACAGCCCTTATCAGGATCGTGTGTAAAATATTCTGTTCGTTAATTCCTCCAAATTCTATTTGAGGAAATGGGCATATTCATCGAATATTTGTTTGTAAATCGGGTTTCGAGTTCAGTTTTATCGTTCTTAATTTCTGAAATACTGGCAAACGGGTATATTGTGAACCAAATTATTCTATTTTGTTTTTTCCTATAATTCGGTTTCCAAATTTTAAAAGTATTCCTTATAATTTCGCATTCCTGGGATTCCCTTTCAAATTATTTAATATTATAGGTCGGCCGGAATATCTTTTCTCAGAAATTGCTTCCGGGAGCTGTACCCTAAGTTTTTTTGCTCGATTTTTTGCGCCGTACCCGGGCGATTTCTGAAAATATAATATTTTTCTCGGTATTTAATAATCCGGTAATTTTTCACGTGCGAAAAACTCAGCTGTTTATGTTGGCGTCGGGAATTTTGGCGATAGATTTTATGATCTCGGTCCTATCAGCGAAGCTATTTTTTCACAGACTTAATTTTAGCTTCATCTATCAAGCGGCATACGCTGTTTAAACGAAAACGAAAGTCGTTTGCGTTTCGTTCCTGCTAAATAATTTTAAGACACCTTCGGGAGCTTATCTTTATGTGCGCCGAATGGAACTGGATACTCGCCGTCGGGAACAGCAATACTTTTTAGGTTCAATCCTTGTTCAAGCGTCATATCAATGCCGCTATGCTGAGCTTTAATACCGGCAGCATCGCCATCATAAAGGATTGTAAGGTTGTATTGTGAAACGTTGAATAGAGCCTTATCTGATACTTTCGATTCAGTGAAAGTGTTGCAGAAGCTACCACATTTCTCAATGCCTGCCGTTGGTGAAGCCGAAATAACGTTCGGTATATCCTTCAACAAGATAACGATTTATATCGTTTTCAACAATCGAATTCTTAGCATGAATAATCCGTGCTAATACTTTGCCTTTATGATAAATATCCAATTACCGGGATTGAGGCATTCACGGCATTTTATCGGTTTTTAGATACGGCGGCCAAACGCTATAATTTTCCCGGCTATATTATGGACAGGGAAAAATTACCCTTCCCGCAAACCTGTCGAAATCGTAATTTTCTTTTTCATAGTCAGTCTCGGTTTTAACCAGAAACTCCACTTTACAGCCATTTTTTAATCCCAGCTTCGGTAAAAGCATCTCTTTTTTCCAATGAATAACCCAGCTGGAATTTTCAACCATGGTTTTAAAATTCCAGCTCGGTTATTCATTGGAAAAAAGAGATGCTTTTACCGAAGCTGCAATTAAAAATGGCTATAAAGTGGAGTTTCTGGTTAAAACCGGACTGACTATTGAAAAAGAAAATTACCATTTCGACAGGTTTGCGGGAGGGGTAATTTTTCCTGTCCATAATATAGCCGGGAAAATTATAGCGTTTGGCGGCCGTATTCTAAAAACCGATAAGAATGCCGCTAAATACCTCAATTCCCCGGAATCGGATATTTATCATAAAGGCAAAGAATTATACGGATTATTTCATGCTAAGAAATCGATTGTTCAAAACGATAAATGTTATCTTGTTGAAGGATATACCGACGTTATTTCGCTTCACCAGGCAGGCATTGAGAATGTGGTAGCTTCCTCCGGCACTTCACTTACTGAAGATCAGATAAGGCTCATTAAACGTTTCACAAACAACCTCACAATCCTTTATGATGGCGATGCTGCCGGTATTAAAGCTGCCATACGCGGCATTGATATGACGCTTGAACAAGGATTGAACCTAAAAGTATTGCTGCTTCCCGATGGCGAAGATCCCGATTCATTCGCGCACAAACACAATGCTTCCGAAGTGCTTGAATTTATTAGCAGGAACGAAACCGACTTTGTTTTGTTTAAAACCAGGTTGCTTATAGATGAAGCTAAAAACGACCCTGTGAAAAAAGCTTCGCTGATAACCGATATTATAAAATCTATCGCCAAAATTCCCGATGCTATAACACGCTCGGTTTACGTGAAAGAATGTACCGGATTATTAAATACCGAAGAAAATATTATATTTTCAGAAATTGCCCGGGTACGGCGCAAAAAATTCGAGCAAAAATTCCAGGTACAGCTCCCGGAAGCAATTTCTGAGAAAAAAGATATTCCGGCCCCGACCTATAATATTAAAGAATTTGAAGGGGAATCCCAGGAACGCGAAATTATAAGGATACTTTTAAAATTTGGAAACCGAATTATAGGAAAAAACAAAATGAATAATTTGGTTGACAATATACCCGTTTGCCGGTTTATAATTTCAGAAATTAAGAACGATGAACTTGAACTCCAAAACCCGGTTTACAAACAAATATTCGATGAATATGCCCATTTCTCGGATAATTTGCAGGAATTAGACGAAAAATATTTTACACACCATCCTGATAAGGCTGTCAGTTCTGTTGCAGCCGACCTTCTTACCGAGAAATATACCCTTAGCAAAAATCTTTTTGAAAGAGACAGAAAAGTTTTTTTAGAAACTGAAGATATGATGTTAGAAAAGTTAGTTATTGATGCAATTATGAATTTTAAAAGTAAAAAGGTTTTAACTGCCCTGAAAAATATACAATTGCAACTGGGTGAAGCCCAGAAAATGAACGACAATGAGAAAGTTGAAGAATTGCAACTCCGTATCCATAACCTGAACGAGATTAAAAAAACTTTTGCAAAAAATTTGGGAAACAGGACAATAATCCAGTAAAAAATTAAACTTTTTATTTTTAACGCTGGTTGTCAAAACCAAATACTTAATTTTGTGTTTTATTATTCTAAAATTTTTTAGTTACCTAATATTTGCGTAACTTTAATGAATTAACATAAAAATAAACAAAATGAAAAAAATACAATTTTTTGCAGTTCTTTTTATTATAGTTGCCTTTGCGGCATGTAAAAAGGAAAGTACTTCGAGTACTAGTTTGAACAATTTAACTTATTCCTCCAATACCCCGGCACAGGAAAAGAGTGATTTGGAAAATACCGGTATAACAATGGTAAACAAAATGACCGATTTAAGTAACGAAACTGGGGTTAGTGCAACAGTGAACCTTGTTCCGTTTATACAAATTCTTTTTTCAAAAACAGATGAATCTAATTCTCCGGAATTTGCTACTTTGAAAGCTGTAGCAGCTTTAAGAAAAGGATCGGCGGGTGTTGAAAGCGTTCTCAAATCATTAAGGCAAACATCAGATAATAACAGCTTGGTGCAACTTTACGATTCAATAGCTGGTACATATACTTATGATTTTCTTATAGGAGGATTTGTTAAAACAGCTTCCAGTACTTTTAGCATGAAATTTCCTGCTACAGCAGCCGACAAAAATGCCGGCATAAACTCTGGCTTATTTGAAATTGCAAAACCTACGGAGCAAACGGGTTCATTTATTATTGGAAACTCTCCAATTTCGGAATTACCAACTTCCATTCAATTTGATATTAAAGTTAATGGAATAACAGCTTTAAACTACGCATTTACCGCAGCATATAATTCAGCCGGGATGCCAACTTCGGTAATTAGCGACATGACCATTGGCACTTTCGAATTTAAAACAGTCTGGGGCTACCAAACATCTGACGTTAGCATAGACTACACAATGTCTGATTCATCTAAAACAATGGTTGATGTAGGTTTTGAAATGACCGGTAATTTTGATAAAACCAATATCCAGAATTTTGCTAATAGTCAAAACCCCAATCCAACAACGGTACTTACCAATGCTAACGCTCATTTCCAGTTTTATAATATTAAAATAGCCGGACAGATTGATTTCAAAGACTTTTATAACGGATTTGTTCCTTTTGAAAATTCTTCATTCAGTATTGCCGATACCACAAAATTACTAAACCTTATAAATAATAATATTGCTTTAGTTGTGGTTTATGTCAATAGTAATCAAATGATTGCAAAAGTTGAACCCTATTTTAAAGTTTATCAATATACAGAATATAACAAAACGTATACAACAGCAACACCAGCCTTTCGTTTGGTGTTTGCCGATAAGTCAAAAACTGATTTAAGCACTTATTTCCAAAGCGGATTTACTGATTTAATTACTGATTTTAATAATTTACGTAGTGAATTACAATCAACTTATGGAAATCAAGGTGGCAAATAAATAAATTGATTTTATATTAAAGAAATAGGGCTGCGAATTGCAGCCCTATTTTGCTATTAAACTATAATAAGATGAGTTATAACCACACCAAATTCCCAAGCACTTATCGGTATTTGAAACCAGTTGGTTGTGATCTGATGAGAATGGGCTTGAAGCATTTAAAACAGCATCCTCGTAAGCCAGCCAGAAATTATAACTTGCCTTGTCAATAGCGCTGAGTTTAATGGTAATTGTATCGCCTTTGTGAAAATATATGTTAGAAATCGGCGACAACTGATTTTCGCTTCCTTTATTCAGGCTTAATGTTACAGTTTTTCCATTAAAATATTGATCGCTGAAACAAGAAAAAAAAGTAGGTACAAAGTGAGCTGATTTTCCTGTTTTGGTAAACGTGCGGTAATAGTTTTTTTCATTGGGGTTATCGGTAAATTTTACTTTTAAAATTCCCATGGTATCATTGTCATTAACATATTCCATCCAGGCGGAGTCAACAACCGGGCGATTGGGAGGAATAGTTGTAACAGCATGAAGGGTTAAGGAATCAGTCTCATCAAAAACAGTAAGGTAATAAGTTTTGCCTTCAGCCCCAATTAATCCATCAGGATATGCTGCTCCTTCATTAACATAAGGAGGAAAATAATTCGTATCAGGCATAAATGTAAGATTTTCTGATTCACTGCTATCAGAAACAGTAACTACAGTTTCTGATGCCACAAGGTTACGTAACGATGCCGAATCTATATTGCTGAAAAAGGCTGTATTATATGTTAAAATTACCATAGAATACCCGCCATTCTCGATCCATCCGTCAACCACCAATTGTTTTTTAATGCCGGGCATATCTATATCCAAATTAGGTTTACAGCTCCAGTCTGAAAATTAAAAGAATTGTTATTTTAAATATATTTTTCATCTTAAAATCTTATTTCGTAAGACACCGAAGGCATTATAGGAAAAATAGAAACCGATTTCAATGTTACATTTAGTTTGTTCTTGTTCAAATCGCCTGAAACGCCGAAATACATAAAGTATGGGTTTGGCCTGTTATAAACATTATAAATACTAATGTTCAGGTTTTGTTCCGAACGCCCGGTCTTTTTAATATTTCTGGTAAAAGAAACATCTAACCGGTTATATGGCGGCAACCGAAAAGAATTATAATTTCCCATTTGATCCACAATTTTGCCCTGTATCATATACCTTCCAACGGGCATTGTTATGGCATTGCCGGTACTATATACAAATATTGCCGAGGCTTTCCATTTCAGTGTTAGCGGATATTGCAGCACTAACGATAAATCGTGCGTATGGTCATATTTTGCCGGGTAGGGCCTTCCACTGTCTATCATGGCAAAAATTCTTTCGGAACGTGAAAGTGTATAACTCAACCAGCCGGTAAGTTTGCCTGTTTTTTTCTCAACAAATAATTCTATACCATATGCACGTCCTTTTCCAACAATTACATTTTCTTCAATTGTCGATTTTGTCAAAGCAGTTAATATGCCTGAATTGAATTCGAGGATATTGTTCATTCCCTTGTAAAAAGCGTCTAATGAACCATTATAACCGTTTGTAAGTTTCCTGAAATATCCTGCTGAAAATTGATAACCTTGAGCAGGCGGTGCGGAATTGGTTGCCGGAAGCCAAAAATTGGTAGGAAGCGCAACAGAAGTAACATTAACCTGCTGCATATATTGAGTATTCATTGTGGCCGAAAGTTTTAGCCATGAAGCAGAATCGACTGTATAATTAATACTCATCCTTGGTTCAATACTTGAATAACTTTTTATGATTTCATTTTTTTTATAATACAAGGTATCGGTTATGGCGCCAGTAGTGTAACTCGTGTACGGCCCCAGGTGCATATAATAACTTCCCCTTATTCCTAACGCCAATTTAAGTTTATCGGAAATATTTGTTTCAGAATGAATATATAAATTATTGCTAATTACATGATACGTGTTCACTGTGCCGATAACATTGTTTTGTCCGGATAGGTTTTCTTCATTCCTCGATGGAAGAACTGAATACATTTCCTCGTTGACACCGAGTTTAAGCACCACCTTATTTAAGTAGAAACTATGCTCGTGATTAAAATAATAGTTCTTCAAATTTGTTGAAAGCCAATATCCATTATTCGTTTGGACTAAACTAAAATTGAAATTATTCCCGGAAAATCCGGCGACAGTTTTAAAAGTATGAAATGAATTTTTGTTATGCAGCCATTTAATAGAAAGGGTATTATTATTCCAGTCAACATTATTTTGAATATCAAAAGATGCCTTTTTCAAATCAAAAATATCACTTCCCATATAACCAGAAATATATATGGCATCGTACAACGAAGGTTTATAAACCATTTCAAAATTCAAGTCGTAAAATCCATAATTGGTAAAATTAAATATGGTTTTGTTTTTTTTGAAAAACAGCTTGCTTACAGGTTTTACGGTGTAGTCGATATACGATTTGCGCGCAGCCACCATAATGCTCAATTTATTTTTAATAATTGGAACCTTGTACATAAACCCAGAGAGCAGCAATCCAATATTAGCCGAAAACTGAGGTGATTCGGGAATAGTTTTATTTGATTCAATTATTGTAACAGAAGAAAGCCGTCCACCATAATAAGCCGGCAAGCCTGATTTGATAAGTGAAACATTATCAATTATAGCAGAATTAAAAATTGACAAAAACCCCATTAAGTGAGTTGGGTTGTAAACTACGGCATCGTCAAAAATAATGAGGTTTTGGTCAGCGCTGCTACCCCTGACATTTATGCCCATGCTTATTTCACTTTTTGCCACTCCGGGTGAAAGCTGCAGCATACGAAAGGGATCTGCTTCCCCGACAATGTTTGGCAAACTTCTTAAGCTGTCCGGTTTAAGCTGAAAAAGCCCGGTTTGTGTCCCCTTCAGATAATCATCAACCCTATTGGCTTTAATTATTATTTCATTAGAAACAACAGGCTTTTCCCTCATAAAAACCTCAAAATTATTTTTAATGGTTTGCGCGGAAACACAAGTATCATGAAACCCCATTAAAGTAAAACAAATTTGTGCATCGGGCTTGACAATAACAGTGAATTTTCCCGAGTCATTTGTATTGCAAAGAAACTTATGTTTGCTATCCGTTAATGTTACACCTGCAAGAGGCTTTCCTGAATTATCGTATACAATACCCGATATTCTTCGCTGGCCATTACAAACCAGGCATATTGAAAAACCAATAAAACAAAGCAAAATCCTCATTATGGCTTAACCCAATATTGATTAACAAAATTTAGCAGAAAATTATTAAATCGTGAAATTACAATTCACAATGCAATTATTCTAAAATTTATTATATTCATTCTCAAAAAAGGATTGGAATTTTTATACATTAAAATAATAAAGTAAATTTGACCACTAACCCTTAATATTTTAAGGATTGCATTAATAATCTTATTTTTGAAAAAAATTATTATAAGAAAATAACATGCGGGGAGGAAAATTACCTGAAAAAACAGTTGAAAGGCTCAGTGAATACAGGCGTACCCTGTTAAACTGCCTGGCAGCGGGTAAAACTCATATTTTTTCGCACGAACTTGCAATAATGCACAATATTACAGCTGTTCAGGTTCGCCGCGATATTATGTTCATCGGGTACACCTGCGCACAGCGCAAAGGTTATGATATTAGGGAAATGATTGATGTTATAGGTAAAGTCCTTGATGCCGATTCAGGCTTAAATGTTGCAATTATTGGTATTGGAAATTTAGGGCGCGCCGTTACTGCATATTTTAGTGGAAAACGATCAAAGTTAAATATAGTTGCTGCGTTCGACAACGACCCTGCAAAAGTAAACCTTGTTATTGCCGGCGTTCCTTCATATCATATTTCAAAAATATCGGAGTTGGTAAAAAAGAAAAATATAAAAATTGGAATCATAACTGTACCTTCAGATTTTGCATGCGAAACAGTCAAAAACCTTGTCGACGCAGGTATTAAAGGGATATTAAATTTTACATCAGAACAGTTAAATGTGCCATCGCATGTTTACCTGGAAAATTCCGATATGATTACCCTGCTGGAAAAAGTTGCTTACTTTGTAAAATAATATTTTTCATTCTATTATTTTACCTGCATTCCTCGAAACTTTCCTTGTATTGCAGCATGGCTTCCCGGCTCATTCCCATGCTTAAAAAACCACCATCGTTAAATAAGTTTTGCATGGTAACTTTTTTCGTCAGGTCGGAAAACAGAGTGATAATATAATCGGCACATTCGAGGGCAGTTGCATTTCCGAGCGGCGACATCCGTTCAGAAAAATCGAGCAGCAAATCGAACCCTTTTATAACGCTGCTGGCGCTTGTTATAGTTGGCGATTGTGATATAGTATTAATCCGAACTTTTTTGGCCCGGCCATAAATATATCCGAAACTTCTTGCAATGGATTCAGAGAGCAGCTTTTGCATCGGCCATATCGTTGTACCCGAAAAGCGTACGGGTTGAGGCAAACTCACGAAAGCGCCACTACCGAAGCCCATTCATTAAGCGCATCGAACTTTCGGCAGGTTTGAAGTATTTTATGAAACGATAATGCTGAAACATCGAGCGTTTTTTGGTAGTAATCATAATCGATGGATTCATAAGGAATTTTTTTTCGAACGTTTGGCGACATGCCAATTGAATGAAGCAAAAAGTCGAATCTGCCGCCGAATTTTTCCAATGCTGTATTAATAAGGTTTTCAAGATCGCCCAAGTTTGTTGCATCGGCATAAATGACTTCAGTATGGCAAATTTCCGCTAATTTTTCCACTTCGCCCAAACGCTTTGCCGTAGGTGCATTTGTAAGAAGAATTTGAGCGCCTTCTTCATAAGCCCTTTCTGCAGCTTTCCATGCAATTGAGCTTTCATTCAGTGCGCCAAATATTATTCCTTTTTTTGATTTTAATAAATTGTATGACATATTTGAATTGTTTAGAAAAATGAAGGTTAATAGAATGTTATCCTTAAAAATCTTGTATTATCTACCATTCATTCTTAACACAGAAAATGATAATAAAGTTCAAAAACAATCCTCAGTTATTTAAAGGCACCCTTGCATTTTTAATTGCCGCATCGCTTATTTGTTCGCCGCTGAGCATTTTGGCTATCTCCACTACCCTATCTTCGCCCTTCAAAAATTTAATATTTGTTGTTGAAGTTTTTTCATCATCAGTTTTGTAAACCAGATAATGATTCCCGCCTTTTGATGCAACCTGCGGCAGGTGCGTGATACTTATAACCTGCATGTTGTCAGCCATCTGTTTCATTATATTACCAACCTTATCAGCTATTTCTCCCGATACGCCTGCATCGATTTCGTCGAAAATAACGGCAGGCATAGCCAATGATGATGCAATAATTGATTTCACCGCTAACATAAACCTCGATATTTCACCGCCGGAAGCAATTTTAGAAATATCCATCATTTCAACCTGTTTGTTCGAGCTAAACAAAAATGAAACTTTATCGCATCCTGAAAAAGTAAAGTCATCAGTATTTTCAATTTTTACCGAAAAAACTGCATTCGGCATTCCCAATTGGCGCAAAACAGAAATGATTTGGCTTTCGAATGAAAGAATAATATTTTTACGGGATTCGGTAATTCTTAATGCAAGCGCTGTTATTTGATGTTTTTCAGAAGTTAATTGTTTAGTCATATTTTCCAATTGACCATCATAATCAGAAATTGCAGAAATTTTTTCCTTTAGCGAATCACTTAGCGCTATTAGGTCATTCGAATTTGAAACTTTGTGTTTCTGGCAAAGCGAATAAACTGTATCGAGTCGGGTTTTAACCGCCGCGAGATGAGACCGTTCCGGGGGCTTTCGAGAGAAAGAAGCGAAAGCCGCCCAACGAAGTAAGAAGACAGGAACGGCACGGCGCGGCGGCGCAACAAACTGTAACGCTTCTTCAGTTTCCGTCGAACGAAGCTTCCGCAACTATGCGGCACGCCCCACCGCGAAGTTCACGCCGCATGATGCAGAAATCCCGCAGAAACCAGAGAAGCGCGAATGACCGCTCAGCACGCAATGGGCGTGCGGTTTTCACTTTGTCCGGCGTGCCGGATGAATTGTGAGTTCCGCCAACTTTTAGCGCGGTCCGGGCCCTTGTTACGCCATCCGAAAGAGAACAGGGAACCGAGACCGGCAAGTTCCTGGTTGAGCCGTAGCCGATTTCGGTGCAATTCCCTGCGAGGGAAGCCGGCCATGGAATTCACCGATCGAGTATTGAAATGCATCGACTGCGGCGCCGAGTTTGTTTTTACGGCCGGCGAGCAGCTTTTCTTCCACGACAAACAGTTCAAGAACGACCCCAAGCACTGCAAGCAGTGCAAGGCGAAGCGCGTCCGCGGATCCCAACGGGTTCGCCCGGAGACTCGGACCACGTGCTCGGAGTGCAGCG
>CAWEFA010000063.1:0-21295 GCA_963808135.1 uncultured Bacteroidota bacterium
TTTGGGTGATTATGATTTCCTGTTTTAACTATGGTAATGGTTATAGAAACAGATATGGAATGGCTTATACATTCATTATTATGATACAATAAACTCCAATGCAAATTGGGATAGTTTGGTTTACTTGAGTTATTATGCTAGGGAGGGCTCCCGGATAGTCAATATTATGATTGTGGTAGTCCTGACTGGCCTGATACTGCTTACATTGGTTTGCGTGTACAAAAAGGTACTACGTATGAATATGGCTGGATAAAAATTGTTGGGATAATATTTAATCTCTGGTATCCTACAACTTTAACAATGGGGTCGTTTGCATGTGAAAATAATGCTACAGGAATAAAACAGCTTACAACTACAACTAACCGGGAACAGGTTTCAGTTTATCCTAACCCGGCGAATAACAGGTTACAGGTAATATCAGGCAGCGCCAGGATAATATTAATAAGTATATTTGATTTGCAGGGTAAAGAAATGATAAAAACAAAAGAAAAAGAAATTGATATAAGCAACCTGCAGGAAGGGTTTTATTTTGCCCATGTAAAAACCAGCGAAGGGATTTTTACTAAAAAAATAATTATTCAGAGATAAAGAAAAACAGTGTTGGGTCGAACCGGTTGATAACCCCAACCCCTTAAAAAGGGGCTATAACAGCGTAGTGCAGCAGTTTCCCCTCCTTTTTAAGGAGAGCCTGTCCCGAATGCACTCGGGAGGTAGGGGTGGTTGATAAATATAAATAGCCCCCAACTTTTCCTTTTGATCCCTATCTTGGCGTGTCTTGGCGAAATATCTTAAAGGTTTTAATTTAAACTTTTTATTTTATAAAAATTAAAACAGCTTTTAAAGCAAAGAACTAATAATAAAAAAATAATAAAATGAAAACTAAAAAATTTATATTCATATTATTTGCGTTTTGGGGTACTTACGCCAATGCGCAGTATATTATTGCCGGGCAGCATAGTGTAAACGATTACTATTATAAATTTATGCCCGATAGTATTGCTATTAATATCCCGGGACATGAGAGTAATCTTGATCCACGATATTATTCACTTGATGTAAACAATGACGGGATAAATGACTTTCAATTTGCACTTCGTCCCTCGTCCACTGCATTGGGGGCTGAATTGTATTATTGTACAATTCGCGCCCTTAATAATAATAATGTCGCTTTGGGTAATTATGATTCCTGTTTTAATGATGCTAATGGTTATGTAAACAGATATAGAATGGCTTATGCATTTCGTTATCATGATACAATAAACTCCAATGCAAATTGGGATAGTTTGGTTTACTTGAGTTATTATGCTTTTGTACATTCTTATTATACTTGTGGTAGTCCTGACTGGCCTGATACTGCTTACATTGGTTTGCGTGTAAAAAAAGGTACTACGTATGAATATGGCTGGATAAAAATTGTTGGGATAATATTTAATCCTGTGGATTATACAACTTTAACAATGGGGTCGTTTGCATGTGAAAATAATGCTACAGGAATAAAACAGCTAACAACTACAACTAACGGGGAACAGGTTTCGGTTTATCCTAACCCGGCAAATAACAGATTGATGGTAATATCAGGCAGCGCCAGGATAATATTAATAAGTATATTTGATTTGCAGGGTAAAGAAATGATAAGAACAAAAGAAAAAGAAATTGATATAAGCAACCTGCAGGAAGGGTTTTATTTTGCCCGTGTAAAAACCAGCGAAGGGATATTTACTAAAAAAATAATTATTCAGAGATAAAGAAAAACAGTGTTGGGTCAACCGGTTGATAACCCCAACCCCTTAAAAAGGGGCTATAACAGCGTAGTGCAGCAGTTTCCCCTCCTTTTTAAGGAGAGCCTGTCCCGAATGCATTCGGGAGGTAGGGGTGGTTAATAAATATAAATAGCCCCCAACTTTTCCTCTAGATCCCTATCTTGGCGTGTCTTGGCGAAATAGCTTAAAGGTTTTAATTTAAACTTTTTATTTTATAAAAATTAAAACAGCTTTTAAAGCAAAGAACTAATTTTAATAAAGAAAAATAATAAAATGAAAACTAAAAAATTTATATTCATATTATTTGCGTTTTGGGTACTTACGCCAATGCGCAGTATATTATTGCCGGGCAGCATAGTGTAAACGATTACTATTATAAATTTATGCCCGATAGTATTGCTATTAAAATCCCGGGATATAGTAATCCTGATCCACATTATTATTCACTTGATGTAAACAATGACGGGATAACGGATTTTCAGTTTGCACTTCTTCCCCCGGATTTGGCAAATGGGTTTCAATTGTTTTATTGCACAATTGCGCCCTTAATAACAATAATGTCGCTTTGAGTTATTATGATTCCTGTTTTTACAATGGTGGTGCTTATATAAACCGATATGGAATGGCTTATGCATTTCATTATCATGATACAATAAACTCCAATGCAAATTGGGATAGTTTGGTTTACTTGAGTTATGATGCTGAGGAAGGGGGTTATGCTTGTGGTAGTCCTGACTGGTATGATACTGCTTACCCTTATATTGGTTTGCGTGTAAAAAAAGGTCCTACGTATGAATATGGCTGGATAAAAATTGTTGGGATAATATTTAATCCCCTGTATTATACGACTTTAACAATTGGTTCGTTTGCATGTGAGATTAATGCTACAGGAATAAAACAGCTTACAACTACAACTAACGGGGAACAGGTTTCGGTTTATCCTAACCCGGCGAATAACAGGTTACAGGTAATATCAGGCAGCTCCAAAATAATATTAATAAGTATATTTGATTTACAGGGTAAAGAAATGATAAAAACAAAAGAAAAAGAAATTGATATAAGCAACCTGCAGGAAGGGTTTTATTTTGCCCGTGTAAAAACCAGCGAAGGGATATTTACTAAAAAAATAATTATTCAACGATAAAGAAAAACCGTGTTGGGACGAACCGGTTGATAAACCTTCCAGGTTTTCAAAACCTGGAAGGTTTTGTTGATAACCCCAACCCCTTAAAAAGGGGCTATAACAGCGTAGTGCAGCAGTTTCCCCTCCTTTTTAAGGAGAGCCTGTCCCGAATGCACTCGGGAGGTAGGGGTGGTTGATAAATATAAATAGCCCCCAACTTTTCCTTTTGATCCACTAATTCTATCATACAATGATTAATGTAAAAAAAATACCCTTCTCAATCACTGAGGATCAAGAAGGGATAAAAAGTTGTTATTTAAATACAAATCACAGCTATTCTTGAAAATATTTATTTACATGGGCCTGGGCCACCGCTTAAACTGCCACTGCCACTTGAACTACCGCTGCCGCTTAAGCTGCCACTGCCTGAACCTGAACCGCAAATTGCAAAAACATTAATGGTAGGTGAAGTATACCATAGATTATCACTGCTTCTTTGTACTCTTACATAAAACGCATAATATAGCCCACTTACCAGCGATTTTACTGAATAAGTTGTTACATTGTAGTTAAATGATGCAATTTTAGAATACGATCCGCATTGAACTGCCTGATATAATTCAACTACTTTAGCCTGGCCGAAACCTGCACTGTAAGTTATATATAACTGTGCCATATTCGGACAGTTTGCATTGCCGGACAACTTGACATTTAGAGTTTTTAGCTGCAAATTGCCGCTTTGATCATTATTTTTATTACAGGCAATAATTAATATGACCATAAATAATCCAATAACTGAAGTAAAAAGGATAATTGATGATAATTTTGTTTTCATAGCGTAAGTTTTTGTTTTTTAATTGTATTGCAAACTTAATAAATTTATATTAAGTGTTTAAAATATATCAGTATTTCTTTCTTCCAATTGAAAAGGAAGCTAAAATTGAGACATAAGAAAGGCAAAGGGTTTTATGCCGAAGCAGATAATGGGCAAAGACAGGAATTTCCAAAGGATAAAAAAAACTTCAGGAAAAGGGATTAAATGAAGTAATTCTTTTTGAAGATGAATGTTCATTGAGTAATACTGCAACAGTTAGTTACGCTTGGGTAGAAAAAGGAAATAAAAAGCTGCCGGAGAATTGGCAGCTTTTTATTGTCAAATTGTTACAGCAATCGTTTTTTAACCATGTATTCGGCAATCTGAACTGCATTCAGGGCTGCGCCTTTTTTTAACTGATCGCCAACGCACCAAAAGGTAATACCATTCGGATTGGTTATATCTTTCCTTATGCGCCCTACATAAACCGCATCTTTTCCAGCCGCAAACAAAGGCATCGGATACTTAAATGTTTTCGGGTCGTCTTCAACAATTAAACCTTCCGCTTTTTCCATAGCTGAACGAACCTGCCCGACGCTCAATTCATTTTCTGTTTCAACCCAAACTGCTTCCGAATGCGCCCGCAAAACGGGAACACGAATTGTAGTAGCGCTAACGTTCATGTCGGCATGCATAATTTTGCGGGTTTCGTAATGCATCTTCATTTCCTCTTTTGTATAATCATTATCAAGAAAGATGTCGATATGGGGAATAACGTTAAAAGCCAGTTGGTATTTGAATTTATCAATGGTTACAGGTTTACCTTCCATCACTTCCTTAACCTGGGTTTTCAGTTCTTCCATAGCGGCAGCGCCTGCCCCGCTTGCTGCCTGGTAAGTAGCCACATGAATTGTTTTAATTTTGGAGAGGCCCTGAATCGGCACCAATGCAACAACCATTATAATGGTTGAACAATTAGGATTGGCAATAATATTTCGCGGACGGTTTTTACAATCGTCCGGATTTGCTTCGGGCACTATCAAAGGTACGTCGTTATCCATGCGAAAAGCGCTGGAATTGTCAATCATTACAGTTCCAAACTTTGTAATGTCGCCGGCAAATTCTTTTGAAATACTTGCGCCTGCCGAGGTAAGCGCTATATCGATACCTTTAAAATCGTCGTTATGCCTGAGTTCTTTTACAACTATATTTTTGCCTTTAAAACTATAACTTTTACCGGCGCTCCGGGATGAACTAAATAAAACCAGTTCGTCGGCAGGAAAATTTCTCTCTTCAAGAACTCTGAGAAATTCCTGGCCAACCGCACCGCTTACGCCTACAATTGCAACTTTCATGGCTAATTTTAATATTAAATTATTGAATTTGTAAAATTATTCTATTTTTATGACGAAAAATCGCGAAAATAAAAAAAGTTATGTATGATAACAATTTTTAATATTCTTTAATTCATTTATTAATAATGCCCCTTACAAAGAAAACCCTTTTACTGTTTGCCGTATTTTTTGTTTTTCCATTTCATTCATTTTCTCAAAATTTCTTCGATTTTGAAAACGGCAACCTCAATGGCTGGCAGCAAAGCGTGGCAGGACATTGGGAAGCATCGCCTGTAAATCCGATATGCGGTAATTTTTCTTTACATCATTCTTTCGATAATCCTTCTTCAGGGCACGACCAAATTTCAATCGCTTTTCCAAACAATTTTGACCTGAACGATACCATTCGTTGGTCGTTCAGGATAAGATACGGGTACAGCCCTTCATTGCAAAATAATTGGGCCGTGTTTTTAGTTTCCAATAAGGACGCATCGTATATGTGCCCCGGCCAGCCGGTTAATGGAATTGTAGTGGGCGTTAATTATACAGGCAGCGACGACACTTTAAAACTCTGGAAAATAGAGAATGGAGTTGAAACGGTTGTAATGCAAAGCTCTTTAAATTGGGAAACATCCGTAAGCGATTCTGCTGCGCTGGTTGAATGTGAAATGGCGCCGGGCAATTCCTGGAAATTAAAAGTAAGCGCTGATGGCAGCAAATCGGATTTAAGAGAGTTCGGAAACGCTGTTATCCCATACTTTCCCGAGGCCAATTATTTTGGGATATATTATAAATACTCATCTGCCCAGGACCGTAAGCTTTGGATCGACGACGTTCTTTTCGAAGGCAAATATTTTATCGACACCGTGAAACCGTATATAGACACTGCAATAGTGTCGAACCGTACAATTGACCTGCATTTTAGCGAAGCTTTAGATAGCGCTTCCCTAACAAAAAATTGTTTTACTATTGAGTCAGATACGAGCTTACCCGATTCGGTTGTTTTAATCGACAGAAATCTTATCCGGCTTATCTACGCAAATGATTTTCCAAACGGGAAGGAATTTATATTAAATGTGTCGGGCATCAAAGATTTGGCCGGCAATACAATGGTTCCTTTTTCAAAAGGGCTTTGCTATTTTGTTCCGTCGCCTTTTGATGTGCTTATTACAGAAATTATGGCGGACCCCGATCCTGCCATCGGATTGCCTCCTTATGAATATCTCGAATTGTATAATCAAACTGATTTCCCGGTGAGTATTGAAAACTGGCAGTTGCTGATTGGAGGAACTTCAATTAACCTGCCTGATGCAATTGTTCAACCGCAGAATTATATAATCCTGTGCAACGAAAATGCAAAACCGGATTTTGAAAAATTTAGCAATACCATATCCTGCTGGACTGATGAATATATGCTGACAAACACCGGAAGTTCCATCGTTTTGAAAGACGATAAAGGCCATGTAATGTCTTTTGTAAACTATTCGGACGAATGGTATAGCGATGTTTATAAACAGAACGGAGGATGGTCTTTAGAAATGATTGACCCGCAAAATCCATGCACAGGCAAAGAAAACTGGGCGGCTTCCATTGATAAATCGGGCGGCACGCCGGGCAGGCAAAACAGCGTTTGGGCAAAAAACCCCGATGTTTCAACCCCGGAATATTATTATACTTGCGTTCCCAACGACAGTACAATTATTCTTCACTTTTCAGAACCGTTAGATTTAAAAACTGGCCTCGATACTTCAATTTACATCCTGCCTGATGAATTAAAAAGTAACCTGCGAATAAATTTTTATAATAATGATTTTTCTGCTGTTGAATTTAATTTAGCTGAAAAACTCAGTCCGGGCAAAAGCTATAAACTGTGCATTAAAAATAAAATCTGCAACTGCGCCGGCAACCATCCCGGCTCGGACACAACAGTAACAATAGTATTGCCGCAGCAACCCGATAGTTTCGATGTAGTAATAAATGAGGTTCTGTTCAATACTTATCCGGAAGGTTCGGAGTTTGTAGAGTTTTTCAACCGGTCGGAAAAAATAATCGATGGCGGGGCTATGGTTTTAACCGCATTGGACACTTTGACTTTACAAATAAAAAGTTTTGTTACGGTTGCCGATCCCGGATTTTTATTATTTCCGGGCAGCTACCTTGCTATTACCGGTAATATTGCAGGAGTTGAAAAATTTTACAATCTGAAAGATAAAAAAGCTGTTCTGGAATGCACTGGATTTCCTGCATTAACGAATGAGCAGGGGATTATTTGTTTATCCGATAAAGCCCTTCGGACAATCGACAGGTTTTGGTACAACGAAAAAATGCACTTTGCTTTGCTAAGCAGCGTGCAGGGTGTGTCGCTTGAACGCGTCCGGCCCGATTTGCCTACACAGTCATCGTCAAACTGGCATTCAGCTTCCCAGGCGGCGGGTTTTGCAACGCCGGGGTATGAAAATTCCCAATTTACAAACGAAACAACCGGCCAAAATATCATTACCATTTCACCGGAAGTCTTTACTCCCGATAATGATGGCAGGGACGATTTTGTTTCCATCGAAATAAACCAGCAACCATCTTCGAATACTGCAACAATATATATTTTCAATGCTTCGGGAATGTTGATAAGACATCTTGTGCCTAAAGAATATCTCGGTACAAACAACACTTTTACATGGGACGGCACTTCGGATGACCGGAAATTACAACCGCCCGGAATTTATGTAATTTATACCCTTCTGCTTTCGGATCACGGCAATGCTAAGGAATTCAAAAACGTTTGCGTTTTGAGCAGGAAATAGATTTAAAAAATTCTACTATTATATTAATCATGCCAATTAAGAGTTAAAAATTATAATATAGTTAAAAGCAAATCAGGCGAAATCCCCCTTTGAAGGGGGCGTGGGGGATGTAAAGATTGATACATTATTAATGTAAACTATATTTTAAAGAAAGAAAATTTGTATGAAAAATTTGATAATAAAGTTTAACTCAATAGCCTATTGAGAGCCAAACATCCCCCTAACCCCCTTCAAAGGGGGAATTTGGCCAATCTGTTCCATTATATATTAACCCTTAATTCGCATTAATCAGGCTTAATAAACAAATTTTCAGGGAATAAAATATTTTTTAGTGTTTTTTACTTACGCCCTTGCTTTTAATATATTTCAACGGAGAAACCCCAAAATGTTTTGAAAATGCCCTTGTAAAATTGGTAGCTTCAGAATATCCTATAGCATTTGCTACTTCAGAAACAGATTTATTTTCATATTTTAGCATATCGGTGGCTTTCTTTAACCTTATACTTTGTATAAACTCGTAAACGGTTTGTTTTGTTAGCGCACTAAACTTCCGGTATAATTGAATTTTGCTGACTTGCATTTCAAAGGCAAAAACATCTATGTTAAATTCAGCATCGGCCATGTGATTTTCAACTACTTTAACAGCCCTGTCGACAAACATTTTATCGCTATGGTCAAATTCAACCAGCTCAGGGTTATGAAAGACAGAAAAAATTTCTTTTAATTTTATTCTTGAATTCAGCAAATTATTAACTCTTGCCAGAAGCAAATCGGAGTTGAAAGGCTTTGTTATATAATCGTCGGCGCCGGTTTCATAGCCTTTCTTTATACTATCTTCAGAATCTTTAGCTGTTAATAAAATAATTGGAACATGGCTTACACGGAAATCATTTTTTAATCTTTTACACAATGAAAAACCATCTACCAACGGCATTATCACATCGCTGATGATGATGTCCGGAACTTCCGAAATAGCTTTTAAACATCCTTCTTCACCATCTTTTGCTTCTATAACGCGGAACGAATCTTTCAAAGTATCCTTAACGTACTTCCTGACGTCTTCATAGTCTTCAATGATTAATGCCAATGGCAAGTTATTGTTGTTAGTTTCATTATTTTCTCCTGAAGTTTCTTTTATAACCGGTTCCATCGCGATATTTTCCAATTTCAGGTCAAGGTTAACATTTTGTTCAACAATTTCATTTTTGCCATAGCAATCTTTTTCATAAGGAAGATATACGGTAAAAACTGAACCTTTACCAACTTCACTGCTCACTTCAATAAAGCCTTTATGGATATTTATTAATTCTTTTGTTAACGAAAGACTGATGCCATTGTTTTCAAAAATTGAATTATTAATATCCTGATTGTTGTTGAACAGCGTAAATAAATTTTTAATTGACTCTTTGGGAATTCCTACTCCCGAATCTTTAACCATTATAATAAAATATTTATTCTGATCTATTTCACGGGGATATTGCCCGATAGAAAGAGAAACATCAATCTCACTGTTGTCCGGCGAACATTTAAAAGCGTTTGATATAAGGTTATTTAGTATTTTATTCAGTTTATCAGGATCAAACCAGGCCTTTAATGTACTAACAGACGAATGAATTTTATATTTAATATTCCGTTCGCCGGCCATATAATTAAAAGCGCCGGCAACAACTTCCGTAAACCTTACTATATCGTTATTTCTTACTTCAAGTTTCATATAACCTGCTTCGATTCGGCTAATATCAAGCAATTGGTTTATTATTTGGGATAAGCGATTGGCATTCTTATATGCCAGGTTAAGCATATTGTTTTGTTGTGTATTGCCAATACCCTCCTTAATCAATTTTTGAATTGGCCCTAAGATTAAGGTGAGTGGTGAGTGAAGCTCATGTGAGAGATTTGTTAAAATTTGAATTTTCATTAAATCGGCTTCCTTAAGGCCTATAACTTTTGACCGTTCAATTGTTTTTACATGAAATGTAGTGTAAAAATAATATAAAATTAATATGATAAGACAACAATATAAAGCTATTGCCCAACCTGTCAACCATAGGGGATGCATTATTTGTATCTTCAGTGAAATTCCTTTTTCATTCCATAAACCGTCATTATTTGCTGCTTTAACCCTGAAAACATAATTGCCCGGGCTTAAGTTTGTGTAAGTAGCTTTATGTTCGGTTCCAATATAATTCCATGTATTGTCAATTCCTTCGAGCATGTAAGCATATTGGTTTTTCTCAGGAATAACAAAATTTAAAGCTGCAAATTCAATAGTAAAAAAATTCTGCCAATATTTTAACTTAATTTTTTCTGTTTCATTGATTTGTTTTTTTAAAGGCGAATTTGCGCCTATGCGGACTGATTGGTTAAATATCTTAAAATCGGTAAAAACTATTGGTGGTATATATGGGTTATCCTTAATGCTGTCGGGAAAAAATGCAGTAAGTCCATTTGTGCCGCCAAAAAATAATTGCCCGGTTTTTGGATTTTTATAGGTGGAATGTTCAAGAAATTCATCGCCTTGTAAACCATCTGAAATATCGAAATTTTTAAATTTAAATTGCAGGCTGTCTTTTGATGTAAAAATACTGATCCGCGATATTCCTTTGTTGGTGCTGACCCAAATATTTCCTGAATTATCTTCCTGTATTGCTTTTATTTCACTATTTGGAAGGCCGTCATTTTTAAATAAACAAACAAATTTTTCTGTTTTTTTATTAAACAGGTTAGCCCGTCATCAGTGCCAACCCAAATATAATTCCGGGAATCTTCGGTAATATATCTCACCATATTATTGCTGAGGCTATGTGTATTATTGGGGTCGTATTGATAAAGTTTTATCGTGCGCCCATCATTACTGATCTTGCCTAAACCACTTGGAGTTCCTGCCCATAGTTGGTTGTCTTTGTCAATAAACAGAAAAAATCCCCAGTCGTCGGGAAAACCGGACGATTTTGAATAATAATGAAATTCTTTGGTAACAGGGTTAAATTTTACCGCCCCGCGACCATGTATTATTAACCAAAGGAAACCTTGTTTGTCTTCTGCTATCGACCTGACATTATCATATTTTAATTCTGGAAAAATTGTTTTGTTGACATAAGGGATAAACCGGTCGTTTGCCTTATCATATAATTGCAACCCACCTTTAAAAGAGCCTACCCAAATATTATTTTTGCTGTCTTTAAATATAATTTCAATTGTTGAAGGATTTAAAGAATAAGAATCCCCATCAATATGTTCATAATGCTTTTTTTTATAAGTAACTAAATTAATAACATCAATCCCTCCATTAAATGAACCTACCCACAGATTGTTATTTTCATCCACAGCTATTGTAGAAACAATTTCCCGTGTAAGATTTAAAGGCAAATCGGAATTATTGCGTAAGTGCAGAAATGCTTTGTCAAGATAAGCAATGTTAACTCCGCCATAGCACGAAGAAGCATATATATTCCCCTGGTTATCTTCAAAAACAGCACGTATACCTGTCGTCAATAATGAATATTTATCATTTGGCCTGAAATTATATGCCTGAAATTTATCAAAGGCTTTATCATACAATTTAAGCCCATCTGCATCTCCAATCCAGATATTTTCATTATTATCTTTATAGATAGTATTGATTCCCGTTTTACCGTCAGCATAAGCTTTGAGTTGCTTGATTTCTCCTGTTTTCAGATTAACATTCTTTAGCCCGTTTTCTAAAGTTCCAACCCATATCAGGCCTTTATCGACCAAAATACTCATTATAATGTCATTAATATAAAAGTTTGTAGTTCTTTTTTTATTATAGTCTGTAATTAATTTGTTTTTACTGTTATAACACAAGAGGCCATTATCTGCCCCAACCCATATATTTTTATTTTCATCAATAGCAATCGTGTTAACTAACTTCGTTGTTTTAAATTCGGCCTGTTTGGAAAAGTTATTTTTAGCTTCATCAAATTTATATAGATATCCGTGTTCATTTACAATATACAGATTAAGCATATCATCTTCTGTAATTCCCTTTATCTGGTTAATTAAAATATCTTTTCCGGAATAATCCTGTTCAAATATATAGTTTGTAAAATTATCTGAACTACTGTTATACCTGCTAATCCCGGCTTGTGTGCCAACCCATAACCGATTCTTAGAATCTTTATACATGCATAATATATAATTATTTATAAGGCTGGATGAGTCCTTATTATTGTGCGAATATATTTTTATAGAGGTTCCGTCAAATTTATTTAGCCCGTTATTTGTCCCAAACCAAATAAAACCTTTGCCATCTTGCATAATTGAATATACATCATTTCTTGAAAGACCTTCCTTGACGGTAATATGTTCAAATTTCAAATCAGGGTACTGGGCAATAATTTTAAAACCCCACAGATTGAATATAATTATGAATACAATATAAAATCGCATCAAACCAACTTGTCTTTTTTTTCTTAAAAACAGCATAAATTTTTTATACATACTATCAATATTTTTCTACACATATTTAGAAGTTGTTTAAATTTCATTGAATAGACCCTATCCACAAGTTATAAATTTTTAATATGCCCCTGTGCCCGTACGGTTTAATGTCAGATTCGTCCGGTTTGAAACCAAACCCGCTTGGTTTAATGTCAGATTTGTCAGTTTGAAACCAAACCTGGCTGGTTTAACATCAGATTTGTCTGGTTTGAAACCAAACCATTCCGGTTTAATATCAGATTATTCCGGTTTGAAACCAAACCCGATTGGTTTGAGGCCAAATCCATCGGGTTTAATGTCAAACTGTCCCGGTTCGGGACCAAACCGGACTGGTTTTGTCTTTCATTTGTCTGATTTGACATTACATTGGTTGTGTTTGACATTTTTATTAACCGATTCGACCCAACACCCAATATTTTTCTACACATAATTATTTCACATAAAAATAGTTTAACCATTTTTATAATAGTTAATCATTCAACAAATTTTTGTTAAATCTTATTAATAAAATTTCGGAATTTGATGTTTTAAGAATAATAAATCAATCAGAATAAATTTTTGGCAAAAAAGAAAAGATTAAATCTTTTTTAAATATAACGTCTTCAATCATATAACATAATATAATTTGATTTTTTTTTTCATTAAATTGATTGACGTTGAATTAAGTTTTGGTTATAAGTTTAATTACACGAAACAAAATTAATTATTAACTAACAATTAAAATTTAAAATTATGAGAAAGATTTTTTCGGTGAGTGCATGTGTTGCAGGTATTGCAGTATTTGCTATTATTTTCGCAATCAGTTGTAGCAAAGAAAACGCTTCTACTAGTTTGAAAGCTTGTGGCACATGTAACTGGTATGGAACAAATTATCCGGTATGTTGCAGCACATCAAGTGGCTGGGGTTATGAAGGCAACACAAGTTGTATTTCTAAAGCTACCTGTACAGGTTCAGGCCAAACATGCTCAGGCTGTAGCAGTTCAAGTTCAAGTTCAAGCTCAAGCTCAAGCTCAAGTTCAAGTTCAAGCAGTTCAAGCAGCTCAAGCGGTGGCTCAGGCAGTTGCCCAGGCTCAGTTAGCTGCCCAAGCGGCGTAGCATGCGGTTGCTATACAGTTAGCGGTCTTAGTGGTAACAAAGGCGCTGTTGGCAATAACCAAAGTTTTGAATCAGCAGCTATGATGGAAACCGAATCAATGACTACCAATTACACAATGGGTGATGGTAAATCAGGTGATGCTTTCAACGCAGGCCGTACAAAATTGAATTATTATGAAGCAAGAATGGCTGGCGTTGGCCAGGGTTCTACCAGCGCTTTATGGAATGCATGTACAAGCGGTGGCACTGATGTATCTATTTGGAGTTCTTGCAAGAGCTACTGGGGAAGTTGCTACTGGGACGTTCATCGTAACGGTAATAACAGCAGTTGCAGCGGAAGCAGCGCAATGGGTTGGAAATCAGCTATGGACTGGACATACAGCAATCTTAGCGGCCATACATCAGATAATGTTCGTTTCTGGTGTAATATCCCATCATGCTAAATCTCCTATGTTTCCAACACAGAGAGAATTTTTAGTTTTAAGTGAATTAGTTTTAAATGAAAAAAAATCTGCCTCAATCAGGCAGATTTTTTTTTGTAATTAAAAAACAACTTTTATATCCTTACAAATAAGGATCGAGAGGAAAAGTTGGGGGCTAAGAATTTGAATTTATATTTAAAAACCACCCCTACCTCCCGAATGCATTCGGGACAGGCTCTCCTTAAAAAGGAGGGGAAACTGCTGCACTGCACTGTTATAGCCCCTTTTTAAGGGGTTGGGGTTTGAATTTGACTTTTAATCTATACATTCCTCCCCAACTTTTCCTCTTGATCCACAAATAGGGGTGTACTATCCATCCGTTACCCCATTCAGCCGCTAATTTATATTTGGGCGTTTTAGTCAAACTTACCCATATTGAATATTTTCCGGGAAAGAAATATTTCTTATATTTATACACGTTTGCCGGCAATAAACTATTCTAAATAACTAAAGTAACGTGAGTTCGATGTATAAGATATTTAAAATATGACTGTTGCGTTATTCCCCCTTGGCGAAGGGGGTAGGGGGATTGGATTCTTATTTGCTAAATTGCCAAAAAAATATCAATCCCCCTGCCCCCTTTTCAAAGGGGAACTTGCTTTGTTCTTGATTATATGAAATTTACACATATATTATATCGAACTCACGTTAAAGTAATATGAATAGAAAATTTTCTGGTGTCTCAATCAGAATCACGCTTATTTGCATTCCTTTACTTTGTTTTTCCTGTAATTCAAAACAATCCAATGAGCAATTACAAAATTGCAAAACGATACAGAAAGTAACGCCTGTAGAATTAAATTTTTTAGGACATTGGTTTGGCGAAGGTAAAAAGGAACAATTTCTGAAAGAACAAATCAGGGAGTTCGAATTTACCAACCAGGATATTGAAATAAATTTAAAATATCCTGAA
This sequence comes from uncultured Bacteroidota bacterium, assembly GCA_963808135.1. Lineage (GTDB taxonomy): Bacteria > Bacteroidota > Bacteroidia > Bacteroidales > DTGW01 > CAWEFA01. Next base: position 14,788 of record CAWEFA010000063.1, read on the forward strand.
GAAATATATTTCGACCGCAGGAAAATGAATGTTGAAATACAATTCAATGCCGATATTGCTATTTCTGAAAACCCACAATGGGATATTATCCGTCTGAACAACGAATATCAAAAAGTAGCCGACTCCCTGCGCGATCCCGAGTGGGCAAAAAAATATTTAGTCGATTTCAGTGAAATTCCTGAATTCAGGAAAACCACGCGTCCGGAATTACTGTCAGATACAATAAAAGCTATTTATGGCGGCATAATCCCCGGCCCTTTTATCGATGGTTTTTACTGGTCGTTATGGTGCAATACCGAAGTAGCAAAAAAAGTTGGTATTGAAGTAAAACAGTTTGATATGACTAATGATGATTTTTTCAATTACATCAAAGCTGTATATGATTACAACCAAAAGCATAATGAATCGATTATTGCAATTTACGAATCCGGTAATTGGAGAACTACGAAAGCTATTGCCGCCAGTCTTTTTTTCTCTGAAATCGGCAATTATAATGAAATAATGAATACCGATGAATTCAGCGAAAGAAAATTAAATACATGGGAAAAGGTACTGCGCGAACTTGAACGGCTATCGGCATATAAACCTATCTCTCCCGATTGGGGAAAAACAGCATGGACCGAAACGGTTAATTACCCGTTGGCTGGTAAATGCCTGTTTTACTCAAATGCTTCGTGGATGTATAATATATGGTTAAAACAGGATAGCATTAAATTCAGGAACATGCTTCCTGCTGAATATCCTGTTTTTAAAAATTCGCCTGTTTGTTTCGGGGGCTATTTTGTAATATGGGCTGTTTTAAAAAAGTCGCCGCACCGCGAACAAGCTGTCCGTTTTCTGCTTTCATTGAACAAACCTGATGTTGCCGAAGAATGGTCGCGAAATACTAAATCGCCGACCGGAATAAAAGGCAATCTTACAACTTACAATTTTGGCTTGGATAAGTTTGAAAATTATGAATACATGAATGGATAAAAAATATGGGCAGCATAAAATAGACGTATTCGACAACTCGGCTTATTATTTTGGAAAAAAGAATACAAATATTCCAAGTTACTATTTAGATGTTTTATCCGGCAGCATGACAGCAGATGAGGCTATGAAAGAGATAAAGAGACAATTGAAATTCTGATAACTATTCAGGCAAAAAGGCTATAGACTTTAAGACTATAGGAGATAACCATGCGGGATCATACTAAACACAGGGCATTTTAACTTGCCGATGAAAAGGCAGTTTTAATCTGAATGAATGTAAAATTAGTAGGAACAGAGAAAGTGCCGGGAGCCTTGATCCGGGCACTTTCTAAAATGCTAAATGCCTTTAGTCTATAGTCTAAATAACCTGAATAGTTACAAATTCTGAAATGAATAGCTGTATAATTCTTAAGTAAGAAGAATTTCAGTACCTCGCCACGATTGGCATTTTACGGCCAAAGCCAAAAGCTTTGGATGATATGCGCAGGATGGGCGGTGTTTGAAACCGTTTATATTCATTAAAATTGACCATTTTCAAAACTTTCAGGACCAAATCTTTCTCGAACCCTTCATTAATGATATCTTCGGCGTTATTTTGCTGTTCGATGTAACGAAATAAAATGGCGTCGAGAAGGAAGTATTCGGGAAGCGAATCGGTATCTTTTTGATCCGGTTTTAATTCAGCCGACGGAGGTTTGCTGATGATATTTTTTGGAATAATTTCTTTATCGCAGTTTATAAAGTTTGCCAACCTGTAAACATCGGTTTTATAAACGTCGCCAAGGACGGACAATCCGCCGTTCATGTCGCCGTAAAGCGTGCCGTAACCTACGGCTATTTCGCTTTTGTTCGAAGTGTTTAATAAAATATTTCCGAATTTATTCGAAAGGGCCATTAAAAATAAACCACGCAGGCGCGCCTGGACATTTTCTTCTGCAATATCTTCGGGCAAACCTGCAAATGCGGGTTTCAAAGTTTCCAAAACAACATCAACCGAAGGCTGGATTGAAATTGTATCGTAATGGATATTCAAATTTTTTGCAAGCGCAACGGCATCGCTGACCGAATGTCCCGAAGAATACTTCGAGGGCATCAATAGTGCGCGGACATTTGAATTTCCCAAAGCTTTAACCGCGATAACAAGGGTAATCGCCGAATCGATCCCTCCGGAAAGCCCTACAATTGCCTTTTTTAAACCGGTTTTAAAAAAATAATCGCGCACGCCCAAAACGAGCGCGTCGTGTATTTTTTCAATCTCAGGTTTGTCGGCAGGCAAATTATCGGCCTTGCCCAGGTTATTCAAATCATAAACCCGGAAATCTTCTTCAAACAATTTCAACCTGTCGGTAATTTTGCCTGTTGAATTAACAACCAACGAGCCTCCGTCGAATATCAGGTCGGTATGGGCGCCTGTTTGATTGACATAAAAAATCGGAACTTCAAACTTTGCCGCATGGGTTGTTAAAACCTCCTGCTTTATTTTGGCATTGGTATAAGAGAAAGGCGAGGCCGCTATATTAATTACAAAATCGGGGTTTTGGGCGGCTAACTTTTCCATTGGCGAAACATTATAAAGCCTGTTATGGCCAAAAGGATTTTCTACAGGCGGATCGTCCCATAAATCTTCGCAAATGGTGATGGCAATTTTACTATTTTTGAAAGGAACAACCTCGAAACTGTTTCCCGGTTCGAAGTAACGGTACTCGTCGAAAATATCGTAAGTAGGCAGCAAAGCCTTATGGTGCAAACTTTGTATTTTTTTATTAAAAAGAAAGAAAGCTGTATTATAAAGAATTTTGCCCTGTGGATTAGGGTTTAAACTTGGCCCGCCGACAACGGCTGCAATATCACCGCAGAGCAAAGCAATTTTTTCTATCCAAAGCCGACAATCTTCAACAAATGCTTTATTTTCAAGAAGGTCATGCGGAGGATAGCCGCATATCGACAATTCCGAAAAAATTACAATGTCAGCTTTCTCAGCTTTGGCCCTGCTGATAGCTTCGGCAATTTTTTTAAAATTATATTCAAAATTGCCGATAATAAAATTAAGCTGGGCGAGCGCTATTCGCATATCGGAGTTTTTTAAAACATTATTCCCAATCTGATTGCTATGCTTAATGTTGTAATTTTATCGTTTGTATTTTGGGTAATATCCACAAATCCGTTGGTATAAGTAATACCAAAAATTAACGAGGTGTTGCCGCCTAAAGCGTATTCAGCCCCTGCGCCAAAATGATAGCCGAGGTTAAAAAAATTAATTTCCTTGCTTATATCGTCGTTATCGAGTGCGTTTGAAGCGCCGCTCGATGTCCCTATTGCTTTGATATTTCCCTGAATTGTAAATCCGAGATGTGCAAAATAAGTAAAATAGCCGATTTGTTTTGTCTTGAATTTTAATCCCAAAGGAATTGTAATATATTGCAGTTTGAACTTTACATTTGAACCTGCCGGCACAACAGCGCTATTGTTATGTGTCGAAAAACTCGTACTGTCCTTATATATAAGATTGCCTCCGAGCGAGCCGATAGATATGCCGGTAGAAAAAGCATAATTTTCAGCAAAAAACCTGTCCATCGTTAAACCGGCATCGAACCCGAAGGCAGCGCCATTGCTTTGTACATTATTAACATCGCTTTGCAGCCAGTTGATACAGGGATTTGCAAAAACGCTGAACCGGATCTTCTGCTGGGCTGCAACCCCTGTGAAGTAAGCGGAGAAAATTATCGCAATAAAAAGAATTTTTCGCATAACATTTTGATTTTATTTTACAAAAGTAATGAAACTTGAGTGTTGTACCGCATGCAAAAATCAAAATTTCACGAATAAAAATAAATTTGATTGATATACTAATTTGATATACCTTTGTGATATAAAATATTCATATCATGAAGACAGTTTCATTAAAAATTGACGATTCCATTTTTGGGGAAACCGAAAAAATTTTAACACGCATTCAAATTCCTCGGAATAGATATATAAATGAGGCAATTGGATACTATAATCGAATTCAAAGGCGTTCGCTTCTTGAGAGAAGATTAAAAACCGAGTCTGATTTAGTAAAAACAGATTCTATGAAAGTTCTTAAAGATTTCGAGGAGATTGAGTATGGCCATTAAACAATTTGAGATTTGGATTGCAGATTTAAACCCTCAGATAGGCACAGAACCTGACAAAACAAGACCAGTACTTGTTGTTCAGACAAATTTGCTCAACAAGATACCTCATCCTTCAACGATTGTGTGTCCAATTACGACAAATGTTAAAAAGGATTCTGAGATTTTACGGGTTCATATTAAGAAAGGATTGGCAAACCTGCAACAAGACTGCGATATAATGATTGACCAGATTCGAGCGATTGACAATAAGCGATTGATTAAAAAGATTGGGGATTTGCCAACTGATTTGATAGACAAAATCAAAGAAAACTTAATAATAACACTTGATTTAGAATAAGTACGACGGCACAACGCGCGGTCATAAAACATTGGGGTTTAAGTGGCTCGCCAAGCGCATCGCTCGCTGGCAATGTTCTTATAGGTTGATAGGTTCGTAGCTCCGAATTCCCCAATGTTTTATACCGCCAAACGTTATAAAGAATAAAACCGGCCAAGAAATATTGACAAGTTATGAGCAGGATTAAAAAAAACAACAGAATTTACCGCTTTTATTTACAGGTGAAATAATATATTGAATCAAATTCTTTTATTTTATTTTTGTGGTTTTAATAGAAATAAACAATTAAATGCTCGGATTCCGGTTCCCAAAAATTAGTTCAAATGAATAAAAAAGTTTTTGTTTCAATTTTTTTATTGGCCTGCGCTTGTTTCTTTTTTTCATGCAGAGAAAATCAAAAACCTCCTGATATTGGTAATATCCATGTAAACCTGAGGTTTCTTCGTTTTGAACAGGATTTATTTAAATCCGATTTTGAAAATTTAAAAGACAACGTTGCTTTCTTCCAAAAAAAATATGGCGAGTTTTTAGACATCTTTAATTACAAAATTATTCACATCGGCGATTCCAATAACCCTTCTTATCCCGATTTGCTAAAAGGATTTGTTACCGATTACAACATGAACCAGGTTTATAAAGCCCTGAATGCAACATTCAATAATACAGATTCTTTGAAAATACAGCTTACGGATATGTTCAGGTATTTTAAATGTTATTTTCCTGAAATGCCGGTGCCGGTGGTTATTACATATTTGTCGGGTTTTAACCAGACAATTGTTACATCGGACACAATACTGGGCATAGGATTGGATAAGTACCTGGGCTCCAAATGCGAATTTTATAATCTGCTGGATATACCATTTTATTCACGGTACAACATGAACAAGGCTAAAATCCCAAGCGATTGTGCGCGCGCATGGGCTGTAACCCAATTTCCTATGGGTGATTCAGTTTCCAACCTTTTAGCTAATATTCTATACCAGGGAAAAGTTTTATATTTTACAAAAGCGCTCCTGCCTATGGAAGCTGATACTTTAATTATGGGAATAAGCGCATCCAAACTAAAATGGTGCAAAGGTTACGAAGAAAAAATGTGGACATACCTTGTAGAAAATAAACTCCTTTTTAAAACGGATTACCTGACCATTAATAAATTCATTGGGGAAGGCCCGTTTACCAAAGATTTTGGCAAAAGCTCACCAGCAAAGGCAGCTGTTTGGATTGGCTGGCAGATTATAAACAATTACATGAAACACAATCCCGATATAGGGTTGAAGGCATTAATGAAAGACAATGATTACCAAAACATTTTAAGGCTCTCAAGATACAAACCTTAGAAATTTGAAAAAATAAAAAACCCGCAAACCGGAAAGTAAGCGGGTATATTTTTGTTTGTCCCGATAATTATGCGGGATGAATAGCTTCAACAGGGCAAACATCGGCACAAGCGGCACAATCTGTACAAGTTTCCGGATTGATTTTAAAAATATCGCCTTCAGAAATTGCTTCAACCGGACATTCGCTCATACAAGCGGCGCATGCTGTACAATCACTATTTATTATATATGCCATTTTTTTAATATTTAGTTTTAACAAATAATACAATTAAAAGAAGCTGCAAATTTAGCATCAAAAAACTAATCACAAAAAGAAAATTTTATTTTGGCTAAAAATTAACAAAAGCAGAATGCTCAGTTAGCAATTTTAAGCCTACTTAACTGACATATAATTTATATTTTTCTTAATAACTCATGTTACGCAGCTTGAAAAATAGGAATAGTTTCAATCTGCTTTAAATTTTTGTAAGCCATTTTCAGGGCATTTAGATACAGTTTTTCCCTTTAATTCAAAATGATTGTGGCTGTGCCTAAGTTTAAGAACTTCAAATTTCACATAAGCGAGAATGGCTGCACAAAAATGGCTAATTTGTGTATTCTCTCTTTCTGTTGGAGACTTGGCAAATGATGCATTGCTTTTGACACTTTTGTGATACTCTTCAACTTTCCATCGTTTTTGATAGATTTGAGTAATTTGCCCGTATGTTAAGTTAGCAATACGTACTCAACCAAGTAGAGGACAT
>CAWEFA010000064.1:0-8057 GCA_963808135.1 uncultured Bacteroidota bacterium
GCTTCAACAGCTTCGGTGGAACGATTAAGGCGATCGAGCGAACCGGCATAAATAATATAAGAATCGGCCTGGTAATCGTTAGGCTGTTTCAAATTACGTTTGCTGTATTTTATGGATGCTTTATAATCGTTCTTAAAAAAATATGCCGAAGCCAATCCAAAATATGCAAACGATGACCGGCTGTCTTTTTTAAGAATTGAATTGTAATATTTGATAGCATTATCCGAAGTAAGTGTATCGGTAAAATTAGCAGCTTGACCAAATAAAGGAGTAGTTGCCACTTGAATTATCAGAAATATTAGAATTTTGAATTTTGTTGAAAAATTGCTTTCATTATTCATTATTGGCGTTTCAGAAATTATGTTCAACGGAAAAAATGTTTATAGTTAAAACTATTCGCAAAGATTAAACCCGAAAAGAAAGGTGTGGTTGTTATCTAAACCAACATTATTATTTCAATTTAAAAGCACAGTAAAGCAAATAACCCATGCAAACCAGGAGTACTGCCAAGCCGCCTCCCTGGTTAAGCATATCCGATGCTATTCCCATAACCGGCGGAAGTATTGCCCCACCGACTATGCCCATAACCATAAGACCTGAAATTTCATTGGCCCGCTCAGGCATTTTTTGCAAAGCATTTGAGAAAATTATAGAAAATACATTTGCCACAGCAAGCCCAATAACAAAGATCATAACCCGGATTGCCCATATATTGCTCATTGTAAGCATAGCGGCTAAAAATATAATAGCCATAACCATGCTGACAATAAAAAATTTCCGTCCTGAAATTTTCAATAATAAAATTGCCCCTGCAAAAGTACCAATGGTACGTGCGGCAAAATAAAGGCTTGTGCCGAAACCTGCTTCTTCAAGAGGCAACTTGCAACGTTCCATTAAAAATTTGGGAATGGTAGTATTTAATCCTACATCGACCCCGACAACAAGAACAATTCCGAGAAACAACATAAGAATGGTGTTGTCTTTTAATAAAGCAAAACAATCGGCAAAAGAAGACGACTTTTCTTTTACGGGCTCTTCTTTAATTTGTGTCAATAACAACCACAAACCCGATAGCAATGTAACCACAGCAAAAATAATAAACATATATTTCCAGTTGCCGAAATTTCTTGCAGCCAATCCGGCAATGATAGGCCCGAGAAATGCCGCAATTGCTTTAATAAACTGGCCTAACGTGAGACTGCTCGTTAACCTGTCGCCCCTAACCACATTTGTCATCAGGGGATTCAGCGAAACCTGGAGAATAGTATTTCCAATTCCCAATACGGCAAAAGCTATTAAAACCATTATGAACTTGTAAGCCATTAATGGCACAAGCATAGCAACCAAAGTAAAAGCCATACTGATAAGCACTGTCGGCTTTCTGCCAAGGGTGTTCATCATAAGGCCAGTTGGGACTGAAAAAACTGCGAACCATAAAAAAACCATCATAGGAAGAAGGTTGGCAAGGGTGTCGGTTAACCCAAAATCTTGTTTTACATAGCTTGTTGAAATGCCCACTACATCGACAAAGCCCATTACAAAAAATCCGAATAGTACCGGAAATATCTTAGAAATAGGAGTTTCTTTTTCCATAATTTTTTTATTTGGTTAATTCTTAATTACATTTTCGATAGCAAAGGTTTAACATTTGTCCAGAATTTTTCATCGAGAAGTTTAGCGCTGCCAATTATTGCCGCATTTTCTTTTAATTCTGAAAGCTCAACGGTAATGTCAATTTCCTGGTTTTCCAAAGCAGCTTTAAAGTTTTTTGCAAACAAGCTATAAGCGCCGGCAATGTTCCCTCCTATAACCAATGTCCCGGCGCTAAATTTCTTAATCCATGGCCCGATAAATTCGCCCAAATTATTACCAAATTCCTTAAAAAGAGTATTGGCCGTATCGTTCCCCGAATTGGCAAGCTCAGCAATTTCCTTAACTTCATTAATAACTTTCCCGGTTTTTTCGGCATATATTTTTGTAAACCATCTTGTTGAAAAAAATTCATCCGCTATGCCGCTTTTATAAGGTAAATGCCAAACACAGCCAAGATGCGGCACTTTATTTCCTTCCAATACCGGAAGTCCCGATTCAATAAATGCCGATCCGAAACCTGTGCCAAGTGTTATAGAAATTGATTTTTTAAAACCGGCAGCTTTACCCATCCATGCTTCGCCAACTGCAAACGATGTTGCATCGTTCATAAAACGGACATGGGTTTCGGTATTTAAATTTAATAATCCTGAAATTCTATTCCCAACATTTACATCATAAAGGCTTTGGTATTTCGGAACTATTTTAAAAAGGGCGATTCCTTTTTCGTAATCAAACGGTCCCGGCATGGCAAATCCTATACCCAGTAATTGTCCTGCATCTATTTTCGAAATAGATTTTTTTAATGCGCCGGCCCAGGTATTTAATATTTCATCTGCATTGCCCTTATTATCGACTTTTATAAAAGAAAAAGTACCGGATATTATTTTTTCTTTTTCCATGTCTATAACCGCACAACTCATATGACTTCCACCGATGTCGGTGCCAATGGCGTATTTTTTCATCTTTTCAGAATAATTATCTTGTTCATAGCAAATGTAAAAAATTATAAATTCATTATTCCATTTTACTAAATTTAAGCGGTATTAATAATTTTTGATTGTGACTATAAAACAATCGGTGAAAACCATTATCATTCAACAAACCTGTACCCTATTCCCGATTCGGTATTAATTAATTTTGGAAGTGTTGGGTTATCTTCAATTTTTTTTCGCAATTGCGCTATAAAAACCCTTAAATATTGGGTTTGATCGGCATATCCTTTTCCCCAAACTTCTTTAAGGATATATTGGTGCGTAAGAACCTTGCCGGAATTTTTTGCAAGCAAAACCAGTAAAGAAAATTCCGTAGTAGTAAGTTTTATTTTAATGTTATTTTTTTTCACAATATAATTTGTAAGATCAATGGTAAGAGGCCCAAATATAAGGTTTGGCGATCCTGTTGTTTCCTGGCTGTAGCGCATTGCTGTGCGAATTCTTGCCAAAAGTTCCCCTGTTCGGAAAGGTTTTGTAAGATAATCGTTTGCCCCGGCGTCCAACGCTTTTATAATGTCTTCTTCAATATCACGGACTGAAAGGATGATTATTGGTTTATTATACCATTGGCGCAATTGTTTTAAAATATTAATGCCATCGGTATCGGGTAATCCTAAATCGAGGACTATCAATGAGGGATGGTGTGTTGCCGCCAAAACCAACCCTTCTTTGCCCGATGATGCTTCACTTATTTTATATCCATTGGCTGATAATGTAATTTCCAATAAGCGGCGAATTTGTACTTCGTCGTCAATAATCAATATGGTTTCGTTTTCAGACATGCTTTATGTTTTTATCGAGTACCATTATTTGTTATATTTTCTATGTTGTTATAATTTCCGGGGTTTCGGAAGGGACTTTAATTGTAAATCGCGCCCCTCCGTTTTGTCTGTTTTCCACTTCAATTTTACCATTATGCGCTTCAACAAATCCTTTAACAATAGAAAGCCCTAAGCCGGTTCCTCCTGTTTTTGTCCCTTCAACCCTGTAAAATTTATTAAAAATGAAAGGCAATGATTGAGGCGGAAATCCTGGCCCCCTGTCCATTACCTGAAGGATGAAATTAGGCTTATCATAATATGCCTTAATCCGGACTGTCCTTTGGTGAGGAACATATTGAACAGCATTGTAAACAAGGTTATATAAAACCTGCTCCATAAGCCCGAAGTCAAATCGCACCAAAGGCATATCATCAGGTATTACAATATCTAAATTAAAATTCTGAAGGTCGTTTTTAAGGGTTTCGACAACCTTATTAACCAGATCATGAACATCGTACCAGTCGGCGTGAAGTGTTATATACCCCGATTCGAGCCGCGATATATTAAGAAGGTTTTCAATCAACCTGTTTAATCGCTCAGAGGCTGTATAAATTTCATTATACAACTGTGATGAGATATCCGGATTGTTTTTTACTGATAACAAAGTTTCGGAAGCTCCCATAATAGTTGCAACCGGAATCCTAAGCTCGTGCGATATTGAGTTAAATAAAGTTTTATAAAGCCTGTCGGATTCATCGAGAATTGAAGCTTTACGGGCTAAATCGTTCAAAAATTCGCGCTCTAAAGCATTCGAGATTTGCGTTCGGAAAGTATTCCAGAACAATTCAATATCGCCATTAAAAGCTTTATTTTGAGCAACTGCAACCACGCCCAAATTGAGTTTGCTGCCATTTAAAGGATAAAAAGTATATTGTGTCGACGGTAATGTTTCTGTGAATTTTCCGGCCTTCATTGAATGTCTGAAAGTCCACATAGCAACGCTCATTTCATTTTTAGTGAGTTTTATATTGGTTTCATGCCTAATTTCATCATTCAGTTCATTATTCCCATTTTGCAGTATAAATGCACATTCGATATTAAAATATTTTTTAATGCCTTTTAGCGATACTCTCAATACTTCGTCAATTCCGGAAATTAAAGATAAATTTTTAGTTAGTTGATACAATGCATTGGTGCGCTCCTCTCTGTCGCGTGTAAGTTTTTCCTGGTTGCGCACTTTCGATGTAAGAATTCCGTTTAAAAGAGCAATAATAAAAAACATTATCAGCATTAATACATCCTCGGTTCTTTCAACATGTAATGTAAAAGTCGGAGGAATAAAAAGATAATCCCAGAGCAACGCACTTAAGGTGGCTGCCAGCAGTATTGGGCCGATTCCTAAAAATATTGCAAGAAATGAAACAATAAACAAAAGTACGAATGATACAATCTGATACCCGATTATACTTTTAAAAATGAAACAAACAAGAACTGCAAGAGTTGTAATAACACCTGAAGCCAAATATTGCGAAACAGCCGAATTATATAAGGGCGATGAAATGTTTTTTATATACCGGTCTTCTTCGGATGTATCGGAACCCAATACGTACACATCGATATTTCCGCTGTAACGGATAAGTTTGTTTAATAAATTGCCCAATTTTAGGGAAAATAAAATACCTCTGTTATGAGGTTTGGCAATTACAATATGAGTAATATTTTCTTTTCGTGCAGTGTTTAGAATTGCTTTAACTAAATCATCCCCTGAAGTGGTTAATAGTTCAGCGCCCAACTGTTTTGCCAGATTTATATTTTTTGAAAGTTGTTCCTGCTTCTCAGCGCTTAGTTTAGAAGGCATTTCAACGTATAAGGCATGCAAGGTGGCCCCCATCGTGTAAGATAAGTTTTTTGCCCATCGTAACAGGCGGGCGGATTGTGGGCTGGGGCCAATTACTGCCATCATGTGCAGTCCCGTTTTCCAAGGGCCTTGAATATGTTTTTGCTGCATATACTCACGTACCTGCTTATCGACCCTGTCGGCTACAATTCGGAGCGCCATTTCGCGCAATGCTGTAATATTTCCTTTGCGGAAAAAATTCCGAATAGCCTCTTTTGAACGTTCCGGAGTATATATTTTCCCTTCGGAAAAGCGCTGGAGCAATTCGTCCGGGGTAATATCTACCAATTCAACCTCGTCGGCTGTTTCAAATATTTCATCCGTAAGGGTTTCCCGAATAACTATGCCTGTTATTTGGGCAACGGTATCGGAGCGGCTTTCAAGATGCTGCACGTTTACCGTTGTATAAACATCAATGCCATTATCGAGAATATCCATGACATCCTGAAACCGCTTTAAATGCCGGCTTCCTGGTGCATTTGTATGAGCAAGTTCATCAATAAGTACAACCTGTGGCTTTCGTGTTATAATGGCTTCTATATCTACTTCCTGTAAAGTTGTGCCTTTATATTCATATGTTTTTCGCGGGATAATTTCAAAACCTTCAACAAGTTCTTCGGTTTCTTTTCTATGATGTGTTTCTATGTAACCGATTACAATATCTTTTCCTTTCGATTTATCAATGCGGGATGATTGTAACATGGAAAATGTTTTTCCTACACCGGCACACATACCGAAAAATATTTTCAGTTTTCCTCTTTTGCTTTTTTCTTCTTCAAATTTTAACGAAGCTAAAAGCTCATCGGGATCAGGCCTTATATTATCCTGAACGTCCATACGATTTCAAATATATTATTTTATTCATTTTAATTTACAGCTTTTCCCAGTATAAAATAAAACAATTTATGAATACATTAATTGGATTTTAAATTATTTTATTTCATACTTCCAAGGTTTTTATTCATAATAAATACTCTCAATTTTCTCAATATTCTTCGGAATAGGTTTTCCCAATACCCTGCATCCAGTTTGGGTGATAAGCAAATCATCTTCTATACGTATGCCGCCAAACCCTTTATATTCTTCCAGTTTATCATAATTTATAAATTCTGTAAATTTTTTTTCGCCCTTCCATTGGTTTATTAGTGCGGGGATAAAATATATTCCCGGTTCATCGGTTATAACAAATCCCGGTTCGAGTTCTCGCGCCATACGCAAATAAGCCAGCCCAAACTGGTTGCTTCTTTTATATTCCTTGTTATATCCTATATATTTTTCACCTAACCCTTCCATATCATGAACATCGAGACCGAGCATATGGCCTAAACCGTGAGGGAAAAACAGTGCATGGGCGCCTGCATCAACAGCATTATCAGTATTTCCTTTCATCAAACCAATTGACTTAAGCCCCGCTGTAATTACTTTTGCCGCGGCAAGATGAATATCCCGATAGGATAAACCTGGCCCTGCAATACGAACAACCTCTAAATTGGCAGTAAGTACAATTTCATAAATTTCCCGCTGGCGCGCATCGAATTTCCTCCTACCGGCATGGTACGCGTAATATCGCTTGCATAATGCATAAGCGATTCGGCGCCTGCATCCACTGAACAGCAATTGTCCTTTTTTGAGCGTATTGTTGTAATAAGGGTTGTGCAATATTTCTCCGTGAATGCTGCAAATAATACTAAACGGCACGTTATAACCATGCGATAAACAAATTCCTTCAATAACGCCTTCAATTTCGCGTTCAGTTATGCCCGGTCTTGCCATTTTCATTGCAGTTTTATGCATTATTCCGGCTACGTCAATCATGTTTTCAATTTCATTAATTTCCTGTTCATCTTTTATGCTACGCAGTTTAATAATTGCAGTAATTAGCGATTCAGAAGCCATTTTGTTAACTTCTTCTGGATGGCAATTGAATGCAGATGATAATTGAATTTTTGTTTCTCCCTGGTAAACCGGCACAATGTGTATTACCCTTTTTTTATTTAATGTTTCCGAAAGTAAATTATTAAATACTTCGATGGAATAATATTTTTTAACACCTGCTTTTGCAGCTAATTCAGGTAAAGCAGGCAATGAACCTGTCCAGATTATATCTGAAATTTTTAATTCATCGCCGAACAGAATTTCTTCGCCGGAATCAATATCAATAATGGCCATTAAATTGGGAATATCGAGACCAAAGAAATATAAGAAATTACTATCCTGCCTGAACCGATAACAATTACCGGGATAGTTATAAGGTACTTCCCTGTTTCCAGGGAATAATACTATACCTGTTTTCAGAAGTTCTTTTAATGATCTTCTTCTTTCTATATATTTATTTGCATTAAACATATTTTAATTTTTTTAGGAAAGCAAAAATATTTTTAAATCAATCATCTTTTTATTTAACAATAAATTAGATATGTCGGCACTGTCTAACTCTTATGAAGTACCTATAAATTTTGGGTTGCATAAGTTTTAATGTTGAGACAAAAATACAAATTTAAAATTAAGCAGTTCATTTTCAGAAGATAATATTAAAAAATATTTACGAATACACTTGGTTTTTTTGATTATTTTATTATATTCGCAGGATAATATAAGTTATCAACAATTTGCTAACAATTTAAAGCAAATAAATATGCCATATCGACGACTTCCAAATACCGATGCAGCAAGGCTAAAATCCTTAAGAGCTGCATACTTCAAAGCAAAAGAATTACCTCCTTTTAAATTGGCGTTTTCACAGAGTACGTTTCAAAAGATTCAATCGTTTCTTCCACTTTTTGAGAAAAGTGTAGCGGAAAGCAGGTTTACTTA
>CAWEFA010000065.1:0-5493 GCA_963808135.1 uncultured Bacteroidota bacterium
TTATTACCAACAGCGAACGGCTTTTAGAAATTATCGATGATGTAAACGATATAACTAAAATCGACATGGGAGAATTAAAAATTGCCAAATGCCGGTTCGATTTAAACAAACTGATATTCGAAATTTTTTCATATTTTCAAGCAATTGCAAGGCAAAATTAGAAAGAATCATATTGAGTTAAGGCTTCAAAATGATTTTAAAAATAAACCTTTCTACATTTTTACCGATCCTTTGCGTTTGCGGCAGGTTTTGAATAATCTTCTCAGCAACGCATTAAAATTTACAAATTCAGGATATATTGAACTCGGTTATTTAAATTTTGGCACAACCATTCAATTCTACGTCAAAGATACCGGCATAGGAATTCCAGATAAGATGCAACCTTTTATTTTCGACCGTTTCCGAAGCACAGAAAAACCCGAACGAAAAGAATATGGCTGCAAAGGTTTAGGTCTTAGTATTTCCAGAAGCCTGGTTAAACTTTTAGGTGGAAGCATTTGGTTGAATTCAGCAGTAGGAGTTGGCACTAATTTTTATTTTACAATTAAAACTGAACAAAGTAAACATAACGAGTACAATTTAATCAAAGCATCAAATATTAAAGTTCCTGCATATTAATATTTCAGTTTTTGAAAGCTTATAATTAAAAATTCAGTTTCGCATGAAAAGTGAACTATCAAATCAGTTCAGTATTATATCGTCAGGAGATATTATGGGTTTAGAGGTTGTTTAAATTTTAATTGGGGATTTTATTAAGTATAATTTCAATCTGTTTGTTTAAGCTTGCAGGTGACGGTCGGCGGTATAAAATCGTTGGGGATTTCGAAGTTGTGAACCTATCAACCGACAAGAACCTTGCCAGCGAGTGATGCGCTTTGTATACCACATAACCCCCAATGTTTTATGACCGCGTGTTAGCACACGTGTTTTAGCTCTTATAATATTTTTACTTTCCCTTCTCTAACTTGTTTCAAAAATTCTCGTTGCTCTTCAAAGGTCATATTAGTCATCCTTTCTGCCAATTTTTCTTTAACCGAACGAAAAAATTTAACCGTATCGAACTTTTTTTCAATCATTGTTTTCATATCTAACGAATTCTTTAGGTGAACGTATTTCAATTTCCGGATAACCCAATCGCAAATTGATTGAGTTAAAAAGCCTTATCTTGTCATAATTGACAATATGTTTAAAATTCCACCTTACAAGAACATCAAGTCTATTAACTGTAGCAATAGCAATATGATAAGCATCGTCAAGGCTTGCTTTTCCTAAAATTTTTTCATTTATATAAGTTTCAGCAAGTTCTCTTGATTCATCATCTAAATCAAGGTATCTATAACAATCTACTGGGATTTTTGATTTTAAATCTTTAACAAAATCTGGAGCTAAACTTATTTCAGCCTCACTAATCTCAGAGAAATATACCAAGAAATCCTTTTTGAATATTCTATCGAAGAAAAGTTTAGTGTCAGTTTCAAATTCGTCATCAAAGTATCCACCAACAACAGATGTATCTATATAAACCCTTAGCTTCATTTTGTCAATTTTTTCAAATTTACAAAATAATCATCATATGTCGCAATACGCTGTTTTTCAACATGTGTGCTAACTAATGGCAATATGCACCTGGTATCTCTATCGGTTCGCCGTTATGTGCAGTGCGGGATTTGTTCGCAGGGTTTTGTTCTTATTGCCTCCCGGCAATGACAATTATAAACTGCCGGTAAAGATCCGGCGTAGTTACGCTTCGCTAAACTACGCCGAACTTGGGGCTGTTTAGATTTTTCTAAGCTTTTTTAATTTCTCAAAGAAACTGTCCGATTTTCTAAAGATAAAGTATACCTTACTTCAAATATTCAATATTAAATTTTCTGTAAGCTATTTTTAAGATATTTTCTATCCCTAATTGATAAACGCTTTTGTCGATTCATGCAAAATGTTTCATACAAAATAAACTTCGCTTTTTGAAACTGATATAATTATTAATATCTTCAAATTTCTGTAAGTGGCTTAATTCCTACACTTTGAGAATAAGATATAATTAATTAAAAATTAATACCCAATAAAACAGGCACATACATTTAACCAATTCTTTATATATCCTTAACCTTTTAATAATCCTGCAAATCTACTTTTGACCGCATAATACAAACGCAAAAGAAATGTATTGCAGTCGAAAATTATTCACCAGTCTTTTAATATCCATAATATTTACATTCAATATGGAATCAAATAAATTAGCTGAAATTAAAAACGCAAATAAAGACCTTAAAATATTAACGTGGAATATTTACATGCTCCCTCATTGCAACTTATTTCATGGAAATTGCGCAAGGGCAAGGATTATAGCAGAAAAGCTTTATGAAACAGACTATGATATTATAGTACTTGAAGAAGCATTTGATTACCGTGCACGAAGTATTATCAGGAATAAATTAAAAGATAAATATCCATTTATGTATGGCCCCGCAAATAATTCTTTCTTTTCCCTGAGGACAAGCAGCGGAGTTTGGATTTTAAGCGCTGTCCCTCTTAATAAAATAAAAGAGATTGAATATAAAAGCAAATTCGGGATTGATGCATTTGCAAGAAAAGGCGCTGTTATGTTTGAAGGGAACTGGAATGGCAGCGAGTTTCAATTGATAGGGACCCACTTGCAAGCCGACAGCCCTGATTCAATAAGGCGCAAACAATGCAGGGAAATTGCCGTTTCACTTTTACAACAAAATGCAAAACCAAATGTTATGCAAATAATATGCGGCGATTTTAATATTGATAAGGACGATACTGCTAACTATAATTATATGCTGAATGTTCTTGGTGTAGAAAACGGGATGCTCGAAGGTGATTTAAACACTTCTTTTGACGAAATTAACAACACACTGGCCAAAAGAGAAAATGGGAAAAAGCACCTTATTGACTATGTTTTAATCCATAATAGCCAGTTTATTTCTTTCATCCAGAGAAAAGTATCGGTATTCAGAAAATATATCGGCAATAAATTTATTGAGCTTTCGGATCATTATGCAATTGAAGCGAGAGTTCGGTTTACATCAGCTATTAAGTATTCAGCTTCGTTAAATTGAAATAAGTTTTTTATAAATTTTTTAAAATAATTTAAGGAATTATATTGCTTTCGAAATTATAAAAGGCATGGTATTTGTTAAACGCATTACTGAGTTTTATCATAGTTTAAGGATTAGTTTTTCATAAGTTAGTTTTTAGTTAGTTAATTAGTTTTTAGTTAGAATAAGCCAGGATTTTTCTTGGCTTATTATTTTTATATTTATATTGGAAAAAGCAGTGTCAATATTATAAACTTTAATACCACATTTTTAAATTCTTGTGCCTTAAAATATATTCCTGAATTTATTTAATCAAAGTAATTTTCTTCAATACAAAAAATATTTCAGTTCGAAATATTTAATTATTATATACCTTTGCAACGTTATAATTACATTGCAGAGCTAACAGATATAGCTCAATAGCAGGTGTTTGTAATGGCATTGTGGTATAATTTTATTATAAGTTTTTATTATATAAAAATCTCATTTATGAGAATTTTTTTTGCTTTAACATATTTTCTTCGCTGGCATTTTTCAGGAAAAATATTTTTTGAAGAAATATTCTCTCGAAGCTACCCCTTATAAGGATTTTAGAAAAACTGAATTCAATATGAGAAAACTTTCCTTTTCAAAATCTTTTTTAAAAATTCCATGAGTTCGTTCAAAATAAGGTATATGATATATCTAAAAGCAAGCTGAAAGGTTATTTATTAAAAAATAAAATTTATTCATCATGTTCGGATTAAATCTTGAATTTTCGTTACTTCTCCTATTGTGCCTGGTAGCTGCATGTGCATTCGAATTTATCAACGGCTTTCATGATACAGCAAATGCTGTGGCAACTGTTATTTATACCAAATCGCTCAAACCGACTATTGCTGTTGTATGGTCGGGAATATGGAATTTTTTAGGTGTGTACGTTGGTGGGATTGCAGTTGCAATGGGAATAGTAAACCTGCTTCCAACTGCTGCCCTGATTGATCAAAACAGCCTTCATAGCATTGCAATGATTTTGGCTTTAGTTATTACAGCTATTCTTTGGAACCTTGGCACATGGTACTTAGGCATCCCCTGCTCAAGCTCACATACGCTGATCGGTTCAATTTTTGGTGTTGGAATTGCTTACATGTTATTGCCCGATGCCAACGTAATTGCACTAAACTGGAGCAAAGTAAAAGACGTAGGGCTGTCCCTGTTAATTTCCCCAGTAATAGGTTTCGGCCTACATTAGGACTTATGGCAATATTAAAGAAAAATATAAAAAAGGAAATATTTTTTGAAGAAAACCCCAAACGTAAACATCCTCCATTATGGATAAGAACTATCCTAATCCTTACCTGCACAAGTGTCAGTTTCTCTCATGGTTCCAATGACGGCCAAAAAGGTGTAGGATTAATTATGATAATATTGATTGGGTTAATTCCTACTAAATTTGCCATCGATGCTTCAAAATCACCGGATAAGCTATATGAACATGTAGCCATGATAGATAATGTACTATCAAAAATTAATTCCAAAAATTTGTCTTCAGAGGAATTATTGAGTTATCAATTAATTAAAGAAAAGGTAAATAATATTAAATCTGATTTATGTGGATTAAAAAAATTCAAATTGTCAGCCAATAATAATAATTATGAATTACGAAAAAATATTTTATTAATTTCAAAAGAATGTAAAACCTTATTATCATATTCGCCAGACCAGCCAGCAATTTCACTTTCTGCTGAAAATGTAATTTTGCTTAATAATAATATAGCGGCAATGAAAAAGTTTACAGAATATGCGCCCTGGTGGGTAATATTAATGATATCATTGTCTCTTGGAGTTGGAACTATGATCGGTTGGAAAAGAATTGTGGTAACAGTAGGTGAAAAAATAGGGAAAACACCTCTTACCTATGCCCAAGGCGCAAGTGCAGAACTCGTTGCAGCAAGTACAATAGGTTTCTCAACTTGGCTGGGACTTCCGGTTAGCACAACTCATGTGTTATCGTCGGGTGTTGCAGGTTCAATGGTTTCCCGAAAAGGAATGAAAAACCTCAGGATGAAAACCGTTAGAAATATCCTTACAGCCTGGCTAATTACATTGCCCGTAACTGTTTTGTTATCGGGTGCAATATTTTTGTTGTTGCGTTGGATTATGAGTTAGAAAAAGGAATTTAATTATGAAGAAAAGCCAGGACATAGGAAGGATTGCAGGGATCAGCCTATCCGGGCTAATTGTAACTTTAGGCATTGTCTACGGCAACATCGGCACATCGCCATTGTACGTGATGAGGGCAATTGCAGGCAGCGCTTCGCATATCGATCAAAATTTTATACTTGGCGCCCTTTCATGTATTATCTGGACGCTCACCCTTCAAACTACAATAAAATATATAATTGTAACCCTCAGGGCCGATAATAAAGGCGAAGGTGGAATTTTTTCG
>CAWEFA010000066.1:0-9078 GCA_963808135.1 uncultured Bacteroidota bacterium
GGGTTTTAACCCTTGGCCCGGCCATAATCAGCAATAAATCTCCCGGTTTGGCGCTAAATATTTCTTTCCAATTTTCAAGTTCTGCCTGGTTATAGAATTTATCGACACTGGATTTTATTGTCCCGTCAGCATTGCACTTGACATAAATTAGCCCTCCTGCACCGATTTGAGGTTTTTTCACAAATTCTGTAAGGGCATCGAGTTCCTTGCGCGAATATTCCGAACATCCCGGCACACAAATTCCACCTGTATATTCGGCATTATCGAAAACATTAAAACCTTTTCCTTTAACAATGCCGGTAATTTCGATAAATTTCATCCCGAAACGCAAATCGGGTTTATCTGAACCGTATGATGCCATGGCTTCATCAAATGACATTTTAGGAAATGCACCAGGGAATTCAATATCTTTTACAACTTTAAAAAGTTGCTTAACAAGGCCTTCAAATATATCGAGAATATCGTTGCTATCGACAAAAGACAATTCGCAATCAATTTGGGTAAATTCGGGTTGGCGATCTGTGCGGAGGTCTTCATCACGAAAGCATTTCACAATTTGGAAATATCGGTCGAAACCGGCCACCATGAGAATTTGTTTAAATGTTTGAGGCGATTGCGGTAATGCATAAAATTGACCCTGGTTGATTCGCGATGGCACAACAAAGTCGCGCGCCCCTTCAGGTGTAGATTTTATTAATGCCGGGGTTTCAATTTCTATAAAATTAAGTGAATCGAGATATTTGCGGGTTTCCTGGGCAATGCGGTGGCGTAATAACAGGTTTTGTTTAAGCGGGTTTCGCCGAAGATCGAGGTAGCGGTATTTCATGCGCAACTCATCGCCCCCGTCTGAAATATCTTCAATTGTAAAAGGTGGTGTTTCGGAAGTATTTAATATTGTAAGCTTTTCAACAACAATTTCGATTTCCCCGGTAGGTAATTTTACATTTTTACTTTCACGTTCTGCAACTATTCCTGTGGCCTGGATAACAAATTCCCGGCCTAATTTACGCGCTTCGAGGCAAAGATTTTGATTGGTTTCCAAATTAAATACCAACTGGGTGATGCCATAACGGTCGCGCAAGTCGACGAAAGTCATTCCGCCCAAATCACGCGAGCGTTGCACCCATCCGCAGAGTCTAACAGATTGTCCAACATTTTTAAGAGTTAATTCATTGCAATTATTTGTTCTGTACATATTTCATTGGTTTAGGCCATACCTAAGTGAAAAGGGTATGTTGTAATTTTTCACGAAAATAATAAGAAATTCGGAAAACCTGCTTAATAAAATTTTATTGTTAAATGTATCAATTTATTTAAATCATATACTGAATAATTGTGGAATTGTAATTCAATAGTGCTAAATTTATATATGCAAATCCTTAATATTAAAAATGACTCCAATTCAATTATTTAATAGGTTAGTTGGCAGGAATAAAAGCTTTGAAACAGAACAACTGCTGCTAATATCAATATTAATAGGCGCTATATTTGTTTCAGTGTTAGGCTTAGTAGTTGATTTAGTTATACACCTTAACTTTATAATTACATTTCTTACTGGGCTCAGTATTATTCTACTTTCATTAATTTACTGGTTTGCAAGAGTTGAAAAAAAGTTTACTCTCTCAAAATGGCTGTCAACAATTGTTGTATTTATGTTAATCGATCCAATGTGGTATTTTAACTCAGGATCGAAAGGGCCTATACTTTTGCTGTTTTTACTCTTTTTTTCATTATTTATATACTTGTGGGATGGCTGGTCAAGAATTATATTTATTTCATTTTTCTTTTTTAACAGTATAGTACAATTCGTTATTGAATATAAGTTCCCGTACTTAATAAAAGGTTACCCAAATGAAAAAGCACAAATTCTCGATGTTTATACAGGTTTTATAATTTATGTTGCGCTATCCTGCATTTTAATGATATATTTAAAGAAGCTTTATAGGGCTGAAAAAGAAAGGGCTATGAAATCAGATCAGTTGAAATCGGCATTTCTGGCTAACATGAGCCATGAAATACGTACACCGATGAATGGAATTATAGGTTTCGCCCAATTGTTAAAAAAAGGCAACTTAAACAAAGATAAGCAGGATAAATATATTAAAATTATTACAGATTGCTCAAGCAGGTTAATGAACATAGTAAATGATATCCTCGATATATCGAAATTAGAAACCGGGCAGGTTGAGGCTACATATGAACCGGTTGACCTGAATCAATTAATAAACCAGATGGTTCAGTTATTTGAATATAAAGCAAAAGAAAAGCAAATAAAAATAATTACTGAAAATAATCTTAATGGCCGAAATATTATTTTAAACACTGACAGCTATAGGCTTTGGCAAATTCTTAATAATTTACTTGGCAATGCGCTTAAATTTACTACTAACGGATATATTAAATTAGGATTTAAAGAAATTCCAGAGTTCATAGAATTTTATGTTGAGGACACAGGAATAGGTATTGCACCGGAATTCCACGACAAAATTTTCGAACGATTCAGACAAGTTGAAACAACAACAACTAAGCTTTATGGCGGCACTGGGCTTGGATTGTCAATTTGTAAAAGCCTTGCTGAACTTTTAGGTGGTAAAATATGGCTTGAATCCGAACCCGGAAAAGGAAGTATTTTTCATTTTACAATTACAAAACAAATTATTAGCGCTAAACCATCTGCGAATGAGCTAAAAAACGAAGAAGTAACAAGTGATAAAATTTATTGATTTTTCAATTTTAATTTTTAAAGATGGAGAAACTAATTTTTAAAACAATTGAACTTCTGTCCAGTTACCTTTTATCAACTGCCATTGCGAATGATATCCTGCTTCTTTCAATACCTCAGCAGCTTCGGGAAACCCTTTGATAAGCTCATCTGCATTATGGCTATCAGAATTAATAACAACCCCGATTTTTCTTAAATTCATTTGTTTTAATATCCATAATGAAGGATACGGCTGTTTGTTTTTATGTTTGTATATCCCACGGGTATTGACTTCTACAAGGCAACCGGATTTTTTAATCTCATCCAGGGCTTCTAAAACAGCATCACGGTAGTATTTTGATTCCTCAGAAAAATAAATATTGCCTGCATTATGCAATTTAATTTTGTCAATATGGCCTATAATTGTTGGTTTCATATTATAAACCATGTTTATTATGTCTTTATAATATTTTTCAACAAGGTGTTTTCCATCATTTCTGAATATTTCGTTTACGCCCTGGTTGAATAATTCACTGCTGCCATCTATATTCCAGGGTTGCCCGTCGCTTACAAAACCTAAGAAGTGAATTGCCCCAATTGTATAATCGAGCTTTTCAAAGAGGCAGACCTTCAGAATAGCATCATTAAACTGACTAATATAATCAACTTCCATCCCGCAGTATATTTCTATTTTCCCGGAATATATTTTTTTCAGGTCTGTAATTTCAGTAATATATGTTTCAACTTTACCAGGTTTAATATTCCATTTGGTTTCAAATGGGAGAGGGGCATGTTCCGAAATGCCTATGGATGACATTTGCAAATCGACAGCTTTTTTAATATAATCTTCGGGAATTCCCTGACCGTCTGAAAGGCTTGTATGGCAGTGGTAATTAGACCAATTATTCATAAAAATATTTTAAACAATTAGTTTTGGTTATTGCAAATATATATTTTTGACTTCGATATGTTAGGCATAATTATTTATCTTTTAATCTTTCATTTTCAGAAAACAATCTTCAGATATATATGTTTACAGATGAGTTTTTCATGCAGGAAGCGCTGAAAGAAGCGCTGAAAGCATTTGACAAGGATGAAGTCCCGATTGGGGCAGTAATCGTTAACAACAATCGCATAATTGCGCGGGCGCACAATTTAACTGAAACTTTGAACGATGTTACTGCCCATGCCGAAATGCAGGCAATTACTTCGGCAGCTAATACTTTAGGAGGAAAATATCTTGCCGGGTGCACTTTATATGTTACAGTTGAGCCTTGTATAATGTGCGCTAGCGCTTCAAATTGGGCGCAAATTTCCCGGGTTGTATATGGCGCTTTTGACCCAAAACATGGATATTCACTGATTAAACAAAATATCCTTCATCAAAAAACTTCTGTATTAAATGGGATTTTAGAAAATGAATGTGCGGCATTAATTAAAGCATTTTTCAAAAATAAAAGGATGTAATTATATTTATTTATTGTAAATTAGATAAAATGAAAGCATAGGAAATTAATTAATAGTGTTATAGTTTTCAATAATAAAATTTGGTATGATAAAATTTTTGCTTTTCAAATATTTCAGAAAGCCTTATTTTAATTGTCGTAAGACGTTTTTTATTATTGGTATTCTTTTACTAATATTGCCGTTCTTTTCATTTAGAAGCAGTAAAATTATGAAAGTGCCAATTATTCCATTGGAGGATTTTTTCAGAAACCCGGAGAAAAGCTCATTTCAAATATCGCCCGACGGTAAATATTTTTCATATACAGCGCCTTTTAAAGGACGCATGAATATTTTTGTACAGGAAATCGGCGCTGAAGAGGCCAAAAGGATTACTTCGGAAACAGACCGCGATATTAGCCGTTATTTTTGGACTGAAAAAAACCGTATTTTATATCTTAAAGATAACGGAGGAGATGAAAATTTTAAACTCTATGGCGTAAATATCGATGGCTCAAACCTCATTTGCCTTACAAACTTCGACGGGGTACGCACAATAATCATAGATGATTTGCAGGACATAAAGGATGAAGTTATTATTGGCCTTAACAAACGGAACCGTGAAGTATTTGACCCTTACAGGTTAAATATTGTAACCGGCGAAATGACCATGCTTGCCGAAAATCCCGGAAATATACAGGACTGGATACTTGACCATCAGAAAAAATTACGCCTGGCTGTTGCAATCGATGGCACTGACCAGAGTATCTTATTCAGGGAAACTGAGCAGGATTCTTTTCATATTGTTATAAAAACAAGTTTTAAAGAATCTGTTGAACCTCTTTTTTTTACGTTCGATAATAAAAATATTTACGCTTCGTCGAATCTTGGCCGCGATAAACAGGCCATAATAGTGTTTGACCTTAAAACCGCAAAAGAAGCTGAAAAAATTTATGAGGACGCAGATTATGACGTTGATGGTTTAAATTACTCGAACAAGAGAAAAGTTTTAACAACTATTACTTACACCACATGGAAACGTAAAATTGTATTTCTCGATGATTTAATTAAGAAATTATTTAATAACCTGGATAAGCAATTGGGGAAATATGAAATTTCCATTGCCGCTTCGAATAAAGATGAAGATAAATTCATCGTCCGTACTTTCAGCGACCGTTCTCTGGGCGCATATTATTTTTACGATTTTACTGCCAATAAACTGACAAAAATTCATGAAATAAGCCCATGGCTGAAAGAAGAAAACCTTGCAACAATGAAGCCGATTGAATATAAATCACGCGACGGGCTTACAATTCATGGTTATCTTACTTTGCCCGTAGGATTAAAAGACAAAAACCTTCCTATAGTGGTGAATCCTCACGGAGGGCCATGGGCAAGGGACAAATGGGGATATAATTCCGAAGTACAATTTTTAGCAAACCGGGGTTATGCTGTTTTACAAATGAATTTTCGCGGCTCATTGGGATATGGACGTAAATTTTGGGAAGCTTCATTTAAGCAATGGGGAAAAGCAATGCAAAACGATATTTCCGATGGCGCTGAATGGCTTATTAAACAAGGCATTGCCGATCCGAAAAGAATTGCTGTTTATGGCGGTAGTTATGGAGGCTATGCGGTATTGGCCGGTTTGGCATTTACCCCTGATTTGTATTGCTGCGGAATAGATTATGTTGGAGTATCAAATCTTTTTACCTTACTTAAAACAACCCCGCCTTATTGGAAACCTTTGCTCGAAATGCAGTACGAAATGATTGGTAACCCGGAAAAAGACAGTGCCTTGTATATCGAGGTATCTCCTGTGTTTCATGCCGATCAGATAAAAGCGCCGCTCTTTATTGCTCAGGGGGCGAATGACCCGCGCGTAAATAAAAACGAAAGCGACCAAATGGTCAAAGCCATGAAAGAAAGAGGCATCGATGTTGAATATATGGTTAAAGATAATGAAGGGCATGGCTTTCATAACGAAGAAAATCGTTTCGATTTTTACAGGGCAATGGAAAAATTCCTTGAAAAACATTTGAAAAGTGGAAATTAATATCAGAAAAGTATTTCGAGATAAAAATCCACGACTTGCAAGGCTTATCCCCGGCTTTCTTTATAGATATATTGAACGCATTGCACACCAGGACGATTTAAATGATTTGCTCAGAAGGCATGGTAAAAAAATGGGCGTTGATTTTGTAAATGCATGCCTTGAAGATTTTAATGTTTCTGTGGAAGTAAAAGGTCTTGAAAATATACCTGTCAATGGAAGGTATTTATTTGCCTCAAACCATCCGCTGGGAGGGTTCGATGGCATAATATTAATGTCTGTTATTGCACAAAGGCTTGGCGATATTCGCGTAATGGTAAACGACATCCTGATGAATATTGAAAACCTTGTGCCTTTATTACTTCCTGTAAATAAGCATGGCAACCAGGGAAAAGAGGCTATTAAAGCTATTGACGAAACATTTGGATCAAAATTGCCAATGCTTACTTTTCCTGCAGGCTTGTGTTCGCGAAAAATAAAAGGCCAGATTATTGATCTTGAATGGAAGAAAAACTTTATTAGCAAAGCCATTGCTTATAAAAGAGATATTGTACCGGTTTACTTTGAAGGCCGGAATACCGAATTTTTCTATAACTTGTCGAACCTTAGAAAAAGGTTGGGAATTAAGCTAAATATTGAAATGTTTTATTTAGTTGATGAATTGTACAAACATAGCAATGGTAAATTTAATGTTACGTTTGGTAAACCTATTATTGTTGATACTCTTAATAAACAACATTCCATCAAAGAGTGGGCTGATGAGATAAAGAAACATGTTTATAAACTGAAAGACAATCCATATATCGATTTTAGTTATTTTTAATCAAAAGAATTCCTCGTAGCTCTGCTACGGGGTAAAATCAAATAATAGGTTTGCTATGCAAACTCCATTGTTGTATTTTTTTTGATACCTCGCAGCTCTGCTGCGGGGTAGTTCATTTAAGAAAAAAAGTAAAATTTTTATTTCATTTGTTTTATTTTATATAAAGGATTAATACGTATGAAACCAAGAAAAATAGTTTATTTGCTTTTCATTGCATTATTAAGTATTTATTCGTCACAGATTTTTGGCTCCGATAATGATATTAAACCTGTAACCCCCAATGCGTCGCCAGAAGCAAAGGCATTATTGAAATTTATTTATAGCATATCGGGGAAATACACATTAACAGGCCAACACAATTACCCCAATATTAAGGGAAGAAATTCGCAGTTTGCTGCAAAATATATCGGAAAATCACCGGTAATTTTTAGCACAGATATGGGATTTGCTAAAGACAGTGATACAGACTCACATCTTGCCCGCCCCGATATTGTTGAATTGGCAAAAAAATATCATCAAAAAGGTTCGATAATTGCAATAATGTGGCATGCCGTACCGCCTACTGCCGACGAGCCTGTTACATTCCATCCGCAACCGGGTAAGGAATCGCCCGATTCGCTTGCAACCGTTCAGGGCCAGTTATTGGACCGGCAATTCAGGGATGTTCTGACGCCCGGTACTAAACTTTACAAACACTGGTGCTCGCAAGTCGATACGATTGCTTTTTACCTGAAAAAGCTTCAGGATGCCCATGTTCCTGTAATCTGGAGGCCTACCATGAAATGAACGGCAATTGGTTCTGGTGGGGAAACCGGCGTGGAAAATATAATACGGAAATGCTTTACCGTCAATTGTTCGACCGGTTTGTAAATTACCATAAACTCAATAACCTTATTTGGGTTTGGAGTGTCGACAGGCCTGTAAACCCCGATATGCAATTCTCCGGCTATTATCCGGGTAACAAATTCATCGACATCCTTGCGCTCGATGTTTATGCAAACGATTTTAACCAGGCTTATTACGACAGCCTGGAAGCTTTGTCAAAGGGGAAACCGCTTATTCTTGCAGAAGTTGGAAATCCTCCAAGGCCTGAAATATATAAAGCCCAGCCGAAGTGGGCGCTTTATGTTACCTGGGCAGGAATGGTGAGAAATACATCGAAAAAGCAATATGTATCATTAATGAATAATCCGCGAATATTAAATTTGGAGGATTCCGTTTATTGGAAGCTAAGCGCTCCATATCGCGCTGCATGTGGGCTTCCTGCACTGCCTTTAAAAGAAGTGAATGCTGGTGTTAAGAAGATTGATTTTTCAGGAGAATGGGTTTTTAACGAGGGAAAAAGCTTCCACCAATTGCATATAGAGTTGTAGATGTACGCCTTCTTCGAAGGCAGAGAGCAGGACATCGAAGACAAGGAAATGGAGCACCATATCGTGAGTGAGTTAGCTCGCCTCGCAAGGCAATCGCATGAAGGACGCGGCTCAGGCAGATTCACAGTGCTCGGATTCAGCTTCATCGTCTCCTGCGCCATTTGCGCAAAGCGAATCTGCTGCACACACATCCTGTGGCCCGCGTCCATGCATTCATTTTGTATGTCGTGCATTGGACTGTGCGCCGCAGAACACGGCAGACAGGTTCACTACAGCTGCCTGCCGTGCGAATGAGTCCGCGTCGGGCGGGTCAGCGGATCTACGCGCCGCGCATGCCGTTGCTGCCGCATAGCAAACATCCCAGGCTGAGCGCTTTCAATGCCTACAATTCCAGCTTTTTCACTCCGGCACAGTTCAAACATTTCGCTACTGTACCGAATTTGCATCGGCAAGTGAGTGCAGAAGAGCCGTCATTTATAGGCCGTCAAAGTGGCATACTCGCCCACATTCTTCATTATAAAAGAGATATTGCATGATAGCCTTACGATCGTTAACGTTTTCTGGCCTTATCCCTGACAGACTCCCGGAAAATATGTTTAAAAGGGGGGTAAAAACGCTTCCTCGTACCGTTAAATCAAACAGCATGTTAAACCGCAACCAGTAAATAATAATAACATACACATAA
>CAWEFA010000067.1:0-8031 GCA_963808135.1 uncultured Bacteroidota bacterium
TTCATAATCAATTTTTAGTATCTATTACAGAGCTACATCTTCATCTGTTCGATTTATCTGCAGCATCCCTTCCGTCATCAATATTTCTTTCCCGCCTTTGCTGATAATTATTAAACATGTATATAATGTTTAGGCAAACTGCCTGACTGTTTTGCATTGTGCTACTATTGCGAAGATAGAAATCAGTACCCGAACGTTTGCTGGCCGTATTTATTGCTATTCAAGATATCGTTAACCGACAAACTAATCTCAAGTTTTTCATTTAAGAATGACTTTCTAAAGGAGATCATAGAGTAGGAATACTGATTGTTGATATACATTTTGCTTTCTGTTCTTGGTGTAAAAGTAAAATACATGCTTGCATCAATATCATACCATAGTTTCAATCCGACTGAAGCGTTCAATGACTTGGAATAGCCCCAATCGGATAAATCCTCATTTAGATAATTGCCGGTGGTCTTGCTGTACCTGTAGGTAAATCTGATATTAAGCATCGAAATAAAATCAGGCAGATGAAACCAAGCCATCGGACTATTATAATATGGCAGTGATAAGTCTACACCGTATATTTTGTTGCTGTTTAAGTTTACTGGGTAGAAGTTCGATATACTGTCTTGAAGATTTGCCATTACATATTGGTATAATCCGGATGAAAAATTGTAGTATACATTAATGTATTGAGACAAACCAAGTGCATACGAATTTGTGTAAGAGGGCTGTAAATCAGGATTTCCCGCTCTAAAACTATTGGGCCCAGTGTATATCTTATATGGATTTACATAATACAACTCTGGATATTTTACTCTCCTAAAAGCGTTAAAGTAAATCTGAAAGAACTCGTTTATTTTATATGAAATATCTAAGTTTGGAAAGAAATTTAAAAAACAATGATCATAAATTTGACCAGTAGTAATCTGG
Organism: uncultured Bacteroidota bacterium; assembly: GCA_963808135.1. GTDB lineage: Bacteria > Bacteroidota > Bacteroidia > Bacteroidales > DTGW01 > CAWEFA01. Next base: position 919 of record CAWEFA010000067.1, read on the forward strand.
TTCCCTGCTGTTGATAGATATTCCATTCTACAACCAGTCCTTGCTCCAAATTTACCAAAATCCTCTGAGTACGAAATGTATCCCGCATGAATATTCTCTTTGTATCTGAAGAAATTACTTAGTCCTAAGCTGTCCTGCCATGTATTAGTCAGATAAGAATAGTCGAGCGAATTGTTTTCGTCTTGTCTATGACGATAAGTGAAATTATATCCAGTCTCGAACGTTCCAATTTCTGAAGGAACAACATATTCAACTTTGAAGATAAATGTATTTGCATTCTCAACAGTCCCACTGTTATTCAATTGTGGTAGGTCGGGTTGATAACTATACATAGTATTCAAGTCATTGAATGAACGATAATAAATGTTGGAGAAGTATGCATCGAATGTCAACTCTCTTTCGGGCAATGCGGATTGCGAATCGGACTTACCGAATTTCTTTTTATAGAAACCGTAAAGAGTATAGTTGCTCCTTGCGTCATCTAAATTGCTCAGATTTCCTAAGCTATACTCTGGAATGGAAAGATTATTTTCAACTACACCGTTGCCGGTAGTGTTTTTGTTATCCTTCTGTCTATTATACGAACCGACGAATGTGAAGGTATTATTTTCATCTAGATTATAATCAAATCCTGATTCAATATTTCCGAAAAAAATGTCGCCACTAGTTGATGAATTAGAATTCAAGTAATGAAAGCTCGTGGCGTTGTAATTATCTTTCTCATAAATAGATTTAGCGATGAATTTGCTGAAGTACCCGAGACTTGAAATAAAAATGTTTAATTTATTTACTTTGTAGTTTACATTCAGACCGCCGTAATTATTTTGATTTGAGGCGACATTTATATTAAGAGAACCACTTATATTATCATACGCACTTTTTTTTGTAATTATGTTAAGGATATAAATTCCACCCTCAGCACTTTCTTTGGCGCCTGGGGATAAAACGACTTCAACCTGGTCAAACATCGCTGCGGGAAGCTGAGAGAGTGTATTATCCGGCATCTCGAACGGATGCCCGTCCTTTTCCAATCGTACAGCTTGTCCTCGTACAGAGATGGACTTTGACTGAGGATCAACATCCACCAGTCCAGAATTATTCAACACATCTGTCAAAGAGCCGTTGTTTCCCGGAGCCTGGTCGATATTGATTATTTGCTTATCGGCTTTAAATTCAATCATCGGCTTAATTGTTTCGACAACTACATCGGGCATTACTACCATTGTTTCAAAAAGCTTAACTATACCTATGCGTGAAGTATTTTCTAATGAGATCGAATCAATTATTTTTGTTTGATACCCAACTATCGAAAACTTTGCGCGTATTACACGCTCTGGAATTTTTTCTATTTCATAATAACCCTTTGCATTAGTTGTTGCTCCACCGATTATCTTGCCGTCTTTCCTGGAAACAATTGAAACATTCACATTTTGTAAATCGGACCCAGATATCGAATCGACGACCATTCCCATCAATTCGTAGTATTTTCTTTCTTGTGCAAAATCCTGAAACGATATTAATGTTAGACAAAAAAATATAATCCAAAATAATTTCATCTTAAATCCCATTATAGAATTAGAAGTGGCCCTAAAAAAACGTTTTTATAAGTATTAGGATACAAGAGAGATGAACGAAGCCGAAAATGTTGTCGAGATGATACTCATTCCGAACCAAAAGGTGTCGATAATTCTGAAACCAGGCGAAGAGTCGTTCTATTTTCCATCGACGAATATAACGATATAAGACACGGCCATCTTGTGTGGTTGGTTTTATGCGATTGAATTTATGTGGAGCAATAAGCTCGTTACCTTGTTGTGCAAAAGAGTGACCAAGCGGATCGCAGTCGCAAGCACTATCACCGATTAAACGAACAGGACGTTGTCGGAGAAACCGTTCTTTGAGAGTATAGTGAACAAGGGTGACTTCATGCGGCGCAGCACTCGTAGCGTGGAAGGCGAGAGGAATACCAGCGCCATCTGCCACTGCCATGAGCTTTGTACCTTTGCCGCGCTTGGTTTTTCCAACCCCGAAGCCTCCTTTTTCGCCACTATAAAAGTTGAGTCTATAAAACACTCGGAAAGGTCGAACTTGCCACGCTCGTGAAGGTTTTTGACAAGGAGTTCTAAGATCGTGCGCATTGTTCCATTGCGCACACAATATTGAAGACGACGATGACAGATTTGATACGGAGGAAATCGTTTCGGGATGTCTTTCCATCTCGCACCTGATTGCAAGATCCACAGAATACCATTGAGTATCTCTCGATCTGATAGTGGTAGACGTCCTTTGCCATCGTATTGTTGTTTGTGTTTGGGTAATATGGGGTTTATCAATGCCCATTGTTCGTCAGATAGTTCTTCGCGTCGTGCCATAGTGTTCTAAATATACATGACGCTCTGGCAATGTACAAGTCATTTTTTCATTTTTGAGATGATTTTTAGTAATTAACTTTTAGAATAATACCTTAGCTATCAATTTATCTTTAGGTAAAAATCCCCACTGCCTGCTGTCATAACTATATTTTTCATTATCTCCTCTCATATAGTAGTAATCCTTTTCTACAACGTAGAATAAGGACGGTTTTCCATCGATTAAAATAGTACTATCACTTATTTTTTCAAATGTATGACCTTCGCCCAGGATAATATCCCTAAAATATTTATGATTATTATTTTTAAAAATGATAGAATCACCCTTATGGGGAATACGGAGATAACTTTTATTGAAAATATTGTTACTATTGCTTGCAGAAGGAATATCCAATCCAAAATATCTACAAGATGTTTCGATTGTATCACAAGGCAAACCTGTAATTCGTTTTACAATCAATAAATTAGAAGTATCTTTTTGGCCGTTTATAAAAGATGGGAATTTAAAAACTGCAATATCACCTTTTTGAACCTTTTCAAGACCATTAAAAGATAAAATCGGAATTTTTATATTTGTTAATGGAAGATATTCAGGAGTTTTTATATTATACGAATACTTTTTTATTAAAATAAATTCACCATCGTGTAGTGTCGGATACATTGATGACGACTGTACAATGTTAATATCAAATGTCACACTTTTAATAATACTAACTATAAGTGCAATAAAATAAAGTACAACACAATATCGTAATCCTTTTTTTATCATCTTATCTATTCTCAAAATCGGATATATCATGGAATCGTGAATAAGAATTGGTTATCTCATATCACTCTTAATATCCTTAAAATGTCCCTAACTGTTATATATAAAGTTAGGTAGAAACCAAATCGCAATGTATAATTTTACCAATCTGCTATTCATGGTCTTATCAAGTTATCAAACTTCATGTAATCGATCCGAAGTAATTGTTACTCTGAAAGGCGACCATTTAACAATACTCGAAGCTATCTTAAAAATACTGTGTCATTCTTCGCCAGATGTTTATTATCGAATCGGACAAAGTGCGATACATTTTCAATACTAGAGCTACCGAGAGTCCAGAATTCTGGATGTCCATTTATCTCGAAAGTGATGCCTTCGGCAAAATCTTCGGGCATGACAATAAGGTCGTTGATTATAACCATTTTTAAGACCACTTCTCAATACATGCTTGTGCATGTTTACAGTCGACATCACATTATCCTCTTACTTCTCATCATAACAGTGATATCCTGCTCATCTTTCAATACATGGTTTCTCCTTCAACAACCATCGTTATATTCGTACTAATGTCATTCGGATAATAACATTGATTGCACACCTGTTTCACAAATATTATTCACAAACTATTATTATCTAAGAATCGATTTGCATTCTTTAATAAATCAATCAAATTATCTTTCGACTCAGTAGAAAAATATGTTGAGAAAATTAGTTGCCTATTTTTATTAATAAAAAATATAAAGTTAGTCGGTTTGTCTATTTTTATGATATTATCATGAATATAATTTTTACTATCTATATAAAATGCATTTTCAGCATGAACAGAACTTAAATATCGAATTGTTGAACTATTAGCAATATTGTTTATTATTATCAAATCTTGAGAAAGATTACTGTTAAATTGCTTTTTATTTTTTATCCAATATCCCATTACAAATTCCAAACAAGGAGAACAAACCAATTCGTTTTGATATATTACAATGATATAACCTTTGTTTTTAAATAAATAATCAAATTTTATATTACCTGATATATTTTTTAGTTCAATATTATCTATACGATCCCCTTCCATACCAGAAGTTACTTTTGTCAAATATGAAGATTCTCTATATTGAGATTGAATAAACGATTTTTCATCCATCAATGTTTTTATTTTATAAATCGATAATATGTTCCAATACGAGAGACCGACTAATACAATTATTAAAAATACTTTAAATGAAAATATTTTTCTCATTAAAATGATTAATCTTTCTTTCATATTACAATCCTTTGATAGCATAAGTAATTATTTTAAAGTTATATCTTGTCATATCTAAAATGTCATCAGGTTCTTTTGTAAAATACAATAAATCATTATCATCCGTAGCCAAAAATATTAAATGTAAGGGAATTTTAATTCTTGATTTTAATAAATTACCTTCAAGATTATAAATATTCATAGAAAATCCATTCTTGGGTGATTCTTTTATTACTAAAAAAATATATTTACTACTTATCGCAAGCCTAAAAACACTACTGCATTCATTCATTGCTTTTATTGGCGGGTAACCATCATATTTTTTAAAATCCATCTGTTTAATGTAATTAGCCATAAAATCAATACTGGTTATATATCTTCCTTCACTAGAATATTTTACAAAATTATAACAAAAACCTTGAGACGCATATATATTATTATTATGGTCTTTTACAAGATCACCCTCACATATACCTGTCTCAAAGAAAGGTTTACAAAAGCTAAAGTCATTTTTTCCACTATTATTATAATGCAAAATTATATCCCTATTTTCCGGTTTTAGATTGGAAATAGGACAATATACAAAAAAACAATCATTATGATCTGCAAGTATATTAAAACTTGAATTAGAGACATTTAACGATTTAATAAATTCACCATTTATTTTAAATTTTGACACTCTCCAATTTGCACGATCTAAAACTAATATCTCGTTTTTATCGTTAATATCAATCGACTCCACGCTGGTATATTCACCAGGTCCATCGCCAGATTTACCAATCATATTTTTTAATTTTCCACAGGTATCAAATACTAAAATTTGTTTTCCTATTTCATCACGGACAATAAACGTTTTTTCTTTGACAATAAAGTTTGATATTACAGAAATATATATATTGTTTTGGGTTTTTAGTTCCACAATATATTTTTCCATAAAAACATCCGCAAATTTTATTGGATTTATATCCATCGTCCTATTTTGATATATTATTTTATTATCAATATTTCCGTTTTGCTTACAGGAAATAAAAATAATGGTAAAAATTAGTGTTATTATTAAATTGATCCTCACAATACTTCTCCTACAATTTATTTAAACGACTGGACTGCAATCCATTAATTGAACCATTTTCAGTGAAAAACAATAGGAATTGTGTTTTTACCTTTTCACGAATACAATTATTTAAAAGCAATTAAGTGCATCTTATAACAAATTTTAAACGGCAACATTCAAAAGAAATGCATTACAACTAAAACTATTGATTTTTTTATTACAGTAACCTCATTCATAAAGCAAAGACTCCCTATAGTAAGACATACAGGGAGTCTTTGTTCATTATTGGCTCTGGTTAATGAGGACAATCAGATACACAGATTGTTTGATCATGATTTTCACAAGCAACACACCAACCTCCCACACCTAGGCTCTTCATATACTGTGGACCTTCTTCGTATGCAGAAACTTGCACCACAGACATTTGCACACCTAGTAAGTCGATATTTTTTTCATTAGTAATTTGTTTTTGACCCAAAGATAAATGTAAATTTAAAAGCAAAAGCATTGCAAACAACAATGCTCCTGCAATCTTAAATTTGGATCCATGTTTTTTGATAAATAGAGTCATTTTTGATCTCCTTTTTTTATTGTTTTTTAATTTTCCCCATTTAGTATGGGGTTATTTAGCAGGAAGTTTTTGTTCATTATTGGCACTGGTTATCTAAGGATAATAAGGTACGCAGATTGTTTGATCTTGACATGCACAATCAAAATAATAACCTCCACCGGGTAATATTTTAAGAACCATGGGGCCTTCGTCGTATGCAGAAACTTGTTGCACAGACATTTGTACACCTAACAAATCGATACTTTTATTAGTAATACTTTTATGATCCAAAGATAACCTGATGTTAAAGAACATAAGCAGAGCAAATAATGATACTCCGGCAATCTTTAATTTGGATCCATTTTTTTTGAAAAATAATGTGGTCATTCTGACCTCCTTTATTTTTATGTTGTTAGTTTTCCCCGTTTTGTATGGGGTTATTTAACGAGACTAATAAGGTCTTTAGTTCTCCTTTCATCTGCACTGTAGCCTTAGATTCTATTTTTTCATTTGAATTCAATATCTCTGTACATAATAATTTTGCGCTTTCAACCTTGTTGTCTTTAACTAATAACTTTGCGAGTAAATATTTCGGATAAAGTAAATTTGGAATCATATTTGACACATATCTATAATTTTCTTCGGCATCTTTATTTGAACCTAATTTTTCATAACAAATCCCAAGATTTATGTATTGTTTGGGATCTGTAAAATTACTTTTTGATTTTTCAATAAGTGAAATTGCTTTTATGATATTTCCATCCAACATTAGTGTGCTTCCGTAACTAAATAAATATTCACCGTTATTATTTAAATTATTATCGATTTTATTGTATTCATTTATTGATTTTTGATAAAATCCATGTGCAGCAAGGTCATATCCATTTTGCCATATTTTATATACATCAAATGAATGAATCGTATTAAATAGTATAAAGGCAGAAAATCCTGCGGTGGCGATTAAAATTGGAAGTCCTGTGAACCAATTAATCCTAAATTTTATGTTCTTAAAGAATATAGAATTACCTTCTACTGACTTATTTAAAGCACTAAACAAAGAAAGCAAGAAGAAAAAGTTTATGTTTGTTGGAAGAACGCGTAAAGGGGAAGAAAATAAGGCCACTATTAAAATGG
>CAWEFA010000068.1:0-5105 GCA_963808135.1 uncultured Bacteroidota bacterium
GCGATCAATTTATTCAGAAGATAAAATCAACATCATTTATACATTAGTTTCCATTCTATCATGAAAGGTTTATTAATATAAGATCATGAAAATAAAGCTTTTATGGATATCAATATATTTTGCGATTAATAACGAATATGGGGAAGGAGGAGCTAAAACACACTGGAACAATTTAAATATTATGCTCAATGATAACAGGTTTGAGAACAAGCTTATTACTTTTCGGATGGAGTATGCAAAGCAATTTCCTTCACCTATTCCTGATAGTATAATTACTGAAATTAATATGAATATTTTTAAGCGGTTATACAGATTTCTCTATGAATATCCGCTTTATCTCAATCCCATCGAAAAATCGGCAGGACATCTTTCGAGATATCGTCAAAAAATAATAGAAACCGAATTAAAGAAACTTAAGAAAAACGGCTATTGCCCAGATATTATAATTTTAGAATGGACAGAAACAGTCCTTTTTGTACGGCATATAAAAAGAGCATTTGGAAACTCCAAAATTGTCGCATCTCTCCATGATGTATGCTTTCAAAAAATGGACAGAATGTATGACTTTGAAAATAATATCATGAAAAAGTTTTTTCTTAGGATTAGGAAGAAGCGATTTAAACAACTCGAGTTAAAATCATATCGATTATGTGATTTAGTCTTGCCGCATAATACTAAAGATTCAGAATTACTGATCAATGAGGGAATAGAAAAAGAGAAGTTAGGAGTAATTCAGCCATATTATAGAAACTATAGCTTTTGCAAGCCAAACTATTCAAAAATAATTCTTTTCTGGGGGGCAATGTGGCGAATTGAAAATCATCAGGCATGTATATGGTTTATTGATAATGTCTTTAAAAATCTAATTAAAAATTATCCTGATTTAATTTTTGTCATAGCTGGAAAGGATCCAAAGCCGGACTTGCTCTCAATGCAATCTAAAAACATAAATGTCACAGGGATATTGAAGAATCCTGAAAAAGTTTTTGAAGATTCACTTTGTCTTGTGGCGCCACTCAGTATGGGTGGCGGGATAAAAATAAAAGTTCTAGAGGCTTTATCCTCGGGCATTCCCGTTCTTAGCAATAAAATAGGTATGGAAGGGATAAACGCTACTTCTGGTGTTCATTATTATCACTGTGAGGAACCTTCCGATTATGAACAAACGATTATAAAACTAATCGATAATCCGGATTTAGCAAAAACGATAGGAAATAATGGAAGGGATTTTATAAATAGGAATTTTAACCAAGAGGAGGGGAATAAAAAGCTCCCTAATTATTTGATTAGACTTGTACAGAATAAAACTTTGACGCTCGAAAATAATTGAGATGATCTGAGAAATGATAAAAGTATAATGGATAATAACGAACATTATTATTTTACGCAAGCAACGTCATACCAAATCAATATAAAAACATCTGTTTTTTATCTAAAACTTATTTAGAGAAGAGATTAATGAGAATAATTGCTTCCTATTTGCCACAGTTCCATCCTATCCTTGAAAATGACGAATGGTGGGGAAAAGGATTTACAGAATGGACAAATGTTGGAAAGGCAAAAGCACTATTCCCTGGGCATTACCAACCGAAGATTCCGGCAGATCTAGGATATTACGATTTACGCTTGCCCGAAGTAAGAGAAGCTCAGGCTGAATTAGCAAACGAAGCCGGCATTGAGGGCTTTTGTTATTGGCACTACTGGTTTGGAGGTAAAAGATTGCTCGAAAGGCCATTTAATGAAGTGTTAACCTCCGGCAAGCCGGACTTTCCTTTTTGTTTATGTTGGGCAAATCATTCATGGTATGCGAAAACCTGGAATAAAGATGTGCCGGATAAGTTGTTAATCGAGCAAACTTATCCAGGTAAAAAAGATTATGAGAATCATTTCTACACTCTTCTTCCTGCATTCAAAGATAAGAGATATATGTGTGTGCAAAACAAACCTATTTTCGGATTATATTCACCAGAAGATTTCCCTGATGTTCAGGGGTTCATATCATATTGGAATGAATTGGCAAAACAAAATGGGCTTGAAGGGTTCTATTTTATTACGGTCTCTTATAAACGAAAAGATAATTCAGATATTCTCTTAAAAGGTTTTGATGCAATTATCTATGATTTGACATTTTTACGTCGTAGTAGTATGCGTTATTTCTATTTGTTTTTTCATAAAATATTCGGTATTCCGCAGATTATCGATTATCGTGATTATACCAAAACATTAATAGAAAATATGCCGGTTGATAAAACAATATTACCTTGTATTGTCCCAAATTTCGACCATACGCCCCGAAGTATACGAAAAGGTACAGTTATGATAAACACATCGCCTGAAAATTGGAGTAAACTTTTAAAAGGGTTGTTTCTAAAGATAAAGGATAAATCTGGAGATGATAATATTGTATTTATTAAATCGTGGAATGAATGGGCAGAAGGGAACTACTTGGAACCCGATCTAAAATATGGGAAACAATATCTTGAAGCGCTTAGAAAAGTTTTAATTGGGACCAGTAAATAATTATACAATGGAAGTAATTAAGGGATACAAATCTAGAACATGCAAAATATGAGCGAAAAGAAAAAAGTGATATTCATCGCTTGGGCGCCTTTCGATAGTCATACTGAAATTTTAGCAAGAATTCTGAATGCCAAATTATATTTTATTCATTATCTTCAATTCAAGAAACCTCTCATTGCACCGATTAAGTACGTACTTCCAAGCATTTAAAACGATAAGTATATTATTACAAGAGAAACCGGATATTGTTCTTATGCAAAATCCGCCAATATTCCTTCCTCTATTAGTATTATTGTTCGGGAAAATATACGGGACAAAATTAATTATTGATTCTCATACTGCGGCATTTTTAACGTTTCCATGGAAGCAATTTATTTTTTTACATAAGTATATATCACGCCGCGCTGTTGCAACAATTGTAACCAATAAAGATCTTGCCGACATTGTAAATGCCTGGAAAGCAAAAACGTGTATTTTAACGGGACCCTTGCCAAGCAATGATGAATTAAACCAAAATATTAATAAATCCCAAAATGACATAAAAATTGTTTTTATTTGTTCTTTTTCATCAGATGAACCAGTAATGGAAGTCATTGAGGCAGCCAGGGAAATGTCTTATGTTAAATTTTTTATTACGGGAGACAGCTCACGTTTATCAGCCGGAATCAGGCAAAGAACTCCCAAAAACGTTGTTTTTACTGGTTTTTTAAAACGCAAAGATTATATGACATTATTACAATCGGCAGATGGAATTATCGTTCTTACAACAAGAGACCTTACACTTTTGGATGGGGGTTATGAAGCGGTTGCCTTGGAAGTTCCACTCATTACATCGAATTGGCCTGTTCTTAAAGACTATTTCAATAAAGGGACGGTCTATACTCAAAATACAAAAGAAGAAATAATAAAGGCTGAAAAGGATTTACTTACTCGCCAAGATGAATTAAAAAGCCAAATAATTGTTTTAAAAAAAGAATTACAGCAACGCTTTGAAAGAGAAATTAAAAATTTACAATCTATAATATCTGAAGCATAATATATATTATTAACTGATGTTACGCATTAAAGAAAAAAACTGTCATTCCCGCGCGTTTTTAGCGGGAATCCAGAACATCTGGATACCCGATTAAAGCATTCGGGTATGACAACTTTACTTTATTCTGCGCTTTTCGTACTGTGCGTAACATCAGTTATAGAGAGAATACTATGAAAATTAGTAGATATATTTTTAAAATATATCCCATTGCATTTATTATGCAATTGGCTATTTATTTTACCGTATCTTCACAAAATCTCGTATCGCGAGATTCTATTATTGCTGTTTATAATAGAATGACACCGCCACTTGTTGAAAAATTTCTTTGTTGTGACACATTGCGGAACTCTTCCGGTTCCTATACATGGAATGTCAGTTATATTCTTAATGCTGATTTACTTATGTACCGTGCAACAAACGATCAAAAATATTTATTACGTTTTATAAAAGTCTCAAACAAAATTATATCCAACCGTGATGATAAAATAGGTCTATATGATTGGCAGAAAAACTTGGGAAAGGATGGAGCGAATCGAGAATATGGGACCCAAAATTAGGTATAAATGCTCCGAGCAAACCTGTGCAGGGATTTAGTAGATGATGCTGTTATATGCCGTCCATTACTCGATTTTGCATTGATAGTAAAAAAAGAGAGCATTACATTCATTTGATTCTCTTGCAAATTATTATGCGACAGAATCGGAAAAAACGATTACATATCATATTAGAGAAAATTGGTCTACAACAAAAGTGTTTTTTATTTCCCAAAGGGATCGCCATGGTGGTATGATGGTGCTAATGTGCCTAATAATTATAATGCTCAAACCGGCAGTGATATGATATTGCTTTATAAACTCACATGGAAAATCATATTATATAGAATTTTGCAAAATTACTTGCTGATTCGCTAAAAAAGTGATATGAGCATAGTTGACAGCTGCTATATTTGGCATTATTGGGGCGGACTAGGCGTATAGAGGCTGGATAGAAAAAGATAGTGTTTCCATAAATACACCTCGCTTTGTTGGAGGACATAAAGCTATTGAAGATATAGGACATGCAGGAATTGATATCGAATTTATAGTTGATTGTTATGAAAATAATATTCTGTTTTCAAAGCAAGATGTTAATTTGACAGTAAAGACGTACAAAAAGAAAATTAATAAAGGGGCATACAACGCAGAAAACCTTTTGGGTGCAGGAAAGGATGAAACAAATTAATCATTCCATCCTATAAATGGCTTCGCTTAGCTCAATATGAACCATCGATACTTAATAGTTTTTACACAAAATATTTTAACACAGCCATAGTAAACAATGGATTTGGAAATGCATTCTTTTTAGCCAATTTAGTGTATTATTATCATTCATTGGAACAGAAATGAATTACGCTATTATTATATATGTGGAAGTTGAAGAAAAGTTTGATGGGGGTTCCCGTCCCGAAGTCGAGAAACAAGGTTGAATTGGAGGAATTTGCGGAGTTGGGATCAATCGTAAAGCTGCGCGTGTACACTGCTTCGCCAGAATAGTTTTGCTTGCCTGGAAG
>CAWEFA010000069.1:0-33998 GCA_963808135.1 uncultured Bacteroidota bacterium
TGATCTTGCGTGCCGATAAATCCGCTCCTTTCTGTGGTCGTTCCTTTGTGATAACGATACTCTCAAAAACACGTTTCGCGTAAAGAAGATGAATAGACGAGCTTTTCTCTTTAAGGTTCTCGGTAGAAATCAGCGTGACGCTGAAGCGCTTGAGCGAATCGGTCAGCGACGTGATCGCCCGCAGCACTTCAAAGGCAGGGGGCGCAGCTACCCGCAATTCTTCTCGTACACCTTTTCAATTCACCGACCGAGATTTTCAGCCGGCGAATCTTCTCCGTGTTTACTCCCATCTGTTTCAACGTCGAGTCGATGATCGGTGCAATCTGCGCGAGCGGCGGCCCCTCCTCGGTCGCGACCTGGCTGGCAGTGGGGGCGCAACAGATCGTTCGCGGAAAAGAGTCAGCACGACGGCGAAAGCAGTCAGGACGACCAGCATGACCGTCTTTGTATCAAGTGATTTGCGCCGTACAAATTTATTTATGCTACTTCCACCCGGCTCTGATCCCCGATCATGAATCGATGAACGCGCGGCCTTCCCGCCGCTTCGACAATCTCTACGTCGTTGCCGAGGATGCTTCCCTCGATGCGAATGCCGACGTTATTGATTTTGCAGTCGCGCAGAATAATCGAATATTCGACTTCACTTTTTTTGATGATGGTATTGTTCCCGATGGCGGTAAACGGTCCGACATAGCTTTCTTCAATGACGCAATTTTTTCCGACGATCACCGGTCCCCGAACGACGCTGTCAATGATCCTGGCTCCTTCTTCGACGATCACCTTGCCGACGATTGAAGAAGTTGCATCAACCGAGCCACGGATCGAGGTCTGAATGTTGTCGAGAATCAGCCGGTTGGCTTCGAGAAGGTCGAGCGGTTTCCCGTGTCTTTCCACCATCCCGTGATCTCGCTGTCGCCGATCGAATATCCTTTGTCGATCAGGTACTGATGAGCATCCGAAATCTCCAATTAACAAAACAGGTTTTAGTGCTGCCGTCCCAATGTCGCGTTCACCACCCTCTTGAGGGGTACGAAAAGGCTGAAAATACAGGATCTAACGAATTGTGTGCCAAAATCGTAAGAAACTTGCCACGAATGGTCTTCTGTCACCGAAGTTTGCTTGACGCACCCCGTATATGAGCGTATGCTGAAATGAGGGTAGTTCCGGCGCAAACCTACACATTGGGCTCACAACAGGGGCCAACCGGGTTGGGAACCCTGGCAGGAAGCAAAGGGACATAGGATGTTGGTACTCTCCCGAAAAGAACGAAAGCATCGTGATCAACGACAACATCACCATTGTCGTCGTCGAGATCCGGGGCAACAAAGTCCGCCTTGGGGTCGAGGCCCCAAAGGAAGTACCCGTCCACCGCCGCGAGGTCTTCGACGCCATCCGCCGCAATGAAGCGGCCACAAGCAACGAAGCCGCGTCGGCTAAACAATCCGAGAAGATCGACCAGGCCAAAACGCAGGGTGAACCCTAGCAACGGGGTGAGCCCTAGCAACGGGGCGAACCCTAGCAACCGGGGCGATCCGTAGGAACACGGCCGCTCTGGCCCCGGTAGGCGATCTTCCCTTCTTCTCCTGCCCGCCACGACTGTCCCGCTCTTCTTGTACCTTGCCGCCGCCCCCGGTGCCGCTGCCGGCTTTCGCAACGCTGCGGGAACCACGCTTGGGCACGCCAACCGGGGCACCCCGCCTTCAAGCCCCTTGACGTTGACCCCTCGCAGCTAGTATACCAGTGAATCTCGGCACGCCCGCCGCCGCGCCACGTGGCCCCGTCGTCTAGCCAGGTCAGGACACAGGCCTTTCAAGCCTGGAGCACGGGTTCAAATCCCGTCGGGGTCATTTCGGGTGGTATTGTATGAGCCCCAATGGTCATAAGCCGATTAGGATTTCCCGACATGCCGCCCGGCGAATGGTACAACGCGGGGCGATGTTGGCGGAAGTTGAACAGGTCATTCGGACCACGCAATGGCAGCCGGCGCAACGTGGCAAGTGGCACGCCCGCCGCGCTCTTCCTTTTGGCGCCGTTTCTCCCGTGAACCGCCGGCATTACGCCTACAAGACCGTCAACGTTGTCTTCGTCAACGATCCCGCGTCGATCGTGGTGGCGACGGTCAAGGTGTATTACCATGATTAGAGGCGAGGTACCGCAATGAAGATTAGCTACAACGCTGAGGTGGATGCGATCTACATCGAACTCCGGCTACTGGAAGCGGGCACTGCTGAGTGCCGGGAGTTGACGCCCGACATCACGGCCGACTACGGACCGGACGGCCGACTTGCCGGGCTGGAAATACTCGATGCCTCCCAAGTGCTCGGCGAAATCTGCCACAGAGTGGTCTTGGAATTGGCGCCCGTGCCGTCGGCCGCCACGGCCTGAACGCCGCACGGCGGGACAGCAAGTCTGACCGCGATTACGGACATTGCACATGAAGTTCGTCCTCGAACCGTTCCATCGCGCCGTCCCTGACGAGGAACTCCGGAGGACGTGGCAGCGAACATGATGATCGCCGCGATCGCCTTCGGCGCGGGCAACTGTACGGTGGTCGAGCGCGGACAGTGACGTCGTCGCCGTTCCGCAGTTGAGGGTCGAGAACTGGGCGGCATGATCGTGTTGGGAGCGAATCGGTGAGCCCCGTGAGTCATCCCTACGACGCCCTGCTGCTGATCTCCTTCGGCGGCCCGGAAAAGCGGGAGGACGTGCTGCCGTTTCTGGAAAACGTCCTTCGCGGCAAGAATGTCCCCGCCCATCGCCTTCACGAAGTCGCCGAGCACTACTACCTCTTCAACGGCGTCAGCCCGATCAACGCCCAGAACCGCAGCCTGCTGGTCTCGCTGGTGGCCGAGCTCAACCGGCGCGGGCCGCCGCTGCCGGTTTATTGGGGCAACCGCAACTGGCATCCCCTGCTCCCCGACGTGCTGGGGCAGATGGCCGACGACGGCGTCCGCCGGGCCCTGGCCTTCGTCACCTCGGCCTTCGGCAGCTATTCCGGCTGCCGGCAGTACCTGGAGGACATCGCGCGAGCCCGCGAGGCGGTCGGCCCGCGGGCGCCGGAGGTCGATAAGCTCCGCTTGTTTTACAACCATCCGGGGTTCATCGAGGCCACGGCCGACCGCGTGGCCGAGGCGCTCGGCAAGATTCCCGCCGACCGCCGCACGTCCGCCCCATTGATCTACACGGCCCATAGCATCCCCGAAGCCATGGCCCGCGTTTCGCCTTACGTCCGGCAACTCCGGGAGGCTTGCCGCTTGGTGTCGCAGCGAGTAGGCCGGGAAGAGTGGGAACTGGTCTATCAGAGCCGTAGCGGACCGCCGTCCCAACCCTGGCTGGGGCCTGATCTGTACGAGCGTCTCCGCGCCCTCCGCACTGGCAACCCTGCGGTGCGGGACCTGGTCCTGGCCCCGATCGGATTCCTTTGTGAGCACATGGAGGTGGTCTATGATCTGGACGTGGCGGCGGGCGAACTGTGCGACGGGCTTGGACTGACCATGGTCCGCGCGGGCCCGGTCGGCAACCACCCCCGTTTTGTCGCCATGATCCGGGAGTTGATCCTGGAGCGAATCCCGCCCCATCCCCCTCGCCTGGCGCTCGGTCCGCAAGGTCCCAGTCCCGACGTCTGCCCGCAACTGTGCTGCTGTCTGGAGCGAGACGATCTCGGGTCTTAGGTCTTGGGTCTTGGGTCTTGGGTCTTAGGCTTTAGCTTTCGACGCTACGGGCCCTGAACCCATGAAGGCCATCAAGAAAGGGCTTACTCCAGTCTCTCTCCCCCGCGGGGGGAATCCTGCGTATGGCGGGTTGCCGGAATAAGCCGGCCATACTGGTCTGTCAAGTTCGTCCCACCTCCGCCCCCATCTACCAGGGGAGACAGTGTTTTCCCAGTAGCCTTCACTACCCAAGACCCAAGACCAAGACCGAAGTCGGATTTCTACGTGCGTTGTCTCCAGGGCTCGGCTATCATAGATAAGGTGGGCGCCCGCGGAAGTCTGCTGGTATTCGGTTGCGGCCGGCGCGCCGCTGGAACCGTTCGAGGTTGATCCATGACGCGTTATTGCTTGTGGCTGGTGGTCCTTGTCGCACTTGTTCTATCGGCTGCTGCTCCGCCCGTCGTGGCCAGCGGCGAGTTAATCTCCGAACCGTCGGCCGCCACGCACGGATTGGCCAGTGCCTGGTTCAACCAGATCCAGCTCGATTCGGCCCGCGGACAGGTGGCCTACGTCACGCTGCATGACGCGGTTCAGCGGGATGCCGATGGGGTTCTTCATAACCCGACGCTCTTCGTCCAGACCAACCAGGGCGTCCTGCACGCCATCGACGCGATCAACGGGCGGACCCTCTGGATCGCCCAGGTCGGCAACCCGAATCACCCCAGCCTGGCTCCGGGGGCCAACAATTTCTTCGTCGCGGTCACCAACGGATCGAGCCTTTACGTGCTCAATCGCTTCAACGGCAAACAACTCTTCTCGACCAGGCTTCCCGGCTACCCGGCGCGGGACCCGCCTGAGCCGGCAGCGTGTCTACGTGCCGATGCTCGATGGCCTGGTCTGCTGCTATCGCTTGCAGCCGGTCAAGGACGCCTTGGCAGGAGCTCGGCAAGACCGACAACCGCAGAAAAACCCCCGAAGAGAGGCGGGCCGCAGAGGCCGAGCGGCACGCAACGTTGCGGCTGAAACAGGACGTGGTCGTGCCCCTGACCTGTCATTCGCTCGGGCGGACCGTGGTACAACCCTTTGATCACCCTGCAAAACGACAACGAAGAACAGGTGTCCTGGCCGACCGACAAGGGCTTCCTCTATGTCGGCACCGTCAAGGGTGACGAGGACCGGTTGAACGTCCGCTTCCGCCTGGAAACCGCGGCGGGCATTTCGGCCCTCGTCTACGTCCCCGCAATCCCTCGCACCCTGCCCGATTCCGGCATCATCATCACCGGCTCGCGGGACGACCTCCTGCACGCCATCAAAGAGAAGGACGGGGCGGCGCTGTGGCGGTTTTCGGCCGGTGATCCCATCATCGAATCGCCCGTCGTGATCGGCCCCCGCCTCTTCCTCCGACGCAGTTCGGCGGCATGTTCTGCCTGGATGCGAAAACCGGCACCAGCCGGTGGGCGCCGCAGATCATGCCGGTCCTGGCGGCGAGCAAGAATCGCGTCTACGCCATCGACAAGCTCGGTGCGCTGGCCGTGCTCAACATCCAGAGCGGTGCCCGCATGGACAGCTTCCCGGCTCCTCGCCCGCTGGTCCCGCTGGCAAACACTGACAACGACCGGATCTACCTCATCACGGAAACCGGCCTGGTTCAATGCCTGCACGATGCCGACCTGCCGGACCCCATCTACCACAACGCCAACCTTCCCGCGGCCAAGAAGCCCAAGGAGGAGACGCACAAGCCCGCGGCCCACAAGCCTACGGAGCATAAGCCCGTGCAGCACAAGGAGCCGAAGGAGCCCAAGGAACCCAAAGCACGGAAACCCAAGCCTAGCAGAAAGACGCCGGCGACAATCCGCCCCCCAGGAAGCCCCGCAAGGCCAAGAAAGACGCCGCAGCCGGCGATGCTCGTGCTCTGGGCGGAGGAGGAGCCAATGGCCCCAACCCGTTCGGCGGTGGAAAGTAGCAGGCACGGTTCCCTGACGCAACGAGAAAACACGTTTCTTGCCGCTCAACGACCCGTCATTCGCTCCAGCTTTTCAGGATACCGAGCCCCTTGCACCGTAATGTTTGATGCGGCGTTTCGATCTCACGCAGATCGTCCGGCGTGAGTTCGACGGAAACGGCGCCATATTCTCACTTGAGCGAAGCCATGTCGATGGAGAAGCGGTACTTCACATCGGACTTGCGCGCCCAACTACACGCTCGATGCGGTCGAGGCCATCGTGACGCACGCGGGAGGAGTGAACGTTCGCGGGCTGCTGTTGACGCTCAGCTGCCCGATTGGCAGCTTGCCGAGAGGGTGCCCGAATACCTTGATCGGGTACGAAGCTGGGGGTATAACATCGTCCAGCGGCCGGCAGCTCCAGCACGACCGCCGCGAACTGTGCGTGGCCGCCTTGCAGCAGCCGGTTCCGCAAAAAAGGTGTCAGGAACCATTTTGGGACGGCAAAGCAGGATGATGCAAGAAACAATGGTTGTCGCGGTAGGAACGCCGGTTTCCCGGCCCCCCCGCACGGATCCGTACGTGAAGTATTACTTCATACGGCTCTTACCTCGGGTCATTGACGATCAACCGCTGTTCGGGATACGGATGCAGGATGCGGGCGGTGGGAAGCCATCGGCGAATCAAACGACTCATCCGCAGCCATGTCCAGCAACGCCCCTTTTGGCTTCGGCTCCGTAGAACCCGCCGCCAGAGACGTTCCACCTGGGTGCGGAATTGGTTCAGGCAATCACTGTTGCCGGGGACCGCGTGGTAGTTGAACCACCCTCGGACCACGGATCGCAGCCAGCCACCAACATCGACTACCGCATCGTGCATGCGCCGCCGCAACTGCTGTTTGATCTCTTGCAGTTTGGCCCGCATGCGTTTGGCAACCGATTTTCGTTTGATCGTGAACGTTCCCTTCCGGGTCGTTCCGCAATAGTGCGTGAAGCCCAAGAAGTCGAACGTCTCCGGTTTGCCCAGACCACTCTCGGCTCGACGCTCGGCCGCGTAGCGACCGAATTCGAGGAGTCGAGTTTTGTCGGGGTGCAACTGGAGGCCGAATCGCTCTAGCCTTCTCCGCAGTTCTCGGAGGAAGCGTTCGGCGTCACCTCGGTCTTGGAATCCCACAACGAAATCGTCGGCGTAACGGACCATAATCACCGATCCCGTGCAGACGGTTTCGCCACTGGTTCGCCCAAAGGTCGAAAACATAGTGCAAGAACACATTGGCAAGGAGCGGTGAAATCACCGAGCCTTGTGGCGTTCCAACCGTCGTCTTCGACCACCGCCCATCTTCGGAAACGCCCGCCCTCAGCCACTTGCGGATCAGGCGGAGAATCCGACGATCGGCGACAGGGTAGGAGAGTGGATCGAAACTAACGGTTTTCACAGCCAATGGTTCAAGTGTAACAGGTTGTTCAAACGAAATATCGCCAAACCGGCCTTTTAAAACTCCGGAAATAATTTCAGGTTCATTATTGCGCAGGGTGGCTTCAATTTTTACATTGGCATGCAATGTGTCGGGCAGTGGGAGAGAAGCAGCAGCAAAAGGGTTTTCAATTGTTACCGGCCCGGTAGCCATTAAATAAACATCGTCCCAGATGCCTGTATTTCGTCCGCGAATGGTAGGAATCCAATCCCAACCAATTGATGCGTGGTAAGTAGGATTATCGGCCCCAAGCGCACCGCCGTTTTTATCGGCGCTGATAATAGT
The DNA here is from genome assembly GCA_963808135.1 of uncultured Bacteroidota bacterium. Taxonomy (GTDB): domain Bacteria; phylum Bacteroidota; class Bacteroidia; order Bacteroidales; family DTGW01; genus CAWEFA01. The sequence goes on from CAWEFA010000069.1 coordinate 7,352, forward strand.
TTGTTCTGTTGCATTTCCCGGAGTTGCATTTTTAATAATATGAACGGCAAGTGCATTTTTTTGGCCGGGGATAAGTAAGTTTGTAACATCGAACTTTCCGCGTATAAATGCGCCTTCTATGCGGCCAAGTTTTTGCCCGTTCAGGAAAACTTCCGCCTTCCAATTAATGCCATCGAAATTGATAAATGTATGCTTTCCTTTGTATATTTCAGGAGCAATGAATTCGTTCCTGTACCAGAAGTCGGAATAAAAGAACGATTCAGAAATCATTACCTGGTTGTCGCCAAAATCGGGATCAGGAATTGCGCCGGCATTAAGATAACTAACAAGAATTGTTCCCGGAACGGTCGCCACAACCCAGTCATTATCTTTAAAGCCGGGTTTTGATAAAAGTTCGCCGTTTTCTGTAATGAATGATTGCCGTTGTACCTTCCAAGAACCACCAGCCAAATCTAAGCGTCCATCTGAGTTAATGGCAGGCGGGTTACGTGGAATTGCTTTAGTGCCGCCGCGACCGAAAACCTGTAATTCGCTTAAAAGATAGCCTTCATCCGATGCGGGTTTTTTCATCAGTATCCTAACATATCTTCCTTTAACAGGTTGTTCTAATTGTAAATTATCAGTTAAACCCGCACCTTCCGGCAAAGCTTTAATGTCTTTCCAATTAACAGCGTTTCCCGATACCTGCACTGAACCTGAAACAGCCTTACGTATCCAATGAAGGGCAATTTTATCGAACGTACAGGTTGCGCCTAAATCGACATATACCCATTCTTCTTTATTTCCGGCGCTCATCCAGGCGCTTGTGAAATGATAAGGCCCTCCGAGCTCGAGTTGCTTACCGTTTTTAAACAATGACAATTCACTTAATTGCCATTTTAATACGTTCGGGGCTTTTAGTTCAACTTTATAGAAGCGATATGAGCATGAAGTCTTTAATTTAAACGGTTTGTCGAAAAATCTTAAATTATGAGGTAAAAATCTTCGAAAGAAACCGTTAAGGGAATCGCCGGGAAGGGCCGCGCCGTTAGCATAGTCTAATTGATTCCATGAGCTTCCATTTTCAGAACCGGAAACAATAAATTCCCATCCTTGTGCGTCCCGCATATCGTGTAGCAAACTTCCTGAAATGTTAATACTGTCCACTTCCGGCAAACCTTTCGGTTCAATAATTTCCAATTGCACCCAACCATTCGGGCCAGGAATAGTAAGGTACGACATAAGCTGACGATCAACTATCCAGTCCGTTTCATTTTTCGTTACTTTACCCTGGCTTGAACAAAACCGAGATACGGGATGGCATTGCAGTATCAATAATTCCATCAGTTATCAGTTGTGCAGTGAGATTATAATCATAACTGCTCGATTGGTATGCAGGCCTTCGTAAAGCCAGGTTTCTGTAACCTGTATCGCCAGTTTGTAAAAGCGGGGAGAAATTTTCATGGACATCGCCCGGATATATACCCACTCCTTTCGTATATTCCTGTGCATTCAAAAAAAACGGTGGCGCAATAAGAGTTAATATTGCCGGAATAAAAATGTAAATAGATTTTTGCAATTTATAAAATGTGCATAAGCAGCTTAAGTATACATTTTTCATTTCAATAAAAATTTAAATTTTATTAATCAGGGATTCGATTTGAACTATTGTGTTTTTTTATAAAGGCATTTTAATATAATCATGTTTAGAGTAAAATTTTTGGCTATTACCTAAAATAGCTGATAACTGGTTCCAGCGCTTTCAAGAGATGGAATATAATATAAAGATAGAAAAATTGGCTTAATAAAAAAAGGGTAAGCTACTTATATCGCACCGCTACAACTGCCTACCCTTGCTACCTTCCGATCCTGGGGGAGTTGGGCAGGAGCTGGTCGTATAAGACTTACCCGGCACAAAAGTAATTAAAATTTTTTTATGACAAATTAAGTATTGCCCGATTTCATAAAAAGCTGTTTTACTAAAAATTCTAATATCTTTGTATCACAAATTAGCAGTTTTATTATGTATGGAACCGAATAAAGGAAATATTATTAAATCATCTATGAATGCAGGCCTGGTATCAGGTATGGCTCTCATAGGTTTTTCATTAATCTTATATTTTTTTGGGTTAAACTTAAACCCTTCAATGGGCTATGTTTCAATTTTAGTCCTTGCGTTTTGTATTTATTTTACAGGAAAATCATACAGGGATAAGGAGCTTGGCGGTTATATATCATATGGACAATCTTTAGGTTTTGGTATTTTGGTAGGCGTTTTTGCATCTATCCTCTTAGGATTTTTTAGTTATATCGAAATTAAATTCATCGAATCCCGGAATTATAGCCAAACAATTAGACCTTATGCAACAAAAATACATTAACAAGGGCGTAAATGAAGATCAGGTTGAAAAAATGATGGAACTAACCAAAAAATGGATGACGCCAACGGTAATGTTTATTAGTGTGATATTTTCTTTTGCGTTCTGGTCGTTTCTTATTTCTTTGGTTACTTCAATGTTAATTAAAAAAGAAGGCAATCCGTTTAATGAAACTATGAATAACTCGGACGTTCAACAATAATTTTATATGAAGCCTGGTTTTATTTTCATTCTATTAATCCCATTTATAAATTTTAAATAATGGATATTTCAATCGTAGTGCCATTATATAACGAAGAAGATTCGATTTATGAGCTTGCGTCATGGATTGATAAAGTTTTAACCGAAAGCAATTTAAGTTACGAGCTAATATTGATTGACGACGGCAGTTCGGACAATTCATGGCTTGTTATAGAGAAAATTTCGCCACAATTTAAAAATATAAAAAGCATAAAGTTGCAAAGGAATTATGGCAAATCGGCAGCTTTATATTGCGGGTTCAGGGCGGCGCAGGGAGACGTTGTAATTACAATGGATGCCGATTTGCAGGACAATCCCGATGAAATTCCCGATTTGTACAGGATGATAAAGGAAAATGGTTTCGATATGGTTTCAGGCTGGAAAAAGAAACGCTTCGATCCGATTTCGAAAACAATTCCGAGCAAACTGTTCAACTCGGTTGTTCGTTTGGTTTCCGGGATTAAGCTTCATGATTTCAATTGCGGTTTAAAAGCCTACAAGAGAAAAGTAATTAAAAGCATTGAACTTTATGGCGAAATGCACCGCTATATTCCTGTTTTGGCAAAGAAAGCCGGCTTTAGTAATATCGGCGAAAAAATAGTTAAACATCAGAAACGCAAATACGGCGTTACCAAATTTGGTTTTGAAAGATATATAAAAGGGTTTCTCGATTTATTAACGGTAGCTTTTATGTCGAGATTTGGTAAAAGCCCGATGCACCTTTTCGGAACTTTAGGCACCATAATTTTTATTATAGGTTTTTTATTTGCCGGGTTATTGGGAAGCTATAAAATATATTGTGTTATGCACCACATACCGGCAAAACTAGTTACATTAAGCCCTTATTTTTATTTGTCGCTTACCGCAATGATTATCGGCACCCAACTTTTCGTGGCCGGTTTTCTTGGCGAAATAGTTTCAAGGTCGTCAGCCGACAGGAACAAATACTTAATTGAGAAAGAAATTAATTTAGGCAGTTGAGATAATAGGTATTGTTAATTAAGTATAGTTTTTATATATTTGTGCAGTTATAAACCTCAATGAAATAAATATGGATAGCTGCCCAAAATGCCGAAGTAAAAATTTTCGTAAAGATGGTATAGTTAAATCAAAACAAAGATACCTATGTAAAGATTGTAAGCACCGGTTTACTGTTGAGCAAATAGGAAAGCCAAATGACGTAAAAAGAAATGCTTTGATTTTATATTTAGAGGGATTAGGTTTTAGGTCAATAGGAAGATATTTGAATGTGAGCCATGTTGCTGTATTCAATTGGATAAAGTCCTTTGGGGAAAAGTTAGACGAATTCAGAAACCCGGATGATATAGAAGTAGTTGAACTGGACGAGATGCATACATATATTGGTTCAAAAAAAACTACTGTTGGATATGGATTGCTGTTGATAGATATGGGCATAGGTTTATCAATTGCGAAATTGGCACACGAGGAACAGAAACTGGAAAAAAGCTCTGGAATAAAATTGAAGGGTGTTCTAAAGGAATAGTGTGTACAGACTATTGGAAAGCGTACAATGAATTTGTGCCGGAAAAACAACTGGTTCAAACCAAAGCAGAAACTTATACAGTAGAAGGCTATAATAGTCTTTTCAGGCATTTCCTGGCAAGATTAAGAAGAAAAACAAAATGTTATACTAAAGCAAAGCACATGTTGGTTCATTCAATAAAATTGTTAATGTTTAAATGGAATAATAACTTAGCTATACTATTTTAACAATGCCAGATAATATATGAATATTGGAAGAACTGAAGTACTGAAGAACAGAAGAACTGAGAACTGAAGAACAAATGAATATTAACCAGATAAAATTTGATTGCAGATACTTTAAAGGGGAAATTCCTTGTAAACCCAATAAATTAAGAAATAAAGAATGTCCATCGTGCAATGAATATGATCCTGTAAAATATCGCATTCTCATTATAAAACTTGGGGCTATTGGCGATGTAATACGTTCAACCCCCCTGATACACAAATTTCGCCAGGTTTATCCCGGCTGCCATATTTCCTGGATTACAGCTACGCCGGAAATTGTCCCTTCCTCAGTTGTTGATACGATATACGCGTTTGATTTTAAATCGGTCTACAAAATAACCCACCAGAAATTCGATGTGGCGCTAAACCTTGATAAGGACTACGAAGCTTGTGCATTGCTTTCAGATGTTAATGCCGGTAAAAAATTCGGTTTTATTTTAAACGATAATCATATATCGTTGGCAACTCTCCAGGCAGAACATAAACTGATAACCGGCCTTTTCGACCATATTTCAAAGCAAAATACAAAACATTATTTAGAGGAAATCTTCGAAATTTGCGGCTTTAACTTTAACGATGAACCTTATATTCTCGATGTTGACGACTCTTTCAACAATTTGTGGCAGCCGATAATTAAAATGGCAAATGGCAAAAAAATAATAGGGTTAAACACCGGCTGTGGCAAGCGCTGGCAAACACGCTTATGGCCGGAGGAATACTGGGTTGAACTTATCGTAAAATTACAACAGGCAGAACTTTTTCCACTTCTATTGGGTGGCCCCGATGAAGATGAAATGAACAAAACATATTCACATGAAACCAAGGCATATTATCCCGGCACATTTACGTTAAACCAGTTTATTTCATTAACAAACCAATGCGATGTAGTGCTAACAGCAGTTTCAATGATGATGCATATTGCAATAGCCCTGAAAAAACCATTGGTGCTGTTTAACAATATTTTCAACCCTAACGAATTTTATCTTTACAACAACGGGGCAATTATTCAACCGCCAACCGGATGCGATTGTTTTTATGGCAACACATGCACGCGCGAGCGCCACTGCATGCGCGATATAAAAGTTGAAACGGTATATCAGGCCATCCTTAGTTTTTCCGGAAAATAATTTAATAAAAAATGAGGCTTGCTTATTTATCTACATTTTATCCATATCGCGGGGGAATAAGCCAGTTCAATGCGTTGTTATACCGGGCGCTGGAAAAGAATAATGAAATAAAGGCTTTTACATTTAAAAGGCAATATCCCGGGTTTTTATTTCCGGGAGAAACACAATTTGTTACTGAAAACGACAATATCGATAAGATAGATGCCGCCAGGGTTTTAGATACCATTAATCCTTTATCTTATTTAAAAGCAGGTAAGTTAATTGCCGGTTATAATCCCGATTTACTTATTATGAAATTCTGGATGCCTTTCTTTGCGCCATCGTTGGGATATGTATCGGGAAGGTTGAGAAAAAGAAACAAAACAAAAACCATAGCTATACTTGATAATGTAATACCGCATGAACGCAAACCCGGAGATATGGCTTTAATCCGGTACTTTTTAAAAAAGGTGGATGGTTTTATTGTCATGAGTACAATTGTTAAAAACGACCTGTTAAGCCTCAAGCCCGAAGCAAAATATATTTTAAAGCCTCATCCGCTTTATGAACATTTTGGCGAAAAAATAGAAAAGATTGAAGCTTTAAAGAAACTCAATTTGCCGGAGGACAAAAACATAATTCTTTTTTTCGGGTTTATCAGGGATTATAAGGGAATCGGCGAGTTGATAAAGTCGTTTAAATTTTTGCCGGATAATTTTCATTTAGTTATTGCCGGGGAAGTTTATGGAAGCTTTGCAAAGTACCAGGACATTATTGACGAACTCGGTTTGAAGGATAAAATTTCAATATTTACTAAATATATTTCCGACCGTGAAGTTTCGGTTTTCTTTTCAGCAGCCGATGTTTGTGTATTGCCCTATAAATCGGCAACGCAAAGCGGCATAGTGCAAATAGCATATAATTTCAACCTTCCCGTAATTGCCACAAATGTTGGCGGACTTTCGGAAATGATTACAGATTATCAAACAGGGCTTATCATCCCGACCTGTGAACCGGAACTCATTTCCGAAAAAATTGAAGAGTATTTTAATAAAAATTATTTCAAAACATTTTCAGAAAATATTCAGCTAAAAAGGAACGAATTTTCCTGGCAGGGTTTTGCCGAAGCAATAATTAAACTTTCGGGGAAAATTTAATCGGAAATTTTATTTTGGAATCAGCATAATTTTCTGTTCCAGATGAGGATAAGTTTATCTTTACCTGCGAATGCATGAATTTTCAAATTAGGTTCGGTAAAATTATTTAGTAACTTTGCAGTTTGGAAACCCTAAGCAATTCTAATGATACTGTTTTATAAAGGAAATGGAAACCAATATTTTGCGGTTCAGGCAAATTTGGTTTTAAATGATGAGGAAAAGTCGAAATTAAGTTGGCTGTTGGAAGCCGGTTTGGTTCACCAGACTGAAATTGAAAGTTTTTTTATTGGGCCGCGTAAAGAGATGATTACGCCATGGAGTACCAATGCTGTGGAAATTACCCAAAATATGGGCATAACAGGAATTGTAAGGATTGAAGAATTTGAATTAACTTCTTCTGCGCATCCGAATTTCGATCCTATGCTCCAGGCTTTTTATAAAAACCTTGGCCAGGAATTATTTACCATTGACAGGCAACCGGAACCCCTTAGGTTTATTGATAATATAGCCGATTATAATAAGAAAGAAGGTCTTGCCCTTAGCGATGAAGAAATTCAATATCTTGTAAACCTCAGTAAAAAACTAAAGCGCAAACTTACCGATTGTGAAATATTCGGCTTCTCGCAGGTAAATTCAGAACATTGCCGTCATAAAATATTCAACGGCGCTTTTGTGCTTGACGACAAAGTCCAGGAAAGCACGCTGTTCAATCTTATAAAGAAAACGACGCAGGCCAATCCTAACCGTGTAGTTTCGGCATATAAGGATAATTGTGCATTTCTGCAAGGACCGGTGGTTGAGCAATTCGCACCTAAAACTCAGGACAAGCCCGATTTTTTTGATATTCAGCAAATAGAAACGGTAATTTCGCTAAAAGCGGAAACGCATAATTTCCCAACTACGGTTGAGCCGTTTAATGGAGCGGCTACAGGCACAGGCGGTGAAATCCGCGATCGTATAGGGGGCGGCAAAGGCGCTTTCCCGATTGCAGGCACGGCAGTGTATATGACCTCGTATCCCAGGCCTGACGGAGGCCGCGAATGGGAAAAAGCATTTAAGCCCAGAAAATGGCTTTACCAAAAACCGGAAGATATTCTTATAAAAGCATCGAATGGTGCCAGCGATTTCGGTAATAAATATGGCCAACCAATAATTTGCGGCAGCGTGTACACTTTTGAATATTTTGAAAGTGAAAGAAAATACGGTTACGATAAAGTTATAATGCTCGCGGGCGGCGTAGGATTTGGAAATAAAAAGGACAGTATCAAAAACATTCCCGAAAAAGGGGATAAAATAGTGCTTCTTGGCGGCGACAACTATCGTATCGGCATGGGAGGCGGCGCTGTATCATCAGTGGCAACCGGCGAATATGGAAATGCTATTGAATTAAACGCTGTACAGCGTTCCAATCCCGAGATGCAAAAGCGCGTTTATAATGCAATCAGGGCATTGGCTGAATTGACTGACAACCCCGTAATTTCAATCCACGACCATGGCGCCGGCGGGCATTTGAATTGCTTATCGGAATTAGTCGATTCTATCGGCGGCGTTATTGATATGAGCAAACTTCCTATCGGCGATCCAACACTTTCCGCAAAAGAAATTGCAGGGAACGAATCACAGGAGCGTATGGGGCTTGTTATAAAAGAAAAGGACCTGAAATTGCTAAAGAATATTGCCGCAAGGGAAAGGGCGCCAATGTATGTAATTGGTGAAATTACAGGCGATAAGCGTTTTACTTTTACCGATTCCATAAATAATAACAAACCTATTGACCTGGAACTCGATGATATGTTTGGCAATCCGCCAAGCGCTGTAATAAACGACTGTACCCAAAATATTTCATTCAATGAAGTAACTTACGATACTTCGAAATTACACGATTACCTTGAACAGGTGCTGCAACTGGAAAACGTTGCATGTAAGGATTGGCTTACAAATAAAGTCGACCGCTCGGTAACAGGCAGGGTTGCCATGCAGCAGACGGCAGGCATTATCCAGCTTCCGCTAAATAATGTTGCCGTTGTAGCGCTCGATTACCAGGGTGAAAAAGGCATAGCTTCGTCAATTGGCCATGCCCCGGCAGCAGGATTGATAAGCCCTGAAAAGGGATCAATATTGTCAATTGCTGAAGCTTTGACCAATATAATTTGGGCGCCAATTGAAGGAGGCATCCGGGGAATTTCTTTAAGCGCCAATTGGATGTGGCCATGCAAACAAGCCGGTGAAGACGTGAGATTGTATAACGCCGTGAAGGCTGCAAGCGATTTTGCCCTGGCATTGGGCATTAATATCCCCACAGGCAAAGATTCACTATCCATGACACAAAAATATCCCGGCGGGGACGAGGTTTATTCTCCCGGCACTGTTATTATTTCTGCAGCAGGTGAAGTGCCCGATATTAAAAAAACAATTAGCCCGGTAATTGTCGATGACCCATCGAGCCTGTTAATATATATCGATCTTTCTTTCACACCTTGCGCACTTGGCGGCAGCAGTTTTGTACAAATTATTAATAAATTGGGCAATACAACGCCAACAGTAAAAGAACCAGCATTATTTTCAAATGTTTTCAATACTGTCCAGTTGCTCATTAATGAAGAGAAAATAATGGCCGGTCATGATATTTCTGCCGGAGGCATTATTGTTACACTTCTTGAAATGGTTTTTGCAAATCCTTCCGTTGGCCTGGAAATTGATTTAAACAGCATCCAGGAAAAAGATATTATAAAGCTTTTGTTTTGCGAAAACCCCGGGATTGTCCTACAAATAGGCGCATGTGATAAAGAGGCCATCGGTTCTCTCTTCAAACAAAAGCAAATTAGTTTTCATATTATTGGAAAACCTGTTTCAGAAAGGGCTATCAAAATAAAAAAATCAAGGCAAACATATTTGTTTGAAATAGACAAGCTGCGCGACATCTGGTATAAATCATCTTACCTGCTCGACCGCAAACAAAGCGGCGAACAAAAAGCTTTGGAAAGATATAGCAATTATAAAATACAACCCTTATCGTTTAGTTTCAATGAAAGCTTTACCGGTAAGCTTGAACAATATAAAATTGACCGTAAACGACGGGAGCAAACCGGGATAAAAGCAGCTATAATCCGTGAAAAAGGCGTGAACGGCGATCGTGAAATGGCATGGATGATGCATTTGGCAGGATTTGATGTAAAAGATGTCCACATGACCGATTTGATTAGCGGACGTGAAACGCTCGAAGAATTAAATTTGATTGTTTTCGTTGGCGGCTTTTCAAACTCCGATGTTCTTGGTTCGGCAAAAGGCTGGGCAGGCGCTTTTTTGTATAACCCTAAAGCAAAACAAGCTCTTGACAAATTCTTTGCCCGGCCTGATACCTTGAGCTTAGGTGTGTGCAATGGTTGTCAATTAATGATCGAATTAGGCCTGATAACGCCCGAACACGATAAAAAGCCGAAAATGCTCAGGAATGAATCGCATAAATTTGAATCGGGCTTCATTAATGTTAATGTTACAAATAATAATTCGGTGATGCTTAAAACGCTCTCCGGTTCGAGGCTTGGAACATGGGTGGCGCATGGCGAAGGGAAATTCAGCTTTCCTTACGAAGAAAATCGATATAACATTGTAATGAAATTCAGTTATTCCGGATATCCGGGCAATGATAATGGCAGCGATTACTATGTTGCCGGAATTTGTTCTGCCAATGGCCGCCATTTAGTAATGATGCCACACCTCGAACGTTCTATTTATCCCTGGAACTGGGCATACTATCCTCCTGAAAGAAAAAAAGATGAAGTAACTCCCTGGATTGAAGCTTTCGTAAATGCCAGGGAATGGATAAAAGAACAGGCAACTGCAAATATTGAAAATGCAGTTTAACATTATTTGAATGCACTGTGGTTTTATTTCATAATCCAATATCTGGAAACCAGAGAAAACAATTCTTCAAGAAATTATGTTTATGCCATATAATATTATGATTTGGTTCCTATCATTTGTCTTTTTGGTAAAACTGCAAATAAACATTTAACTTTAATAAAATTAAAATTAGTTCGTTATCTTTATTTTATTAGATATTCTGACTTTTATAAAATTAATTATCGATGACAAAAGTTGTTTCGATATATGGTTATGGCCGTTTCGGTAAATTGTGGGCCGATATTTTATCTGAAGATTTCAAAGTGAAAGTTTACTCGAAAAGGGGGCTTGTTAAAGAAGAGGTTAGTCCCGGAATAGAAATTTCTACTTTGGAAGATGTTTTTAATTGCGATGCAATGTTTTTTTGTGTTGCAATTTCGGCGTTTGAGGAGGTTTTAATCGGTTCGAAAAATTACTTCAATTCCAAAACTTTATATTTCGATACCTGTTCGGTAAAAGTAAATCCGGCAAAATGGATGAAAAAATATATTCCGCCGCAATGCCAGATTATAGCAACACATCCTATGTTTGGGCCGGATTCGTATTACAATTCAACATCGAAATTGCCAATGGTAATGTGTAGTATTAACGCGCAACAGGAAGTTTTTAAAAACTGGACAGAATATTTTTCAAAAAAACAAATGCGCGTTGAGATAATGAGCCCGGAGGAGCATGATAAAATGGTTGCCTACTCACAGGGAATAACTCATTTTATTGGCAGGGTATTGGCCGATTTAAACCTGCAACCCACACGCATAAACACATTAGGATACGGAAAGCTTTTGGAAATTATCCAGCAAACTTGCAATGATAACTGGCAATTATTTTTGGATCTTCAAAGGTTCAACCCCTATACTAAAAACATGAGGGAAGACCTGAACATTTCGCTGGAAAAAATATATTCCACCCTTAGCAAATTAGATAATATTGATAATGGCTAAAAGAATTTTCTTTTCTGTTTTACTTTATATTTTGGGATTGGCAAAGTTTCGAAACAAATAAAAAACCCTATATTTTTATCCTTTCAGAAATTTTATAATCAGAGTAATGCCATATTGCATGGTCCCTCCTGTGAAAATTAAAAGCAAAGTAAAAGACGGGAACAAAAATAAGTTGCGTGCAAAAGTCAGATTCCTGTTAACCGGCGTTCCTTTAATATGGTAATTTATAGCCTTCCTGGTGCAAGCGTCAATACATTTGCCGCATTTTGTGCAGGTTATTGAAGGTGCGCCTCTTTCAATGTCTTTTTCATCAATAGAAAATGTCGGGCAGTTTTTACTGCACAACATACAGTTATTGCATTTTTCCTTATCAATGCGAAGCCCGAATACATTTATTTTGTTTGAAAATGAACACAATGCTCCCATCGGGCAGAAGGTTGCGCATTGTATTCTTTTTTTTGTCAGCAATGGCAATATTATTACCAATCCCGCAAAAAGTGAAATGAAAATAACTGCTTTAAATAATATTTCAACAGAAGTAACTTTTTGATACTCAGTTACGGTTTTGAAAGGACAAAGCCAGTCACAATAAGTTGGACTGAGAGTTGCAGCCGAAGTCAGGGCTACTAAGATTAACACGGCAAAAGGCATCCATTTAAAAACCGGGTTAATTTTTTTTATAAAAGGCTTGCGTAAAATGCGCGAAGCGCCTTCATCCCATCCTCCATAAAAACAACCCCAGCTGCAAAAACCGCGTCCAAGGGCAAGGCAAACGCCAATAACTATAACCAGCATGGATGAAACAGAAGCAAAACCTTCTATAATACTGCCCGGAAATATAATAGTTTTAGTAAGTGCAGCTGGAATAATAACCATGGTTGTAACAATATGACAAAACGGTATTTCGCATGATATGAGATTTTCATTTGAGAACGCCATAGAACCTCTGGCCTTTATAATATTTACAATAAAAACTAATGCAAAAAACAATGACAAAACCACAAAGCCTATTGCCCTGTATCTATCTGTTTTGCCAGTATACAATATCATAAAGAATAAAAAATTGAAAAATGTGTAAGTAATTAAAAATGCGGCAATGTTGCTTGCCCCGGAAAAATTTGGTTTGCCGCCGGTGATAAAAACGAATGTCAGCAAAATCATGGGGATCATTAATAATGATGTTTTCCAGATATTTCCGGTAGTTGAAAAAGATTTTATTTTTTTCATATTGTAATCAATGAATTAATAATAATATCCCGTTAAACAAATAAAATAATCCGGCCAGAATAGCGGCAAATTTACCAATAATCCGCAATAATTGTTGCCGCCTGAAAAATCCTATAAACGAAAACGGAATAAAATATACCGATGTTCCCAGAAAGAAAAACACAAAAAACATGGCGCTATCTAATATTTTACCTATGTCTGCTGCTTTTGTAATTGCCAGGAGAAAAGGGGGACAAATATTTAAACCGGTAATCAAACCTCCCAATAAAGGCACCAAAACCGGCCAGCGCTTATTGAATGTGTTGCGGACAATCTTTTGAATTTTACCAAGACATATTTCTTTAAACCTGTGAAAGCCATAAATTATAAGTAATGTAGCCAGTAAAATATAAATAATAGCAAGAATTTGAGTTTTATAATTAGAAGATTGTAAAATTGATTTTCCGAGAATTCCGGCAAGAATTCCAATTATTACATATCCGACAAACCTGCCGAAGAGAAAAAGCAACACATTATAAATATTTTTTTTAATATTCCCGGCTTCTCCAAATAAATAAGGAATCAAAACCGGGCCGCAATATGCCATGCAAATTACGCCTGTACTAAGTCCAAGTAAAATTCCTTCAGTGAAGTGCATAATATTTATAAAAAGATAGCAATTGATTGGCGCATGTTTGTTTTTTAAATATAAAACATTCGGCTGGGTTTCATTGATTCGTATAATTTTAGAAGTTCTTCAAGCGTTTTTGCTTTCAGGAAACCAGCAATCAAATTATCGAGTTCCAATAAATTTTTCTTTATTATAGTATCAGCAATTGTAATATCTTCATGTTTTTGCCAGTCTTTATTAAAAATATCGGATTCCAGGGCTTCCAGAATTTCTTTCAGCGAAATATGAGCAGGAGGTTTTGCGAGATAATAACCTCCTTTCGCTCCCCTTTTAACTTTTACCAAACCTTTCGCTTTTATTGCTGCAACAATGTTCTCAAGAAATTTTTCCGAAATATTTTCCGATTTGGCAATTTCATTTAATGCTATAAAATTGCCTTCAAAATTAATTGCAAGGTGAAGCATCAGTTTTAAACCATATAGTGTGCGATTGGGGATTTTCATTTTAATTATGTTGCCGTAAATATTTGCGTAAAATTAAGTCAATTTTTGATGTCGTACATTTGCAAAGCTGTAACTAAACGTTCGACAGTAATATTTGCGTCGCGTACATCATTTGACACAATTATTTGTGCACGGTTGTAAAATGATTCTCTTTTTTCCATATTTGTTTTGATGAACTGGAATAGTTCTTCTTTTGATTTATTTGCAATTAATAGACGTCTGGCAACAGCGGCAGGCGGAAGGTTCAATAATCGTTGAAGTATGGATTCAGAGTTCATTTTAAGATAAACAGTGATACCTTCACGGTTCATAACGTCCATATTATCGTAAAAACAAGGTACGCCTCCGCCGACAGATATTACCCTGTTGTTGATTTTAATTAGTTCCAGGAGCATGTTATGCTCAATTTCACGAAACGCTGATTTGCCAATCGAAACATACAATTTTCCAACCGGTAAACAATATTTGTTTTGAATTTCAATATCAAGGTCGGCAAAAGTTAATCCAAGCTTTTTAGAAAGCAGTTTGCCCAATGTGGTTTTGCCGCTTCCCATAAAACCGATTAGGAAAATATTCATAAAGGTTCAATTAATTCAGTTATTCGAAGTTTCTATAAATTTAAACAAAAAACTGAAAACCCGGTTCAAATACTTTATTAAGAAAAAAGAGGCTGTAAAAAGCAGCCTCTTAAGTTTACTTTTTGCTTTTAGGTTTCAAAGCCTCATATCCTAAATACTGTGCATAAGCATCGAGTATTATCATTGCCGTAAAAGCTTCCACTACAGGCCACATTCTGGCAACGATGGTAGGGTCGCGGCGGGTAACTGCTGCAAGTTCTTTATTTTCGAGGCTCACTTTATCAATCGTTAGTTGAGGTTTAGCAATTGTTGGCGTAGGTTTAACGGAAACCCTTGCTATAATATCCTGGCCGGTTGTTAAGCCGCCGGTTATCCCACCGGCATTATTTGACAAGAATTTTACTTTTCCTTTTTCAACTCTCAATTGATCGTTGCATTGCGAGCCGGTTATTTTGGCTGCTTCAACCCCGCAACCGATTTCAACGGCTTTGACTGCTGCAATGCTCATTAAACGGCCAAGTTCGCCGTCGAGTTTGTTGAAAACAGGCTCGCCAACGCCGGCAGGCATGCCGGTTACAACAACTTCAACAACACCGCCCGATGAATCGCCTTCATTCATAATCCTTAAAATTTCGTTATACATAGCGTCGGCGGCTTCGGCATCGGGACAGAATAGTTTGGGATTGATGCCGTATTTGGCGCGTATTTCTTTTTCATCAAAAACCGGCTTTGGAATGTCGGGGATTCTTTTTTCGAGATCGGCCAGTATTGCAATCTTTTCAAAGAACCGCATTTCGGGCTTCATTTTATTTGAACCGAAAATTTCGAGATACACAGGATCGTATTTTTTTCTGACTTCGCGATAGGCGGCAGCTTTTTTCTTAATTACATCGATAGGAACATTTCCCATTTTTATACCGGCAGCTTCTTTCACATATGATAACACATCGATACCATGATCCTTTAAAATTCTTTTGGCAATGCATCCGGCAGCAACAATGGATGAGGTGTATCTTCCGCTGAAAATACCTGCCCCTATTGAATCGTCGAATTGTCCATATTTTTGGTACGAAGCGTATGATGCATGCCCGGGGCGCGGTGTGCGGTTGGTTGATTGGTATTGTTCGATATGCTCAAAATGCCTGTCGACATTGGGTATTAAAATAACGAAAGGCGTCCCGTTTGTAAAGCCGCTGTTCTGGAAACCGGGCATTGTGTCGGCAGCGTTTACCCCGCTGTATATAACCGGTACATCCGCTTCACGCCTGGGCGAAGTTAGCTCGCCCTGTTCCAGGTTTTCTGAGCATTAATTCCGTGTATATCTCTTCTTCAGTAAAAAAATATCCGGGAGGCACGCCCTGGATATTTATGGATAAACCTTCCTGATATGAACCGCCTGCGACGGTTATTTTAAATAAATTTCCATAAGTACAGCCTAACATCTCGTATAATTTTTAAGTTATTACTATTTAATTATTATTGGTTATCATAAAAACACTATTAAAGTTGCTCAATTTTAGCCCCGATAGCTTTCATATCTTCTACAAAGCTTGGATATGTTACGCTTATCGATTCGGCTGTATCAACAATGGTTTCGCCTTTTATTGCCATACCGGCAACAGCCAACGCCATAACCATCCTGTGATCGTCATAACCGTGTACATCAGCACCTGTCAAATTGCTTTGATGGATCACCAGCCCGTCTTTTAATTCTTCTATTTTACAGCCCATTTTTGTCAATTCCTTTGTTGCGGCTGCTATGCGGTCGCATTCCTTTAAACGCGCCTGTGCTACATCCAGCAGCCGGGTAGTGCCTTTGGCAAAACAACCCACAACGGCTAAGGCAGGCAATGCATCCGGCGTACTGTTCATATTGATATCGATTCCTTTAAGTTCGCCGCCTTTCACAATAACACCTTCTGAAGTATGGGTTACAGAAGCCCCCATATTTTTAAGATGTGTAAAAACTTCCTTATCTCCCTGGTGGTCGTCGAAATCGAGGCCTTTTATCAAAATTTCCGATCCTGTTATTGCGGCTGCACATGCTGCAAATGTGGCCGACGAAAAGTCGGCAGGTATGCTTCTTTCAAATGCTTTGTATTTTTGTCCTCCCGGAATCCGGAACCAATCGAGCCCTTCTTTTTCAAACTTGATATTCAGCTTCCTTAACCAGTCTAATGTTATTTCAACATAAGGCTTTTCATGCAAATCTTCAACTGTAATTTCTGTATCGCCCTTAGCCAAAGGACAAGCAAAAAGCAAAGCTGTAACAAACTGTGAGCTGATTCCATTGACTGTTGTTTTACCTCCCTTTATTGGTCCCCGGATGGTGAACGGGCATTTGCCGTCAGTCGATTTTATCTCCGCACCCAATTTTTCAAGAGCAGAAAGCAAAGGCGTCATCGGCCTTTTCCTTATCGAATTATCCCCGTCGAAAATAATAGGTAAATCGGCCAGCGATGCAAAACCTGTAAGTATCCTAAGCGATGTGCCCGAATTTCCAACATCTATTTTTTTACAGGTTGATTTTGGAATTCCTCCGGTTCCGGTTATGATGAGGTCTGCGCCCTTTTCAACTTTTGCCCCGAATTCTTTTATGCCTTCAATGCAGGATAAAGCATCGGCAGAATAAAGCGGATTTTTTAGAACAGATGTTCCTTCGGCAATCCCGGCAATTGCAACAGCCCTTATGGTGTGCGATTTTGACGCCGGTATAAGAATTTCACCTTTTAAGCATGATTTATATATTTTCAGTTTCAATGTTTCAGAAATTATTTTGGACGAATTTAAAAAAGAATATATGATTAATGCAAGTTAAAGGTTGAAAAATATAAATCGTTGCCACAAAATATTTAATAAGCTGTTTTTATTTTTTAAAATTGAAGTTGTGAATAAATTACTTCTTAACTATAACTTCTAAATTTTACAAATAATAACCGGTTTTATATAAATTACTTTGAATTATTCTTTACATAATCGGAAGGGGCTTTGCCGAATTGTTTTTTAAAGCATTTGCTGAAATATAAAGGATCATTAAAACCTACTTCATACGCCACTTCGGAAACTTTCATTTTTTTCTGTGAAAGTAATTTAGCTGCCTTTATCAATCTTATCGAGTTGACAAATTCGTGAGGACTTTGGTTTATGAGCTTTTGCATTTTCCGGTAAAGGACCGAGCGGCTGATACCAATATCGGATACGCTTGATACAATATCAAAATCGGGATTGTTAATATTGCTTTCTACAATTTTCATTATATGTGCCAGGAACTTCTCGTCAGCGCTTGTTACTGTGATTTCTTTAGGTTCAATAATAAGATCGCGTTTAAATTTATCCTGCAATTTTTTTCTTGTGTTAATTACATTTTGAATTTTGAGTAAAAGTTCATTCTCATTAAAAGGTTTTGGGATAAAATCATCGGCCCCTGATTTTAAGCTTTCAATTTTTTCATCGGTGTTGTCTTTGGCTGTTAAAATTATTACAGGAATATGGCTGGTATGAATATTATCTTTTAACTTCCGGCACAATTCAATACCATTCATTAACGGCATCATTACATCTGTAATAATTATATCGGGCGATTTTTGAACGGCAATTTCCAGGGCTTCTTTACCATTTGCAGCTTCTATAATCCTGTATTTTAATTTCAGGGAGCTTCTCATAAATAATCTTAGCTCATCATTGTCGTCAACTAACATTATCGCAGGAGCGCCGGGTTCAGATGGTGCTTCTTCAGGTTCTTCAGAATAAATAATTTCATTATAAAAATTATTAAACTCATTGTTGATGAGTTCATGTATGCCTGAAGGAGAAAAAGAATAAATATTTTCGTCAGAAATAATATCGGCTGAAAAATGTTTATTCCCGACAGGCAAATAAACCGTAAAGCAGCTTCCCTTCTGAAGTTCGCTTGTTACGGTTATTTTACCTTTATGCAATTCTACAAGTTCCTTTGTTAATGCTAATCCTATGCCTGTTCCGATTTGTCCAGAATGATTATTAACCTGGTAGAATTCCGAATAAATTTTTGTTAAATCTTCATCCGGAATCCCTATGCCGGTATCTTTAACAATGATTTCAACATATTTACTTTGTTTATCGCCAGGCAATCCGGTATCTTCAGTATTACCGACTGTAACTGAAATTCGGCCATTCTTTGGTGTAAATTTGAATGCATTAGAAAGTAAATTATACAAAATCTTTTCAACCTTGTCATGATCAAACCACAATTCAATTGAATCAATTAAAGGATTAAATTCAAACGATATTTGTTTTTGCTTTGCCAGCCCTGTAAACGCATCAGTAACCTGTTTAATAAAATCAACTATATCCCCTTTTTGTACTTTCAGGTTTAAATTCTTTGAATCTATTTTTCTGAATTCCATTAATTGGTTTACCAGGTGAAGCAATCGTTTTGCATTTTTATAAATTAAAAGCAATTGGTTCTTATTTGTTTTTTTTGAATTCATCATTTTTTCAAGCGGCGCAATTATTAATGTCAGGGGAGTTCGGAATTCATGGGTAACATTGGTGAAAAATTTTATTTTAAGCTGGTTTAGCTCTTCGGACTTTTCTCTTTTATAATGTTCGAGCAAAAAATCTTTTTTCGTACTTATTTTAACAATAGTATATTTCGTGTACAAATAAAGCATTGCAAAAAGAATAAGAATATAAAAAGAATAAGCCCAATAGGTTTTCCATAAAGGCGCTTTGATGATGAGCGTAATTATTGCCCCTCTGTTATTCCAAACATCATCATTATTCGAGCCTTTAACCATAAATACATAGCCGCCCGGGCTTAAATTTGTATAAGTGCAGGTGGTTTGTGTCCCGGCAAATACCCAATCGGTATTAAACCCTTCTAACTTATATGAGTAAAGGTTTCTTTGAGGTTCGATATAATTTAAGGCAGCAAAATCAAATGAAATTGTATTTTGCTTATAACTTAAAACAATTTTAGGATTTTCTGAAAACAGCCAATCTCTTCGATTTAAGAGTTTGTTATTTATTTTTATGTTTTTAATAACAACAGGCGGCTTATAATCATTAAGCACAATATTCCCGGGATCAAAAATATTAATGCCTGACAACCCTCCGAAAAACATTGTCCCATCGCGGCTTTTAAAGCATGAACCGTAAAAAAATTCCTTGCCCTGAAGCCCATCCCTGTAATCATAATTGGTGAATACGTTATGGGCAGGATCGAATTTTGAAATTCCATTATTGGTCGACAGCCATAAATTGCAGTTGTTATCTTCCAAAATTCCATTGATTGTATTATCCGGCAAGCCGTTAAAATTATAATAATGCTTAAATGATTGTGTTGCCGGTTCGAATAAATCAAACCCCTCAGCAGTGCCAATCCAGATATTGCTTTTCGAATCTTCAAGAATGGAATATATCCAATCGTTGCTTAAGCTGTTTTTTATATTATTGTTATGAGAGTAATTTATGAATTTCCTGTTTTTGCTATTGAATACTGACAAACCCTCATAAGTGCCAATCCAAAGATTTCCCTTTTTATCTTCAAGAATTTTAAGGCAATAGTTGCTAATAATTGAGTTTGTTCGGGCAGGGTTGTGCCTGAAATGGTAAAATATTTGCTTATCCCTGTCAAATAAATTCAGGCCTCCCCCATTTGTTGCAATCCACAATTTGCCTTCCTTATCTTCCAAAATATCCCTCACATCATTATGGCTGATACTATTCGGGTTTTCAGGATTGGGGAGATAGGAAACAAACAAGCCGGATTTTTTATCGTACCTGCATAAACCGCCTTTGTATGTGCCTGTCCAGATAATACCTTTCGAGTCTTCATAGATTGCAAAAACTGAAGTGCCGCCGACTTTTTGAAAATTTTCAGGTATTTTGGGAAAATGCTTATATGACTTATTATCCGATTCAAATAAATAAATTCCCGACCCGTTTGTGCCTATCCAGATATTTCTGTTTTTTTCTTCAAGTATCCTGGTTACAGATGTTCCGTTTAAAATTCCACATATAAAAGGATTTTTCGAAAAATTTTTTCCCGGTTTATAAGAATAATAAACTCCTTTTACAGGGCTGCAAAACCACATAATGCCCTGCCTGTCTATAAAAATATCATGAAATTGAAATGTATTGGTTTGGGATTGCAATTTTATACTTTGCACATATCGTTCAAAACAATCGTTATTCCTGTCATATCTGCACAATCCGCCATCCGTGGCTATCCATAAATTTTTTTCCTTATCTTCTGTTGCTTTATATATTATAGAATTAAAAATACTTTTAACCTCATTGGCGCTATAATTATATTTCTTAAAAACTTTCGAATCCCGGATCAAATTTATCCAATCCATTTATAGTGCATATCCACATTTCAGAATATGAATCCTCGAAAATTGAATTTACATAATTATCTGATAAGCTATTCCCGCTTGTCCCATACTTATATTGTTGAAATTTTTTATTATCCCTGTTGTAAGTACAAATTCCGCTGTCGTTTGTTGCAATCCAGATTAAACCCCGATGGTCTTCGTATAAAAATGTAATTGAATTAGAATTTATGCTATTCTTGTTTGAAGGTTTATAAATTAAGTTCTCTATGAATTTCAGCTTTTCAGAATAATGGAAAATACCGCTACCATTTGTGCAAAACCAATACTCGCCGTGTTTATCCTGGCAAATATAGGTTATTGCCTGAAATTGCATTTCCGGTAAGGGATTTTGTTTATAATTATCACTAACATTATTATAAGTGCACAAACCTAATGTTGTTCCTATCCACAATATTTTATTATGATCTTCAAATAAGGAAAATATCTGGTTTCCTATAAGGCTCGACGAATCAGTCGGATTATGTTTATAAGTTGTTATTTCAAGGCCGTCAAATTTATTCAACCCGTTTTCAGTGCCAAACCACATAAATCCGTTATAATCCTGGATAATGCATTTAACATTGCTGTTCGATAATCCTTCTTTTATAGAAATATTATTAAAAACAAGATCAACCGGCTTTAAAGCTTTTGAGTTGTTAAAATTTAACAGATTCAGAAAAACTAAAAATATTAGCTTTATGTATTGACTTGTAAATATCCTTTTCATTTTAAAAAATGAATTACAAATATCGTGGGTAAAAATTACATAAAATTGAAATTATTTTTATAACCAAGCCATATTTTATCTAATAATATTGTACCTTAATAATTAATTAAATTAATATAATACAATGAAAACAAAAAATGAATTTTACAAAATACTGTTAAGAACCTTATTCTTAGTTGCATTAGTAGCATTAATAACAAGGTCTGTTTCCTGTAAAAAGGAAGAATTAAAAAGTGCCCAAAAAGACATTTTATCATTTACATTACCTCAGCAAGTTGATACAGCTATTATTGATGAAAAAAATAAAACGGTCAATATCCTAGTCAAATTAAATACCGATTTAACAAAATTAGCTCCTACAATAGTTGTCTCTGGAAAAGCAACTATTAATCCAGCTTCCGGAGCTACAGTTGATTTTTCCACAATCCCTGTTATATATACAGTAACCGCCGAAGATAGAAGCACACAAAAGTGGTCGGTTTATGTTAGTTTAGAATCGGACAAAAGGATTTTATCATTTACATTAAGCTCTCAGGTTTCTCCGGCAGTTATTAATAATTCAGACAGCACAGTGCATATTATAGTTAAATTAAATACCGATTTAACCAAATTAGCTCCGGCAATTGTTATTACTCCACGTTGTAAAATAAGCCCCGACTCTGGTGCAGTAGTCGATTTCAGTAAAGGCCCGGTTAAATATATTGTTAAAGGATCTGACAGCACTGTAAGGGCATGGATGGTGTATGTTAATTTAGAATCGGTAAAAAATATAACATCATTTAGTTTAAGCAGCCAATCATCGCCAGCAACAATTAATAATTCAGCGAGCACTGTTAGCCTTACTTGTGTTGCCGGAACCGATTTAACCAAGCTATCCCCTGTTATAACAGTTTCAAGCGGCTGCACTATTAGCCCCGCTTCCGGCGCTATGGTCGATTTCAGTGGAGGCCCGGTTAAATATACTGTTACCGGTTCTGACAGCACAACAAGAAATTGGTTGGTAACAGTATCGAAAATTTTATATACGGGAAATTCTATTTTAAGCGCAACCATTCCCGGGCAAATTAGCAGTGTCCTGAAAGGAAAAATATTTACTATAACCGTACCGGGAGGGACAAATTTATCTTCATTAACGCCAAGTTTTGTACTATCACCGGGCGCAACAATTTCACCCGACACAACTCAACCGATTGATTTCAGCCAGGATTATGTAACTTTCACCGTTACGTCAGAAACTAAAAAAACCAGCACCTGGAATATTATTGTTACCAACCCATTGATTGGCGCAAGTAACAGCAATATTGAATATGTTGGAAGGATTGATTTTACAAATCCCAGCATACCAAGGTATTCAGCGCCCGGAGTGTACATAAGGGCTAAGTTTACCGGTACCTTTTGCGATGCAGATATTACAGATGAAACTCCATATAATTACATTGAAGTAGTTGTTGATAACGCTGCGCCTGTGCGGATTTTTGCAGACCCTACAAAAACAACTTTCAGGCTTGCCAGTGGTTTATCAAGCGGGGAACATACCATTCTTATATGTAAAGATACTGAAGCCGGCGTAGGCGCATTAAATTTTAGCGGTTTCAGGTGTGGAGGGCTTTCAACTCCTGATGTTCTTCCTACAAAAAAAATTGAATGTTTAGGCAATTCCATTGCGTGCGGCGCTAAAATGATTACCAGCTTATGTGCGCAGGGTACCGGCTCAAATTGGAATATTACCAATAGGGCATACATGGCCTTCGGGGCCATAGCAGCACGCGATTTGAATGCACAGTGGATGCTCACTTCCGTTTCAGGGATCGGTTTAATTCATAGTTACAGTTCCCCTGATACTTTGCCTGGTGTTTATGACAGGCTATACCTCGACAATTCGGCTTCGCCCAAATGGGATTTTAGCAAGTATATTCCTGATGTTGTTATCATTGAATTAGGAACAAATGACGGAATTCAGGATTCAGCCAGGTTTTGCAGCGCGTATGTAAGTTTTATCCAGTCTATCAGAAGCCATTATTCCAATGCCCATATCTTTTGCATGTCGGGCCCTTCAGTGAGTGATGCTGTATTCAATTTTATGGTAAAAACTCTTACAAGTGTTGTTGACCATATGAATAATGCTTTGGGTGATAGTAAAGTTCATAAAGTAATCCTGTCATCACACAGCCTTAATGGGGGTTGCGGCGGTCATCCAACTGCAGACCAGCAAGCCCAAATAGCAAGTGAATTGGAAACTGCAATTAAACCGGTACTGGGGTGGTCAAAAAAATAAAAGTGATAATTCTATATTGAGAAGCAAAAAAGTAAATTTGTTAAACTATTAATTTTATAAGAATGAAAAAGGTTGTTTTTATTTTAGCGCTGGCATATACAACAATATGCACCGCTAACCCGACAATAGTTCCAAACCCGATTATTTCAAGGGGCAAGCCTGTTTACACTTCAAAGGGTAGCGCTTCGTACCTTGTTGACGACAAATTCAACAGTTCTACATTTAATGTTAGCAACAACTCGTGGATTGCTGTAAAAGTGGATTCCGGCCCTTCCAAAGTTTTCTTTAACTGGAACGATCCTGTTTATGCATGGTCTAATATACTTTCACCATCCAAAGCCGGATGCACAAATAACAATCCCATGCCGGTAGATTATAATCTTCTTACCTCATCAAACTCCACCAATGGGGCTGATGGCGATTGGACAATTGCAGATTCGATCCGTGGCAACATAGTAACTGCACGGGGACACCTGATTGATTTTACCGGGGCAAGCTGGGTAAAAATGCAGATTATAAATGGAGGAGGACAGATTGATGAAATTGAAGTTTTTGACGCCTCAAAAGGGGACTCAGATGTGTGGTTCTTTGCAGGAACCAGTATCACGGCAAATGCTTTTAAAGGGACCCCTCCTGCACATAATTACGCTGACCTTATAAACACGAGCTTCCCCAGTTATAACCCGGCAATGATAAGGGGCGGTATCGGCTGTATTACAAGCTCTAATTTGGTAAGCAACCTGTCACAGTATTTAAAGATGGCAGGAAATGCACACTACTGGGCCATAGAAATGGGCACCAATGATGCATGGGGAGGAACCGACGGTAATTTGTCCATATTTATAAATAATATGCAAACAGTTATTGATTCCTGTAAAGCTATCGGGATCCAGCCTATTATAGCTCGAATGATCGGCACCAACAAGACTTATGCTAAATGGGAGGTCAACCCCGACTTCCTGAAAGCAATAGATACCCTCACTGCTCAAAATAACCTTATCCCGGGCCCCGATTTTTATAGTTATTTTGTTTCACATACAAGCGAGCTAAACAGCGATGGCGTTCACCCCAACGCTACAGGCGCAGCAAGCATGCAACGGCTATGGGCGCAAACAATGGCGCCGCTTTACGGAGGCTGCCCAACTGCCGGTATTGTTCCTTATATAAAAGTAAATGAAGGTTCCCCGGTACTAAATGCAAGCATAATTTTATTCACAGGCGACACGCTTACACTAAGCCCACAGCCATTAACAGGAGGTTCCTGGTCGTGGACAGGGCCCGATGGGTTTACTTCATCTTCACGTGAAGTTGTTATAAATAATATTCAAATAGTACAGGGTGGCAGTTATATTGCAACTTATACTTATAACGATTCCTGCGTTAATACCTATACATTTACTATTACTGTGAAGAAAGCGCTGACAATATTAAATTCAAACTCAATTCCAGATAATACCAGCATTTTCCCTAATCCGGTGGTCGATGGAGGCAAATTCACGATTTTGCTTAACAATTTGTATGCAGGATCAAAGGTATATATTTATGATATGTTGGGCAAACTGGCCTATAGTTCAATCCTTACCAAAAAAGAAACTGAAATAAATACAGTATTGCCTAAAGGACTCTATATTATAAAAATTATGAATGGCCAGAATTCAATAAACGAGAAATTAATAGTAAAATAATTATCAGCCCAACGCAAAAGGCAAAAATTTGCGCCCCAGGGGAAATTCGGCTCAAAGAATCTAAAACCCGCCAAAAAATTAAACTTTTATGGCGGGTTTTTGGTTTTTTATCAACCACCCCTACCTCCCGTAATCATACGGGACAAGCATGCCTTAAAAAGGAGGGGAACCTGCTGCAATGCAATGTTATAAACTCAGCTCGTGCGAATTTAGCGGTAACGTAACCCGGGAGTTTAAAAAAACGAAAGGCACATATTATAAATAACTGCTTATCAAAATATTTTTTCTCACTATAACAGGCATAAATACTTACTTCCCTAATCAATTATAATTATTTCCTCAAAAATATTTTCACTTTTGAGGGTTACTTTTTTAGGTTTTATGATATTAATAATAAATCCAATTAGTATCCGTCAAAATTCAATTGGAATTCATCAAGTTCTTTTTAGTATTAGTTAAAATCCAGTTGGAATTTGTCAGGTTCTTATTGGAAATATCAAATTTATGAACAAAAGAATTTATTTCTTTATCACTTAAAATTGTTCATTTAAATACATTATATGATGCTTTATCAAAATAATTTAATATTTAAAATTACACATTTTATATTTGGGCGTTATTTAGTACAAAAAAAATTTAAAAATTCAGGGAACGTTTTGAAATTTTTGAATCTAATAATATAGAAAACTTAAAAATTTAATAAAAAAAACAAAAAGCGAAAGCCGAAAAGCTTGCCTGCCGAAAACATAATAATATGTTACAAGGTATGGTTTAAAAGAGTAGGCAAAGTATCTAAAATTTAAAAATTATGAAAACAACTTTTTTTGCATTATTAATGTTGACAATCCCATGTATTGTTATTTATGCACAACCCCCCACACCTTCAAGCGCAGCAAGTAGTTATGATTGGATAACAAAAGGAGCTGGTTCCGGGGGACAAATCAGTTTCAGGGCAGGTTATGGTACGGAGAACGGAAATGTTGATATATTAAGTGGTTCTCTTGGCACTAATTATGGCAATGTAACAATTGGCACAACAGGTACCGGGAGCATATTGTTAAACACGAATGGGGTAAACAGGCTTACTTTAAATGGAAGTGGAGCTTTAACTATTCCAGGGGCAACCACAATTAGCAATACCTTATCTGTTTCCGGGGCTCTTACAGCAGGAAGCTTTTCGGCAATACGAGTTAGTTGAAGGTGCTACAT
>CAWEFA010000070.1:0-6151 GCA_963808135.1 uncultured Bacteroidota bacterium
CGCGGTCATCTTTGCAATTGTCGATAACCGGACAAATATTATAATTTTTTTAGGAAAAGTAGTTAAGCCTGAAATGAAACCTTAATTGTAAATTGAAAAATTGAATTGCTCAACATAACCAAGCTGGCTGCATTTCAAACCATTTGCTTTGTTTACATCGTTGCGGCTTATTATTTCAATTTTTAGGATGATTCCATTACTTTTGCTTTATGTTATTTACCCCAATTTCATATAACGAACCTGTTTTCCGCCCTCCGGCAGAGGCCAATTCTGTTATTATCCAGGCCACAATCGGTTGTTCCTGGAACAGGTGTTCGTTTTGCGAAATGTACACTTCAAAACAATTCAGAAAAAAATCTTTCGATATCCTCAAAGCTGAAATTAAAGCGTTGGCAGGGTATTTCAGGGGCGTAAGAAAAATTTTCCTTGCCGATGGAAATGCTTTTGTGCTGTCGGCAAATTATCTTATTCCGGTTTTGGAGGAAATAAAAACACAATTCGGCAGTGTACAAAGAATATCTTCATACGCCCTTCCAGCCGATATAATGAATAAGTCGGAAGACGAACTGAAAGAAATCAGGAACCTGGGATTGAAATTATTATACATCGGAATAGAATCGGGAGACGATGAATTGCTGAAGCTTATTAATAAAAGTGAAACATACAGTTCTACGGTCGAAGGTATTTTAAAAGCGCATAATGCCGGAATAGATACATCAATTATGGTTATTAACGGACTTGGCGGAAAACTATACAGCAAGCAGCATGCAATTCATTCAGCCGAACTTGTGAATGCTATAAACCCTAAATATCTTTCGGTGTTGACCCTCAGCCTTCCCTTCGGACAAAAACATTATGAGAAAAAATTCGGAGGCAAGTACGAGCAACAAACTTTAAAAGAGTTGGCCTTTGAATTGAAACATTTTGTTGAACATGTTGAGGTTAACAACTCCATTTTCAGAAGCGACCATATATCGAACAACCTGGCTTTAAAGGGTGTTCTTTCAAAAGATAAACGCCGGATTATTGAAAACTTAAATGAAGCTATAGAGGAAATAAGGGAAGATATTTATCCTTCCTGCTCGAACGTTTTGTGAATAAAAAGTATTTTTTAGTAAATCTTATCCAAACCAAATATGATGTCTGTTTGCTTTAGAAACTAAAGCTATATCCCATCATTCCTGTGAATTCCGAATAACTTTTTACGCTGGAATCTTTTGCTATCCTATGTAAAAAAGCCAAACTCACACTTAAAACCTGTCTTTTGAAAATGCTATAATTTGTTCCAATCCTGGAAGTGAATATGGTTGAATAAAGTTTATTGTTGAGATAAGAATTATTATAAGATGAAACCATGCTTAATACCAGTTTCTTCTTTAATAGTCCTTTCGATATAGTCAAACCCGGGCCGGTTGTAAGCGTTTTCTTATCCATTGCATCGGATATACTGCTGTTTAAAGATGAAGATATCGTCAGGGCAATAGGTATATAGACGAAGGAATATGTCATGTTTGAGTTAATAAAAGAAGAAGTACCATTTGTAAGCTTATTGTTTTGATAATCTGAAGCTACCTGGTACGAAACATTCATCATTAATGTCTGACGTTTTACTTTTGAATCGAGCTTACCGATTTGACACATGCCATTCAAACTGGCGCTGTTTGTTAACTGACTATAATTAAGCGTATCGATGTTGGCATAAGGCGAGGTTTGGTTTATCTGGTCGAAATTAGAACGGATGTATGTATAGGATGAAAAATTCGAGTAATTGCCGGATACGCTGAACCGGCGGCTGGGAACAACATTAATACTTATATTACTGACATATTGGTTCATTTCTGAAAGCTTGGTATTGTTAAGATTATTGCGTTGCTTCCCAAAATTCACAAATATGTTAAGTTTCCCTTTCATCAGACTTTTACTTGCATTGATTGTAATGTTCTCCAAATCGTTTGTAAAATAATAAGCGCCCAGGGTTTGATAATCAGGGTCGATGCGTTCGTAACCGAATCCAACGCTATACCCTTTTCCGCCATAGTTTACGTTTGATTTCAATGCTTTATAATTAGAGGTGGTCGTTAGCTGGGGTTGCCAAAAATTTATGATCCTCGAATATAGTGAACTGTTGCCTTGCATTGCAGACGCCCTCATGTCGCGTGTTAATGTGCTATTGGCTATTTCTGCTGTGAAACGCAATTTCTTTAATAGTTGTAATGAAGTGTTTAAACTAACAACGAGATTTTCCATGGGCTTGCTGCTAAAATTTGCCGGAATTGCCCCAAGCGAACTTGTATCATCTTTTGCTTTGAATACAATCAAATCAATATTGCTGCCCGATTTGTTGTAGCCCATTTTACAGCCATATCCTATTCTCTTGTACGATGGCGCTGTTTCGGGGTGCAAGGTATCAAGCTTAACGGCCTGTTGCAAACGGCCATACATTGCGCTGAATTTAAAATGGCCAGGAGGTGTAAGTTCTATTCCGCCGCCCAGAAACTGGTGCCCGCTAAGGGTAAACGATGAAAAACTCATATTGCTGTACCCGGCATAAACTTTTATCCATTTATATGACGGGGAAATTCCAAACTGGTTAAAGCTAAAAGGCTTACTATAATTTAACTGCTGGCTGGAGTAAACAAAGTTTAAGGGAACATTAAATATACCATATAAATTTATATTCATATTTCCTGAAAGCACATACGAATAAGGGTCCCTGGATTTGTCCATGTCTGTGGCCCCATAAACAACCTGGTTGGCTGAAATGGAACTGCTGACAGTAACAGGCTTTGCATTTTTAATATTGGTCAAGTCCTGTGAACGGGCCGCCGGTGTTGCGGTTACCAAAGAAGCTATTAAAATCAGCTTTTTGAATTTGAATTTACAAATAATCATTTTTTTATTCAT
The DNA here is from genome assembly GCA_963808135.1 of uncultured Bacteroidota bacterium. Taxonomy (GTDB): domain Bacteria; phylum Bacteroidota; class Bacteroidia; order Bacteroidales; family DTGW01; genus CAWEFA01. Next base: position 2,905 of record CAWEFA010000070.1, read on the forward strand.
ATAGCCACGAATGCACGAATTCATACAATTTTGTTTTTGCAATCATTAATGTGAGTTCGATGTATAAGATATTTAAAATATACCTGTTGCGTTATTCCCCCTTGGCGAAGGGGGAGGGGGATTGGATTCTTATTGCTAAATTGTCAAAAAATATCAATCCCCCTGCCCCCTTTTCAAAGGGGGACTTGCTTTGTTTTGATTATATAAAATATACACTTATATTATATCGAACTCACGTTAATAAATTTTTCTTGTAATCCTGCTTGTGCATTTGTGGCTGAATTTTACTTCAATCCTGCCAAGCGGAATTAAAATATATCGTCCTTAATTTTATAATTTTCTTTTTGTTTTTTAAACCATTTCCTAACAGTTTTCAAAGCCTCTTTATAATCTTTGGTGTCTATATCGCCGCTGGCCCTGGCTTTAAGCGGATAATTATCAATTACCGGCGCAAGATATTCCATTGCCCTGTACCCGCAAAGGATATTGCCTGTGCTGTTGGGGTTCGATGAAGTGCATGATTCTTTATCGCTGTTGAGAATCTCAATGATATAATCGAAAGCCTGTTTTTGCCTTGTATATATAAGGTCGGATACAAAGTCGTACATAAGGTCGTCGCACAACGGCACGGTTTTGATTTTTTCCATAATATAATTTATGGCATCCTTATCGCCCATGCGTGCCAGGGCAAGATATGCTTCCCATTTCTGCCGCGTTTTTAACGTTACATCTGTAGTAATGCCATGTAAAAAATCATTTAGGCCTTGCAGGTTTAAAAACCCGGCCAACCGTATTGCAGGTTTTATATCGTTATATGGCTTGCCATTTATAGCTTCGGTTAAACGTTGCCGGTGCGCATCAGTAAATTCCGAAGACTTGAAGTTTTGCAAAGCGCGTATTGCTGTGGAACGATCAGATATATTTTTATCTGTAACGAAACCTATCAATAAGTCGATTGCAGCAGCGCGCGGCGCATCATCTTTTAAATTTTGCGCAGCGGCAGTACAAAGGCTGCATGCCAGCGAGCGAACCTTGTCCGATGTGTCGGAACAATACGGTTTTAAAGCATCGAAAAATGACTGTGGATTGCTCTCGTAGTATTGTTTAAACTTAGCAGTTCCTTCTTTATACTGGTTTTTAGCCTGCAATGCCATGGCTTTCGAAAGGTCGTCGCTTAAAGTCTGGCTTTTCACGATTATTATATTGAAACCAATAATTATGGCTACAAGAATTGTTTTATTGATATTTTGCATATTTGTTATTTTACGTTTTCATTTGTTCGGCATAGCGACCCCTATGTTCGGCGTAGCGACCCGCTACGTCGCGTTCTTCCGGCCTCCGGCTGATTTATCATTTTTTCATTTTATTGTTAAAAATTATTACTCTGTTCTTTTAATTTATTACCTATTGATATATTATACATTTTGGCCAGAGGCCGGTTTAAGACGACGTAGCGGGACGCTACGCCGAACTCTGGGACGTACGCCAAACCCTGGAAAAACTATGGCGGCGGTAACATGTTCATCGGATCATCTTCACATTTTTCTGTATTTGTTGCAATATCATCAACACTGCATTTTAAGAACTTGATATTTTCCTTACCCTTATTTCAAACTTGCCGGTTTTATCATTAAATATGAACTTTGAAATAGTTAGAATGGTTGGATATTCTGATTTGTTTTTCCCTTCATTAACTTTATAATTAAATGTATTTATATTCAATAGCTTGTCAATATAACCAACTACATATAAATAAAATTCTGTTTTTCCAACTTCATTATACAATACCAAACTATCTATATTAGACCCTATTGTATCATAAGAAAATAAACGAAATAAACATCCGTCTTCTTCAAAATCTTTAAAACAAGTAAGAAAATAATTCCCAGCGGCCAACCTAAACGCTGGATTAATCACAATATGATCGTCATATTCACTAGGTTTATTAGTAGTCATATCATAAACAACGTAATGATATTTTATTTTTTCCGCATTATTATGAAAAATAAATTTAATACTTAAAATATCTGGTAATTCCTTAAGTTTATGAATATATTCGTAATTGTCAAAAATCTTAGAAATGAACTACCCCGCAGCAGAGCTGCGAGGTATCAAAAAAAATACAACAATGGAGTTTGCATAGCAAACCTATTATTTGATTTTACCCCGTAGCAGAGCTACGAGGAATTCTTTTGATTAAAAGGCAAATCAATTATAGGAAAAGATTTAATGAATTTGGAATAAGTTTTATCACTAATTTTGCTTTCCAGGATTTTGTTGTTTTTGATTTGAAATTCCTGTGCCTTTGAAAGCATTGCCACAAGGATAAAAACAATTATTAATGTGTGTTTTTTCATGCCTATTGATTTTTTTTGACTTCAGTTAGTATATACTCTTTTCCTCGGTATGGATTTATCGATATTTTATTTAAACTTTCATAAATGCGTAATTTATTGTTTGGGGAAGAGCCATTTGAGGCATTCGTACGGCAGGATCATAGAACCTATAATAATCGCCTACTTTATCAGTCCCTTTTGCAACAATTATCATATAATGAGTAGATGCAGATTTTGTTTTATTATCATCAAGATAATTATATGGTCCTTTTGTTGATAATGTCCATGGACTCTCATAAACTCCAATAATAACAGGATTTCCTTTTTTTAAAATTTCTCCATCAATATAAGCAACAGCATCATCAATACTATTTAAATTAATACCTTGACTGAGATCGGTTTGACTTACTAACGAAGCTGTAAAGATTCGTGGAATATTATGATTTACGGAAACAGGATTAGACATTTGATTTAACATATATTCACAAGTTTTTTCACAACATGAATTATAACTTGGCTTTGTTACTCCGTCTGCACAGCATAATGCTGTTGGTGTCTTATTACATTGAGTAGATGCGGTTACATTCCCAACAGGCAGTAAGGGTGAATGAATGCCCGAGCTCTTGCCGCCTCGCCGTGACGCCACGCCCAGCGGCACGCCCACGGCATCAGGCACCAGGCATGCAGCAGGAAAGGAAAATCGGTTGTGCAGCTCGATCAGGAATCGCTTCCCGTCAGGGCCATTGGCGCGCCTGAGCAACGCACTCAGCGGCATCGCGTACAGAGCCGTGTCCAGGCGGCCCAGGTGCACGTCGCTCTGCTGGCCCAGCATCAATGGCAAATCGGTGGTGGTAAACGTGGAAATGTTCGATTGTTCCGGCTCGTCAGCCACGGTCTCATCGCGCACGCCG
>CAWEFA010000071.1:0-4363 GCA_963808135.1 uncultured Bacteroidota bacterium
TCGATTCAATTTCCTGGAGGCGGGGCAGAAGAATATTAGATCCTGAAATCAGGCAGCAGCTATGTCCTGAAAAACCAAGTGATGAAAAATGGCTTAAAAGTCATAAAATGCCCCATCGTAATGGAATACCATCGAATGCAACCATGCTATATGGCCACATTGAGCAATACCGTCACAGGGTTGACCACATGTTGCAAATACGCAACTTGCAGGACGAAACAAAAGGGTTTAATGCATTTATTCCGTTGAAATACAGGAAAGAAAACAATTATTTATCTTTTGTTGGCGAAGTTAGCGTTGTGGAAGATTTAAAAAATTATGCTGTTGCACGTTTGTTCCTCGATAATATCCCGCATATTAAGGCATACTGGCCCATGATAGGGCGCGATATTGCCGCTACATCCCTGTCTTTTGGCGTTGATGATATTGATGGAACTATTGACGAAGCTACAAAAATATATTCTATGGCAGGTGTGAATGAGAAAGTATCAATGAATGTTGAAGAAATGGTTGCATTGATTAAATCCTGTAAATATATTCCGGCTGAGAGAAATTCTTTTTATGAAATAATTAATTCATGGCAGGAATAACTAATACATTTACTTATTGAAATTATTTCTTTCAAATAAAAGATTGCCGTAATGTGTCAGGAATTTGATTTATGTATTGCCATTTTAATAGCGACATTGGCGATTTGGTTTAAAGGTAAAACTTTATCTGCGGCGCCGCGTTTTATAGCTTCATTAGGCATACCAAACACAATACATGTTTTTTCATCCTGGGCTATTGTATATGCACCGGCCTGTTTCATTTCCAACAGTCCACGTGCCCCGTCATCACCCATGCCTGTCATAATAACACCTATTGCATTAGCGCCTGCGTAACGAGCAGCCGATCGGAATAAAACATCAACCGAAGGACGGTGACGGTTTACAAATGGGCCATCCTTTATTTCTACATAGTATTTAGCGCCGCTTAATTTCAGCAACATATGATGATTGCCTGGAGCTATCAATGCGCGCCCTGGCAATACCGAATCGCCGTTTTCAGCTTCTTTAACTGTAATTTTACAAATTTCGTTTAACCTGTTAGCAAATGAACGTGTAAAGAACTCAGGCATATGTTGAACAATAATAATTCCAGGGCAATCGACAGGTAAATCCTGCAAAAAGACTTGGATTGCTTCTGTGCCACCTGTAGAAGCGCCCACGGCTATTATAGTATCAGAGGTTTTAATCATCGACCTTTTACTTTTAGCTATAGGTATTACAACATCGGCAGATAATTTTGGTTGGACAATAAATTCAGAATAATTTTTTCTTCTTACCCGGGATAGTGCTGCTGCCTTTACAGCGTCGCAAATACGTATTTTTGATTCTTCAATAAATTGTTTGGTATTCATTTGAGGCTTTGTAATAATTTCCAAAGCTCCATATTCCAATGCTTTTATACCTGTTTCAGTGCCTTCGGAAGTAAGGCTTGAAATTACAACTACGGGAATGGGATGCTGCGACATTATTTTTTTTAAAAATGTAAGCCCATCCATTCTTGGCATTTCAATATCGAGGGTAATTACGTCAGGAACTTCTGTTTGGATTTTTTTTGCCGCAAAAAATGGATCTGATGCTGATCCCATAACTTCTATTTGTGAATCTAATTCAAGTATGCTGGTTAAAGTTTGTCTTACTACAGCCGAATCGTCTACTATTAAAACTCTTATCTTTTTCAAAACAAACTATTTTAAAATTATTTATTTTGCACCGATCTTTCGATATATTTTTGTTTTATCTCAAAATTTTCAGTATTGAACAATATTTTACGTCCCAGTTTTCCGCCAACGCTTTTTCCTAAAATTGGTATTTTTAATTCTTCAAGCGTGTCAAAGGCAAGCTTGATATTTCTTGCCCCAATATAAAACTGCGTGTTATAAGTTTCAATTACTTCGCCACCACCAAACACTTTAGCTTGTAAATTATTCTTGTTACATCCTAAAGAAACCATTTTTTCTATGAGCCTTTCAATTGCTATATTGCCATATTTTGGCGATGCGAGACCTTGTCCGTTCCAAAGAGGCAACATATAATGATTAATTCCACCAATCCTTACTACAGGGTCATATAAACATATTGCCACACATGAGCCAAGTATGGTTGTTACCATGTGAGGTGTTTTACTAGCAAACAATGATGCAGGATACAAGAAATGAACGTTTTCTTCCATGTGGGTGAAATAACTTAAAACACTTCTTCTTCATCGAAAAGGAATTCATTTCCATCAGCCGAAAAACCTGCTATGTTAGTTTTTGCTTCCGGTATTATTAGGGTAAATGTTGCTCCTTTATTAATTTCACTGTTTATATCGATATTACCCTGTAAAAGATCAATAACTGCTTTATTTATAGATAAACCAAGTCCATGGCCACGGTTTAACGAATTTATACCTGTATCAAGCCGTTTAAACCTGTCGAAAATAATTTTCTGATTGGCTTCCGAAATACCAGTTCCAAAGTCCTGTACCATCATATTTACCTTATCATTTGTTTTCCAAACCCTAATGTTGATCCTGTTATTTTCATAACTGAATTTTATAGAGTTGCTAAGTAAGTTTGCAAAAGCAAGTTTAATTTTTTCCGGATCGGTTTTGAAATAAAACACACTGCCTTTTTCCGGTGTTATATCAAAATGAAAATCCATTGTAAGGTTCTTTTTTTTCATTTCTACCCGAAATGCATCAATGATACTTTTTACAAGGGTTTTTAAATCGACATTAAGAATTTCAGGATATATTTCACCGGCTTCAATTTTTGCGGCTAAAAAAATATTCCGAAGTTGGAAATCGAGATTAAAAGCTTCAGAGTGAATAAGTGCAACCATTGATATAACTTTTTTCCAGTTCTCTTTCTTTACCGCGAGAATATTACGGGATAGTCCAAGTATTGAAGTAAAAGGATTTATTATTTCATTTGTAATGTTTGAAATAAAATGACTTTTTAAAGCTTCAGATTCTTCGAGTTTTTTGTTTACAATCTTCAGCTCTTCTGTTAAGTCCTTCAATTCCTGGATAGTTTTTGTATTTTCTTTGAACCTTTTTTGGAGTTCGTCTATTAATTCCTTGTCAGTTAATCTATTCATATAGTTTTTATTTGAAAATTAATTTATTTATAAAATTAACAAATAATTTATATCCTTTTGAAAATAGTGGGTTTAATCTGCGTTAAAGGAACATTCATACTTGTTATTGATTCTGAATGGCCTAAAAAAAAGTATCCCCCGATCCTTAAGTTATCGCACAATTTATTAATTACTTTTTCCTGGGAATCCCTGTCAAAATATATGAGCACATTACGGCAAAAAATAACATCGAAAGCTTCGTAAACATTGTAAGTGTTGTCAATGAAGTTTAAGCGTTGAAATTTTACTTTGTCCCTTAATTCTTTTATTACCCGAACTGTTGGGTTAACGCGATCTTTGCTTTTTAAGAAATATTTATATTTTATCATTTTCGGAATCAGGTCAACCCTGTTTTCTTTGTATATGGCTTCGGCGGCAGCATTTAATATACGGGACGATATGTCTGTTCCAAATATTGAAAAATCAAAACCATTTCTGTATTTTTCTTTGCATTCGTTTAAAACAATGGCAATAGTATATGGTTCTTCTCCGCTGGAACATCCTGCACTCCATAATTTAAGGATAGATCTTCCCTGCATTTCCTGGACATGTTCAGGGACAATTGTATTGGTAAGAAATTCAAAATGTATTGGTTCACGGAAAAAGTCGGTTTTATTTGTACTAACAACATCTATCATGTGAATTACTTCGTTGTCCTGCCCTTCTTTACTAAAAACATAATTTACATAATCTTTAAAAGAAGTAATTTTAAGTTCCCTTAATCTCTTTTGGAGCCTGCTTTGTAACATTACTTTTTTTATTGGGGGCATTCTTATCCCATACTCATGATAAATAAATTCACTTAGTTTTTTAAATTCCTCATCAGTTAATTTGGCTTTGAAAATATCATTTAACAAATCTAATTGCATAATTCACAACCATTTAATATTAGCAAATTGAATTGAAATATTTAAATTAAGTATTTATAATATTAAACCATCTTATTTTTATTATTCAATTTTATTCTATGTAGTTAATTCGGCACGACCAACCAATTATACCTTAATAAATTTGCATTTGTTGCATTAATGGCAAATAAACTTTAATTAATAAAAAAAATTACGATGCGTTAAAATTTTTCATAATCATCATCGGAATGTATCGCCTTGTGTTCTTTTCCTAAATCAATAAAAGCTCCTTGCCTGGTTTGAATTGTTGATTTATGGTTAATTATTGCAGGTTTCTTTTGTAAT
>CAWEFA010000072.1:0-7206 GCA_963808135.1 uncultured Bacteroidota bacterium
GTATATGTTTTTACCTGAAAACTTGGTTTTTAATAAGATATTTGCTAAGTTTCAGGCTTAAAACAAGTCGGTAGCGACAGCAATGGATGACAAGAAAAACAAGAAGGGTTTGCCCTGTTTAGGGAATGCACAACTATCGGTTAAACCAGGTATAAAGTTCGATCTTCTTCGCGAAGCAATTAATCTTGATACTAACGATGGGCGTGTAGGATACTTTCGTATTTCCCGCGAAGGCAAATTACTAGGTTTAAACCATGCTATGGCAAAAATTCTTGGAGCGCCGGAGAATAATAAATTGCCAAAAATCCAAAGCTCGATAAAAACAATATTACTAAATTCGGTTTCATTAAACGAGGTTGTTATCGGCGAAGAAACAGAAATTCCGTTGAAAGAAAGCAAAATTAACCGGGTATATCTGTCAGCAAAATCGGTTGTTGTAAATAGCAATGAGCATATCATTGGATTTGCAGAAAGCATTCCAGCCAAAAGGGAAAATTACAAAAAACTTATAGATGAGGACAACCTGAATTTGTTAATTGATAGTGTTGACAAATTAATCTGGTTTGTTGATGGCAAAGGCCATTTAATGGCTTTCAATTGTTTATTTGAAAAATATTTTCAAAATCGTTTTAAATTAAAACCTGAAATCGGGACACCGGTATTTGAAACACTTTTTGCTGAAAATGAATTGGAATGGAAAACAATATTTGAAGAAGCGTTAAAAAGTAATAAGCAAATTAGAAAGTCGGAATTAACAATTAATGGCACAAATTATTTTCAGAATATCAGTATTAACCCGGTATTCGATAATAAGTCAAAAAATATAGGGGTGGCATGTGTTTGTCAAATTGCAGCCGATCAAATAACAACCGGAAATGTTCTGTTTGAGTCAAAATTTCAACTTCAAAAAATTATCAACAATATTCCATATCTTATTTGGTTAAAAGATATTAATGGAAATATTATCGTCGCTAACCAACCGTATTTAAATTTTTTTAAAGTTGAAGTAAGCGACATTAACATTAGTAAGGAAAAAGAGAAAGGCAATGTTTCGGAAATATTCGATTATTTAAGTGATGATTCAAATATTTTATCAACCGGCGCCAAATTAACTGAAGAGAAAAGTTTCAATATTAATGGGGAAACAAAATGGTTTGAAATCCATAAAGCTCCAATTTATAACGATAAATTAGAATTGCTCGGAGTTACCGGGATGGCACGGGACATAACAAGCAGAAAAAATATTGAAAACGTAATGCTTGAAAGTGAAGAAAAATTCAGGCAGTTTGCCGAAAACACTTACGATGCATTTATTTTATGCTCTACAGAAGTTGTGTTATATGTTAATCCTGCATTCCAGAAGATATTTGGCCGCGATCTGCATGAAGTTTATAAACACGTTCATATTCCTGCCAGTTGGGTACATTACGATGACCGAAAAAAAGTTACTGGTTACTTTAATGGCGAAGAATATAAAAAAACAGGAAAATTTAATGGCCAATACCGTGTTATAAAAAATGATGGCACTGTTTCCTGGGTTTGGGAGCGAAGTTTCCCTGTTACGGACGATAAGGGCAGAATTATCCGCTATATTTCAGTTGCTTCCGATATAACGCGCCAGAAGCAATTGGAAGTCGACCTGCTTAGGAACAAAACACAGCAACAGGCTATCCTCGATAATATACCTCACATGGCCTGGTTAAAAGATGTTGAGGGTAAATATGTATCTGTTAACGAATCATTCGCTAAGTATTATAAACATTCAAAAGATGAGCTTATCGGGAAAACCGATTCGGATTTCTGCCATCCCAATTTGGCAGAGCTTTATGCCTATAACGATTATATAGTTATTAAAACCAAGAAACAACAGCAATTTGATGAATTTATAGACACTGAGGACGGTACAATATACACAGAAACCATTAAAACACCTATTGTTAATGATGACGGGGAAGTAATTGGTATTACAGGTATTTCAAGAGATATAACATATTATAAACGTCTTGAACAGCAATTGCGCGCAAATGACGACCGGCTAAAAGCGCTGTTAAAAAATTCCACAGATTCAATCACAGTTATTGATAAAAATTTCAAAATCATATTCGACAGTTCATTCATTTTAAAAATACGAGGTACAAAACCAGAAGAACTCAATAATCCGGGGTTTCTTGAACAGATATGTGAAAGCGACCGTTCAACAGTTAAAAAAGCAATTGAAAAAGTTATTGAGAATCCCGATACACAGCAAATAGCCGAATTTAGTTGTATTAAAGATGATGGCTCGGTGGTTTATTTTGAAAGTTTTTTTTCCAACCATCTTAAAACTCCACTGATTGGAGGTATTGTAGTAAATTCGCGACATATTACCGATCGGAAATTAGCCGAACTTAAAGAAAAAGAATATCAGGAAAACCTGGTCTTTCTTGAAATTACGGCGCTCGATTTTCTTTCTATCTCATCAAGCGAGGAAATTTATGATTACATCGGCTCAATATTGCTCTCGCTCTTACCCGAGTCAGTTTCCATTTTAAGTACTTACGATGAAAATGAGAATTGCCTGGTTATTCAGAATATTAAAGGGGTTGACAAATTTCAGGGAATTATTGAAGATTTACTCGGGCAAAATCCAATGCAATACAGGGCAAAATTGACCGACCAAACCAAAAGGGAGCTGTTTGCCACTTCAAACAAACTACGCGAATTGAACGGCGGGCTTTATAATATTTTCAACCGGCAAATCGATTTTATGGTTTGTAAGGCCCTTGAAAAGCTTGTATCCCTTAATAAAGCTTACGGAATGGGTATTGTAAGGGATGATAAATTATTTGGAAGTATAGTAATTTTAACCCGTTATGATCATGAAATAAAGGATAAACGTATTATTGAAACCTTTATTTATCAAGCCTCAATAGCATTACAGAGAAGGAACCTGGAAAAAGAATTTATTGCAGCCAAGGAAAAAGCAGAAGAATCGGATAAATTAAAAACTTCTTTCCTTGCAAATATGTCGCATGAAATTCGTACTCCTGTTAACGGGATTATAGGTTTTTCGCAACTTTTAGAGGAAAAAAATCTTACTGAAGAAAAACGCCGTGAATACATAGATATTATTAAATCAAATGCCGATGCGCTTATTTCACTTATCGACGATATTCTTGATGTTTCAATTATCCAGGAAGGTCAGGTAAAACTTCGTAAAACAACAGTTAACATCAATTTAATCCTCGATGAAATTTTTACTAACTACTCTTCGCCACAATATAAAGAAAAAGACATCGAGTTTGAAATTGTTAAATCTTTACCTGATGAAAATGCAACCTTGCTTACCGATCCGGTACGTATCAAACAAATTTTAAATAATTTGGTATCCAACGCATTTAAATTTACCGAAAAAGGTAAAATAGAAGTAGGTTATATTGTTGAACCGGACTTTATAAAATTCCATATTAAAGATACCGGGATTGGTATTTCAGATGAAAAACAGGAAAGTATATTTTGGAGATTTACGCAGGGAGATTCATCGTATACCAGACGGTTTAGAGGTTTCGGCTTAGGGTTGGCCATTTCAAGAGGCCTGGTTGAAATTATGGGAGGGAAAATATGGGTAAATTCAAAACCTGGGGAAGGATCGGTTTTTTACTTTACAATTCCGTTTAACGATAATTCATTAAAAAGCCCTCAATCGTTAGTAAAATCTGCTAAAACAAACCCGTCGCTATTAAATTGAACCAAATTAATCTTAATCAATTATCCCTGCCTAGCGCAAGTGCAATTTTTATAAACACAAAGGCTATTAATGTAAGGAGTAAATTAAAAATTTAAAGTTCAATTATACTCCTGCTTTAAAACCCATTTCTGAATGTCTAAGATGACGCGCCGCAGATTATAAGAGTTTTTATAAATCTTTGAATTTATTGCAAAGATAAAACCTGAAAATAGCCTGAAACCAACTAAAACAACCAAAGCCAATATAATTGAAGTAAGAATTTTTTCATTGAAGCCTGAATAAAAAAACAGTAGCATCAAAGATACATTAGAGGTAAACCAAAGTGACACAAATATGAACCTGAATTTATGAAATTGGGTTTTCCGGTTTTTACCAACACGCTTTTTTACATTGTAACCCATATTTTCATTATCCAGTCCTTTTGTTCCCCAACTGCAATTATGCAGGTTGCAAAACGAATATAAGGAAAGCTGCAACCACATGTAAGGACGTAAGAGAATAAACTGAATTATTATTTTAACGAAATTCTTAAACAAATCTTTTGAATAAAACCCTGCTATAAGCAATAATCCCAATGGCTCTGATAAAATAACAGAGAAAAAGAAAGTATCGATTATGCTTTTGTGGAAATTAAGGCTCAGATAAGTTATTGTGGAAAGGAAAGGCATTAAAGAAACGATCCCGTTTAAAACAAACAAATATTTAATTTTTTTGCTAAACCGGGTAAAATATGACATAAAAAACTGAACGGCCAAAAGCACAATGAAAATATTTAAAAAAACTTTAGATACTAGGCTTAACCAGGGCCATGATTGGGCGAACAATCCAAATTTGGCTACGTAGGCACTGGCAGTTATTACTATTATGGAAGGAAAAAGCCATTGAAACAAATTATTTACTGCAAGCCAGGGAGCTACCATCAATGTGTGCAACTTTTCAAATAAAGGGGCGCTGCTGTTTTTAATGTATTTCCCAATTTTTGCAATGAGCCATAAACTACAGGTAAATGAACTATTGATCCAACGTTTGCGCTGCTTAAAGAGTTCCTCAAGAGAATCACAGGAGTCGGTTACTGCAACTGACAAAGGTTCAAATCCAAGCCTCCACCTTGAATCTTCTTTTGAAATTATTTCAAACCCCAATATTCTATCTTCAGCCAAGAACATCGTCGATTCAAAAGGTGTTAAATTTCTAAGCCCCCTGAAATATTGGTTTAGAACCGAATGAGGAGAATTATTTTTTGTTTTTTCCACTATTGCTTCCCAGCGAAAAATACAGAGCTGTCCGGGTATTACTGTCAAATAGCCCAACATGATTTCTGAAGGCCAGTCTATAATTTTTTGTGCGGCAAAATCGCCGTATTGCCAGCACTGCAGCAGATCAAAAGGAGATTTAGCCGGATTCTGTAAATATTTTACTTGCAACAGCGCCAGTGTTTGGGTTCAATTCCAGAAATTTTAAGAAGTAAAAAAGTGCCTCCGGTTTTGGCACAGTCCCCAGGTTAAGCTGCAAGCAATACTTGGGATTTAGTTTTCGGCAAAGCACATCGAAGAACCACCAATGGGAATTTAGCTTCCCCATGTTTTGATTTTTTATGCACAGGAGAACAGGAACTTCAATCTGATGGTCCATCCAAAATCCGTCTTCAGACCACTGTTTTTTTATTTTTCCGGTATTGCAGGCATTATTCAATATCTTTAATAAACGATGGCTGCAAAATGTATTTTGAAATACATACATATCAGCAAAGTCAGTGGCTTCAATTGGCTCATAAAGTCCAAGCTCTGATAAATACTTTATGGTCGATTCCGACATTGAATCCAGTCCGTCGGCAATAATACATATTGTTGCATTATCTGGGTTTTCATAATTATTTTTTAAAAAAATCAGGTTTTGGACAATTCCATTCAACGAAAGCAATAACGCTTCGCCAGGTTCATTGTAAGCCGTTAAACAATACAGAATGTCTTCATGGCCCTTTTTAATTTTCCGGATTACTTCTGCTAAATTTACAGGATACCTTGAATTACTCTTAAGCAGCAGATTATGCTTTTTGGGCAATGTTTCTTTGTACAGTGGTTCTGTTATGTAGAACAACGAGTCATTCATACGCTAAATATATATATATTTAATCTATAATTTTCGTCTTATTTAAAATTTCATGATAATTTAACCTTATGAATGATTTGAATCCTACGTCAAAATAAGCCTTATAATTAACATCCTGTTAGCGCAAGCGTCATATCTTTTTTTAAGAACAGAGTAAAGAATTATTTTTCAGCAATTTTAATCCCAAAATTTGTTTTTTTAATCAAAAGAATTCCTCGTAGCTCTGCTACGGGGTAAAATCAAATAATAGGTTTGCTATGCAAACTCCATTGTTGTATTTTTTTTGATACCTCGCAGCTCTGCTGCGGGGTAGTTCATTATTTGTATTTTTAACGATTATTCTGTGTTTCATACCTAAATGTTTTTATAATTATTACTCTTTTTTCCTTATTTTATTAATGAATTACCAAAATTATAAACAAAAAATCTTATAAATTATGGCAAATAAAAAAGTTATCCGCAGGGAAGTTGCTGTATTAAATATACCGCATCAAATATCCAAATTAATAAGCTTGGTCAAGGGTATTGTATTGGCTATGACAGGAAATGCAAATTTTCCAACGCCTTACCCGGCCAATGTACCTGCATTGGCCACCGTTACAGCCGATATTAACGCGTTAGATTCCACCGAATCGGTAGCGCTTACCAAGGTTATCGGCTCAGTAGAAACGCGCGATGCCAAAAAGGAAATCCTGCTGAAGGATTTGCACGCGCTTCTTGCCTATGTGCAGGGCATAGCTGATAACAACCCTGCCAACGCAGTGGCTATTATTAAAAGCGCGGGCATGGATGTAAAACAGCCCGTAAGCAGGACAAAATCCGATTTCGATGTATCGTACGGCGATGTTTCAGGCTCTGCTTTGCTTGTTGCAAAAGTTGCCGCCAAACGTGCTTCGTACGAATGGCAAATGAGCGCCGATGGTAAAACATGGAACAATTTACCCGTTACACTTATTTGTAAAACAACCGTTACCGGGCTTGTACCCGGCACAACCTATTACTTCAGGTTCAAAGCCGTAACCACTGATGGCGAAGGCGACTGGAGTCAGTTTGTAAGTATCGTGGCTATTCAACAACAGGCAATAATTATTAAACAACAAACACAGAATAAGTATTTTATAAACAGCAGGAGGGGCCGCCCAAATTTATCCCATAGCGGCCCTTCCTCTTTTCAGGCGGGACGGTTCTAACCAAATTGCGGCAGTTTTGACTGATTCCAATTAGAATCGAACAAAATCTAATTGGAATCGGAGTCTTTTCAACCAACTGTGTCAAGGAGTAATTTATAATAAATTATAACTTGCACAATTATGGAAAAACAAGATTTTGATTTTAAGGAATTCGAGAAAAAAGCCATACAACAAATTAAA
>CAWEFA010000073.1:0-11373 GCA_963808135.1 uncultured Bacteroidota bacterium
AGCGAACCGGGTTTAGCAACCGCTATTTATTCAGCCCTTGTGGAAGAAGGGCATCATCGGGTAGTCCGGTTTAGCATGTTTGACACCGAAATGTCGATTGGCCACATAGCTTTTGGCGAAAGTTCAATTTATCCAACCTGTTTTAACGGGCCCGGAGGGAATTATGGAATGTGCCCGGCAGTGCCGATGGTAGGTAACCGAAACCGTAAATTAAAAAAGGGCGATTTGGTTTTTGTCGATATTGGCTGCGGCGTTGAAGGCTATCATACCGATAAAACCATGATTTACATGTTCGGGAAACCATTACCTGGCGAAGCTCTTGAAATACATAACAAATGCGTGGAAATTCAGGATAATATAGCTGCTATGTTGAAGCCCGGGGCCATACCATCTGAAATTTATCAAAATATCACAGAAGGGTTAAGCCCTGAATTTCTTCAAAATTTTATGGGTTACGGAACCCGGCAGGTAAAGTTTTTAGGGCATGGCATCGGTTTAACAATCGATGAAACACCGATTATCGCAAAAGGATTTGATGAACCGATACAGGAAAATATGGTTTTTGCCCTCGAACCGAAGAAAGGGATAAAAAATATCGGGATGGTTGGCATTGAAAATACTTTTGTTGTTTCGTCAAACGGTGGCAGATGTATAACCGGCAATAATTCCGGGTTAATTCAAGTACTTAATTAAGAATCGAAAGTTGTGATTTTACAATGAAGGTCAACAATCAATCGTATGAAACTATTTGGTTAAAACCGGGCGATCCGCGGGTTATCCAAATTATCGACCAAAGGTTTCTGCCTTTCAGGTTTGTTATTGAAGATATCAGCTCAACAGAAGAAATGTTCCATGCTATCCGGGACATGCACCTGAGAGGCGCTCCGTTAATCGGCGCAGCCGGGGCTTTTGGAATGTACCTGGCTGCAATAAATTTGACTGAAATAAAATCTTCAGAATATTATATTAATGCGGCCAATTATCTTAAATCGTCGAGGCCGACAAGCTGTAAACCTTGAATTCTCGGTTGAAAGGGTCCTTAATAAACTTTTAGCTTCAAGTTCGGGGGAAAAATCAAAAACCGCATTAGAAGAAACATTAAAAATTGTTTCCGAAGAACGTGAAAATTGCAGGCAAATTGGAATTCACGGTTTGCCTTTAATAGAAGCGATAAGTAAAACGAAACAAGGCGGTACGGTGAATGTTTTAACCCATTGCAATGCCGGATGGCTGGCTTGCATCGATTATGGAACGGCAACCGCTCCAATTTATCTTGCCCACGATAAAGACATTAACATTCATGTTTGGGTTGACGAAACCCGCCCTCGCAATCAGGGCGCAAGGCTTACTGCATGGGAACTTGGACAACACGGGGTTCCTCATACCGTTATTGCCGACAATACCGGCGGCCATCTTATGCAGCATGGATTGGTAGATATTGTAATCGTTGGCAGCGACCGGACAACCTACACCGGCGATGTGGCCAATAAAATAGGCACATACCTGAAAGCGCTTGCAGCAAAGGACAACAATATTCCATTTTATGTGGCGCTGCCCTCATCCACTATAGATTGGAACCTTTCCGATGGCATAAAACAAATCCCAATTGAAAAACGCGATGCTGATGAAATAAGGTTTATCGAAGGTGTTAGCAAAGGTTCGGTTGTTAATGTTGATATTTTGCCTACCGGCAGTCCTGCTGCAAACTATGGTTTCGATGTAACGCCTGCACGGCTTGTTACCGGGCTAATAACTGAAAAAGGAATTTGCAGTGCAAATAAGGATAGCATTTTAAAACTTTTCCCAGAAAAATTTATGTAAATTGAAAGCTTCTGAAGGTTATATCAAATTTTTTTGCCAGTGGAAAAATAATGATTTTCCGATTTCTGAAAATGAGTTTATAGCTATTAATGGGTGGAGAAACCGTTTATATAACCTGAAATTAATCGGCGAATATACGAATGGCATTGGGTATGGAAACGTCAGTATCCGGTTTAACCAAACCAATAATTTCATAATCACAGGTTCTTCAACCGGCCATCTTCCTGTGCTTTCAAAGCAGCATTATTCTTTGGTAACCGGTTACGATTTTATTAAGAACATGGTTTCATGCACAGGAAGGGCAAGGGCTTCGTCGGAATCGTTGAGCCACGCGGCTGTTTATGAATCGAACCCGGAAATTAATGCAGTAATTCATGTCCACAACCTGGAGATTTATAAAAAGCTAAAAGGAAAAATTGCTACAACCAATTCAAAGGCAGAATATGGAACTCCTGAAATGGCAGAAGAAATAAAGCGGATAATCAAACAAGCAGATTATACCAATCAAGGGCTTATAATAATGGGCGGCCACGATGAAGGCCTTATCTCATTTGGCGATGATCTCGAAATAGCCGGAAATTTAATATTGGAGAAATTTAACGCATAAACAAAATTTATATAAGTTCTATTGGCAATAATTATGAAATCCCATTAAACATTAGAATTTGATGAAAACAACTGATTTTACAAGGATATCAAAAAACTATTCCGACAAGTCAATTATTCAGCAATCAGCATCTGATGTTCTTATTGGTTTGTTAAACATCAAACCTATGGATTCATTGCTTGATATTGGATGTGGAACTGGAAAAATAACCCAAAAATTATCATTCATAACAAATGGCAAAATTGTTGGAATTGACCCGTCGATAGGGATGATTGAGAAAGCAAAAGAAGAAAATACGGGTTCAAGGATAAAATTCGAAATTTCAGCCGCTGAAAACCTTAATTTCTCTGAAGAATTTGATATAATATTCAGCAATTCCGCAATGCAATGGTTTAAAAATATTACAATTGCATTGACTAATTTCAACAGGGCTTTAAAAAAAGATGGAAAACTGGGAATACAAGCGCCGGCAAAAATCAATTATTGTTCAAATTTTATCGAAGGAATAGAGCGCGTTTGTCATGATGAGAGGACGAAAAAAATATTCTCAAAATTTCACAGCCCATGGTTGTTTTATGATACCGAAGAAGAATATAAAGTAAAGTTGGAACAATGTGGATTTTTACCCGAAATATGCCGAATAGAAAAAATTGAAACCAAACATAAACCAGACGAAGCATATAAAATTTTCAGCTCTGGAGCTGCAGCAGGTTATTTAAACCAGGAATTTTATGATGTTGAAATTAACGAGAATTACTTAAATGATTTTAATGCAATAATTCAATCCGAGTTTGAAAATCAGGTTGATGAACTCGGATTTGTGAGTTTGATTTTTTACAGAATATACATGATAGCGAAAAAAATACGCGTTGTATGACGGTAATGTTTTCTTTATAAAAAATGCGAAAGAAAAAGCCAAAAAGGAAACCAAATATTTTATTAATAATCTTGTTTTTGATTTTAATAGCCATAATTATTTTAGGCAGGATTGGAAGGCAGAACAGGATACGACTTTTTAGAAATCATGGCAAATATGAGGAAAATAAAATATTGTATGTATCCGGCTAAATTTTCTATCTTAAATTTTTTGCGCGTGCTAATTGAAAATTCTTTTTATCAAAAACAATAATTTGAATTGCTTAAACTTTAACAATCATGTATTGTTTAAACTTTAAATATTTTCAAGAATATTAGAATAATTAAATTTAGTTCTAATTTCACCCAAATGAAAAATTATATCCGATTAGAAAAATTATTGATTTACATTTGATATAGAAATTTAAAACAAAAGAAAATGAAAAAATTATTTACTTCTTTTTTCGTCCTCATAATTTGTTCTATCATCAATTTAAATGCCCAGAGCAACAGGATAAATTATAATAACCAGGAATTGTTTTTAAGCGGAATGAACCTGGCATGGGTAAATTTTGCAAATGATCTGACAAGTTTCGATTCAGCTAAATTTGCACTGGCTTTTAAAAATATTAGTAATGCCGGGGGAAATAGCGTCAGGTGGTGGCTGCATACCAACGGAACCGCCAGTCCGCAATTTACCAATGATTCCGTATCCGGATTATCTCCGCAGGAAATACCGAATATGAAAAAGGCGCTCGATATGGCGCAGAAAAAAGGCATCGGCATGATAATGTGCCTTTGGTCATTTGATATGTTGGAATCATCGGAAATGACGGCTGAACAATTGAAAGAAAACAAGCTCATGCTTTCGAATGATACATTCACAAAAGCTTATATAAACAACGCGTTAATGCCAATAATTGATTCTTTAGGCAGCCATCCAGCCGTTCTGGCCTGGGAAGTATTTAATGAGCCTGAAGGAATGAGCAACGAATTCGGCTGGAGTTATGTTTCGCATGTTCCGATGAGCAATATACAGAGGTTTATTAACCAGGTAGCCGGGGCAATCCATCGAAAAGCGCCTACGGCCAAGGTAGTAAACGGCTCCTGGAGCTTTGAAGCTTCAACGGATATTTTATCCGGGACCCATTATGGCAATTATTATACCGATGCTAAACTGATTAAAGCCGGAGGAGATTCGCTTGGCACACTGGATTATTATTTTGTGCATTATTATAGCTGGGGCGGTACTGTAATTTCTCCTTTTCACCATCATGCGAGCTACTGGCAGCTTGATAAGCCTATTGTTATTTCCGAATTTGCGGCAAGCGGGCCTTATACAGGAATTAGCATTACTGCAGCCTATGATTCCCTTTATAAAAATGGGTATGCAGGCGCATTATCATGGTCATATTCCGGCGACTTTGGAGGCTTAAATTCTGCAAAACCAGGTTTACAATATATTTACAAGAATTACACTGCAGATGTAAAAATTATTGTAGACACTGCGCATACGATTTTAGTCAACCCTGTATTTCTTGCCAATGTGAAGATATATCCAAATCCGGCACACGATATTTTAAATATTGTATTCAATAATAACCAAACAAATAATATAGATATTTTTGATATGCAGGGCCGGCTTATTCAAATTTTATCTTCAGGAAAAGCGGATAACATTCAATTGAATATAAGTAGCCTGAAAAATGGTGTTTATTACCTTGTAATACGGAATAATCAAAATAATACCACGAAGGCTTTTGTGAAGAATTAGCAGAACATGGTGGAAAAGAAACATTTTTATTTAAAACTAAATCCGCCAAGGCCTACATTTATCCAGGATATGACGGATGCTGAAGCAAAAATTATGCGTGAACATGGCGCGTATTGGAAAGAATTTCAGAATAAAGGTATTTGTATTGTTTATGGACCTGTCTTTGATTCAAAAGGCGTTTTTGGAGTTGGAATTTTAGAAGTTGAAGATGAGGCTGAAGTCGGAAATTTTGTAAAAAACGATCCGGTAATAAAGGCAGGTATTGGAAGCTATGAAGTATATCCGATGAAAGCGACAACCCGATAATAAAAAATTAAAGTACAAATAATCGTGTGCCGTTATTACATCATTATTTTAACCTTACTATTTTCTTCCATTGTATCAGCGCAGGAAATAAAATCTGTCAGGACGCTCGACAGCATTTATTACGCGTCCAGGTAAGACAGCCTGGAACGCATTTTTGGACACAATAAAGTTATTCCTGAAAATTTAAGGCAAGATATTTTACCTGCATTATCCTATTTTCATGACTTAGATAGCATACATATAATTTTTAAATTATCGAAAATAAAAACAACGCTTAATACAAAGCCGAATTTACTTTCACTGCTATTTCGAAAAAGGCAAAACAGACAGTATGTAATAAGAATAAATAAAAACGCAACCGATGGTAATATTCTTGTAAGCGCTGTTCCCTTCAATGCTGCAATTGGTTTGTTCGGCCACGAATTCAGCCACATAATTGATTTTAACAACAAGGGGTTTTTCAGAATATTAAAAAGAGCTGCATCCTATTTATCGAAAAAATCAAGAGCAAAATATGAAAAAGAAATTGACCTGATTACTATTGAAAGAGGCTTGGGTTGGCAATTGTACGACTGGTCGTACTTTGTCTTGTACCAATCCAAAGCTTCTAAAAAATATAAGGATTTTAAGAAACGGGTATATTTAACTCCTGATGATATAAGAGACATTATTAAATAAACACGGTCAGGAAATGAAATATTTATTTTGCTTTTTTCTGTCTTTTGTCTATTTGATTATTCCGCTACTAAAAAACTTCAAAAAAAATATTGAGAACAATATAAAAATGCAACAATTTACTGATTCGTAGGTTCTGATATTCTATTATTTACTTATTTAATTTATAGCTTTTGTACTTTTTTTGTCTAACAAGAATGAAAAATTTTTATTTTTACGGCCATAAATAGAAATTAAATTTTAAACACGCGAAGAATAATTTTGAATTTTAATGAAAGATGTAGTAATTGGAGTCGATATAGGCGGAACTTATACAAAATACGGGATCATAGACAGGATTGGCAATTGTTTATTGGAAAAAAGTATATGCACGAATTCAAACAACGGAGTTGAAGAATTCGTTAAAATAACTTCGGAAACATTGAAGAGCGATTTGGCTAAATTTAAAGATATAAATTTGGAAGGAATAGGCATTGGAGCTCCGAAAGGCAATTATTATAAAGGCACTATTGAATTTGCATCAAACCTGAAGTGGAAAGGCATAGTTCCATTAGTCGATTTGTTTAAAAAATATTTCAGTATACCAATAATTTTAACAAATGATGCAAATGCCGCTGCAATAGGAGAAATGATTTACGGCAATGCCAAAAGTTTACGCGATTTCATTGTTATTACTCTTGGCACCGGGCTCGGAAGCGGTATTGTTTCGAATGGAAAATTAATTTATGGCCATGATGGTTTTGCCGGTGAAATAGGTCATACAATTGTTATTCCAAACGGACGTGAGTGCGGTTGTGGCCGTAAAGGATGCTTAGAAACATACGTTTCTGCAACAGGAATTAAACGTACGGTTTTTAGCTTACTTGCCAATTCAATTGAAGATAGCCGGCTTCGTAATATCAGCTTTAACGAGTTGACTGCTGAAATGATAACAGAAGCAGCCAAGAATGGCGACCATATTGCCATAGAAGCATTTAATTATACAGGCAGCCTGCTTGGCCTGAAATTAGCCGATTCAGTTGCATATACAAGTCCTGAAGTTATATTTTTATTTGGAGGTTTGGCTAAAGCCGGCGACCTTATACTCAATCCTACAAAGGAACACTTCGAAAAAAACCTGCTCGATATTTATAAAGGAAAAATAAAAATTATACTTTCCGGGATGGACGAACTTAATGCCGCTATCATGGGCGCCGGGGCGCTTGCCTGGAAAGAACTGGATAAATGACGCTATAAAAAATGCAAAATCTCAAGTTATTTTAAAACATTGAAACGATGATGCTTGCATAGGCCAACTAATAAGTTTTAATTCTTTAATTATTAACCTTCAAAGTTTATTCTTAAATTTAGGATTATTATAATTTAATTTATTCGTGCTTTCCGGGTTAAAGAAAAGATGTTAGTTGTATAATAATCTTGAAAAATTTTTCTGAATGTAAAAAATAGGATGAATTAATAATTAATTTTACCATAAGATTTAGTTAAAAAACATCTTAATGAAGGACAAATCCATAAATGGTGACTTAAAAAAGAAACTTTTAGAAATGGAACAAAAACTCCGGATGTTAGAATCGGAGCGGAATTCCATTATAGATAATATTCCATTTATTGCCTGGATTAAAGACATTGACGGGAAATTTAAACACGTTAACCATCTTTTTCTCGATACATTTAAATTAAAATTGTCAGATATAATAGGCAAAACAGAGTTTGATATATTCCCATATGAATTTGCACAACAATATCACCAGGAAGATTTAAAAGTTATTGAGCAAAGAAAGACTATTAATTTCCAGATAAAACGCGACAGTGAATGGTTCTCAACCGTGAAATCGCCTATATTCGGGCAAAATGGAGAAATACTTGGCACAACAGGTTTTGAAAGGAACATTACAGATAATATTGAAACGCTAAACACACTCCGTAAAGAACGCGATTTGCTTCAAGCCCTTATGGAAAGCATACCCGATGCTATTTATTTCAAAGATATAAAAGGCCGGTTTTTACGTATCAACAAAGCTAAGGCGATAGAAATTGGAATGAAAAACCCGTACGATGCAATAGGAAAATCGGATGTTGATTTTTACGATAAAGAAAGGATTGAATCGAAATTTAAAGACGAAGAACTAATCCTGTCATCCGGTATTCCTTTAATAAGTAAAGAGGGAAAAATTATCCGGGCCGATAAAAAAGAAGTTTGGGTTTCTACGTCAAAATGCCCTATTAAAGACGATAAAGGAAATATTGTCGGAATAGTTGGCATTTCAAGGGATATAACCAACTTGAAAAAAACAATGCAAGAACTTAATGAAGAGAGGGATTTCTTGCAGGTGCTTATGGATTATATACCATACACCATTTATTTTAAAGATTTGGAATGCAGGTTTACAAAAATTAATAAAGCCCAGGCAAATTTAATTGGCTTAGAAAACCCTGATGATGCAATTGGAAAAAGCGATTTCGACTTTTTTACGGAAGAACATGCAAAAAGCGCATTTGAAGATGAAAAAAGAATAATGTCAACAGGTATACCATTAATTGAAAAAGCCGAATTGGTAAAAGACTCAGAAGAAGGTTACCACTGGGTTTCAACTACAAAAATACCTGTGAAAGATACTTTAGGAAATATTACCGGTTTGGTTGGGATTTCAATCGATATTACCAAAAAAAGGATTGCTGAAGAAAAGCTCCTTGAATCAAAAGAAAAGGCAGAAGAATCCGACCGGCTTAAAACTGCTTTTCTGGCCAACATGTCCCATGAAATCCGTACGCCTATGAACGGAATTATAGGTTTTTCAAATTTGTTGCGTAACCCCGATTTAACCGATGAAGATAAGAACGACTACCTTACTCATATCATCAGTTGCGGAAACACTCTATTAAACCTTATCGACGATATAATTGACATATCAAAAATTGAAGCCGGGCAAATAAAAATACGCTTTGAAGAGAGCAACTTAAATTCCATTATTGATGAATTATTTGAATCATTCAATGCATGGAAAGTTAGAGAAGATAAAGAACATATTAACCTTATAAAAAAGAAAGGCTTTACAGATATTGAATCATGCATAATGACAGATCCTTTCAGATTACGGCAAATATTAACAAACTTAATTGGCAATGCCCTTAAATTTACTCTGGAAGGTTCTGTTGAATTCGGATATAAGCTGGATCAGGACGATAATATTTTATTTTATGTTACCGACACCGGAATTGGTATACCTCAAGATAAGCAGCAGCTCATATTTGAACGTTTTGGACAGGTACTCGACAGCAATTTCTATATAAATCAAAAAGGAACCGGTCTGGGCCTTGCTATTTTAAGCAACCTGGTAAAACTATTGGGAGGCAATATGTGGGTTGAATCGGAACCCGGCAAAGGGTCAACTTTTTATTTTAATTTACCCTTTATAAAAATTGAAAGCACATTAAAATCAATGGACAAAATAAAATTAAATGATTTTGAAGTATTTTGTAAAGGAAAAACCATTCTTATTGCGGAAGATGAAGAAGTAAATTATATATTCTTTAAACAAATTTTTAAAAATACTAGTGCAAAACTAATTTGGGCTAAAAATGGTTTGGAAGCTGTTAAAGCAGTTAAGGAAAATCCGGATATTTCCATTGTATTAATGGATTGCAAAATGCCGAAAATGGATGGATATACGGCTACTGCTAAAATTAAAAATATAAAGCCGGGTTTACCGGTTATTGCCCAAACTGCTTTTGCAATGGCCGATGAAAAAGATAAATCAATCCAGGCCGGATGCGACGGTTATATTAGCAAGCCTATTCGGATTAATGAACTGCTTAATATTATTTCTAAATTCTTAGGCAGCAAATAATATTTTTCAACTGAGGTTTTCAACTAACTAAATTTCGCCTTCATTTCTTTTAACTCTTTTTCCATAGTATTGAGTTGATGTACCAATTTTGAGAAATTTCTGAAATGGACATAACTTTTCATAAATTCTTTATAATCCATAGCTGGTGAACCAATCATAGCGCTATTTTCTTTTGTTATGGCTGAGTTAGCCCCACATTGTGCGCCAAGCTTAACGCCGTTGGCAACAGTTATATGGCCTGAAATGCCCACCTGGCCTCCAAACATACAATCGCGGCCAACTTTTGTCGATCCGGCAATCCCACTCTGGGCTGCCATTACAGTATTCTCACCAACTTCAACATTATGCGCAATTTGAACCAGGTGATCTAATTTAACGCCTTTGCGTATAATGGTCGATCCCATAGTTGCCCTGTCAACAGTAGTATTAGCGCCTATTTCAACATAGTCCTCTAAAATTACATTGCCCACCTGGGGTATTTTTTTATAATTATTTTCCGAGCTCGGGGCAAAGCCAAAACCATCAGCGCCGATAACCGACCCTGAATGAATAACACAGTCAACACCTATTTTACAATCTGCGTAAATTTTCACCCCGGGATAAATAATCGTATTGTCGCCAATTTTTACATTATCACCGATATAAACCTGCGGATAAATTTTTACATTATTCCCTATTTTAACACCTTCGCCAATGTACGAGAATGCGCCTATATATACTTTTTTCCCTGTTTCCGCGCTTTTACTGATATAGCAGTTTTTATCAATGCCTTCTTTGCCAGGTTTCGATTGCTGGTAAAGTTCAAGCAAAGCAGCAAATGCCTGGTACGCATTGTCTACTTTTACCAGTGTTGCCTTTACCTCGCCTTCAATTACAAGGGTTTTATTAACCAACACAATTGAAGCATCTGTTGAATAAAGAAATTTGTTATATTTTGGATTGGCCAAAAATGCAAGTGTGCCGGGCCGGCCTTCTTCTATTTTGGAAACATCCGACACTTCAACATTTGGATTGCCAACAATTTCTCCTTTAAGAAAATTAGCAATCATTAGGGCTGTAAATTTCATATTTTAACGTTATTTATTTCAACTCTTTAGGATAACACAAAAAGTACTTTTTATCAACTTTTGAAAGCACGGAAATATCTAAAATATCTGAGGCTTCCGAAATATCGGTTGTTGAACCATCTTTAAAAAGTATTGAAATACGGTTATCGGATGGCACATAAGTATGATTGGATATGGCGGTGGAAAAAACAAAATAATCAGCTTCCTCATCTGTTAGCCCCAGCAATAGTTTGCTTTTACCGCGTAATTGATTAATGCGTTTTTCCGAAAAAGCGGAGTTTTGCATTTCAATTTTATATAAATTCCGGTTGTTCATATTTTTACAAAGAATTGACAAAACTTTATCGGAATGGCTTTGCCAGACCTTAGTTGCAGCAACAATATCCGAGTCGTCGAGCAAGACGAAATTTTCGAGAATTT
>CAWEFA010000074.1:0-4627 GCA_963808135.1 uncultured Bacteroidota bacterium
TTCTTGCTATAGCAATTCCAGTAATAAATGCCCAGGCGCCTCAGAAAAAGGTTTCGGAAATGACTAAAGATGAAATTATGGAACTTAAATATGACGATCTTCTCACCCTGTCTTTTGAAGACCTTATTCTGGTTGCCAATAAATTCGGGCTTTCGGCTGATGAATTGCTGGAATATTTCCTGAATAAGGATGTAACTTCTGCTTCCAAAAGGGCTGAAAAATCTTTAAATTCCCCTTTGTCTTCGACTGTGCTTTCAAGAGATGAAATTGTTAAGTCCGGCGCTACAAACATTCCTGAAGCTTTGCGACTTGGTGCTGGAGCGACAATTGTGAGGGAGAAAACTGACGGTAATTACGATGTCCACATTCGGGGAAATGACAACATACCTGCCAAAAATATGTTTGTTTATTCAGAAGATATGCTTACACTTGTTATGATAGACGGCAGACCTGTTTACAATTATTCATTTGGTGGCACATTTCGGGAAACCCTTCCTGTTGAACTGAATGATATAGACAGGATTGAGGTCATCCGCGGCCCGTCGAGTGCATTATATGGCCCGAATGCTGTGGCCGGTGTAATAAATATTATAACCCGGAAAGTTAAAAGCAATAAACCACACGTTGAAGCTAACGTTCAGAAAGGTAATTTTAAAGCAACCATAGCTGATGTATCAGCTTCAATAGGGCTCAACAAAAAATTTCATGTAAGGGTTTCGGGCAATTATACACGCCTTAACCGTTTCCAGGACGATTATTATGTTTATGATGCCGGAGGATTTTACAGTCAAAAACAAATTGATTCCATGAGATATTGGTTTCTGGCATCTAAAAATCCTAAAAATGCTTTAGCCGGTGTATATTTAGGAAGAGATACTAATTTAATTGCTCCACTGAATGAAAACCAATTGAAGGATCCTACTTTAGGAACGGAAAAAAGTGCTATTAATGCTTTCCTTGATTATACCATAAATAAAGATATTGGTTTTGATTTAACTTTAGGGGCACAACAATCTAATATTATTACCAATTCTTTAGGAACAAATGAATTCCCGGAATGTGGGCGTTCATCCGCCACCAAATATATCGATTTTAAATCGCATGTTAACGGGTTCCAGGCACAGGTAAATTATATGTTCGGCAACCAGGATGTGGAAAAAGGCGTTCCCGGCTGGCATATCGATCCTGCTGTATTAAATGCTTCATTGGAATATGAGCGTACTTTGGGGACATTAACGCTTCGGCCGGGCATTAGTTACCAACAGGCAATTTACGATGACAGCAAATATGTAAAAGTTTCGGAAAATCAAGGTTTTCTTAACGGGAGCAGGGAACTTAATTCGTTCTTATACTATTTGCGAGCAGATTATAAAGCATTTGACAAAAATCGTTAATTGCCGCTTTGCGGGGGGATAAATACAATTATCCGGATAAAAATTACATTACTTATCAGTTCATTTCAACATATAATATAAATGAAAATAACCTGGTCCCGCGCCGTATATTCGCGTGCAAACCGGGGCCCTTTTATGGCAGATACTTATGCCGATTATAAATTTGCGCAAACTAATTCTTTTGAGTTATACTTTAACGGGAACAAGAACTTAAAACTTCCGGAAATGGATATGTTTGAACTGGGTTACCGGAGTAAGCTTACAAAAAATATTATGATCGACCTGGAAGCTTTTTTTCATACGGTTACCCAAGACTATAGCTATTTTCTGCCAGACTCTGTAAGTATGGATATCATGACTAGTCAAATGAATGGCTATTTCAGTTACCATAATTTTGCTTTAAAATCCATTCAAAATGGGATTACCTGCAATATTAGCATGGTAATAAACAGCAATTTAAATTTTAAAATTTTTGGAACCCTTCAACAAACTGAATTACTTAGCTTTTATCCACAAAATTTTTGGGATAACTTAGGTGCATTGCAAATTAATGATATTACACAGTTTGTAACAGATACAACGACATATCATACTATCATTAAAACACATTATAATTCCGCCAATAGCATGGACACTATGGTATTAAAAGATGAGAAACATACGGCAACCCCAACATTTTATGGAGGGGCAGATATTAATTATTCGCCTGTTAAAAAGATAAACATAAATACAAGTTTTTACTATTACAGCGCACAAACATTTATGCATGAGAAAAACGAATTTCTTCCAACAGACGATACTTATAAATTGTACCAGATTAAACCAAAAGTTACTGTCGACCTGAAAATAAGCTACAAATTCTGGAAAGAAAATTCGGTTTTCTTTAATGCGAGGAACCTGTTTAATAGCGATAATAATGAATTCGCATTTATGGATAAGGTTAAAGGGCTTTATCTTCTTGGCTTGAGCATGAACTTTTAAATAACCTGAAAAATATTTCTAAAGGTTTCACTTTATAAACAGGTGAAACCTTTTTGTTTTTGTTAAACATTGTTAAAATGCGTTAAGCCATTTTAATGCGTTTGCAGGCCAGATAATGATTTTTTTATTTTTGTGAACTTTTTAAATTTTATGGTTCAATGAATCCGAAAACCAACTAAAAAATTTTATTCAGAGTATTTATTGAATGGAGAATCTTATTTCAAAATATTTTGCCCCTGCGTAAAGTCAATTATATAATATTTCGCAGGGTTTATAATTTTTATTTTTGATATTTAAACCTTTTATTATGGATATTAAAATAGATAAACTGACAAAAAACTATGGTTACACAAAAGCAATCGATAAGATTTCTTTTGAGGTAAAAACCGGTGAAATTTTAGGTTTTCTTGGGCCTAATGGCGCAGGGAAAACAACAACAATGAGAATTATTACCAACTACCTTAATTCCGATGAAGGCGATGTAATAATTGGTGGCAAATCGATTCGCGATGATGCTGATGAAATAAAAAAGTATATCGGTTATCTTCCTGAAAGCAATCCTCTATACCAGGATATGCCTGCAATTGATTATCTCGAATTTTGCGCTGCTTTACAGGGTGTGGAAAAAAATCAAATTCCTGAAAAAGTTAGGAACATGATTAAAAAATGCGGTCTGAACTCAGAGAAGCACAAAAAAATCGGGGAACTCAGTAAAGGTTATCGTCAGCGTGTAGGATTGGCACAGGCTATGATCCACGATCCTGAAATACTGATATTAGACGAACCAACAACAGGGCTTGACCCAAACCAAATTGTTGAAATACGTAAGCTGATCCGTGAGCTCGGTCGCGAAAAAACTGTTATCCTTTGCAGCCACATACTTCCTGAAGTTGAGGCAACATGCGACAGGATTTTAATTATTAATAACGGCAAAATTGTTGCTGATGGCACAGCCGAATCCCTTCGCAAACAGGGACAAGGCCAGGAAATGCTTACGATTAAGGTTGAAGACGGAGAAGCAAACAACATATTTAAATCATTACAAGGTCTTTCAACAGTTGCAATGGTCGATTTTCTGAATTGTAACAAAAACCGTTTCGAGGTTCAGAGCCGCCCGGGGTGCACTTCACGCAGGGAAATTTTCATACTCTGTGTGCAAAACAATTGGGCGCTCACTGAAATGGCTGTCTCTGAAGCCAAGCTCGAAGACATTTTTAGGGAACTTACAATGAATTGACAGGAGTAAACCTGTTTCATTCAATTATTATTTTGAAGTTTTTAATGCAATATATCTTTTAAAATAAATTTTCCTTATTAATCAAATTAGTAAAAATGAATATTAATAAATATGTTATGAAACCTATATGGATTATTACAAAACGAGAGTTGAACTCATATTTCGACTCATTAATTGCATATTTTATCCTGGCCATATTTCTTGGGTTCACCGGATTTCTTACCTGGCTTGCAGGCGGCGACATATTTCGCATGGGCCAGGCAACTTTAATCCCTTTTTTCAAGTATGCCTACTGCGACCCTGCTTTTCTTTATCCCTGCCGTTACAATGCGCATGTTGGCTGAAGAGAAAAAAACAGGAACTATCGAACTTCTATTAACAAAAGCAATAACTGACAGACAGGTAATTATAGGTAAATTTCTTGCGTCGTTGCTTCTCATTTGCATTGCATTGCTTTTTACGTTGCCTTATGTAATAACAGTTGCATCCTGTGGAAAACTCGATCAAGGCGA
Source organism: uncultured Bacteroidota bacterium (assembly GCA_963808135.1). Taxonomy (GTDB): domain Bacteria; phylum Bacteroidota; class Bacteroidia; order Bacteroidales; family DTGW01; genus CAWEFA01. The sequence goes on from CAWEFA010000074.1 coordinate 4,125, forward strand.
AGTTATTTGCGGTTACCTTGGGTTAATTTTAATGAGCGCAGCTTACGTTAGCATCGGGCTGTATATGAGCTCGCTTACCAGCAACCAAATAGTTGCATTGTTATTATCATGGCTGGTGTGTTTAATTTTCGGCCTTATTTTAGATATTATTGCTAACGCTTTTACAGGAATTATTGGAGAAACATTAAGCTTGTTAAGCTTTTCAACACATTTCGAAAGTATCCAGCGAGGTGTAGTTGATTTTAAAGACATTGTATTTTTCCTGTCTTTTACATTTATTGGTTTATTTTTAACTGAAACCAGCTTATCAAAAAGAAAAGCTGTTGGTTAATCTTTATAAAATATTATTTCCTCATAAGTAATAATAATGCAAACGAGCAGCTACAGAATAAAGGGAAATGATATTTTAACCGTCATCATTCAATAGTAATTAAAATTAAAATACAATAAAATGAAAAATAGCAATACGAGACGGGAACCCAGTAGAGGAAAACATACACATA
>CAWEFA010000075.1:0-13507 GCA_963808135.1 uncultured Bacteroidota bacterium
TGCTATCGTTTATTAGTTTTCCTAGTTGTATACTCTGATATATTGAATCCATTACCAGCTTACTAATTTCAGTTTCTTGGTATAAACTATCAGCTATGAGTTTTGTGATTTGTGCGGAATCAGAGCTTATTTGAGGTGCTGATAGTGTAATCACACCGGGAGTATAGGTTACAATAATCTGATTGGTTGTTCCTTTAAGCGTTTTATACTCCATAGTATCACCGGTAGCATTGACTCCAAGTAACTGGTTGAAAGTACCCAGGCCAATAGTTGTTGCTGTTAGCGCTTTCCATCCGCCATCATAATACCAAAACGATTTTTTGTCGGTATCGTAAACCAACAAGCCTCGCGCTATTGGTTGTTTAATGCTATCTACTCGTTGCACTGTTGTCATTCGTGGCGCTAAAAAACCTCGCAAGATCGATCTGAGTTCCAGTATCGAGGATGGATCTGGAGTAATTGAAACTTCACTGATACCCACTCCCTGGGCAAATGATTTTTGGGAGACTGTAATTAAAAAAAGAATTATCGTGTATACAATGATTCTGAAGGAAGCAATACCGGTCCGCCTTTCCATTTGGCATTTGCAGAATGCTTTTAAATATGTGGTTTTTGTTGTATTCATATTGTACCTCCTAAGATTTTAATCTATTTGTTAATAAAAAAATTAAAAATTGGGATAAACCTTTCCCTTTCCCGTCTTTTGGTTATCATCCGGGTAAAATCAAACCCTTTTTGAGAAACATCTCTCAAACTTAAGTCGTATTTTATATGTAAATAAACCTACTTCTCAATACTTCAAATTGCTTTGAAGTATTTTCTCTTTTAGATTTAAAATTTTTAATATCCTATTTTACTGATAATAAACAGTAAAAATAGACAAACTAATTAAAATATATACGAAGAATAAAAGGAAATTGTTTATAAATATTCAGTATTTATAAATTTCTAAAATAATGATTAAGTGCAGATTAGTCTTATCTAACAAAATACAGTTAAAAATTTATTAAAAAAAGCTGCGTAAATCAGATAACGCATAACTATCTACCATAATATTAATGTTTTAAAATTTCATTTTACATTGGGAATAAAAATCAATTATTGTATAGAAACAATTAAATCCAAATAAGTTTTTATTGATATCAAAAATGTTAAATCGAAGTTCGTTTAATATGGGAAATTGACAATGCACGATATTCAAGTAACAAACAGATAATCTTAAAAATATAATAATTGAATTAAAACCCAATATTTGAATAATTAAATTTTTGTTAAAATGTTTTATAATTTGAGTTTTGTTTAGATATATTTATGTTTCTAATCTTTATCAACAAGTGAAATGTTTGAATAAAAACAAGTTTATACATTATAGCTTATGATTGTTAATAATTACATTTCAATTCAGGTTCTATATTTAGTAATATTGATTTAGCAAAGACTTAACAATAAGTTAGCAAATTTAAATTATTAAGTTATGGGCCAAATGTTTACAAATATTAAAATGATCTATGTGTTAAATGACAAGGGGCAACTTGAAACATTAGAACATGATGACGTAACTTGCAGGATTTTTAAAGTTTTAAAGGAGGTTGGAAATTCGGACAGGATTTTAGCTCTTAATCTTGCAGATAAAGTTATTTTCCGGCTTAAAAACTGGAAGTGCGCTCAAATTACTTTTTACGATGTTGAATATATGATAAAGTTTGTGCTCACAGAGTCAGGATATGATGTACACAAATCTTTTGAATTTTCAGATAAAATGTCAACTCACTACAATTAAAATTGAAAAATATTTCATAACACTTCCCCTGCAAATGCCAATTGACTTAAAATATATGAAATCCATATATTTTAATAAATAAATTTCAATCAGATAATTTTCCAGTAAAAATAAGAAGAGTAGACAGAATCAATATCATTAAACTTATCGGTTTTTATATAAAATGATGAGAAAATATATTATCCCATGATATAAATATTATCTAAAGTTTCGTTTGTCTTTATATCTTTACAGGAAAAGTTAAAGATATATGGTTATTAAAAAAGAAATTCCGGATGATTTTGAAAAATTTATAGTTATTGGCGATAGGGTGCTTATAAAGCCTAAAACATTGCAAGAACGCACGAGTGCTGGGCTTTTTCTTCCCCCGGGCATCCAGGAAAAAGAAAATATTCAATACGGATATGTAGTTAAAACCGGGCCGGGATATCCTATCCCTGTTATTAATGAAGCTGACGAGCCATGGAAAAATAAATCGGATGATGTGAAATATGTTCCATTACAGGCAAAGGAAGGTGATTTGGCAGTTTTTCTTCAAAAAAGCTCGTATGAAATTGAATTCAACAAACAAAAATATTTAATTGTACCTCATTCGGCAATTCTTATTCTTATTCGAGATGAAGGTCTTTTTGAATAAGGCAATGCCTATTTAATCAACATTATTTTCTCACTCATAACGAAATTGTCAATTTGTACCTGCATATAATAAATGCCATCTGAAAAACAGGAAATATCTAAATTAATCGGGTTAGCTTCATTTGTAACAGCTACCGGCTTCATTAACATTAAACTTCCTATAGATGAAAATATCTTTAATAATGCTGTTCCATTCTTTGGATAAGATATAATAACATTAAATTTTCCTGAAGTTGGATTGGGATATATTTCCAGGTCGTTTGTATAAAGATTAATATAGAAATTGCCAACCGAACCATTATCTCCATCAACCTGCAACCAATAAAGTTTTCCGGGCGTTAATCTGAGTTTCTGTAACAATGCGCCGGTATTGCTTGCAGATCGGTTGTCATTAGCTGCAACTATTTTATATAATGCAGGATTACCTGATAAAATATTATTTGAAGAACTTGCATCATAAACGCATATCCTATCGTCGAAGCCGTAAGTGTCAATGTTCAGTCTGCCAAATGCAGGGTCTCTAAAAGTGAACCAAACAGTATTATGCAAAAAAGTGCCGGAATTATTTGTATCTGCGCACCAGCTATTTGAAGAAATGCAATTTCCTATATCGGGGTGGGGCTCGTTCGTTTCAACTGAAGCGCAATAATTTGAAAAAGGACCATTTATACCTAACTTTAACTCAAATGAACTATCAGTTGCATAAGCAATATTATCATTGGCCGGCGCATTGATAATCAACTTCACACTATCGGAAGCCGAACAGGAGCCATATGAACCTGTTACTTTAACAAATGTATTAATCGATCCTGGTATTTGAACACCTGGTTTGAGTGAAAGAAAAATACTGTCATTGTTTATTTGATAATTAATTTTGTCGGTATTTTTTACAGAAAAAGAGTAATTAATTGCGCCTGAAGCTACAAGAGGAACATTCATAAAACCTGAACCACAAAAAGAAGAATCGGAAGCAAGATTATATAATTTGACATTCAAGGTTTTTCCTGAAGTAATATAATTGTTTTTTGTAATTGAATCTGAACCATTTGCAGTGATAGCAACCAAAGATATCGAATATTTTCCGGTACCAAGAAAAGAGATTTCAGGCGATTGAGAGCTGTCTGTGCTATTTACAAAATTATAAGTGGAAGGTTTAATTTTCCATTTCCACTGGATCGGCTGGCTTGTTACGTATTGAGAAGTATTTGTAAATTTTACAGAATCTCCGATACACACATTTGTCAATGAAACTTTGAAATCGGGCAATGGAATAAATTTTGAATCTATAGCCATTATTTTTGTCGTGTCTGGGTCAAGCCAATAAGCCAATTGAGCGTTTATATTTGAGCTGTGATCCCATGAAATTGCAAATTTACCGAAATATGCGGTTAAAGCTGAGCCGCCATGTAATTGTCCGATAATTCTCTTATGATCGTCGAATAATGGGCCGCCGGATGAGCCGGCGCTATCATATCCGACATTATATTGAACAGCCCAGTGTGAACCTGGCATTGAAGTGCCGCTATCGTTCCAATAAATTTCAGAATTTAATGTGGTGGGAGGGTTGTAATCAATTGCAATGGTTTTTAAGCCACCTCCGGGGTGAGAAATACAAATCGCATTCTGAGATTCTCTGTTGCTTGCATCCCAGCCGGCGTAACATGCATTGTATGAAGATGGCGGCATTTTATTTAGCTTCAAAAGTGAAAAATCAGAATAATTGTTTGTAGCAACAATTATTGATCCCAATATCGTTTGCTTAATACCTTTGTATATTCCATTACAGGTATCGGTTTCATAATTAAAATATACGACCAAAGTTGAAGCCAATATATTTGAACTTAAACAATGATTTGCAGTGAGAAAATAAGGAGTTCCGTCATCTCTGACATTGTTGAGTAATGAACCGGAACAAAAATATTCATACTGTGTATCATGAAAAGTCATTCTGCAAACTGCGCGTTTTTCTATTTGCCAGTTGGCGCCCGGAGGACAGTTAACATCAACAAACGTTTGAAGTATTGACATTAAATTTTTATACGACTGCGAAACTGAGCCAATATTTAATTCTCCATCAAATTCCGCTTCTGATGGTTCAAAATATTCAATGATGGCATTATCAGAAAAAAATTCCGCAATAGCTAACTGCTGATTGTCATTATTGTTAACATTTGTAAAAGCGCCCGCTATTTGATTTTTGTTTTCATCATAAATAAAAACCTTAGCATCGTCAGGCAACCAATACCTGCTAAATTGTATTCCTAACGAATACGTACCGGTTGATTTAATTTTATATCTCCAGATAGTTCCCTTGCCTGGAATAATCGTTTTTAATCCTTCAGATTTTATGTTGATATTTAATGATTGTAAAACTCCAAATCTATTTGGTATTCCTTCTTTCCTATCTTCCGATAAAAGTTTACCAGTGTCAATCGGGTCAAGTATTTTTTCAGGTATTATCTCATCGCTTTTATTAGCCAGTTTAAAACTTTCCGGGAAACCCTGTTCCGAAATTTGAGAAGAAACTTTCGTTAAATAAATGAGAGATATGAGAAGAGCAATAAGGTATTTCTTTATCATTTAAATAATTTAAAAAATCCAACAATCAGGCTTAATAGCGCACTTATAATAAGCATAGTTGTTATAGGAAAATAAAATTTAAAGTTGTCTTTTTCTATTTTTATGTCTCCAGGTAAACGCCCCAGCCAATTAAATTTATTGCCTGCAAAGTAAAAAATAAGCCCAATGAATAAAAGAATAATTCCTGATATTATAATATATTTTGCTGCTTGTTGCATAATTAAAATTTTGGGTAAACTAATAACAATTTTAATTAAAATTAAGTTACTGGTTTCCGATAATTTTAAAACATATATTTAACCGGCAATTTAGTTCATTTATTATATTTACAAAAATGTTTCGTAATAGTCTAAATATCAAAAATTTCCTTTAAAACCCCGAGCGAATTAATATTGCCCATTCCTTCAATATGCAATTGATAGAATTCTATCAGCTTATTTAAAAAAAATTGCCTCATTTCACGTGAAAGTTTAATTGTGTCTAATTGATCGAGACCTTTATTTATTAATGTTGAAAATATTTTCGATTCGTCAACAGGAATAAAATGTTGATGGGCAGGAATTTCTGAAACATACGAACCATTTAGAAGATCAAACACAGAATTGACTTGCGAACAATTGTTATTGGGAAAAAATCCCCCGAATTTCGACAACTGAAGCATGAAAATTAAATGAAAATTTGCCACGCTCGTTGTTTTTAAGTCAAGCATCTGGAGCGCCGAATAAATGAAGTGAAATAACCTTGAATTTGCCTCTTCTTCATGTAAAGTTTTATATAATATTTCGGCTAAAAAGAAAGCAATGGTGCTTTTTTGAGAATGAAACGGAATCTGTTGATAAATTGGAAAGTTTTGGGCTTCTTTAATTTTTTGAAGGTTCGCATTGGGTTTATGGTATATTTCCATTTCAAGAATATTTAATGGATAAAAAAGAGATGCTTTTACAGTGGCTTTTTTATTGTATGCGCCCTTGACAAGAAATGATTGCCTTCCGAACTTTTCGGTATAAATATGTGCTATGCAGCTTGTATCGCCATATTTAATAGAATGTAATACAATCCCTGAAGTTTTATAAAGCATAGCTTTTCTTTAGAAGAATATTTTACAAAATAACAAATATTAATTGAAGATGATGAAAGGCTTTTAAGCATGGTTTAATAGTTGGGTATTTGGTATCATATTTTGCATAATTATTTTCTAATTTACTCCGCTATTTGTATTATTTTTGAATTCTGAGGATAATATGCAATATTTCAATGCCGTTAATAAATTCATTCATTCAGCAAATAAACAAAAACCGCTTGCGGCAAATTGACAGCTTTGCCACACAGCCTCTTGAAATCCAGGAAAAACAATTATTTGATTTGGTTGGGTCGGCAAAAAATACTGAATATGGGAAGAAATATGGATTTAGTTCTATTAAAAACATTGAAGAATTTCAAAAAAGGCTTCCGATTTGGAGATATGAAGAATTTAGCCCATATATTGAAAGGATTAGAAAAGGCGAGCAAAATATTTTATGGCCGGGAAAAATAAAATGGTTTGCAAAATCGTCGGGCACAACGAATGATAAAAGTAAATTTATACCCATAAGTTGCGAGTCGCTTCATGGTTGTCATTTTAGAGGAGGCAGGGATGTGCTGGCTGTTTATATGAGAAATTTTCCCGATACACACATTTATACTGGGAAAACACTCACTTTAGGAGGCAGCGTGCAGATAAACCAATTCTTTAATCAAACCTATTATGGCGACTTGTCGGCAATTATGCTCAGGAATATTCCTTTTTTGTTCGATTTAATCCGCGTTCCGAATTCAAAAGTAGCAATTATACCAAAATGGGAAGAAAAACTTGATAAGCTTACCCGCGAAACCATTGATAAAAATGTAATCGCATTGGCCGGGGTGCCTTCATGGAACCTTGTTATGATTAAGCATATTCTGGAGTTTACCGGGAAGGAAAATTTACTTGAAGTTTGGCCAGGTTTGGAATTATTTATTCATGGAGGCGTTAGCTTTATCCCATACAGGGAGCAATTTAAAAGGCTAATTCCTTCTGAAAAGATGAATTATTTAGAAACTTACAATGCTTCGGAAGGCTTTTTTGCTTTACAGGATGATCCTTCAACGAACGATATGTTACTGATGCTTGATTATGGAATTTTTTATGAATTTATCCTGGTTGAAGAATTTGATTCACCAAATCCAAGAACGTATCATATTGGAGAAGTTGAGAAAAACAGGAACTATGCTATGGTTATCTCCACAAACGGAGGCTTGTGGCGCTATGCTATAGGCGACACGGTTATGTTCACTTCATTGTTTCCTCATAAAATAATTATTACAGGAAGGACTAAAAGTTATATCAATGTTTTTGGCGAAGAACTGATTATCGATAACACTGAAAAAGCTTTAAAAATTGCATGCGATAAAACAGGCGCACAAATTAATGAATACACAGTTGGCCCGGTTTTTATAACAGAGAATAATAAAGGCGCACATGAATGGGTCATAGAATTTGAAACAAAACCTGAGAACCTTATTGATTTTACAAATATATTGGATAAAGCCCTGATGTCGCTGAATTCCGATTATGAGGCAAAACGATATAATGATATTACATTAGACAAACCTATAATACATAGTTTGAAAAAAGGCATATTCTACGCTTGGTTTAAGGAACGCGACAAGCTTGGCGGACAAAATAAAATGCCGAGGCTTTTTAACGAAAGGAAATATGTTGAAGAATTATTACAAATTGAAAACCGTCTTAAATAAAGTTTAAAAACAAGCTAACCGGAAAAAACAAATCAAATATTAAGTAATCGTAATACCTTATTAAAACAATTTTTATCTTTATCATATATTATTTTCCGAAATGGAAATAATAAAACAGCTAACCTTAAATTTGTTGTAAATTAAATAATATATGCATATAGCGATAGGCGGAAATATAGGCTCGGGAAAAACATCGTTAACCGAATTATTAACCAAACATTACGGCTGGAAAGCGCACTACGAAAATGTTGACGAAAACCCTTACCTGACCGAGTTTTATGACGATATGCAACGTTGGTCGTTCAATTTGCAGATATATTTTATAAAAAGCCGGTTTGAACAAATTTTAAAAATTATTCAATCGGGCGATACAGTTGTTCAGGATAGGACTATCTATGAAGACGCATATATTTTTGCCCCGAACCTGCATTCCATGGGCTTAATGTCTACACGCGATTTTGAAACGTATTCCAGTCTTTTTAATTTGATGGTTTCATTGGTTAAAACGCCGGACTTGCTAATTTATCTGCGGACTTCGGTACCCACGCTTGTCCACCAGATACAAAAGCGCGGGCGCAAATACGAAGCATCAATCCGCCTCGATTATTTGCAACGCCTTAATGAACGTTATGAAGCCTGGGCTGAAAATTACAAGCTTGGAAATATTTTGATAATAGATGTGGATACTTATAATTTTGTTGAAAACCCTGAAGATATGAGCTATGTAATAGATAAAATAGATGCCCAGTTACATGGCTTGTTTTGAGCAAAGGACAAGGTTCAGGTTATTCCCCTTCCATCATTTTAAGGTCGTTCTCATCCAATTTCAAGTCTTCGGTATCGGGGCATCTTAAATCGTAATTAAATTCTGAAGGCGCTTCAAAATCCCCCTTCGATATTTTCAATGAAGGATCGGCATAAACTTTTGTCATATAAATCGACCAGATTGGCAAAGCCATATTTGAACCTGAACCTAACGCAAGGTTATCAAAATGGACTGAGCGGTCTTCGGCTCCCACCCATGCGCCTGAAACCAAATCGGGCGTAACTCCAATGAACCAGCCGTCGGAATGGTTTTGAGTGGTGCCGGTTTTACCCGCAATAGGATTGGTTAGTTTGTATTTGAACCTGACATTGAAGCCGGTTCCAAAATTTACTACGCCTTCCATTAAGTTCAACATAAGATAAGCTGTTTGTTCGCTAATGGCTTCAACTTTTCCGGGTGTAAATTTTGCCAATACATCGCCATTTTTATCTTCAATTTTAGTTACAAAAATTGGTTTTGTAAAAATTCCTTTGTTGGCATAAGTTGAGTACGCGCCTACCATTTCATATAATGAAATATCGGATGTCCCGAGTATCAGCGAAGGCACCGGGTCCATGTGGCTTGTAACGCCCATTTTTTTCATAATATCTATTACCGAAGGAGGATTAAAGCGTTGCATTAACCAGGCCGAAATATAATTTACCGAATTGGCCAAACCCCATTTGAGGGTAACATATTTATTTTCGAAATCGCTTCTTCCCGAGTTTTTGGGAGTCCAGACAGTATCGCCCAATAAAAAAGTAACCGGGACGTTTGGCACTTTATAACAAGGAGAATATCCTTCCTGCATGGCCAAAGTATAAATAAAAGGCTTAATTGTAGAACCTGCCTGTCGTTTACTAACAACAACGTGGTCGTATTTGAAATGTTTGAAGTTAGGCCCTCCTACATAAGCTTTAACAAAACCCGTATGGGGATCCATAGACATAAAACCGGCCTGAAGGTAAAATTTATAATATTTTATTGAATCGTAAGGAGTCATAATTGTATCCCTGTCGCCATTCCAGTTGAAAACAGTCATGCCGGTTTTTGTCCTGAAATTTTTTATTATTTCATTCCAGTTATATCCGGCATTTTTAAGAGTCCTGTATCTTTCAGAACGCCTAATTGCCGATTCCATCATTTGCTGTATTTGTTCAGGTTCTAAATCTTTTGCAAAAGGCGCGCTGTAAAATCCTTTTTTTTCTTTGAAAAAAGCAATTTGCAAATTTTGACTAAGATGCTCATGTACGGCTTCTTCAGCATATTTTTGCATTTTAGAATTGATGGTGGTATAAATTTTTAACCCGTCGGCATACAAATTATATGGCGAACCATCGGGCTTATTATGTTTATTGCACCATCCGTAAAGCGGGTTATCGATCCATTCTGTTGAATCTCTTTTAAAATCATTATAAGAATAATAATATTCAGGTTTTGGCTTTGATGCGTTCAAGGTAGTTCGTAGATATTCCCTGAAATAAGTTGCAAGGCCTTCATTATGATCCTGTGAACTGTAAACAATTTTAACAGGCAAATTGCTTAACGAATCGCATTGGTCATTTGTAATATAATTGTACCGCTCCATTTGAGAAAGCACGATATTGCGCCTTCTTTTTGAGCGTGCTTGGTTTCTGACAGGATTATAAAAGGATGGCGCTTTCAACATTCCAACAAGTAGCGCAGCTTCTTCTATTTTCAGTGAATCCGGTGATTTATTGAAGAATAATTTTGAGGCATGCCGATTTGGCTTTTTTGTAAACTGCGGTCGAGCTGCTCTTCACGCTTAAGAGCTTTGTTGAGTTTCTGAACGATCTCCAGCAATTTGCCGGAATCTTCAGCCTCCAGCACGGCGCAACACAACTTTTCCAGTTCTTATCGTCCTGCTCGAGCATGGTACATTTCCTCCAGAACCATTGGCTTCTATGTGGAATATTGCTGCTGGCATTAGCCGAGGTAAGCAACGCGCCAAGGAAGAAGCGGAAGGATCAGTTGATAGAGGAGGACGGTTGTAATGCCAACCGTCGTTTTCGAATTCGACAAAACTAGCTACTGCATAAATGGCGTGAGACGAAACGGCCGCGGTGGAGCAATTCGCGGACCGCTCGGAGCACTCGCCAACTGAGAGTCTTCGTGATCAAAACATTGCCGATGGTCGTGGTCGGCCGCAGTGTGGAAAGTAAGGCTATCGGAGCTGTGCGCAAAATGCGTGGGAACACCGCGGGCCCATACCATGCTAAGCGCGGCGACACACATGATTGCGGCGCGGTACGTCATCAGGCCGCAGGCTTCTCGATATGCGCCGCGAGTGTGCGTTCACCCCACACCGTACTTTGATTATTGTACTGCCGTTTTGGTTAGCTATTGACAAATCTTTATTGGCAAAAAGAGGAACGATCCCCATCCATTTGAGGTTCAACAGAACGCAGAAATCGATTAGCTGATTTGGGCAGCCATAAGTCAGGCAACAGCTATGAAAAGATGTACATCTCTGGAAGTCCAAGGAAAATTGATGAGCGTTCTCGAGTTTGATTGTTGGGGCGGGTTCGCTGGTCGCCGGTTTCCTGGGAGCGCTTACCGGGCTGGGCGGTGGTGTGGTGATTGTTCCCGATGCTCAGCTTTGCTTCTCGGAGTGGACATCCGCTACGCCATCGGCGCCTCATTGGTGTCGGTGATCGCCACTTCCTCGGGAGCAGCGGCGACCTATGAAGGAAAAGCAATATCGAATATACGGATCGGAATGTTCTGGAGGTTGCGACCACTCTGGGCGCGATGGCGGGCGCAACTTGGCCACGCACATCTCCACTTGGGCAGATCTCCACTGTTTTTGGACTGGTGCTGATCAGTTCGGCTTTCTTTCCCGGAAGCGCGGGTCCGAAAAATGAGCGAAATGCCTCGCCCGACCCGCTGGCCACCGATTGCGGCTGAATGGAATTTTCCTGAATGTGGAGGATTCGAAAATATAACGTTCGGCGTGTACCGCTGGGATGGGCTTGATGTTCGGTGCGGGAACCTTATCCGGGACTGCTGGGCAGTCGGGGCGATGAAGGTTCTCGCCATGGACCTGGCGATGAGAATTCCGTTCAAAGTGTCGACCACGACCAGCAACTTCATGATCGGCGTCACGGCCGCCGCCAGCGCGGGAATTTATTTATCTCGTGGATATTCGACCCTGGGCTCTCCATGCCCGTAATGCTGGGAGTTCTTGCGGGATCGTTGCTGGGCACACGGGTCCTCGTCAAGGCGCATCCGAAATGGTTGCGCCTAATATTCAGCCTGGTGATCGCGGCTCTCGGGAAGCGAGATGCTCTACAAGGGAATTACGGGAGGATCTAATATGGCCGGGAACGAAGGTTGGACCGATCGACGAATGGAAATATTATCGGAACAACCTTCTGCGCTCTGGTGTTCTCTTTCTGCAGCTCGTAGTATGTTCGGTGGCGACTCTCTATCTCGTGCGTCATGGGCACACACCCGCCGATTACCGTGTGTTCCGTGGCGAACCTGCAGATTTTCGCGGCGTCGGAGGCATCGTGCGAGAGGCGTCTCGCTTCGACGGGAGTGGCATTATCCAGCTAGGACTGCTGTTGTTATTGCGACTCCGGTGGCGCGGGTGGCCTTTTCAATCTTTGGATTCGCCGAGGAGCACGACAAGCATGTACGTGGTAATCACGGTCGATCGTGCTATTGGTTTTGCTTACAGCCTGATGGGCTCTCCGGGGTTGTAACGAGGGCGGGAGTCAATACGCTCGCGACAGACGCGGAGAACCGCCCCCCGACGGTTCTCCTCGTAAGTTTAGTTCTTCACCGAAGGCCCAACAAGCGGTCCCGTGACGAAGAACCAGCAAGTAGCAATTCCCAGGTTCGCACGCAATTTCTTCTCAGGTCCGAAAGCGACTCGTGAACCTGACGCCAGCTATCGCCGCGCCCCCCAGGAACTCCTACTAGTGTCAGCGGGAAATGTTAGAGAAGACTGTCATGTATTTGAAAAATATTCGACTGCTGAGACTTGCACCCTGAACCAGCGAACTGGGTTCTGCATCAGCCTACTGCCCATGGGTGGTCCTAGATCGTATCGGCATTTCAGAGTGTTCTTTGCCGGGAGCAGGCTCTGGGAATCGAACACCGAGGTCTCCTTGAAAAGGCTCCCTCTGCTACCGCTATCATGGATGCTTCGTTTTTCAACTAGCCCCCATAGAGCCTATACATTTTTGTCCAGAATTTATTTTCGGAGCCCCCCGGGTGGTTAAACATCCACTCTGGCTGCGTTAGATTTCGCAATTTCTCTTTGACAATGGGGGTCACTGCCGCCGCAGCTTTTTGAGCGTCGGGAAGGCCGTCTACTAATTTGTCGATGGCGTCATCCACAGATAACCTAAGCAACAGAAAGGGATCTACAGAAAAAAAATAAAAGAAATGATTTACTGGTCACTGTAATGAAGATCCTTGTCACAGGCGGAACAGGATATATTGGCTCGCATACCGTCGTGGAACTGCAGTCCAGAGGTTATGAAGTGATCATTGCCGATAATCTCTCCAATTCACACATTGATGTTCTTGACCATATCGAAAAGATCACCGGTATCAGGCCTGACTTTGAAAAAGCTGAACTTTCTGAATTCCATCCAACACAAAAATTCTTTCAGGATCACCCCGGTATCGTTGCTGTCATCCATTTTGCAGCCTTTAAGGCAGTGGGGGAATCGGTTGAATTTCCGCTGATGTATTACAGGAATAACCTTGTTTCCCTGATGAATATCCTGGAGCTCATGAAGGAATCCGGAATTTCAGGAATAGTTTTTTCTTCTTCCTGTACTGTTTACGGCCAGCCCGATGAGCTTCCGGTAAAGGAGACCTCCCCGGTTAAAAAAGCATTGTCGCCTTATGGAAATACAAAACAAATATCGGAAGAGATCATTGAAGATTTTGGA
>CAWEFA010000076.1:0-6711 GCA_963808135.1 uncultured Bacteroidota bacterium
CTGAACATTTAACCTCTGAAACTTTTAAGGAAAAGGTTTATAATTTCGATGTAAATAAGGACTGGAAATTTGAAGGCAATAAACCTTGTTTGATTGATTTTTATGCTGATTGGTGCGGCCCTTGTAAAATGGTAGCGCCAATTCTCGAAGAGTTATCTGAGGAATATAACGGCAAATTAAACATTTACAAAATAAATACCGACGAACAACAGGAACTGGCAAGCGCTTTCGGAATCCGAAGTATCCCTTCATTATTGTTCGTTCCTGTTGATGGGAAACCTCAAATGGCTATGGGCGCTTTACCAAAACAAACTTTCATTTAAGCTTTTAAAGAAGTACTAAAAGTTGAATGATAAAATATTTAATTTCTTCATTCTTTATTGCTTTATTTTTTTAAGAAATTCAATTCCCTCCTGAGCTTTTAAAATTACAGATTTACCTAATAAGAATAAATGAATTATCATGTCTTCAAAAAAAATTATCTTTGGTATTCATAACAATGTTTAGTTACATGGAAAATTCTTTCAATTTAATAGAACTTATTCAGAAAAGACAAAGCGTTAGAAGCTATGAAACCAAACCGGTAGAAAAAGAAAAGATCATGCGATGCCTTGAAGCGGCAAGGTTAGCGCCTTCGGCATGTAATGCCCAGCCTTGGAAATTTATTGTTGTTGACGATCCCAAATTAAAGAATCAACTTGCCGATTGTACTACAACCGGCATTCTGCCCATGAACCATTTTACGAAACAAGCGCCAGTGCATGTGGTATTGGTGATGGAAAAGCCAAATATTACATCCAAAATAGGAGAAGTTGTTAGAAACAAACCATTTACTTTTATAGATGTTGGCATTGCTTCGATTCAATTTTGTTTGCAGGCCACTGAGGAAGGCTTGGGGACTTGCATGCTCTGGCTGGTTTAATGAAGATAAGGTAAAAAAATTGTTGAATATTCCCGTTTCGAAAAGGGCTCTTTTAATAATAACAATGGGTTATCCTTCTTCTAAAGAGGTTCATATCAAAAGAAGAAAAAAAATTGAGGAAATATTTAATTATAATGAATATTGATTTTTATAAAGCCTGTTGCTGGCTATTTATGGCTCATTCCAGATAAAAAAAGTTTAATTCAGGTTTGTTAAACCAGTAAAAATGAATAAAAAAATATTAAAAAAATTTTCAAGGTTTGATACGTTCTGGCTTGGTTTTTCCCTGGCTTTTATTGCGCCTTTTATTACCTTTTATATCGTATATGTTTTGAAGTTTGATGATTACACTATTAAAGAATTTTTGCATTTTCTGCAAGTTATGCGCATAACAACAAAACTATTAAGTTTGTGCGCTCTTCCAAACCTGGGAATTTTTTTTCTTTATATCTGGCTCGATTTTCTTAAAGGCGCACGCGGCGTACTCGCAGCAACTTTTGCAATGGCTTTTATTATTGTCGGGCTTATGGTATTTACTTAAGCCGAATCATAAAACTTATTTATAACTTTAACTTTATACCTCCTGCAATCCAGCGTCCGGGCATTTGCGCACCAAAAAAGTCGGAATATTGTTCGTTGAAAATATTATAAACAGACAAGGATAAATAAGCCAACCTTTTATAAACTGATATATCAACATCTGTGTTCCAAACAACATAAGAACTTTTTAAATATAAGCCATTGTCAGGTATCATAGGCCTTCGGACTTTATATATTCCATTCAGATTAAAATTAATTAGCCCATATTCCAACGAAATATCGCCATTCACTAAATGCTTAGGTTGAAGCGAAAGATATTTAGGAATATTTTCATAACTGGTTACAATATAAAGAAAAGAATATCCGCCTATAAACTTTATATTAAGCTTTGTCGATACTTTTTTATAAACAGATAATCGTGTTTCAATTCCATTGGTACTTGTCTTGCTATTGTTTTGGGCATACCAGTACTCGTTGTTTGGGTAAAGCAGCAAACCGGCAATATGAATGTTACTTCCTAAAGTTTGAACATAGTCTATCAAATCATTAGTATGGCGGTTAAACCCTGTTAAGCTGAATAAAACATTCTGGACAAATTTATAATCTACGCCAACTTCAGTACTCCATGATTTTTCAGGTAACAAGTTCCTATTACCAATTGCAGGGGCAAATTTTACAGAATCTTTTGCATAATTATTGGTATAATTTTCGGTAAAATCAGCCTCTCTCACTGAACGTCCACAGGCAGCCCTAATAATTAAGGGTTTGGATAATTGATAAGAAATCCCAACCTGAGGCAGAAAATAGGCGCCGTAATTTTGGTCATAATCTTCACGGACTCCGCCATTGAGCATGAGATTATCAATTGGTTTGGCTGAGAGTGTTACAAAACCTCCAAAATGGTTCAGGGAATGGTCTCCACGATCATTGCTTACCACGCTTCTTTCATCGTAAGTTATGCCAAACGATGTTTTTAAGTTTGAACGGAGTTTAATAAATTGTTGTGCTTTTATATTTACATCGCCCGAATTATTATCTTTGGCAGTATAGCCTGGATAAAATAAATAATAATCATTTGTTTTTATGTACGAAGCCAGTATTTGGGTTGAATAATATTCTCCATTTCGGATTAACTGGAACTGCTGACGATAGCGTGAAACCCTTTCGGTAGCCGTATCTGAAGAATAATCGGTGTAAAACAACCGGGCATTAAAATAGCGGTAGTCATTTGCAAAACGATAGGATGCCGACCAATTTTGGTTTAATTTTATCTGTCCGGATGCAGATATATCCATGATGTCAAAAAAATTTCTAAGTCCCGATTCAAGCGGGTTTCCGTCAGATTTATTTAACAATGCGCCTCCTGAAATTTTGAATTTGTCAGACTGATAATAGAACCCTCCATCTGTATTTATTAGGTTGTACTGGCCGTAATGCAACTTGGCATTAGCACTCAAATTTTTAATTTGTCTATTTTTCGAAAATATTTTCGTGATAATATTTATTATCCCGCCGGTTGCATCAGGGCCATATTCTAAAGAAGCCGGCCCGCGGATAATTTCGATATGTTCTATTTCGGAAGGTGAAACCGGGATGTTGCTGTTGAAGTGGGCTGTAAGCGGATCGTTGATTTTTTGTCCATCGATGAGTACCAGTACCCTGGTTGAAGCTGCTGCCGCGAAGGCTGAAGTCGGTTTGTGCGCCAAAAGCGTCGCGTTGTTGGGCATCTATTCCTGGGATGTAACGCAATAACTCATCAATAGTAGTTATCGGGAGCGATTGAATTTGAGCGCTGCTTATTATTTCTATCGAGCGCCCTGTTTCAGCGTTTTTCATCTCAATGAGCGTTGATTGCACAGTAACTTCGCCAATCTCGGTAATCTTTTCGCTTGTACTGTCCGTTCCCTGAGCTTTAGTATGTGCAGGTTTCACAATAATCGAATAGGCAAATGCCAATGTGCAAATTTTAATTAATTTATGAAGACTGTTAAATGCGCTGTACCTTTTATTGCCCCATTGTCTGAATTTTATCAAAGATTTTCGATTGAAATGTTTTTGTTTCATTTTTAAAAATATTTAATTTTCAATTAGCTGGTTCAATTAAAATTTTTCAATTCAATAAACTAATAAGGTTATCGTTTTCAAGTTGATTCAAAACTTGATACCATGCAAATCATTAATTCTACCCAAAAACAAAGCGGCGCAAAAGTATTTTTTATTATTTTAAAAAACAAGATTAATTTTGGACGCAACATGTTTTTTAAATCGTACCCGGGACAAACAATTTATTTTATATGGTGAAAAGAAAAACCTGGCAACAGCCCTGGGGATATGCTGAAAGTTTTTTTATTGTATTTGGCCTTTTCATTGCCGGTCTGATTCTGGAAATAGTTACAAATCCGAAACATATACTTTTGCCCGGCTGGCCTTATAACTTTTACATTTCAGTATCATACATTGCCACATTAATATTGTTGCACCATTATTTCAATGAAAATATAATTGTTCGCTGGTTATCGAATGTTCCTGCAAGTGTTGGCGCGATTACTTTCTATACACTTGCTTCATTATTAATGGGAATATTGCCCCAGGACAAAGATTCAGGCGGGTTAATTTCATTGTTTGGTTTTACAAACCTGTTAAACAGTTGGTACTTTGTGTTCGCTACAATATACTTGCTTACATGCCTTGGTTTTGTAATCCTTCGCCGTTTAAAGAATTTCAACCGCCGTAACCTTGGCTTTTTGGCTAATCATTTTGGTTTGTGGCTGGTAATATTTGCCGCAAGCATCGGTTCTGGCGATTTAACAAAGTACCAGGTTGTTCTGGAAAAAGGCAAAATTTCCAATATGGGTTATCTCAACGAAACCAAATACGTCAGATTGCCTTTTAATATAAAACTTGTTGATTTCAGCATCGATGAGTTTCCAGCTAAATTAGCCCTTGTCGACAAAAGAACCGGCGCTATTGATAACCAATTAAAAAACAACATGTTTTTAATTAAAAACGGCATTGAAAAGCAAATTGATAATTACAAAATAAAAATTTTGAACTATTTTCCATCGACTGATTTTGACTCAATAAAGAAATTTAAACCGGCCAATGATTCGGGAGTTATTCCTGCTGCTCTAATTTCAGCTATTAATGTTGAAAATGGTTCAAAAATCGAAGGATGGATAACTTGCGGGAATTCAACTGTAATGCCTATTTTCCTCGATTTGAAGAATAATTATGCTGTTACAATGACCTCGCCCGAAGCAAAAAGTTATAAATCAGTTATAGAAATTACAAGCCACAAGAGCTGCAATATAAAAGCATTGTTAGAAGTGAACAAGCCTTTTAGTTATAAAGGTTGGAAACTTTATCAGGTTAGCTATGATAAAGAAATGGGAAAGTTTTCGAAAACAAGTATAATTGAAATTATTAAAGATCCTTGGCTTCCATTGGTTTACACCGGATTCTTTTTGTTAATTGCAGGAGCTTTATATTTGTTTTGGATAGGCAAAAATAAACGGTAAACTTGTAAATTAACTGGAATATAAAAAGATTAAACATATTTTAATATAAAAATAATAATGAACGGAACAAGAGTTTTTCTTTTAAAATTTTTTTTTAGTACCGTCATAATTGGTTCTTCGTTTGGCCAGGATTTGCCTAAACCGCTTCCTGAAAAGCCTAAATTGGTTGTTGGGATTGTTATAAACCAAATGCGGTACGATTTTCTTTTCAGGTTTTGGGACAAGTTTGGAAACAATGGGTTTAAAAGATTGATAAATGAAGGGAGCCTTTATAAAAACGCCAACTATAATTATTTGTTAACCCAATCAAGTCCGGGTTTTGCTACTATTTCTACCGGAGCCAATCCGTCTATGCATGGCATCATATCCGAACAATGGTATTTACAGCTTTCCGACAAAACCGAAAATTGTACGGACGATGATAATGTCCAATGCATTGGAGGTTCGCCAAACGAGGATTGCAAAAGCACTCGCCTTCGAAGTTATTGGCTTCTACTATTGTAGATGAATTAAAGCTTTCCACTTATAAAATGTCGAAAGTTATTGCCGTATCATTAGACGCCAATGCATCCGTATTGCTTGCAGGCCATTTGGCAGACGCTGCCTATTGGTTCGATTTTTCTAATGGTTGTTTTGTTTTAAGCTCGGCTTATATTAAAGAGCTTCCTAAATGGGTAAAAGATTTCAATGACAATAAATTTGCCGACACATATTTAACCGAGAAATGGGAAAAAATTCTGGCCGATAGCCTCTATTTTGAAAACCTTCCGGACAACAACAGGTATGAAGAAGGCATAAAAGGAGTTAAAACATTTCCTTACGACATGAATATATTATCTATAAAACCTGATGGCAAGCATGATTACGGAATTTTAAAATATACGCCTTTTGGAAATAATATTACCAAGGACTTTGCTGTTTCAGCAATAGTAAATGAAAACCTGGGAAAAGGAAAAAATACCGATTTTATATTTGTCGATTTTTCAGCAACAGAATATATAAACCAGGCCTTTGGTTTAACATCAATAGAAATAGAAGATGCTTATCTCAGGCTCGATAAAGAAATAGAACATTTTCTTAATTTCATAGATATTTATATCGGTAAAGGAAATGCGTTGGTTTTTCTTACTTCAAACCATGGCACAGCATACAGTCCTAAATTTGAAACCGACATGGGAATCCCGGTAGGATATTTCAACCAGGGACAGGCTTTGGCATTGCTTAAAAGTTATTTAAATGTTACTTATGGAAAAGGTGAATGGGTTAAATATTACAACAACCAGCAATTGTTTCTTAACCGTTTGCTTATCCAGGATTCAAAGCTTTCACTTCCGCAATTTCAGGACGATGTTGCCCAGTTTTTACTGCAATTTTCAGGGGTTACATCTGCAGTAACTTCAACAATGCTTCAGAAAACAAATTATTTAAGCGGGATTTTTCAAAAAATGCAAAACAGCTTTCATCAAAAACGGTCGGGCGATATAATCCTTAATCTCGAACCGGGATGGGTTGATTATAACGATGCTTTATCAGCGAATAGTTCGGCTTATAATTACGATACCCATGTGCCGCTTATATTTTATGGCTGGAATATTAACCGGCAGGTAATTTATGACCCGGTTGATATAACTGATATTGCAGCTACATTGGCAACGATACTTAATATTTCGTACCCCAATGCTTGCCAGGGAAAGCCGATTATTCAGCTTTTTAAATGAAATTTGTAGAACC
>CAWEFA010000077.1:0-4011 GCA_963808135.1 uncultured Bacteroidota bacterium
TGACGAGAAAGAATATCTTTATTACTCACGATACACAGGGAAACAGCTTGCAAAAACAATATTTATTCAAAGGTGAGGGATATACCATTGGATTGAAGGTTAAGAATAATCATTTAAACAACAGCAGACTTACCATCTCTTGGTCACCAGGAATCGATGAAAGCGAAAGTAAAAGTGGTCTTTATCAGACAGAAGAACGAAAAGCACATTATTTTGACGGCCAGAATGTCCAACACATTCAATCAAACAAACCCTATAAAGAAGAAGCATCAGGATTTTACAGATGGGTGGGCGTTTCATCGAAATATTTTTTTATTGCACTTATTGCCGACACTGCAAGAGACGCAGACCTGAAGATAATTGCATTCGAAGAAAGTAAAGAAGAAAACAAAGATGGAAAAAAGAATAAAGTAAATAAAATAAATTATTCAATAAGTTACCAATTGACAGAACAGGGAGATGAAGCAAAATTTTACTTTTATACTGGACCTTCAAAAGTCGGTGAACTTAAGAAGGCAGACCTAAAATTTGAAAAAATATTATTTCCGATTCTAGGGTGGACTAAAATTTTCTTCTGGGCAGACAAATGGTTTCCATGGCTTGCTGAGTTTGTTTTGTGGCTGTTAATAGTTTTATACGGTTTTACCAAGGACTATGGAGTTGCAATATTACTGTTAACAATTCTCTCCCGTGTGGTTACGTACCCGCTAACCCAGAGCAGTATGAAATCAATGAACCGGATGAAAGACCTGCAGCCAAAAATAAACATTTTACGGCAGAAACACAAAAGTAATCCGACAAAAATGAACCAGGAAATCATGGCTCTTTACAAAAAAGAAGGTGTGAATCCGCTCAACCCGGGGTGTCTTCCGATGTTTCTGCAGATGCCGGTATTTATTGCGCTTTTTGTTGTGCTGCGGAAAGCGATCGAGCTTCGAGGAGCAGCAACGATCCTTGTACCATGGGTTCATGATTTATCGCTTCCAGAATCACTTTTTTCATTTAATAACATCATTCCGGGCGGAATACCGCTCTATGGATCAAATTTTGCAGTTTTACCCATTGTAATGGCCATTTTAACTTTTTTTCAGAACAAAATGACCATTAAAGATCCGAACCAGAAAATGATGATTTACTTTATGCCGGTATTTATGCTGGTGTTGTTTAATAACTTCCCATCGGGTCTTGTTTTCTACTGGACATGTTCAAGTGCATTGGGTCTTTTGCAGCAATATTATACCGGTAAGAAGCAAAAGAAAGGTGTGGTTTTTGAAAAACCAATGCCACTATTGAATGTAAAAAAGAGGTAATCCACGACAACGCGATGAGATATGGCTGAATCGCAAACAATTGCCGCAGCTGCGACCCCACAAGGGAAAAGTGCTCTTGCTGTATTACGCGTTTCAGGATCGGACGCATTTAAAATTATCGCTCGTTGCATTAAGGAAAAAAGGCTTTTTAAAAAAACCCCTCCCCGTTACGTACAGCTCTATACAGCCAAAGATCCAATAGATCAAAGTACGATTGATCAAATAACCGCGATAAAATACTCCTCACCTCGATCGTTTACAGGAGAAAACATGGTAGAAATTATCTGCCATGGCAGCAAGATAATCATAAAAGAAATCAATTACGCGATTATTAATGCTGGGGCGCGGCCTGCTACCGCAGGGGAATTCACACGAAGGGCACTGTTGAACGGGAAAATCAGCCTAATGAAAGCTGAGGCAATCCGCGGGCTCATTGAAAGCGACAACGAAGCAGAATTACGCTGTGCACAGAAACTTTACTCCGGATCGGCAAATAAATTTCTTGAAAATTGGAAAAACAAAATAATGGAACAGCTTACAAAGATAGAAGCACAGATAGAATTTGAAGAGACCGACAATATTTCTAATTCAGTATTAGAAGGAAAAAAGAAAATAGAATGTTTTTTATTGCAAATAAAACAAGATTTAAAGAAAAGGGAGAAAATAAGAGCAATAAAAAATGGACTAAATATTGTTATTGCGGGACCTGTAAATGCGGGAAAATCAACATTATTCAACAAATTAATTGGGTACAACAGAGCAATCGTACACAGCGAACCAGGGACGACACGCGATACTATCAGTGAGCAATTAATTATAAAGAATATTGAAGTAAAACTTATTGATAGTGCAGGCATTAGAAGAACAGAGAATGAAATTGAACAGGAAGGAATTGCTCGATCGAGAACAGCCATTAAAAAAGCAAACATCCTTATTTGGATGACCGCTGCTGATGAAAAATTCGGCGAGGATGAAATTCAAGAGATCGTTTTAAATAGAGGGAAAAATCTCATTTGTGCTATAAATAAGATCGATAAAAAATTCGGAAAAGAAAAGGTAATTAAATTGAAAAAAGAAGCAATAGATACAATTAGGATAAGCATAAAGAAAAACAAAAACATTGATCAATTGGTGTCGAAAATAGGAAAAAAGGTTGGAGATTTAAAACAACAGATAGTAGTACCGGATTTTGTATTAAATACACGGCACGAAAAAATCGGAAAATTAATATATAAGGAAATTTCACTGGCTCGAAAAGATTGGGAAAGACCCGAAATCGTCGCCTACCATCTTAAAAAAGGGATATCGTTCATGGATGAGTATCTTGGAAAAACTCATTCAGAAGAGATCATAAATAAAATTTTCAATGATTTTTGTATCGGGAAATAAAACGATTCCCTATTTCTTCGCTTTTATTCATTTCAATAAGCGGCCAACATCCGCTGAAATAAGTGCATATTAGATAAATTTCTCAACAATTCCATTTAACATTAAAACATCTTCAAAGTGGTATATTAATAGCGGATATCAGTAATTATTATCGGTTGGGAAAATGTATTTTATATGGCCTTAGTTATCAAAAAACAATTAATTGTTTCACGTGAAACATCTATGAATTTTGATATAATTGTGGTGGGTGGAGGTCATGCGGGGATTGAGGCGGCAAACATTGCTGCAAAAAAGCGCCTTAACGTCCTATTAGTAACAAACAATCTTGACCTTATCGGGCAGATGTCCTGTAACCCGTCAATCGGAGGTATTGCAAAAGGAAACATAGTTCGAGAAATCAATGCGCTTGGCGGACTTATGGCCAAGCTCATTGATAGGGCTGGAATTCATTTTCGTATGCTAAATATGAGCAAGGGTGCTGCAGTTTGGGGAAATAGGGCTCAAGCAGACAAGATCCAGTATCGAACTCTTGCTAGGAACGAACTCGAAAAAAGCGAAACATTATTTCTTTTACAGGGAATGGTTAAAAAGATCCTTATAAAAAGAGAATCGGTTTGCGGAATAGAGATGGATTCAGGGGAAATCATTAATGCTCTTCGCGTTATTCTCGCGATGGGAACATTTTTAAATGGTATTATCCATATCGGAATGACATCATTTTGTGCGGGAAGGGCAGGAGAACCGCCATCTCTTGGTTTAGCTGAATCTATTGTTGCGGGTGGAATAAAAAGCGGAAGGTTAAAAACCGGAACCTCACCAAGAGTAGATAGTCGAACCGTTAATTTTGATGTACTTACTAGCCAATCCGGCGATAATGACCCATGGCCGTTTTCATTTTCTACTTCTGAACCGGTGAAAAATAAAGTTGTTTGCTGGATAGGTAAAAGCAATAAAAAAACCCATCAAATTATTAAGGACAACCTTGATCGATCACCGCTCTATACTGGAAAAATAAAAAGTATTGGTCCTAGGTACTGTCCCTCTATTGAAGATAAAGTAGTTCGATTTGGAGATAGGGATGGCCATACATTATTTTTAGAACCTGAAAGCATCAACAGCAAAAAGATTTATATTAATGGACTTTCAACATCACTTCCATTTGATGTTCAGCTTAAAATGGTACAAAGTGTTGATGGTCTTGAAATCCGAGAATTTGCGACCAGGTTACGGAATCGAATATTCATATTTTCAACGGGTGCAATCACATAGCACACTAGAATCCAAAATAATAAGAAATCTATATTTTGCCGGA
>CAWEFA010000078.1:0-82904 GCA_963808135.1 uncultured Bacteroidota bacterium
GACACCGACGTCGAGCGCGTTATTTCCACCATCCTCTTCGCCAGCCGCGGCGCGGCGCTCTTCTACTACGGCGACGAGATCGGCATGAAGACGACTCCGCCCACGCGCAAGCAGGATGTTAAAGATCCCATTGGCATTACCGGTTGGCCCAAGGAAAAAGGACGCGACGGCGAGCGCACGCCGATGCAGTGGAACGCGACCGCCAACGCCGGCTTCACTACCGGTAAGCCCTGGCTACCCGTGCCGCCCAGTGCCGCCACCATCAACGTCGCCGCTGAACAGGACGATCCCGGCTCGCTCTTTAACTGGTACCGCACCCTCATCCGTCTCAAGAAGACCGTTCCGGCATTTGAAAACGGCGCAAACATCATGCTCGACACCGGAAACACAAGAGTCTTGAGCTGGATGCGCCAGGCCCCTGGTGCGCCGCAAGTGGTCGTCAGCGTCAACTTCACCGCTCAGCCACAAACTGTCGACCTGACCATCGGCGGCGTCGGCATCGAACCCCGCCGCCTGAAGACCCTACTCAAATCCCCCGGCGCCGCCGATCCTGCTTCCCTCAAGTCCATCGCGCTGGGACCTTACGGAGTCTATATCGGAGAACTGTTCTAAACGCAGTGCCAACCGCGCTCTGCTCCTATCGCAGCTTTGCGACGGGACAGAGATTCTGGATTCGGCATCGCAATTCGGACCCATCCCGAAGGCCAAGCTCGGCACTCCCGATCCAAGGAGAAAGTTAGTTTTTGTCTGGTGCAGGCTTCAGCCAAGTCGTTGACCTTATTTGATCCGTTGACTTCGGACGATATAAGCGGCGCTATCCCAGGTCGTTCCCGTCTTCGGTCCACACACTCGGAAAGCCGACTACCTGGTGCAAACCCAGGTACTCGGCCTGCAGGACATCCGGACAAATCTAGGGTTCTCAAAGCGCTTCGTTACGCCGAGCGATTGTCCGTGTGCGACTGTAGTCGATTCTGTAGCTTTCAGATCCTCAATATCCTACAGGGTTAAACAGATGGAGGCAGAGTTCGACCGACGGCGATCCTGTAATTGGTAAGGTACGCGCGAATTTCCACCTTTATTAGCGACAAAGGTTTTCACTCGCTGGATTGCCAAACCGGGATCACCTCTGCGCCGGTCGGAATGTGAGAGTGCACGTGGTAATTATCGAGCGCTCGCAGATCATCATTGATCGACTGTCTCTCCGCTTCATGTATGAGTCGCATGCGTGAAATTCGTTCGCAAAAAGGCAGCCAACATAGCTTTGAAAGCTGTGCCGTAAACTGTGCCATGCCGTGCGTGCCCAATTGTTTCAAATCAGTACCTTAGGCGACCAGATTAGAGTGCTTCCGTGCGGGCTTATTCTAAAGGTAAGTGCTTGATTCTGTGTTGGTGGTCCCCGGCGGTCCTAGCTCCGGAATACTGATCCGGCGTCAGCCAGCCCGGCCCGCATGACTGCGAGTTTCGCGATGTCGTGCCTAGGCCGGTGTGCAAGAAATGTGCCGAAAGTGGGGAGTACCACTCAGGTGGAAAGCGGTCAGGAAGATCGTGGTGCTCGGCCTGCCATTGCCCTACAGAATTCAGTGGACGACCTCGTTGCCATTCTCGTCCAGTCCCATCTTCAACCAAGCCTCACGCTGTACTTCATCCAAGCGGTCTTCAGCTTCCTTAATCCAGTGACGGTAGGTCTTGCGGATTTCGTCAGGCGACGTGCCCACCATGTCCGCCACGTCGTCAACACGCACACCAGCCGAAAGCCACTCAGTGATTCTGTAGTGCCTGAAGCCATGCGGAGTCGTCTTGACACCTGCATCCTTGATGGCCTTGTTGACCCGCTCACGCCACTGCGGATATGTGCCGGGGAACGCAGGTTCGCCCAGAGCCTCAAGCTGCTTCGCTAATGACTCGCTGATGCGCACCCGGTAGCGTTCATTGGTCTTGGTGCGATTGCCACGAATGACATTTCCCTCAATCACAGGACGTCGGTCCGGTTTCGACAGCCCGTATTTCTCGGCGTCCTCCTGCGACATGGCGTACTTCATGGCATCGACCAGTGCCATCGCCGTCTCACGCATCAATTGGCACAAGAGTCGGACTTGCCCCGTGGCGGTCGCCAGAATCTTCTCGACTTGCTTTTTGGTTGGCGGCTTTACTTCCGCCTTCTTGTAGCGGATACGAAACTGTGGATTCATCCTGGGGTTCAATGAAATAACTAAGGAAGCTATAAAAAAAGCAGTACAAAACCCTCGTGAAATAGATAAAAGGCTCGTTGATGCCCAGCAAGCAAGAAGGATACTTGACCGTTTGGTGGGTTTTGAGCTGTCCCCGATTTTATGGAGAAAAATAAAACCTTCACTTTCAGCAGGCAGGGTACAATCGGTTGCAGTAAGGTTGATAGTTGATAGAGAGCGTGAAATTATTGCTTTTAAAGCGGTTTCGATGTATAAAATTACTGCCGTTTTTGAAGTAACCGATACGAACAATAAAAAGGCTTTGCTTGAATCAGAATTAAATGAGAAGTTCGATACGAAAGAAAAAGCATGGGATTTTCTTAAGAAATGCATAAAGGCTGAATTCAAAATTACCGATATTATAACAAAGCCTTCAAAGAAATCGCCGGCGCCGCCTTTTACAACATCAACGCTTCAGCAGGAAGCCAGTCGCAAATTGGGCTTTTCGGTTGCACAAACTATGACAGTTGCCCAGAAATTATATGAAGCCGGGAAAATTACTTATATGCGTACCGATTCCGTTAACCTTTCGGAAACAGCCCTAAATGCATCGCGTGGCGTAATTTTAAAAAATTTTGGCGATAAATATTACCAGTTAAGGCAATATAAAACCAAAACGAAAGGGGCTCAGGAAGCGCATGAAGCCATCAGGCCGGCTTATCTGGAAAATGAAACAATCCAGGGCAATAACACTGAAAAAAAACTTTATGAACTAATTTGGAAAAGGGCTGTAGCTTCTCAGATGGCTGATGCAGCTTTTGAACGCACTACTATTACAATATCTGTTTCGGGAAATCCTTATCATTTTATTTCAACCGGCGAAGTTTTAAAATTCGATGGGTTTTTAAAAGTTTACCACGAATCATCCGATGACGAAAGCCATGATGAAGTTAAAGGCCTCTTACCGCCACTGAAAATGAACCAGATATTGAAAATAAAAAATATTGTGGCCACTGAGAAATTTACGCACCATTTGCCAAGATATACTGAAGCCAGCCTTGTTAAAAAACTTGAAGAACTTGGAATAGGCCGGCCTTCTACTTATGCGCCGATAATTTCAACCATTCAACACCGCGGATATGCTGTTAAAGAAGACAGGCCGGGAATTGAAAGACATTTTAACATCATCCGTTTGGAAAACGGCACTATAACTGAAAAAACGGAAACTGAAAATACCGGGGCTGAGAAAGCAAAACTTTTTCCAACAGATATAGGTATGGTAGTGAACGATTACCTGCTTGTTCACTTCAAAGAAATAATGGATTTTAATTTTACGGCAAATGTGGAGCAGGAATTTGATGAGATTGCTGCAGGTAAATTATTGTGGACTGCCATGATTGACAGATTTTATAACCCGTTTCATACAAAAGTCCACGATACAACTTTAGACACTGAAATGCCTAAAGGGGAACGGTTATTAGGAAATGATCCGGTTACAAACAAACCTGTTATCGTAAGGATGGGCAAATATGGGCCAATGGTTCAAATCGGCAATAGCAAGGATACAGAAAAGCCCAGGTACGCGAGGTTGCAAAACGGCCAGTATATTGAAACCATTACTTTTGAGCAGGCTTTGGATTTGTTTAAATTGCCGATGAAAATCGGGAAATATGAAGATTCTGAAATAGCTGTCGGCATTGGCCGCTTTGGGCCTTATATCCAGCACCAATCGAAATTCTTTTCTTTAGTCAAAGGCAAAGATGATCCTTACAATATTAATATTGAGAGGGCAATTGAAATCATTGAAGAAAAAAGAAAAAGAGAGAGGGAAAAAGTAATAAGAACATTTGAAAAAGATACCGACCTTCAAATTTTAAATGGCCGCTGGAGCCCTTATATAGCGTATAAAGGAGAAAATTTTAAAATCCCCAAGGGCAAAGTTCCATCGGAGCTTTCATTGGAGGATTGTATGGCAATCATCCAGAAAAGCTCCCATACACCAAAAGAAGTTGCAAAAAAGAAAACCAGAAAAAAATAATGATATTTTAATTTAGGTAATTTCTTAGGTACAAATAAAAACCAGCATTTTAAAAATAAAATTGCGAATTATGTTACTGAAAAATTATTTTGATCCGGTATCATTAGAAAGCCCTGACGAAAATATTTTAAATAACGAGGATATTTTTTGCAGGCATATTTATATACATACAACCAATAATCCCATTGAAAAATTAAATAATTATAAAATTGCATTAATCGGCGTTCCTGAAGGGAGAGGAGCTTCAACAGACGGAATTGAAATGGCAACCGATTTGGTTCGTGATAAATTATATCAGCTTAATTTTTTTGAAAAGGATTTACCTATAATTGACCTTGGAAACCTGAAACCCGGCAAAGAATTAAAAGACACATATTTTGGCCTACGCGATGTAGTGCTTGAATTGCTATCCTTCAATATTCTGCCGGTTATCATTGGAGGAAGCCAGGATTTAACTTATGGATTATTCCTGGCTTTTGAGTACTTAAAAAAGCCCTATACGCTAACAACAGTTGATTATACAATTGATATTGCGTTTGAAACTTATAATAACATTACTTTCAAAAATTATTTAAATTCAATTATTCTCGAGAATAAAAATTTATTTGAATACCTGAATATTGGACAACAGGCTTGTTTTACAAGGAACATTAATAATGATTTAATGGAAAACCTTTTTCATGAGAGCGTAAGGTTGGGGTTAATAAGAAAAAATATAGATATAACAGAACCTTATTTACGCGATTCAACGATATTAAGTATTGATTTTTCTTCCATAAAACATGCCGATGCGCCTGGCCAGGCAGTATCGTCACCAAATGGCTTTAGCGCTGAAGATATTTGTCAGATAGCCCGCTATGCTGGTTTCGGTGATAATTTAAAAGTGGTAGGATTATTTGATATTTGTCCGTTTTTCGACCAAAACAATGTTACAAGCAATTTAGCTGCACAGGTAATCTGGTATTTTTTAGAAGGATATTCACATAGAATAAATGAAATCCCTTTAGAAAATCCTGAAGAATTCAGGAAATTTATTATTTCTTACGATAAATCCAACACGCTTGTTTTTTATAAAAGTCTTCTTACAAATCGTTGGTGGTGCGAAGTGCCGGGCGTTGGTTCAAAATCGCATATTATTGCTTGTTCCGAGGCTGATTATAAAGCTGCCGGCAAAAATGAAATTCCCGACAGATGGATAAAAATATTAAAAAAAATAAACTAGTTTTAATTTATCACGTAATAATTGTACTTTTCAAGCCGTTTACAACATTAATATTTTTTATATATATGGGGTTTTCTGAAAAACTTTTGCTCAAAAGCTCAATAAACATCAAATATTGAAAATGTAAATTTTTTATATTTATTTTAAAATGATATATTTGTCATATTTATGTTTGGTAAAATACATTTTGAGCTTTAAAAGTTTTTCAATCTTAATGAAAAAACTTACATTTATATATGTAAATTTATTTGTTGCTTTTAATATTTTTGGACAACAAGATATGCAGTACACCCATAACATGTTTAACCAAATGACAGTTAACCCAGGTTTTGCCGGCAGCATGGATATGGTAGATATTAATTTGTTGAACAGACTCCAATGGATGGGCATAACTGGCGCTCCTACATCTTATATATTTAGCGCCAATGCCCCGTTTAAGCTTTTTGACGCATCTCATGGCATTGGGATTGATATATCTGATGATAAAATGCCTTTTCAAAGCAACCTTGATGGTAAACTATCGTATGCCTACAGGTCGAAGGTTAAATTTGGCGACGGAATGTTAGGAATTGGATTAAGCCTTGGATTTTTATATTCTAAATGGGATTTAAGCAAATTAAATTATAGTAATTTTTATACAAGTCCAGTTAATGATCCTTATATTCCAAGTGGCAGCGAAAAGCCAATGATATTTGATTTAGGCGCAGGGTTATATTATAAAACGGAGAAATTATATATGGGAATTTCCAGTACGCATATTTTTACCAGTAATTATAAATTTTCAACTGTGACAGGTATTTCTTATTATATGGTTCCCAATTATTATATTACTGCCGGTTATACGTATCAACTGCCCAATCCAATGTTCGAATTGGTGCCTTCATTTTTCATTCAAAGTATAGGCAGTTCTTCAACAATGTTAACTTTTAATACAAACCTGGTGTATAACAACCGTGTATGGGGCGGCATTTCATACAGGGCAGGCGAAGCGGTATCCGTATTATTCGGCCTTGAACTATTAACTGGTGTTCGATTTGGGGCTGCCTACGATTACGATACAAACGAAATAAGTAAAGTTTCTAATGGAAGCCTTGAGGTTATTGTCATGTATTGTTTTAAACTTAAAAAAGAAAGGCTTCCTCAACGATATAAAAGTATTAGATTTTTATAAAAAATTTTATTTTTAAAAAAATATATTTAATTTTAAGTTCTTTTGTGCATTTGAAACATTATAACACTATTGTTATGAAAAAGATATTATATTTTTCCGCACTAATAGCTATATTAAGTAGCTGTGGCAGTTCAAATAATGGAGAACTCACAGGTGTCCAGGGCAGAAAAAAGTATTTTGAACCTGAGCCTTATGGAATGGTTTTTATTCCTCAGGGAAGCTTCAATATGGGAGCAAGCGACCAAGATGTTGCCTGGGCCCAGAACAATCTTTCTAAAACAGTTACATTAGATGCATTCTGGATGGATGAAACCGAAATTACAAACAACAAATACAGGCAATTTGTTTTTTGGGTTCGTGATTCCATTATGCGCAGGATGCTTGGGGAACAAATCGAGGATTTTGTAATTTCAGAAGATGAATTAGGAAATCCTATCGATCCGCCTTATTTAAACTGGGAAACGAAAATCGATCCTCAGGATGAAGAACAAAGTACAATTTTAAATGAATTGTATTTACCTGAACAAGAAAGGTTTTTCCGTAGGAAAGAGATAGATACCAGAAAATTAAATTACGAATATTATTGGATTGACCTTAAACAGGCAGCACAAAAAGCAAACCGATATAATTTTGATACTAAACAATATCAGGGTTATGTAATCAACAACAGGGGTGAAAAAATTGAAATCACAAATAGGTCATCTTTCGTTTTTCAGGACGTAATAAATGTATATCCTGATACACTTTGTTGGGTGGCAGATTTTACTTATTCTTATAACGAACCTTACACAACAATGTATTTTTGTCATCCTGCTTTTGATAATTATCCGGTTGTTGGTGTAAGCTGGAAGCAGGCAACTGCTTTCTGTATTTGGAGGACACAATTATTAAACAGGAAATTACAGGAAGAAGGCGAGTATTTAGTTAACGATTATAGGTTGCCAACAGAATCGGAATGGGAATATGCAGCCCGTGGCGGTCTTGCTCTTTCAATGTATCCATGGGGAGGGATGTATACAAGGAATAACGAAGGATGTTTTCTTGCCAATTTTAAACCTTTGAGAGGAAATTATACCGATGATGGAGGTAGCATTACAGTCAGGGTTGGTTCATATGAGCCAAATGAATATGGCCTGTTTGATATGGCAGGAAATGCCGCTGAATGGACGTCTAGCGCTTATGATGAATCGGCATATGTATATACGCATGATTTTAATCCCGACTATAAATACAATGCATTACCTGATGATCCTCCTGCATTAAAAAGAAAAGTTGTCAGAGGAGGCTCATGGAAAGACATCGGGTACTATTTACAGGTAAGTACAAGGTCATATGAATACCAGGACACTGCTAAATCATACATTGGTTTCAGATGTGTACGTTCATACTTGGGAAATAGCCAATAACAAACTTAATAACATATTTAATTTAAGATGACTTTATCAGAAATAGTCCAAACGTCGAGTTGGAAAAATTTTATGGCAAAGCTTTATGGCTTTGGGGCATCAGTTGTAATTATTGGCGCAATGTTTAAAATTATGCACTGGCCATTAGCCGGTTTTATGATTACCTGCGGCCTCAGTACCGAAGCAATAATATTTTTCTTTTCAGCATTTGAACCGTTGCATGAAGAAGTTGACTGGACATTGGTTTATCCTGAATTAGCCGGCATTACCGATGACGATGAAATGGAAAACTATAAAGATAGCATTACAAGCAACCGTGGAAATGTTGTATTAGAAAAATTTGAAAACTTATTTGAACAATCGACATTAAGCCCGGAGATTTTGGAAAAATTAGGGGAAGGTTTTGTTAAACTTGGCAATACTACTAAAAACTTATCAGATATTGCAGATGCTACTGCAGCAACCCAGTCATTTACGAACAATTTTAAAAATGCTGCGCAAAAGCTCGACCTAATGACAAACTCATATTCTGAAAATTCAGAAGTATTAAGGGATTCTATTAGTTCCTTATCTTCTACGTATCAAAAAACTGCTGCTGTTATTGAAAAAACAGGAATGGATATATCACAACAAGTTGAAAAATCTGGCAGTGAAATGGCAGGCTCTTATCAAAAGCTTACGGATTCTATTGCTAATTACTCAACTTCAGTGGGGGATAGTGGGAAAATATACAAAACCAATATCGAGAAAATGAACAAAAGCTTAGGCGAATTAAATACACTCTATGAACTGCAATTAAAGGAAAATGCGCAATATGTAAAAAATAACGAAAAACTTTATTCAGGTTTAGATACAATTCTGAAAAATTTAAACGATTCAGTATCAGAAACAAAGAGATATAAAGATGAGATTGTTAAGCTGAGCGACAATTTAACAGCATTGAACAATATTTATGGAAACATGCTTTCAGCAATGAATTTTAATAAAAAATAGGAGGAGGAATAATTTAATATATGTCAGCTGCTAAACAGACTCCTAGGCAGAAAATGATAGGAATGATGTACCTTGTATTGACAGCTTTGCTGGCGCTCAATGTACAAAAAGAAGTTCTAAATGCATTTGTTATTGTTGACGAAGGTTTAACAAAAATGAACGAAAATTATTACAATAATAATAAAGACCTGTATGCTGCTTTTGACATTGCAGTTGCGGAAAAGCCGAAAAAGGCCAAGCAATATCGTGATATTGCCTGGAAAGTCAGGGATAAGGCCAATGACCTTTATAAGCAGATACAGGATTTAAAAATTAAAATTGTAAATAAATCCGAAGGAAAAAACAATAAAGCCGTTGAAGGAAATATAATAATCCCGATGAATATAGGAAGTAAGGAAAATACCGATAAGCCGGCAGAAATTATGATAGTTGAAGGGAATGGTAAGAAATTAAGATCAGATTTAGAGAGTTATAGAAAATTTTTACTTGAAAATATTGACCCAAAGGCAGAAATTATAGTTAACTCCATAAAAAAAGGATTAAATACAGAAGATCCGGCAGCAAAAGGGGGCAAAACAGAATCTTGGGAAAGCGAACATTTCGAGCACCTGCCATTAATTGGTGTAACTACTATAATGAGTGGGTTACAGGCAAATGTTAGAAATGCAGAATCTGATATGTTAAGATATTTATTGACAATGATAGATAAAGGCACATTTAAATTTACCGATATTGATGCAATTGTAATCCATAATTCAAATTACATAATAAAAGGCACTAATTATGCTGCAAAAATTTTTCTTGCAGCATACGATAAAAAACAAAATCCTGAAATATTTTTAGGGCCTTATGATTCAACTTTAAATAAAGATGATGGAACGTACACTTATCATAAGAAAGTTGGGTATAATTATGATACTTCTATAACTGTTTCAGAGGGGAAAGGCATTTACTCAAAAATTGGTACTACAGTAGGTAGCTATAAATGGAGTGGCTTAATTAGGTTAAAAGCTCCTGGAGGCGCTGAAGATATATGGAAGCCATTTAGGGAGGAGTACCAGGTTGCAGAGCCAATGCTGGTAGTATCGCCAACAAAAATGAATGTGTTTTATATGGGGGTAGATAACCCTGTCGAACATATCTGTTCCAGGCATTCCGGCTGATAAAATTATAGCTTCAATAAATAATGGGACAATTAAAATGGTCGGCAAAGGCAGTTATATTGTTAACCCTGCGAGGCTCGGACAAAATGCCGATGTTTCAGTATTAGCTGAAATAGAAAAAACAAAACGTAATTTAGGCAGTAAAACATTCAGGGTTCGAATTGTTCCTGATCCGGTAGCAAAAGTTGCAGGAATAAAAGGAAGCGGCGGTATTGACAGATCAGTACTGCTCGCCCAGGCCGGGGTTGTTGCCGAAATGGAGAATTTTGAATTCGATCTTTCGTTTAGAGTAATTGAATTTACTGTTTCAACGGTTGTCGGTGGTTTTACCACTGATAAATACGTCAAATCGAATAGATTTTCAACAGAGCAAATGAATCTTATAAAACAAACAAGCAAAGGACAAAAAGTTTACATTGAAGGAATACACGCAATAGGGCCTGATGGAACAACAAGACAATTAGGTTCAATAGCATTAACTATAAAATAACTTAAAATTATATAATAATGAAAAAAGCATTATTATTTGCAATCGGGTTATCGTTTATGTCTGGCAATTATAAATTGCAGGCTCAAGATAACATGACTGAAGTATATGTCAAAGAACATATCCCAAATAAAAAACCTGTGCCTTACCCATATATCAGGGAAGCTGATGTGATGTGGGCAAAGATAATCTGGAGGGTAGTTGATTTAAGGGAAAAAATAAACTTGCCCCTTTATTACCCGCTTAAACCGATCGACAATAGGTTAAACCTTATAACTCTATTGCTTTATGGCATAGACAATGAAGGTTTAACTGCTTACAGCACCGACGATCCTTTGAATGAGTTTAAAGTTCCGTTGACAAAAGAAGCTGTTGACATTGCTATGGGCGCTAAAACGGATACAATAAAAGTTCCCGATCCGACGACAGGGCAGATTGAAACAAGAATTGTTAAGAAAGACCGCCAGGTAGAGGAGATTAAGCAAGTATTAATTAAAGAAAAATGGTATTTTGACAAGCAACACTCGACAATGCAGGTTAGAATTTTGGGATTGTGTCCGATTTTAGTATCATTCAGGGAAGATCAAGCCGGTAATCCAACCGATGAACTGGAAAAGAGAAAAACATTCTGGATATACTACCCGGAAGCAAGACATATTCTTGCAAACCATGAAATTTATAATCGTAACAACGATGCACAGCATATTTCGTTTGACGATTTATTCCTGCAAAGAAGGTTTAATAGCTTTGTATTCCAGGAATCCAATGTTTATAATAACAGGTCAATTAGGGATTATGCATCGGGAGTTGAAACACTTTATGAATCAGAAAGAATAAAAGAATCGTTGTTTAATATGGAACATGATTTATGGGAATATTAACAATAGCTCTTATATAAATAAAAAAAGCTCTCAGAAACGAGGGCTTTTTTATTTTGTTTTTGGTTGCTATAGCTTTTTCTTAACTTCTGTTTCTTTAAAACCTTCTATAATATCTCCAACCTTAATATCGTTAAAGTTTTCAATATTTAAACCACAATCTTGTCCTGATACAACTTCTTTAACCTCATCCTTAAACCGCTTTAATGTATCCAAATTACCTGTATAAACTACTATTCCATCGCGTATGGCACGAACTTTAGCATCATGTTGCAATTTGCCTTCCTTCACAATGCAACCGGCAATAGTTCCAACTTTTGTTATTTTAAATATTTCTTTTACTTCAAGGGTTGCTGTAATTTCTTCTTTAATTTCGGGAGAAAGCATACCTTCCATAGCATCCTTAATTTCTTCAATGGCGTTGTAAATAACAGAATAAAGACGAATTTCAATTTGCTCTTTCTCGGCTAATTTACGGGCATTTAATGAAGGACGAACCTGGAACCCAATTATAATAGCATTTGATGCGGCTGCTAAAAGAATATCCGATTCTGAAATTTGCCCTACAGCTTTATGGATTATATTGACCTGTATTTCGGGCGTCGAAAGCTTAATTAAAGAATCGGAAAGCGCTTCTACTGAACCATCAACATCGCCTTTGACAATGATGTTAAGTTCTTTAAAACTTCCAATTGCAATGCGGCGGCCAATTTCATCAAGGGTAATATGCTTCTTGGTACGTAAACCTTGTTCACGTTGAAGTTGTTCGCGTTTTGTTGCAATATCTTTTGCTTCTTTTTCGTCATTAAGCACATGAAATTCATCACCTGCCTGGGGAGCGCCGTTTAAACCCAACATAAGGACTGGCGTTGCAGGGCTTGCATTGTCGATTCTTTTACCTCTTTCATTGTACATTGCTTTTATACGTCCAAGTTGTGTACCTGCCAAAACTAAATCGCCTATTTTTAGTGTGCCGGATTCAACAAGCACAGTGGCCACATATCCACGACCTTTGTCAAGTGATGATTCAATAACCGTTCCTTTGGCATTACGATTCGGGTTGGCTTTTAAATCCAGCATTTCAGCTTCAAGAAGTACTTTCTCAAGAAGTTTGTCAACATTCAAACCGCTTTTTGCAGATATTTCCTGCGACTGGTATTTACCACCCCAGTCTTCAACCAATAAATTCATAGTTGCAAGTTCTTCTTTAATTTTATCAGGATTAGCGGTGGGTTTATCAATTTTATTTATGGCAAACACTAATGGAACACCTGCTGCCTGGGCATGATTGATGGCTTCGCGGGTTTGTGGCATTACCCCGTCGTCGGCAGCAACTACAATTATTGCAACGTCGGTAACTTTGGCGCCTCGGGCACGCATTGCTGTGAAGGCTTCGTGGCCTGGGGTATCAAGGAAAGTAATCATCCGTTTGTCGTCAATTCTAACGCTGTATGCCCCTATATGTTGGGTAATTCCGCCAGCTTCCCCTGCAACAACATTTGTGTTTCGGATGAAATCAAGAAGTTTGGTTTTTCCATGATCTACATGTCCCATTACTGTTACAATTGGTGGGCGCGGTCTTAAATCTTCTGCTTTATCTTCTTCTTCCTCTTCTATCGCTTCAATGATATCAACACTTACAAATTCAACTTTATAGTTGCACTCTTCAGCTAAAAGAACAATAGTTTCGGCATCGAGGCGTTGGTTTATTGAAACAAATAAACCGAGGCTCATACATATTGATATAAGCTGTGTAGCGGGAACATTCATCATTGTTGCCAGTTCGTTTACTGTAACGAATTCCGTAACTTTTAAAATAGATTTTTCCTTTTCCTGGCGTTCTAATTCTTCTGTTTGCTTTTGACTTATGGCTTCGCGTTTTTCACGACGATATTTAGCAGCTTTCGATTTTCCTTTAAAAGTTAACCTGGCAAGTGTATCTTTAATTTGTTTTTGAACATCTTCTTCACTAACTTCCTGACGAAAAGCCCTCTTAACTTTTTTAGTATCCTTTTTACCTTTCAAATCTCTTGCGCCTTCTTGACCTTTTTCTGCAACGCTGATTTTTTGCCCTTCAGGTTTTATGCGCCTCCGTCTTTTCTTTTTAAAACGATCCGAACTTAAATCGCTGGAAGAAGCAACCAGTTTCTTTCGTTCTTCTTTTTCGGGTGGAAGGTCAATTTTACCGACAACTGTAGGGCCTGATAATTTTTGAGCATTGGCACGGATAATATCTTCTTTCCCTTTGGGTTTTGGAGTACTTGAAGTTTTTTCTTGAATTTCGGTCTCAACATTTTCAGGTTCTACCAAATTAATAGTGGACTCTATTTGTTTGCTTTCTTGTTGTTTTTTTTCTAATTCTCTTTCTTTACGTGATTTTTTTGGAGGCCTTGTACGCAAATTCATTGAATCGAGGTCGATTTTACCAACTATTTTGGGCTGTTCAATTTCTCCAGGTAATTCAACTGGTATATCTACTTCCTGTTCTTCAATTGTTTGTGATCTCGAAGTTTTTTTAGGTTTCTTTTTTGTTGACTGATCATCGATTTTCTCCTTAATTGATTCAGCTTCTGAAATCTTTTCTTTAGTTTTCTGAGGTTTTGTAGTTTTATCTGGAATTTCTTCTTCGATATTTAATGGAACTTTTATGCCGCTTTTTTCCCTGATTTCTTCCATTTCTTTTAACGACATTCCCAAGCGGGCTTCTTTAAGCAGAACTTCATCATCAATGTCGGCTTCTTCATCTTCAGCCGGATGCGTTTTTTCAATATCCTGTATGGTTATCGTTTCTTTTTTATCACGAAAAGATTGTAAATTCAGTTTTTCCGACTCCTTTTTTGCATTAATTTCCGAGCTGTACTCTTTTTCAAGTACAACTACAATATCTTGGGAAACTTTAGTGTTGGGGTTATTTTCCACTTTGAATCCTTTCTTTTTAAGAAATTCAACAATTGTGGTTATGCCAACATTAAATTCTTTAGCTAATTTACTAAGTCGCGTGGCTTTCTGATCGTTCATATTTCTTCTTCACATTATAAAGTCCTATTTTCTAAAATATTGTTAAAAATACAATGAAGTTTATTATTTATTCGAATTCTGCCTTTAAAATTTTCATTACTTCTTTAATTGTCTCTTCTTCCAAATCGGTGCGCTTTACAAGTTCGTCAACACTGAGTTCTAAAACACTTTTAGCTGTATCGCAACCTATTGTTTTTAATTCATCGATAATCCAGTCTTCAATTTCATCAACAAATTCATCAAGGTTAACATCTTCATCGTCTTCTTCCGATTCGCGGTATACATCAATTTCGAACCCGGTAAGTTGGCTGGCAAGTTTAATATTCAGCCCTCCTTTGCCTATTGCGAGAGATACTTCTTTTGGGTTTAGATAAACGTTTGCTTTTTTGGCCGGCTCGTTAATTTTAATAGAAGAGATTTTTGCAGGGCTAAGCGCGCGCGTGATAAAGAGACTGAATGTTGTTTGTAAAGTTTATTACGTCTATATTTTCGTTGCGCAATTCCCTTACTATTCCGTGGATGCGGGAACCTTTCATGCCTACGCATGCGCCAACCGGATCGATACGTTCATCGTATGATTCAACTGCAACTTTGGCGCGTTCTCCGGGAATACGGACAATATTTTTAATTGTGATAAGACCATCGAATATTTCCGGCACTTCAAGTTCAAATAGCCTTTCGAGAAACACAGACGAGGTTCGAGACAAAATAATCAAGGGGCTGTTATTTCTCATTTCCACTTTAACAACAACTGCCCTGATAGAGTCGCCTTTGCGGAAATAATCTGAAGGTATTTGTTCGGTTTTAGGAAGTATTAATTCATTGCCTTCGTCGTCAAGTACAAGTATTTCCTTTTTCCAAACCTGGTAAACTTCACCTGTAACTATTTCGCCTATCCTGTCCTTATATTTTCCAAAAATATTGCCTTTTTCGAGTTCCATTATACGCGAACTGAGGTTTTGCCGTAAAGCTAAGATAGCCCGGCGTCCAAAACTTGCAAGTTTAACTTCGTCGGTAACATCTTCCCCAACTTCGTAATCATCGTCAATTTTTTTAGCTTCGGATAATGGAATCTGTATATTGGCATCTTCAACTTCCCCGTCTTTTACGACGTGGCGGTTACGCAATATTTCAAAATCGCCTTTATCAATGTTAATGATAACATCGAAATTATCTTCACTGCCGAAATGTTTTAGTAACATTCCCTTGAAAACATCTTCCAATACCCGCATCATTGTTGCCCTGTCAATACTTTTCAGTTCCTTGAATTCTGAAAAAGTTTCAATTAAATTTAAATTTTCCATATAGGATTTGTTAAGGTATTTTATTTAAATGATAATAATAATTTTGTGCTCTTTATATTTTCAAAACTTATAAAATGATTTTCGATAGTCTTTTGTTTCTTTTTGTCAGCTTTTTGTTTAAGGTTAATTTCAACTTCAACATTAATGCCTTTTTCGTCGACCGATTTTAATTTGGCTTTCGTTTTTATCCCGGTTTTAAAAAGAACTTCAACATCATTGCCGATATTTTTCTGATATTGTTGTAAAACCCTGAACGGGTTGGTTAAACCGGGCGATGTTACTTCAAGGTCATAATCTTCATCATCGCGGTTTAGGCTTGATTCGATTGTTCTGCTAATTTCAGCGCACTTATCAATAGCAATACCTTTATAATCATCAACAATGACATTTATTTTGTTGCCTGGTTTTACAGAAACATCTACAATAAATTGATTGTCCCTATCAATGCAGCTTTCAACAATTGCCTGTATGTGCTTTTTTGTTATCATAAAAATTTTAGCAACAAAATAGGGGACTTTTGTCCCCTATAACCTAAATCGTGTATCCAATCGGCGGTAAAATTATAAAAATTTTGGTATAAAATGCAAATTTTTATCGAAATTACTAAATACCAGTGATATAAAATTTATCTTTTTAAATATTGGCTCTCGTAATATTTCTCATAGTCCTTTGAAATAACATTATTGAGCCATTTTTCATTAGCAAGGTACCAATCGACTGTTTGATTGAGGCCTTCTTCAAATTTTAACGATGGCTTCCATTGAAGCTCGCGTTGTATTTTGGATGAATCGATTGCATAACGCTTATCATGGCCGGCGCGGTCTTTTACAAAAGTAATCAGTTCTGCCGACGTGCCGGGTTTCCGATTAAGCTTGCTGTCCATAATTTTGCATAGCAACCGGATAAGGTCAATATTTTTCCATTCATTGTTTCCGCCTATGTTATAAGTTTCGCCTGTTTTGCCCTGGTGAAAAATTAAATCAATTGCTTTTGCATGATCTATTACGTATAACCAGTCGCGGATATTCTCGCCTTTTCCGTAAATAGGAAGGGGCTGGTTATTTTTGATATTGTTTATTGAAAGCGGAATAAGTTTTTCGGGAAACTGGTTTGGCCCGTAATTGTTCGAGCAATTCGATATTACAATCGGAAGTTTGTAAGTATGGTAAAAAGCCCTTACAAGATGATCGGAGCTTGCCTTTGAAGCTGAATAAGGGCTGCGCGGATCGTAAGCTGTAGTTTCAGTAAAAAAACCATTGCTTTCTAAAGAACCATAAACTTCATCGGTAGAGATATGATAGAATCGTTTGTTCTCAAAATTATTTTTCCAATTATCCAATGCAACATTCAACAATACCGTAGTACCGAGAATATTGGTTTTTATAAAAGCCATAGGATCGGAGATTGAGCGGTCTACATGCGATTCGGCTGCAAGGTGTATTATACCGTCAAATTTATACTTTGAAAAAAGTTCATTAATGTGATTCGAATCGGTAATGTCGGCTTTTTCAAAAATATAGTTTGGCTTTGAATCAACATCGGTTAAATTTTCAAGATTTCCGGCATAGGTAAGCTTATCGAGGTTAACTATCCTGTATTCGGGATATTTGTTAACGAACAACCTTACAACATGCGAGCCGATAAACCCTGCGCCCCCCGTAATTAAAATGGTTTTATTCATTTATTTTTTTATTGAATACAAACCTACATGAATTTTGGAAAATTCTCAAATGTTGTTTGTGTTTTTGTTTAGTTAAACCTAAATGGCAAAAAAACGTTATCTTTGTTATATGAAAGAAACAAAATCAGTAAGGGAACAGATAGGCGAATATATGATTGATATTTCAAAATTAACCTTTGCTGGTGTTGTATTAAGTACTGTTCTCGAAGTTACTACAAACAAAGGAGTAATATTGCTGAGTGGAGTAATAGCTACATTAAATCTTGCAGTAATTGGCATGATATTGTTAAACATTAAAAGCAAAAAACAATGATAGCTGAATATTTCTTCATAAGTCTTGCTGTTGTTAGCTTTATTGGATTGATAATAACTATCGTCTACAAACACAAAATAGAACATAAGTAAATTTTTGCATTGTTGACCTAAGTTAATACCAGCAAGCATATTTGAGAGCTTTCTCTATTGAGCGATGTAGCTAAAACATATATCGTTTCTGCTCGTTTATACTTCTACTATTTTGCTTTACATGAAAATAGGCGGCAACCTATAATGAAATATTCGACGGAGGCAGAGCCATCCGCCGAACGAAGGTAGGAGGATTGGATTCTTATTTGCTAAATTGCCAAAAAATATCAATCCCCCTGCCCCCTTTTCAAAGGGGGACTTGCTTTGTTCTTGATTATATGAAGTTTACACATATATTATATCGAACTCACGTTAATCAAGGTGCAGAATAAAAATATTTACAAGAACAAATCGGGAAATAAGCGTAACCTGAATCCAAAAAAAAAGTGCCCCGAAAGGCACCTTTTTTTTCATTTAAAACTAAAAATCTCATCGAAGTTGGATTAACTTGATGGAATATTACACCAGAAACGAACGTTGTCGCTTGTATGGCCGCTAAGTTTGCTGTAAGTCCAGTCCATAGCTGATTTCCAACCCATTGCACTGCTTCCGCTGCAACTGCTGTTGTTACCGTTACGATGAACGTCCCAGTAGCAACTTCCCCAATAGCTCTTGCAAGAACTCCAAACCGATACATCGCTGCTTCCGTTTGTACATTTGTTCCATAATGCAGAAGTAGAACCCTGGCCAACGCCAGCCATTCTTGCTTCATAGTAATTTAATTTTGTACGGCCTGCGTTGAAAGCATCACCTGATTTACCATCACCATAAGAGTAATTGGTATTCATAAGTTCGGTTTCCATCATAGCTGCTGATTCAAAACTTTGGTTATCGCCAACAGCGCCTTTGTTACCACTAAGTCCGCTAACTGTATAGCAACCGCATGATACG
Organism: uncultured Bacteroidota bacterium; assembly: GCA_963808135.1. Lineage (GTDB taxonomy): Bacteria > Bacteroidota > Bacteroidia > Bacteroidales > DTGW01 > CAWEFA01. The sequence continues at coordinate 18,826 of CAWEFA010000078.1, forward strand.
CCGCTTGGGCAACTTACTGAGCCTGGGCAACCGCCTGATGAACTACTTGAACTTGAACTTGAGCTGCTTGAGCTTGAGCTGCTTCCGCAATAACTGCTTCCACATTGGCTGCTAGCTGCACCTGAACATTTTGTAACACAACTCTGGCTGTTTTCCCAACCCCAGTCACCTGTTGTTGCATTGCAGCAGAAAGGATAGCTACCGCATGTGCCACAAGATTTCAAACTCGAAGCTGTGGAAACGTTTTCCTTGCTACAACTTACAATCGTAACAATCGATCCAATCAATATAACACTTGCAAGGATCGCACTCATTGACAAGAAAAATTTTTTCATAAAATTTAAATAATTAAGTTAGTTAATAAATTTTTGTTTAAAAACAATTATTAATATTAATGCAAACTCTTAGTTCAAAACACCCAAAACGTATCAAAAAATGAAATCATTTTACAGCATGCTAAAATACATATAACAAATTTGTTATACATTTCACGAATCAATTTGTTTCTATATGGATAATCAAAAATGAATAAAAAAATAATAAAATGGTATTTTATGATGTTCGAATATTTATTTTAAATTAATTTTAAGATAAAATTGTGCTTTGTTTTTATTTGGTCGCTAATTTTTTTATAATTCATAACATCTTCTACCTGAAACAAAAAATTATGAAAAGATATTTTTTCATATTATTTATAATCAATTTTTTTCTATTATTTACTGTTTTTGCACAAAAGCGAGATTTAAAATTTCAGCATCTTACCACAAAAGAAGGTCTTTCTTGTAGTGATGTGGTTTCTATAATCCAGGACAATAAGGGTTTTATATGGGTAGGAACAACGGATGGCTTAAATAAATTTGACGGATATTCATTTAAAGTTTATAAGCATGACGACAATAATAAAATGAGTATTGGCAATAACAATATTTATTGCATGTATAAAGATTCAAAAGAACGCTTGTGGATAGGTACTCAGAAAGGCTTAAGTATGTACAACCCGTCTTTAGACAATTTCACCAATTATATTTTTGATAAAAATTTAAATGAACAAAATATTTCATTCAACCGGGTAAGAGGAATTACAGAGGATAAATTACTTAACTTATATATTCTTAATGAAAAAGGCAGTATTTATAAATTTAATAATGATTCAAAAACATTTATAAAAATTTCAGAAATTAAAACCAACACCACTGCAAACTCCATATTGGCAGATGATAAGAACAATTTATGGGTAACAACAGTTGAAGGCCTGTTTTTATATGATCAAAAAGCAGGTAAAATTATCGGGTATAATAAAAAAGGCAATTCAAGTTTTTATATAAATGATTTTTGTTTGGGTTTATTATTCGATAAAAACCTTTTATGGATTGGTACGGTTTCAGGTATAAAAGTTGTTAACCTGAAAACAAATGCAATTAAAGTCTTCAAGTCTGAATCTGAATTTGGGTCAATTGTTCTTAATATTTATAAAGACCGTAAAAATAATATCTGGATCGCAGATGCCAAAGGATTGAAATTATATGATAAAATTTCGGATAAATTTTGGTCGTATGATAGCAGGCCGGACGATAAATTCTCATTACAATCGCCGGGAGTTCATGCAATTTTTGAAGACAACCAGGGTAATCTTTGGGTTGGCTCGGTGTTGGGTGGAATTAATGTTGCATACGCTGATAAAGCTTTTTTGCATTTAAGAAACACTATTGATTTTCCGCTAAACTTAACACGAAACATAATTTCCTCAATATTGGAAGATGAAAATGGGAATTTATGGATAGGATCATTTAACCAGGGAATTGATGTTATAAACCTGAAAAACAAAACAAAAAAGCATTACGAACATATTGAAGGAGATCCGTATTCTTTAGGCCAGTCAACAATCAATACCATATTTGAAGACAATAAAAATAACATTTGGATAGGCAGCTTTAGTAGCGGGCTGCAACGATTTGATAAAAATACAGACAGATTTATTTCCTATATTGATACTAAACTTTACCCCGAACTTCAGTTTCAAGATATCCGGTCAATCGCAGAAGACGAAGAGGGTAATTTTTGGGTTGTAACAAATGGGTGTGGCATAGCTAAAATCAATCCCATTACAAAAGAATTTCATCATTATAAAGAGCCTCAATTTATTTCTAACTGGGGATTTATCCTGTATATCGATAGCGATGGGCATTTGTGGTTCGGATCAGCATTGGGTTTAGCGCAAATAAATGATGATGGTTCTTTAAAGAAACAATATATTTTTGACCCTAAAAACATCAACAGCATTAGCAGCAACATGATAAGATGTATCATTGAGGATAGCAGGAAAAACCTTTGGATAGGAACAGAAGATGGGTTAAACCTTTTTATTAAGAAAACCGAAAAGTTTTATTGTTTCTCTAAAAAAGATGGTTTGCCAAACAGTTCGATAAAAGCAATACAGGAAGATAATTCCGGCAATTTATGGATTAGTTCAAACAAAGGCATTTCCAAGTTGAGTATTTTTTGGTCTGACGAATTATTTAAATTTAATATAAAGAATTTTGATGTTGACGACGGTCTTCAGGGAGATGAATTTATGGAGCGTTCTTCATTTAAAAGTAAAAAAACCGGACAACTTTTTTTTGGAGGCGTTAACGGAATTACTGCATTTTATCCTGATAATATCAAGGACAACACATATATTCCACCATTGGCATTTACCGATTTCAAGCTCTTTTATCATTCTGTTCCAATCGGCGCTAAAAATTCGCCATTAAAGAAACACATAAACGAAACCGATCATATTGAGCTTAAACACTCCCAAAATGTTATTTCTATAGAGTTTACAGCGCTTAACTTTGTTGTACCCGAAAAAAACCAGTATGCGTACTTTCTAGAAGGTTTTGATGAAAAATGGTACTATGTCGGTTCTGAACGCAAAGCAACCTATACTAACTTAAGCCCCGGCAATTATGTTTTCAGGTTAAAAGCCTCAAATAACGATGGCCTTTGGAATGAGAAAGGCATCTCAATTAAAATCCATATAAAACCTCCTTTTTGGTTAACAGGCTGGGCTATTGCTTTGTATCTGCTTTGTATATTTTTGGTTACATACTATATATATAATATGATTGTGGCAAGGGAAAAACTCAAATCGGAAATAGCTTTAGAAAAGTTTGAAAAGAAAAAGGACCACGATTTAAACCTGATGAAAATTCAATTTTTCACAAGTATTTCACATGAACTCCGAACCCCTCTTACTCTTATAATAGGCCCTTTACAAAAATTATTAAAGGAGGAATCATTTAATTCACAAATAAAGAATTATTTTAGCCTTGCATACAGGAATGCCCAGCGGCTATCAAGGTTAGTCAATCAACTTTTAGATTTTCGAAAATTAGAAGCCGGTTTTATGAAACTGGAAGTTTCAAATGACGATATAGTGAGATTTGTAAATGTAATTGCAGCCAGCTTTAACTATATTGCCTCGCAACGAAATATTATTTACACGGTTCAATCCTCTATTGAATCGCTTCAGGCATGGTTCGATCCGGACAAGCTGGAAAAAATACTAAACAACCTTATATCAAATGCATTTAAATATTCCAGCAATGATGGCGAAATAACAATTAACCTTTCAGTCGGAAATTATCCTCTCAAGTTGGATCAGCAAATGTTTTTTATTATTAAAGTTGAAGACAAAGGAATAGGTATTCCTAAAGAATCAATGTCAAATTTATTCACGCTATTTCACCAGGTTCATGACCATAACCCGTCAAATACAGAAAGTACGGGAATTGGCCTGGCCCTTACAAAAGAACTTATTGATATGCATAAAGGATACATAACCGTTGAAAGCGAACTTAACAAAGGAACGAGCTTTACTGTTTATTTGCCTTTTGAAAAAAATTGTTATAGCCAGAATGAAATAACAGAGAAAAATATTGACCTGTATGAAAAAACGGATAATGCAGAATTTTATACAATCAAGAGCGATCAATCAAAAAATACTAATAAAATAAACTATGAATTACCATTGGCGCTTATTGTAGAAGATGACGAAGACGTACGATATTTTATTAAAGATTCTTTATCAGAATCGTTTCGGGTTATTGAAGCCTCCAATGGCGATCAGGGATATTCACTTGCAATAATGGAAATCCCCGATTTAATAATTTCAGACATTATTATGCCTAACTCAGATGGTTTTGTACTCTGTAGCCGTTTAAAAAGCGATGTTCGAACCAATCATATTCCGCTTATAATTTTATCTGCAAAGCATGCTGAAGAAAACAAAATAAAGGGATTCGAACTTGGGGCAGATGATTATATCGCCAAACCTTTTAACGCCGATGTTCTTTTAGCAAGAGCCAAAAACCTTGTGGGTTCACGATTAAAGTTAAAAGAAATTTTTAATAAAACAGAAGGCTATATAACTGAATTGAGCAACTTAAATAAAAGGGATAAATTATTTATTGATAAAGCCATCCAAATTGTCGAAAGCCATCTGTCGGATATTAATTTTGACAGCATAATTTTTGCATCTGAAATGGGGATGAGCCGTTCGCAACTATACCGTAAATTTGAAGCAATAACCAATCAGACATTATATGATTTTATTCGAAATATAAAGTTTAAAAAAGCAATTGATATATTAATCCGTGAAGGAAAAACGAGCGCTGAAGCAGCATTTGCAATAGGGTACACAAAACCGACAAATTTCACACGGGCTTTTACACAACACTTTGGCGTAACACCTTCGGAATACGTAGCAAATTATAAGAAAAAGAAAAACAGATAAAATTATTTCTTTTGAAGATATTTTTCCCAATTCCATGCCGACAACAAGGTTTCTTCGGGAGTTTTTTCAACTTTCCAGCCAAGTTCTTTATTGGCGTATGAAGTGTCGGCCCAAACTTTTTCAATATCGCCTGCCCTGCGGCCTACAACTTTATATTTAAGGTCAATGCCTGTAACTTTTTTAAAAGTATTAATTATTTCTAAAACAGAAAATCCATTTCCAGTGCCAATATTAAAAATTTCATACGAGGCTTTATTTTTATTGTTTAACAACCTGTCGAGTGCTACAACGTGTGCTTTTGCGAGGTCAACAACATTAATATAATCCCTAATGCAATAACCGTCGGGGGTGTTGTAATCGTTTCCGAATACTTTAAGTTCATCACGAAGGCCAATTGCAGTTTGGGTAATATATGGGACAAGGTTTGCCGGCACGCCTAAAGGCAATTCGCCGATTAAAGCGGACGGGTGGGCGCCTATTGGGTTAAAATACCGCAATGAAATAGCTTTGAGTTTCTTATTTACCGCTAATACATCATTTATAATTTCTTCGCTGATTTGTTTTGTATTTCCATAAGGCGACAGGGCTTTTTTTACCGGGGCTTTTTCGGTTACCGGTAGTTCATCGGGCTGCCCGTAAACCGTACATGACGAAGAAAACACGATTGAAGGCACATTATATTTTAACATTCCTTTAAGCAAATTAATTAGCGAAACCAGGTTATTCCGGTAATATACAAGCGGCAGTTCAACCGATTCGCCAACAGCTTTATTAGCGGCAAAATGAATAATTATTTCAAGCTTTGGATATTTCTCGAAAAACCGGTTTACTTTATCATTGTTGCAAAGATCGAATTGCTCAAAAGCAGGCCTTATGCCTGTAATTTTTTCTATTCCGTCAAGCACTTCGATTTTCGAGTTCGACAAATTATCGATAATAATAACTTCATAACCTTCGTTTATAAGTTCAACAGTAGTATGCGAACCTATATAACCCGTTCCACCTGTTACCAAGACCTGTTTTTTCATTTATAAATTTGCTTTTACATCTAATTACAATTAATAACATAATTGGTTTAAATAAGAATTTTAACTGAATAATCCACGAAGTTAATAAACGTATGAATTTATCTATGCTATGTCTTATCAAAATTTTATTACATTTGTTTTCAAATAAATTCTAATTAATGGACTTTGACCGGATTATACAAGATACTTAATCAGGTTCAATTCTGTAACGGTAGCAGGTTTAGGCACTTTCTCGCTGGATTATATTCCGGCTGAGATATACCGTTTCAATAATCGTATTACACCTCCATCGTGCCAGTTGGTTTTTAATGAAAATTTTGATGGTTCAGACAATTTATTAATTAAAGCCATTTCTGAAGAATATGATATGTCTGAGGTTGATGCACGTTCTGAATTAGAAATTTGGGCAAAAAAAATAAAAGAAAACATAGAGCAAGAAGATCAGCATAAAATAAATGAAATTGGATTACTAAAGAAAGAGGATGGCAAAATTAGTTTTGAAGCTGATTTAAGCAGCCCGATATTTGCTGAAAATTATGGCCTTGAAACTGTGAATATTCCTTTAATTGAAATTGAAGGAGATATAATAACCACCGATGTTGGCAGGCCGGCATATAATTATACTCCTGTTCATGCAAATAGCTGGAGAAAATGGGCTTTATTAGCCGCCGCTATAATAATTATTGGGACATTGTTTGTGGTTTCTTATCAGAGAAACTATTTGCAAGCCGGTATAAAATCATTATCGGAGTTCATAAATACGAATAATTATTTAACAAAGCTGAGAAATGGTTTTAATGGGTACATTTCCGGCAATGTTGATGCAGACAAATTGAAAAGGGAAGCTTTACGATATTCGGAAAATTTTAAAAAATCAAAGGGCACAATTAGTTCAAGCGTTCAACCGTCGTCTGGACGAAAAGTTTTGAGATATTATTTAATTGCCGGAAGTTTTAAAACAATGAACAGGGCTGAGAAGCTAAAATATGAACTTACTTCTAAAGGTTTTTCCCCCGAAATACTTGTTTTTAATGATAGTATTTTCAGGGTTTCCATGTTGTCTGATACAATACGCCGTAAAGCTGTGGATGAATATATCAGGCTTACTTCTGAAGAAAACAATTATAAACTTTGGTTTTTCAGCCAGCTGACTTCAAAATAACAACTAATCAATTTACTCAACCGTAACAGATTTGGCAAGATTTCGAGGCTGATCGACATTGCATCCGCGCATAACCGCAATGTAGTACGATAACAATTGGAATGGTATTACAGCAAGTAAAGGAATTAGCGGTTCAATGGAATTTGGGACTTCTATAGTATAATCAGCTAAATTTTTTATAATCTTATCGCCTTCAGATACCACAGCAATGATAATCCCGTTTCTTGCTTTAACTTCCTGTATATTGGATACAATTTTTTCATACGATTTGTCCTGTGTTGCAACAAAAACAACAGGCATCCTTTCATCAATCAAAGCAATAGGCCCGTGTTTCATTTCTGCTGCCGGATAGCCTTCAGCATGGATATAGGAAATTTCTTTAAGTTTTAACGCGCCTTCCAATGCAACCGGGAATAAATATCCCCTTCCCAAGTAAAGGCAATTGGAAGTATTTTTAAAAAGTTTGGCTAATTTTTTAACTTCTTCACTTCTGTTCAGAATAAGTTCTATCTTTTCAGGAATCATTGATAATTCCAAAACTAATTTATTAAACGAACTGTCAGAAAGCACATTTCTTTTTTTGCCAAGAAGCATAGCCATCATTGCAAGTACAGTAACCTGGCAGGTAAATGCTTTTGTTGAAGCAACGCCGATTTCAGGCCCTGCATGGGTATAAACGCCTGCATGGGTTTCGCGCGGGATACTTGAACCAACCACGTTACAAATTCCCAAAACCGTTACTCCCTCGGTTTTGGCAAGCTGAATTGCAGCTAATGTATCGGCCGTTTCACCGCTCTGGCTTATGGCAATAACAATATCGTCGGGAAATAAAACCGGGCTTCGGTAACGAAATTCTGATGCATATTCAACTTCTACAGGTATCCGGGCAAGTTCTTCAAAAAGGTATTCGCCTACCAATCCTGCATGCCAAGATGTGCCACAGCCTATGATAATTATCCGTTTGGCATTTAATAATTTTGGCATTACTGAAAACAGGCCGCCAAGATGGATATTGGGTATTTCATTAATATCCGTCCCCTGAAAGTATCGAGGATAGCGCGGGGCTGTTCGAAAATTTCTTTAAGCATAAAATGTTCGAAGCCATTTTTTTCTATTTCGTCAACATCAATATCAATTTTATGTATTTTGGGTTTAATTAAATCATTGGCAAGTGTTTTTAATGTCAATTCATCTCTTTTTATAATAGCAACATCGTTATCATTCAGGTATATCACGCTGTTTGTGTGTTCAACTATCGGGGTTGCATCGGAAGCTACGAAATATTCGCCTTCGCCGACACCAATTACAAGTGGGCTTCCTTTACGTGCAGCAAACAATTTATCAGGTTCTTCGGAACACATTATTACAAGTCCATAAGCCCCTACAACTTTTGTTAAAGCGAGGCGTATAGCTATTTCGGCTGTAACATTGCCTTTTATATAAATATATTCGATTAGGTTCACGAGTACCTCAGTATCGGTTTCGCCAACAAAATTATATCCCCTGTCCACAAGTCTTTTCTTTAATGGGGCATAATTTTCAATAATGCCATTGTGGATAAGAACAAATTTTCCGTTCATTGAAGCATGGGGGTGTGCATTTATATCATTAGGTTCGCCGTGGGTTGCCCAGCGGGTATGGCCTATTCCAACAGATCCGCTAATATCTTTACCGTTTATAAATGTTTCCAGGTCGCTTACTTTTCCTTTGCATTTATATATTCTTGGTTTTCCGTTGAGAAGAGAAATACCAGCTGAATCGTATCCCCGGTATTCTAACCTTTTCAGGCTGTTAATTAAAATTGGATACGCTTCTTGTGAACCTATGTACCCGACAATTCCACACATAACTAATTTTTATTAAATGTTAAATAATTTATATTGAGCCGAATATTCTTGCCTCTTTTTATAATTGTACTGGATAAAGTATAATTTGAAGATACAGGTTCTATCAGTAATTTATCAACATCTGTAATTCCATTAAGATATTCCTGCACATACTGGGAGATATTTAAAATGTATACGCCTCTTTTTGTATCCGGTAAACCATTAACAAATCCATCATAGAAAGGTTTAAATGCGGTTGAATAATTCGTAATGTTTCCATTTTTATCTAAAGTTCTTAAAACAAGTTGTGTTGAAAATGGCATTCTGCTTGTAATATTTGGTATATAACTGCTATAAAAAATTGTGTCGTAAGGAATAACAAGTTCTGCTTTAGTTACATCAAAAAGTTTATTTTTATACCTATTTTTTAAATTTTCAAGCCCGGCCATATTAAGCTCTGCCTGAACTCCCTGGGCGCTTTGAATAAACAACACCGAATCATTTTTAGTACCATTAAGATTATCATAAATTTTTGTATTAAGATAATTAAAATGATTTAATAAATTGGCTTTCGGGTAAAAATATTCATTATTATAGAGATATGATGAAAACCCGAATTCAATATCATCCTTATTCCCAGATTCATTTAGGCTGGTATCTTTTAATGAGTGAAAATAAAGGATCATGTTATTTTTCAGCGAGCCATCATTTGCCAGAGCATCCATGTTATATGTGGCAACTGCTCCGGGGCCGGGCGTTCTTTCGGGCAGAAAATAGAAACCGCAAAAGAATCCTGCATTTATAAGTTTTTTTCGAAAAACGAAATCATTGGAAACAGTTACTGAGTCCAATAAATTTAATAATTGCTGGGCGTATTTTAATGGCAGTGTAATTTGGATCGGGGAAACGCTAAAATCAACAGATATTTCGACAAGTGCATGTTGTCGTAAACGTAAATCATTGCTATAAACTGTAGTTTTTGATAATGTGTCCAGTATTTGGAAGATTTTTAATTTAATCCATCCTTTTCCACCTTTGAAATATTCATAATTAAGTGTTATAAACAATGAATCGGCAATTTTTTTGGTTTTGTAATTATGTAATGGGGTCAGCGGTCTAAATTCAGTAACCAAAGATGCATTCAAAGCCCCGAATATTATATCATTATAAATGCCTAACATAATTGTATCCCCTTTTGGGAGCGGTTCATTCAAGCTTGAATAAACATTGCTGCTTGGAATATTTATTGTATCATTTGAGTTTACGCTAATAAGTTCATTTGACGGCAATAAACCAAGTCCCATGTTAGTAGGATTGTCATTGCACGAAATAAAAAACTGGATAGCTGAAATTGTTAATATAATTGAACATAAATTTGCAAAACGCATTATTGCTCTCCTAGTATCTTATCGTAAAACATTGAATATTCATCAATATAAAACTCAGAAGATTTGTAATCGAGATATGGAACTTTAGTTTTTTTAATATAATCGTTTAGTTCCTGAGGTATAATTTCACTTCCATAAATAACCCCGTCGGAGTATTGAACGGCTAATTTGATTAAATTATTATACGTAGGTTCTTTTAATATTTTAATATCAGCATCATTAATGTTTTCATAAATAATTTTACCTGCAAAATTTTTGCTGAACTTTGAACCGAAACCATTGTCATAAATTGAATAAATTATTTTCGATTTTGAAAATAGAGGTTCGTCAATGTACGATTTCTTAATGTAAATTGGTACTAAAGCCGAGAACCATCCGTGGCAATGAATAATGTCGGGCGACCATCTGAGCTTTTTTACAGTTTCAATAACGCCCCTGCAAAAAAATATGCTCCGTTCATCGTTGTCGGAAAAATATTTTCCATTTTCGTCCGTGAATATGGCCTTACGCTGAAAATAATCTTCGTTATCGATGAAATAAACCTGCATCCGGGCTGATTGAATTGAAGCTACTTTTATGATTAACGGATGATCGGAATCGTTAATGATTAAATTCATTCCCGAGAGCCTTATAACTTCATGGAGTTGGTTCCTTCGCTCATTGATACAACCGAACTTAGGCATAAATGTACGAATCTCCCTGCCTCTCTCTTGTATTCCCTGCGGAAGGTTACGTGCAACAACTGACATCTCAGTCTCTGAAAGATAAGGCATAATTTCTTGCGAAATATATAATACCTTTACACTTTCCATTTATTACATTTTACCATAATTACTACAAAATTACTAAAAAATATCAATATTCAGTTACATTGAATTATTCCGGTAATTATGAGTTTGACGTAAATCAGGGAAAATTAAACACTTATTGAAATATACTTATATTTGCAAAATTTTTTATGAAGGTAGTTAAATATAAAAGTGAGCTCAATGAATTGCTCGGTTTGGTTCGGGAGAAGGGGCAGAAGTGTTGGGCTCGTGCCAACAATGGGAGCGCTTCATGAAGGACACCTTTCACTTTTCCGATATTGCCGCAATGAAAATAATATATCGGTTGCAAGTATTTTTGTAAATCCAACCCAATTTAACGATCCAAATGATTTTAAGAATTATCCGAGAAATTTGGATAAGGATATTGGCATAATTGAAGCTGAGAAGTTTGATTACGTTTTTTGCCCTGGAGCAGATGAAATGTACCCTGAACCAGATGAAAGGGTTTTTGATTTCGGAAAGCTCGGTAATGTTATGGAAGGCAAATTCAGGCCAGGCCATTTCAATGGTGTTGCCCAAATTGTTACAAAATTATTTGATGCAATAAAGCCTCATAAAGCATATTTTGGGGAAAAGGATTTTCAACAGCTCACTATAATTAAATATTTAGTAAAGACATTGGAATTGCCGGTAAAAATTGTGCCTTGTCCAATAATACGTGAAACTGACGGACTGGCTATGAGTTCAAGGAATGTTTTACTAAGCGCTGATGAACGCAAAAATGCGCCGTTAATTTTCCAAATATTAACAAAAGCAAAGGCTTTGCAAATTGATTATAGTACCAATCAACTTATCGATTGGGTAATTGAACAAATCAACCGGAACCCGTTTTTAAAAGTTGAGTACTTTGAAATTGTTGATACTAAAAATTTACAGCCCGTAACCAGTTGGGATGAAAAGTGCGGAATAATTGGCTGCATAGCAGTTAAAGCTGGCAACGTGAGGCTTATTGACAATATTAAATTTAATTAATGCCTAAACATTGATTGATGAAATGTTATTTATAATTTTGGCATTTCCGAAAGCTGATTATAAAAATAAATTGTTTAATTTTTATAATTAAGTTTATCGGTTTAACAATATATTTATAAAGTATGTGGATTGAAGTATTGAAATCGAAAATACACATGGTTACCGTTACGGAAGCAAATCTTTATTATGTTGGAAGCATAACTATTGACGAAAACCTTATGGATGCTTCGAACATAATTGAAGGTGAAAAAGTGCAGGTTGTGAACATAAACAATGGCGTACGTTTCGAAACTTATGTTATTAAAGGTTTGCGCGGCTCCGGGCAAATTGCCCTTAACGGCCCTGCCGCACGGTTGGCATTAGTTGGCGATGTTGTTACTATTATGTCGTACGCAACTTGTGATTTTGACGAAGCTAAAAAATTCAAACCTTCAATTATTTTCCCTGACAGCGCATCAAATAAACTAATTAAATAGAAGTTCCTTGAAAAAATTAATTATTAACATCGTTCAGTATTCAATATTTTTAGGCTTAAGTATAGTTTTGCTTTATTTTGCTTTAAGGAATATTGATTTTAAACATCTGTTGGAAAGCATTAAAACAGCAAGGTATCAATATGTTTTTATTGCTTTTACATTTGGTTTTATAGCAATTTTTGTAAGGGCTTATCGCTGGACTATTATGATTGAGCCTTTAGGCTTTTATCCTAAATTAAGCAACACGTATCATGCTTTGGTAATTGGCTATACTGCCAATTATGCATTTCCGAGAATTGGAGAAGTTACGCGTTGCGGGGTTTTAAGCCGGACTGAAAGAATTCCTGCCGATGCCTTATTGGGTACCGTAATTTCTGAAAGGATAATTGATGTATTAACTTTGCTTTTTCTAACGTTTATAACCATTCTTATTAAATTAAAGTTTTTCGGCTCATTTTTTTCCGACAAAGTATTCGTTCCTTTAATTGAAAGAATAGGAGGGAGTTTGCATTTTTCTTATTACGTTTGGGTTGCTTTGCTTATTTTCCTAGCAGCTTCAATAATCCTAATTTATACATTCCGAAAAAAAATACTCAGTATTGTATTTGTAAAAAAAATTGGAAAAATCGGGAAAGGCATTTGGGGTGGGACGAAATCTGCTTTGAACATAAAACGAAAAATTGCTTTCATTTTTCATACTTGTTTATTATGGCTGTTATATACTTTAATGACATATTATTTCTTATTTTCATTAAAACCAACTTCTGAACTGTCAATGCTCGATGCATTATTTATTATGTTAGCCGGCGGATATGGCATGGCTGCGCCAGTTCAGGCCGGTATTGGGGCTTACCATGCTATTGTTGCGTTAGCCCTTTCAATTTATTTCATATCATGGAACGACGGCATTGCATATGCATTAATAAGCCATAGCGCGCAAGCAATAGGTATTATAATATTGGGCGGGATATCGGCAATTATTTTATTTTTAAAAAAGAAACAGGTGAACGTCTGACATTTTTTTATCGTTAATTCTTTCCGGAAAATATCTCGTTGTTTTATTATAAAGAAAGAAAAGTGTTTAACTAATAAATAAAGCGAACCAATTAGAAAAAATTAAAATTAATATCTTTAATCAATATTTAAGTTTTAATTGCTATGAACAATAAAGAAAGGGTAAAAGCAAAGATTTTATCAGATATAGAATTAAACCGTGTTTTGGCAAGGGCAAACCTGAAAGGGAAAAAGATAGTGTTCACTAATGGATGCTTTGATATTATTCACCGCGGGCATATTGAATATTTAATGCAGGCTGCCGATTTAGGCGATATTCTTATTGTTGGGTTAAACAGCGATTCTTCAGTAAAAAAAATCAAAGGGGCAAAACGGCCAATACAGGATCAAACTACCCGCTCAAAAATGCTTGCCTCGTTGAGCTATGTCAGCTATGTAATACTCTTCGATGACGAAACGCCTTACAATTTAATCCAATCAGTCCAACCCGATGTTCTTGTGAAAGGCGGCGATTATAAACCCGAAAATATTGTTGGGTACGACATTGTTACAAAAAAAGGGGGACAGGTAATTACAATTCCCTTTTTTAAAGGCCATTCAACCACGGAACTTATAAATAAAATTTCAAAATAATTTTAATTCAGCTATTCGTTGCTGGTTGCATATTGATTTTCTTTGGTTTTATATTTAAAAATAAGTTCCTGAAATTTTATGACCCGACAATAATTTTAGCATGTCCAAAACAAAAACCAGGTATGTTTGTCAGAATTGCGGGGCCGAATCGCCCAAATGGCTTGGGCGGTGCAGTTCATGCGGCGAATGGAACTCATTGGTTGAGGAATTGGTTGTTAAAGAATCAGGCAGGGGTTCTGATAAATTTTCAGGGAAATCGACAAAACCAATTCCCATCACACAAATACAATTTAATGAAAACAAAAGGCTTAATACGCTGAGCGAAGAATTGAACCGCACCCTCGGCGGCGGACTTGTTCCCGGTTCAGTTGTTCTGCTTGGCGGCGAGCCGGGCATAGGAAAATCAACGCTTGCTTTACAATTATCGTTGCGCTTAGCCAATATTAAATCGCTTTATATTTCAGGCGAAGAGAGCGCCGAACAAATAAAACTCAGGGCACAGCGATTGGGCATAGAGAATGAAAATTGCAATATACTTTGTGAAACTTCGCTCGATAACATAATTTCTATCATTGAAAATTTTGAGCCTGGCCTCGTGATTATCGATTCTATTCAAACCCTTTTTGCCGATTATATTGAATCATCTCCGGGAAGCGTTTCACAAATCCGGGAATGTGCCTTACGTTTGTTAAAACTGGCTAAAAGCAGCGCAATTCCAGCAATCCTAATAGGCCATATTGTAAAAGACGGAAGCCTGGCTGGCCCGAAAGTACTTGAACATATGGTTGACACTGTTCTCCAGTTTGAAGGTGACAGGCAATATTTATACCGTATTCTCAGGGCTACAAAAAACCGCTTTGGTTCAACTTCTGAAATAGGAATTTTTGAGATGCAAAGCGAAGGACTTATTGAAGTTAAAAATCCTTCTGAAATCCTTATTTCACACAGCGACGAAAAATTGAGCGGCATAGCAATAGCGGTTACGATTAACGGAATACGCCCTTATCTTATTGAAACGCAGGCGCTGGTTAGTTCGGCGGTTTATGGCACGCCGCAGCGATCATCGACAGGTTTTGATACCAGGCGTTTAAATATGTTGCTTGCAGTGCTTGAGAAACGGGCGGGTTTTCGCCTTGCAATAAAAGATGTATTTTTAAATATGGCTGGCGGCATAAAAGTCGACGATCCTGCTATCGACCTGCCTATAGCGGCAGCTATTCTTTCTTCAAATGCCGATATGGTTATTTCCAATAAAACTTGTTTGTCAGGTGAAATCAGCCTTTCCGGCGAAATTCGTCCGGTTTACAGGGTCGAACAGCGGGTTGCCGAAGCGGAAAAGCTTGGCTTCGAGAAAATTATTATTTCAAAGTCCAATCAAAAAAATTTGAAAAATTATTCAAAGAAAATAGAAATCGTTTATATTAATAAAATTGAGCAATTGCCTAAAATACTATTTGTTTAAAATTTTGGGCGTTGATTGTTAAAAAATATTTAAATAAAAACTCTTCAATTTTGTTTATTCCTTTGTATTATTGCAGTGGCCTTCAAATAATGAGATAATGGCTAATATAGAAAATTCAGAGGATTTTGTCATTCTTCCTTCATACGTGCCGGCATGTGCAGTATTTCCAATTACCCCGCCAGCTATAGAAAGCGGTTATGTTTATAATTTTACAACAAGTTCAGGGCTTTTATACGAAGTCCGCTTTGCGCCGAAAAAAGACAAAATCCTGGAAATGATTGTAAACTTTACGGTTCTGAGCGATGAATTCGAACATGATTACCCGGTAACCAACCGGGGGGAATTGTACGGTGTAATTGCATCCGTAATTGAAATAATTAAAATGTTCCATCGGCATCATAATTTTACAATTTCTTACGAATTTTCAGGCGAGTTCAAAGAGAATGAAAATAAAGAAAACGATATAACCAGCATTCGGTCGCGCTTATATTTGCGATATGCAGGCAAAGTGCTGAATAATAATTGGGCTCCTGAGCTTTTAGGGAATAAAGTAATTTTGAGAAAAAAACATTGATTTATGCCGCTACTTGAGGTTAATAATTTAACCGTTGCATTTGGAAAAGATAAATCAAAAGTTGCAGTCGATAAAATTTCATTTACACTTGAAGAAGGCGAAACGCTCGGCGTTGTTGGAGAATCAGGTTCGGGTAAAACGCTTACAGGTTTGTCTGTTATTGGCTTGGTCCCGTCTTATGCAAATACATCAGGTGAAATTTATTTTTACTCAGGTTTAAAAAAGGAAAATCTCCTTCAGCTTCCTGAAAAAGAAAAGAAAAAGTACAGGGGCAAAATTATCTCGATGATTTTTCAGGAACCAATGACTGCTTTAAATCCTGTAATGTATTGCGGAAAACAAGTTGAAGAGGTTTTAAAAATTCATACTTCTTTAAATAAAAGTCAGAGAAAAAATAAAGTTTTAGAACTTTTTACCGAAGCGCTCCTTTCAAACCCAATTGAAACTTATTATAAATATCCGCATCAGCTATCAGGCGGACAGCGGCAAAGGATAATGATTGCAATGGCTGTTGCCTGTAATCCGAAAATATTAATTGCCGACGAACCAACCACAGCGCTTGATGTAACCACGCAGCAAAGTATCCTCGATTTATTAGGCAATTTAAAAGCGCGTTATAATATTTCAATAATTTTTATTTCACATGATCTGGCAGTAATATCAAAAATTTCAGATAAAATAATTGTATTAAGCAATGGCAAGCAGGTTGAATATGGAACGGCTTCACAAATAATCAACCAACCTAAGGCTGCTTATACCCGGGGATTAATTGCATGCAGGCCCAGGACGGACGTCAGGCTAAAACGGTTGCCCGTAATTGACGATTTTGTTAATAAAACCGATAACCAGCCGTTGTTCGAATGCTATTTCTACCAATGAACGAAACGATGCACAAAAAAAAATATATTCCCAACCGCCTGTAATTACTATAAACAACCTCAATGCTTATTTTAATTCGGGATATAGTTTTATGGGAAAGCCGATAAAAAAATTTCATGCTTTAAAAGAAATAAAATTAGAAGTGTGGAAAGGTGAAAGCGTTGGATTGATTGGGGAATCGGGAAGCGGGAAAACAACCTTTGGCAGGACGCTTATGCAATTGATTGATAATTATGAAGGAAGCATAATATTCCGGAACAAAAACATTTCAAACATAAAAGGCCGCGCACTTACCGATTTCAGGAAGGCAGTTCAATTGGTATTCCAGGATCCTTTTTCATCGCTTAACCCGAACCATACAATAGGATATTCAATAACCGAACCGATGATTGTCCATCGTTTATTCAAGAGTGCGAATGAAAGAAAAAAAAGGACGCTTCAACTTATGGATATGGTAGGCATCAACGGCCAATGGTTTAGCCGGTATCCGCATCAATTATCGGGAGGGCAACGGCAACGAATTGCCATTGCAAGGGCGCTGGCGCTTCAACCTGAAATTTTAATTTGCGACGAATCGGTCTCATCTCTTGATGTCTCCATCCAGGCACAAATTTTAAACCTTTTAAACGATTTGAAAAAAGAATTAAACCTTACGTATATTTTCATTTCACACGATATAGCTGTTGTAAAATACATGTGCGACAGGATATACGTGATGAAAGACGGCATGCTCATTGAAGAAGGCGAAGCGGATTCTTTATTTGCGAATCCTAAAGAGCCTTATACAAAAACCTTGTTTAATGCTGTAGTTGTTTCGTAACATATTACAATATCAGTAATTAATGATTCTAATTTTTTTAGGTTTAAAGAAACAAGTAATTAAAAATTTATCAAAACTTTTATAACCAGGAACATAAAAAATATGTATAAGTTACATTGAAGTAAGCAACAATATTTTTAGATTTGATTGTTTGTGCAAATTAAGTTTTTAAACTTTTTGACTAAAATTATGAAACTATTCAATAAATCCGAATCTATATATTAGGTGCATTAAAGATGGCAACGATTGAGGAGATAATAAAGGGATGTAAAAGATATAATAAAACTTTTCAACATCTTTTGTACGAGAAATATGCTTCAATAATGAAAAGTGTTTGCTTTCGATATTTAAATAATGCCAGCGATATTGAAGATGTTTTGCAGGAAGGGTTTATAAAGGTATTTATGAAAATAAACCAATATTCAGGCAAGGGCTCATTTGAAGGTTGGATGAAAAAGATATTTGTCAATGTTTCATTAAAACATAATTTATCCAATCAGAAACATAAAGGGTTTTTAAATTTCGATAATTTAAAAAAATATGAAAATGAAGATCAATTCAATTTTACGGAAGAAAAATATGATTTGGACTTGGATTGTCGCGATGAAGATATGCCAAAGAATTATTACGATGCTATTTCTTTAGCCGATTTAACTGAAAAGGAAATGCTCGAAATTATCAAAGGCCTTCCTGAAAAATTGGCGTTGGTTTTTAACCTGTATTACATTGAGGATTTTAGTCATGATGAAATTGCAGAAATATTGAGCATTGATATTGTTACATCACGCACCAGGCTTTTAAGGGCAAGAAATTTTCTCAAAAAGGGGTTATACGAATTTTGTATGATGAAAAATCAATAATAAATGAATTATGAAGAATGATCTTGATAATATTGATTTACTTGTTAAGCAAAAATTATCAAATATTTCATTTCAAGTTACAGATGATGAATGGAGCATACTTAACAAAAAATTAAGCGTTAAGAATTTTTTAAAATTCAGTCCGTTCAATGTAAATATTTATTATGTAGTTCTTGTATCTGCTTTAGTTAGTTTTACTGGCTATTTGGCTATTCAATCTTACAGATTTCATACACAAAATAAATATTTAGAGAAGTCTATAAAAGCGAATAATAAAATTGAAAAGCAATCCATTCAAATTGAACCGGTAAATAATTCATTAAAAAAAGAAATTACAAATAAGCCTTGTAATGTAAACAAGAAAGATTCTCATTCATCCAATACATTTCAGGAAAATAAACCTAAGACAGATTCTTTAAATAAATCTAAAATTATTTTAAAAGATACTGTTCAGGTTAAAACTGAACCTGTAATCAAAAAAGCGGATTCTGTTTTACAAAATAAGCCTATTAAGAAAAAGGTTTACATTAAAAAAAATCCGGTTATTATAAGGGATACCATTATAAATTACAAAACAACCCATTAAAATTTTTGCATATACACTTATGTATTATATTTGAAGGGAAATAAAAACCAAAATATATGCATGGGCGATTTTATCTGATAATCCTTATTATCAACCTAAACATATTGTCGTACAATGCTTTTGGATTAGAGTTAAATAATCCCAATTACTATAAAAGTTTATCCGACTCAATCAAGGATAAAATGTTAGTTGAATATGACACCGTGGTTTTGCCGCCTGATACCATTCGAATAACAGATACTTTGACAATTGCATATAATACTGCCACCAATAATGACACTAAAGAAAAAACGCCAAAACTCAATAACAAAATCACAAAGAGTTTAAACCAGCAACATTCTTATACTTTTTCAATTTGCGTTTCTCCCTTCGTTACCGGGCAATATATATTTCCTGGAAAATTAAAAGATAGCTTAACATATCCGCGTAACCAGCCTTTGAATTATTATTATGAAATTTCGTCGGGGTTAAAGTTTAAAAATTGGTTTTATTATGCAGAGTTTCATTTTATAAGTTTCTCAGAGATTATTGGAAAAGGACAATCTGCTACATCGCCCGATACAATTGAAACTAACGATGAAATTATTTATGGCACAAAAACGGTTCAATTAAAGAGCCAGATAAAAAATTATTTTTATTACGCAGGCATTCTCATTGGCGCAGGTTATGAACTGGAAAAGCGCAACTGGATTTTTACCCCGCAGGCAGGAATTTCAATAAGCAGGCAATTGCCCGGCAAATCATACGAATTCGGTAATGGTATAAACATTAAAGAAATCCCGGATGGCAATCAACCTGATTACTGGTTTTCCATATCATTATCTCCAGCGGTTGGATATAAGCTAACTAAAAATTTGCTGTTTTTAGTTTTGCCCGCATATGTTTACAATTTTTATGGAAAAAATGTTTACCCATTGACATACAGGCAAAATCTCAGGTTTGGCTTAGGATTGAGATATGAATTGTAAATTTCCACCCTTGTTTTTGTTTGAACTAAATTTTTTTTGATTTTTCAGGGAACGTTTTTCAATTTTTGAATCTTATTAATAAATCTTATTAATTTAGATATTGGTTTTGTAAATTATAGTTAATTAATAATAGCCTTTTTTATTTAAAATTTATGAGAAGCAATAAAGTTGTGAAGCTAATATTTAAATGTTCAGTTTTTGGATTCCCAATGGCTGCCCTTTTTATTTTTTCTGCAATATCGTGCCAAAAAAACGCAATTATCAGCTCCTCATCGGATACATCCTTTGTTCAGAAAGGTTCGATAAAGAAAAAAGGGCAGCTTTCTTTTATTATAATGCCCGGAAATGTTAACCCAACCCAGAAAACTCATTCAATAAATCCCGGCATCAAATCCATAATAGTTAGTATTGAAGATTTGAAAGGCAATAAAATTTGGAATTTAGACACAATAAAGCTTGGGAAAAGCGGAAATGATTATACGTGCTTTGATTCCATAAATGTAGGAAGTTACAAGCTAACGCGTTTTTTTGCGCTTGATTCAACCGGGACAATTGCATTTGCAACCCCATTGGCGAATTCTTCGAAAGCGGGTTTAGTTAATAATCCTTTGCCAATACAATTTTCAGTTATCTATAAACAACTTACAAGCATCTTGCCTGAGATTTTGAACGTTTATAAATCTGATACCAGTGGTTTTGGAATTTCTCCCGGATATCAGGTAATAGATTCATTTAGTTTTTTAATAAGCGTTTCAGTTTTAAATTCTGTTACCCAAAGCTATGAGTTTACTGATGCATCCCTTACAATATCCGATGGAACAACTGATTTATATATTTTGCCGATTGCTGCCAAAATAAATCAAATAAGCATAAAAAGCGGTTTAAAAAGTTATACGCTTAAAGTTTCTAAAAGCGGTTTTGAAACATACACAAGTATATTTACAGTTGATTCGCTTAGAGCTTGTTATGCAAAACCATTGAGTATAACTTTACAGCCTTTAACTATTGATTTGACAGCAGGGCTAGTGGCCTATTACCCGTTTAACGGGAATGCAAATGATGAAAGCGGCAATGGAAATAATGGAACTGTTTATGGTGCTACATTAGCAACAGATAGATTTGGAAATGCAAATAAGGCTTATGATTTCAATGGAATCAACAATTTCATTGAATTTTCTAATAAATTTGATATCTTAACACGTACAATTGATTTGTGGTTTTACGCAGATGATGCTGATTATAGCAGTTCTTATGGAAGTATTTATCAATCAGATAACCAAAATTTATTATACGGAAATACAGGAGTTGCAATAAAAGATATTGGTGGTTTGAAAAAGTTGTTATTAACAATTTCCGGCGTTACCGATACTATCAATATAATTACAAATTCATGGAATAATCTTGCAATTACTGTAAATGCCAATAAGGAGATAAACTACTATTATAATGGTATTTTAATTGGTAGCAAAACTTTTATTCAATATGTCAGTTCAGTTGATGGCTTAGATATTGCCATAATTGGGTCAAGCAGACTTGCATATAACCAATATTTTAAAGGTAAAATTGATGATGTGAGAATCTACAACAGGGCATTGAGTAATAATGAAATACAATTGCTTTATAATGAAACAAAATAGCAATAGAATTTAACATATTGATTTGTCTTCTGCTTTCTGGCTCAAAGCAAGATGAATTCTAACGCCACAAAATAGCAAAAAGTGTTGAACTTTACTATTATAAGGAATTTTTGAAATTTTTATCTTTTATTCCTTTGTCTTTTGTATATGAAGTTTCTAAATTATAACTTTACCGCTTCATTTTTGAGGAATATAAATGTTAGCATATTTCAAGAAATTTAAATTCTTTATAAGAATTCTAATTTATAGCAGTTTTAATTTTTGGTTTGATCTCATTTCTATTCTCATTATCTTCAGATCTGTTAGAAATATTTCAAAAAATTTTAATCAACAAAAAACAATAGGAATTATTTCAGACTGTTACTTACCACGTATTGAAAAAATAGCATATGGATTATCCAAATCCGGGTACAACATAATATTGTTTTGTAAAGATTCAAAACACTTTAGTAAAACTTTCTCTCAGATATTTACTTATAGAAGCCCAATGAAAGCCCACTGGCTTGCAAAACAGTTCAAGCCAATGGTATATCATATATTTTCAAGTTGGAATTTCGATACTTCATATTCTATAATAAAAAATAAACAACATCTGCCTTTGATTATATTCGATGATTATGATGTAATGGCTGGTATGGTTTTTAATGAATTTGCGAAAAAAAGGTATCCCGGGCAGTTAAGAAAAGAAAGAATGTGTCTTGAAAATGCTGACGGCCTTTGTTGTAGAAGTTTGGAAACACAATATGCTAAAAGATACCTAAATTACAATTATAAGGCGAAACGTATTTTTTTCCCGGAGTACATTTGGTCTCAGCCCCTAAAAAATAATTCCGAATCATCTGTAAATAAAAAAACGCTACTTTATATTGGAAACATAGATCAAAGTCTTACAACCATTGTTTTGTCATTAAAGACTATTGGCTGGACTCTTGATATTTATCCGGCGCATATAGTAAAAACGGATAAATTTAGTTTCCCGGATAATGTGATCGTTCACAAAACCATCAATCCAAAAGATTTGATATTTACTATAAGTCAATACAATGTTGCCATTCAATTTCCAAGTAAAATAATCAGTCAAAATAAAAAAATATACACTATCCATAAAGATTATTATTCCGCTTCTGGAAAGGTTTTCGACTATATCGAGGCCGGCCTGAAAGTTCTTATATCGGACGAAATCCATCAGAAGTGGTTATTAAAACGTTATGGTGCAGCAATTGAAATTGATGAACTAAACCCACTTGAAGATATTGTAAAAAAACTTTCTACTTTTGATATTCATGATGCAACAGAAAATAAAACATTTGTAAGTACAGATTATTTAAATATAGAAAAACAGATAACCCGTTTGATTGTTTTTTATAATAATCTGACTGAGTAAGATTATTTTGAATGATGAAAGAACTTAAACTCATTGAAAAAATGATTCATTTGAAATGACGCTTCCTGTAAAGTTGGGAGCTAACATTACAATACAAAATTATATTTATAATATTCCGTAATATTACATAAGGGTCAACTTTTTAAAATGCGATGAAAGAAGAATATTCAGTTAAAACAAAAGAAGAAGCATTATATTTTAATCGAAAAGTTTATAATGGTGATTTTGGTTCAAATTATGACAAAACGCATAGTTTAAAATATACACATTATAGCCAAAGAATCTTTCAAAAGAATGTCAAAGACATTATTGATAATCTCAGGAAGGCTAAGAATAGCCTAAACCTTATTGATATAGGCACCGGAACAGGGTCTCTATCATTGAATTATTATAAAAATATCAAGCCTTCAGATACGGTGACAAATGTTGACATTTCGAAAAAAATGATAGAACTCTTGAAATTGAAACTGACTCAGGAACAAATAAACCAGAGCATATTTGTTATCGATGACGCTTACACTTTCCTTGCTAAATCTCAATTGAATTTTGATTTAATAGGTTTTGCAGGTGCATTACACCACTTCTATGACTACGAGAAAGTGATTGATATGGCTT
Organism: uncultured Bacteroidota bacterium; assembly: GCA_963808135.1. Classification (GTDB taxonomy): domain Bacteria; phylum Bacteroidota; class Bacteroidia; order Bacteroidales; family DTGW01; genus CAWEFA01. Next base: position 42,717 of record CAWEFA010000078.1, read on the forward strand.
GCAAAAATCTGAAACCATTCGGTTACTTATATATAGCGTTAGAACCGAAAATGAGCAATAACTACATTGAAAAAACCGTTATAAATTATGAACATATTATTCAACGGTATAAGAAACGCCAGTTCAGTTTTACCCGTTGTATTATAAAAATTTTATATAATCCTTTTCATTTTTTAAACAATTGGTTTTTGGGTAAAAGCGTTCAAGTTGATGTTCCGAATAGCAATCCTGACTTGGAAAAGTCTGAAGTTGTTACTTCTGGACTCGACCTTTATAGAGTGAAAGAAATATTAAAAACTAATGAACTCAGAATTATTAAACTTAGCAGCGGACCGGGTTATACTCATGTTTTCACTTATAGGTTAATGAATTTATTTAAGATTAACAGTCATTTTCAGTTAATTGCCCAAAAAGAAGCTGTTTAAAATTTTAATTAGCAAGAAATGAAAACTAAAAGCATGGGTTTAAATACAAAGAACCATTGGGAAAGGATTGGAAAGAGAACCTGGAAAGACTATAAATGGATATTAAACCATTGTATAAAATATTACGATTCAGATGAACCATTTGAAACCCTTGTGGACATTGGCTGTGGCAATGGAGAATTTCTCGAGACTTGTGTCCATTTTGGATTAAATGCAATCGGTATAGAAGCTGAAAAAGATGCTCTTATTACCTGCAAAAATAAAGGCTTGTCAGTCATTGCCCTGGATTTGACTTCACAAACTTATCCAATACCTGATAATAGTGCCTCAGTTGTTACATGCAGCCAATTATTAGAGCATTTAGGTAAAGAAGATGGTATCCATTTATTAAATGAAATTTATAGAATATTGAAAGTTAACGGGATAGTTTTGATATATTCACCAAGTTTTTATAATATATCAGGTAGAACTATGCCTTTTCATTTACACTGCTGGAAACCAAAAGAATTAGAAATCGAATTGATTAAGATTGGTTATAAAAATTTAAAATTTTTATTTGTTCCAATGCACTGGGCTCATTTATTAAAATATAAACCGGACCGGTACAACAGATTGACAAGAAAAAAACCAAATTGGTTGGGAAAATTTTTATCAATTTCAATATCCGGATTGTATTTTCTGACTAAAGCGAAAATATTATCAGGCAATACAGGTTATATTGGATACAAAAAGTAAAGAATATTCTATAATTTTAATGACCTAACTGAAATATTTTTTCTGATTATATTGATTATTATGAATTTATAATGTTTAATTTCGGTTAAAGTAAAAAAATAATTATATAATGAAAGCTATAGTAACAGGAGGTTGCGGTTTTATTGGGAGCCATCTTACTGAGATGCTGTTAAACGATAACCATGAAGTTATTGTTATCGATAACCTTTCGACAGGCAGGTTATTAAATATTCAACATTTACAAAATTTTAAATCTCTTAAGTTTGTTGAAGTTGATGTAGCTGATTTTCAAAAGATAGAACCATATTTTAAAAAAGTTGATTGGATATTTCATTTAGCCGCTTTGGCAGATATAGTACCTTCAATTGAACAGCCTCTAGCTTATCACCATTCAAATGTAAATGGAACCATCTCTGTTTTAGAAGCATCAAGAAAAAACAATATTAAACATTTGATTTATGCTGCATCATCCTCATGCTATGGAATTCCCAAAGTGTATCCTACCCCCGAAAAGAGTTCTATTAGTCCGCAATATCCTTATGCATTAACCAAAAATCTTGGTGAACAATATGTGATGTTTTGGAACAAGTTATACAAGTTACCTGCAACATCATTAAGATTTTTCAATGTCTATGGTCCAAGATCGAGGACATCAGGAACTTATGGCGCAGTATTTGGAGTATTTCTGGCACAAAAGCTTAATAATAAACCATTTACTGTTATCGGCGATGGTTCCCAGACACGTGACTTTACCTATGTTACTGACATTGCTTCTGCATGTATCGCAGCTTCGAAAAGCAATAACGCTATCGGACAAATAATGAATGTTGGTAGTGGCAATACTTACAGTATAAATTTGCTCACTAAATTACTTGGAGGAGAAGTAATCTATATTAAAAAACGGCCTGGAGAACCCGATTGCACATTTGCCGATATTTCAAAAATAAAAAAGGTGCTTGACTGGAAACCTGAGGTGACTTTTGAACAAGGTGTAAAAAATATGCTTGATAATATTAATTACTGGCGGGAAGCGCCATTGTGGAATCCTGCAAATATTGAAGTTGCGACCCAAGACTGGTTTAAGTATTTAGGAAAGTAGATAAATGAAAAATAAGATTGTTACTTTAAATGAGCTTGAAGAAATTTCTAAAAAGCTTAAAAAACAAGGATTAAAGATTGTTCATTGCCATGGAGTCTTTGATTTAATACATCCTGGACACATAAAACATTTTGAAGCTGCTAAAAAATTTGGAGACTATCTAATTGTTACATTAACCGCAGATAAATATGTTAATAAAGGTCCTGGCAGACCAGTATTCAATGAAGTTTTAAGAGCCGAGACGATTGCTGCATTGCAAATAATAGACTTTGTTTCAATTGTTCATCATTCTCTTGCATTGACTGCCATAGAAGCAATAAAACCAGATTTTTATATTAAGGGTCAGGAGTATAAAAATTCTGAAGATGATATTACGGGTGGAATAATTGATGAGAGAAAAAAAGTTGAGGAATTTGGTGGAAAATTAGCATTTACGGAAGAGGTTGTTTTTAGTTCAAGCAAATTAATAAATCGCTTCATTGACAATACAAATGAAAATGTAAAAGATTATCTAAAACAAACAAGGGAAAAAGTAAGTTTTGATAAATTAATAACAGATTTCGAAATGATTTCAAAACTTAAAGTTGCCATTATAGGTGAAATAATACTGGACGAATATATATTTGTCACGCCTTTAGGTAAAGCCTCCAAATCAACAACTATTACAGCCAAAAGATTAAACGGCGAATTATATGCAGGGGGAGTACTGGCAGTAGCGAACCATGTCTCTAATTTTGTACAGGAAGTTAAGTTAATATCAACTTATGGATTAAATTTTGGCAAAAATTATCTGAGCTTTATTAAAAGTAAACTCAATTCCAATATTAAATTTGAAGGAATATTTACTCCTGATCGACCTACTATCTTAAAAAGAAGATATGTTGATAACACATTTAAGCATAAAATATTTGAAATAACAGAAATTGATGATATTCCGTTGAATTCTGAAATCAATGAGCAGTTTATAAATAAATTAAAAGATATTGAAAAAAAATATGATTTATTGATAATTGCTGATTTTGGGCATGGTATGATTAACAATGATTTGGTAAATATTTTAACTAAAAAAGAGATGTTTATTTCTGTTAATGCTCAAACTAATAGTGCAAATAATGGTTTTAACCTGCTCTTAAAATATTCGAATTGCGATTACTTTTCAATTGATGAAAATGAAGCAAGATTAGCGACCCATGATAAATATACTGATATTGATTTATTGCTTAATCAGCTTATAAAGAAAACACATGCAAATATTGCTTCTATAACCTTGGGAGTCATGGGTACAATGGTTGGTGAGAAAAGTAATACTTTTTCTATTGCCCCGGTTTTATCAAATGAAGTAGTAGATACTATTGGTGCAGGGGATGCTTATCTTTCCATTACATCATTAATGGCAAAAAACGGCAATACCCCTGACGAAATTGCTTTCGTTGGTAATGCAGTAGGAGCTATGGCCGTGAGGATTCTTGGGAATAAATCATATATCGAAAAAGTACCCTTATTAAAATATCTCAAAACATTGCTAACCTAATATTACAATGATTGAAAAATACCTGGCATTATTTAATGATCTTATAAAAAGCATTGTTATTAGCAACAATGATGGGAAAACATTAAACTCAGAAAGTGCAATAAGCATTATCTCTAACGAATTTAATAAAATTAAAATAATAAATGGGACATTGTACCTCATAGGAAATGGAGGCAGCAGTGGTATCGCTTCACATGCTTCGGTTGATTTACTGAACACCTGTAAAATTAAAGCTTACCCATTAACAGATAATAGCCAACTTACCTGTTTTGCCAATGATTTTGGCTATGAAAATGTTTATAGTAAACTACTAGAAAATGTTTTAACTTCAAATGATATTTTAATTGCAATAAGCAGTTCGGGCTCGTCTAAAAATATTATAAATGCAGCAAATATAGCCCATCAAAAAAACACATTTATTTTAACCCTTTCAGGCTTTAAACCCGATAACCCACTCAGGCAATATGGAAATATTAATATTTGGCTTAATTCAAATCATTACGGAATGGTTGAAATCGGGCATGCATTAATTTTGCATTATATTACAGATAGTTTTTCTAATTTATCTTTGATTTAATGTGCAATAAATTTCGGTAAGAGGTTTATGTACACAATGGAAACTCTACAATTATGCATTATTTAACTGCGAAATTATCTTTACTAGAAAACCATTTAAGCACATGACAAATATAATCAATCCGGAAAATCAAAAGAATAGCATTATTTTATGTTAAGTAACATCAAGTCGGTTTTAAAAAACACCTTTATATATGGCTTAGGCAACTTATCGACTAAGATAATAGGACTAATTTTATTGCCGCTGTATTCTACACATTTAAGTATTGAGGAATACGGAGTAATGAGTTTATTAGAAGTTTCATCACAGATATTGGTTGCCCTATTTGGTTTGGCGCTTTTCCAGGCTTTTTTCAGATGGTATTTTGACAAAAACTATATTGAAAAACGAAATTCGATTTTTTATACCACACTAATTTCTCTTGGCTTTTTGGCATTATGCATGGTTATTGGCCTTTCTTTTTTCTCAGGAAAATTCTCAATAATATTACTTAATTCAGCGCAATATTCATTTATTATTAAACTTATGATTGTATCGGCCGGTTTGGATATTATTTTCCAGTCGCCTAATACGCTTATAAGGCTGCAGGAGAAACCAATATTATTTTCTACTGCCAATATTATTAAATTGGTTACAAGTTTAATGCTTACTTTGCTGTTTTTACTTCATTATAAACAAAAAATTGAAGGCATATACAAAGCTCAGTTAATAGGACAAATAATTTACTTACTATACCTTTCACGCTATATCCTGAAAAATATTACTCCGATTTTTGAAAAGACGATACTTTATGAAATGCTTTCATTCAGTTTTCCGTTGATGTTTTCAACAATTGCAGCCATAGTTTTAAATATGTCCGACAGGTATATATTATCATTCTTTGGAACGATGAAAGATGTTGGGCAATATTCACTGGGTTATAAAATGGCAAATACAATTTCTGTTTTTATTCTTGGTTCAATAAATATGGCATTGACTCCAATGATTTATAAAATGATAGATGCCCCAAACAGGATGCGCTTTTACTCAAAATTGATGACTTATTACGCATTTGGCCTTATTATTGTTATTCTTGGAATGTCTTTTTTTGGAAAAGAAATTATAAAATTCTTTGCAAGAAATCCTAATTATTGGAACTCATACAAAGTTATACCCATCATATCATTTGCAATTTTGTTTACCATGCTCAAAGATACCTCTATGACTGGATTGCAGATAATGAAGAAATCAAAAATTATAGCAACAATAGTAATAACGGTCTCTTTCCTGAACATAATCCTTGATATTGTTTTTATTTCTCTTTTTAAAACAATTGGGGCTGCGTATGCCACGCTTGCCTCACAATTAATATATTTTGTACTGATTTTATTTTTTGCACAAAGGGTATATCCAATTCCTTACGAATTGCTAAAAATATTTAAAATGATAATTCTGGGTATAATTCTATATGTCTTAGCTTCGTTTACAAATGATTATTCGCTGATAATAAGGTTAACGGTTAAATCGTTTCTGATACTAACATATCCAGCGATTTTATACTTTTTCAGGTTTTACGAACCTATTGAAATTGATAGGATTAAGGGCGCTATTAACAAATGGAGAGACCCAGGTACCTGGAAAACATTAATTAAAAAAATACAGTTATAATTTATTTTGGAAAACAAATTATTGGTTTTGAAAACTTTTAGTAATTTAAAGCATTTGATGGTTTTATACCTTTTGGTAATAGAAGAGCTTCAGATTTTTTTTGTAAAAAAATATTAGAAATTTTACAAACAATGTGAATATTAAATTTTGAAAATCGGTTTCATCGTGAAATGGAATTTTAGACATATTTTTTTATTTGCAATCATAATCCGATTATCGATGGAACCATTCGCAGTACTTGTTTAGCAGCAATTTTTATTTTTATTGTTATTGGTCTTAAAGTTTCAGATGATTTAAATGTCACATTTTTTTCAATGGTCAGAAAAGCAGGTGAACTTTTTAAAAAGATTTAACAAATGATTTACAAGCTAATTAAAAAGCCAGCTTTCACAAAAAAGGTTTAATCCAAAATATTATAAATTAATGACATATCGATTTGTCAAAATATCGAATTACTATAATGATTTATTAAGGAGTTATTATCAGAATAATCCGGAATTAATTAATTTCTCATATCAACAACAATATGACCATTTCATGAAACAGGATTTTGGTTGGTCGGATTATTTTAAAATACATTTGAATAATATTGGCGTTGAAGCATACGAAATTATTGGTAATGGAAGCCAAATGCAAAAAGCCTGGGCAAAAGAACATGGATTTGAATATAATAATGAGCTTATTATACAACAATTAAAAATATACAACCCCGATGTTCTTCTGGTTCACGATTTTAATATGCTTACTCCAGCTTATATCAGGAGATTAAAAAACGAATTACCAAATCTCAAGCAATTAATTGGTTATTGTTGTTCACCATTTTCAAAAGACAACCTGGAAGTATTCAGATGCTATAATTATATTCTTACTTGTTCCCCATTGTTTGCAGGTATATTCGAGGAAAACAATATTAAATGCTACTTATTTCCACATGGTTTTGAAAGTTCACTTGCCGAAAAGGTTTCAAAAACCGACAGTTCAAAGGAAACAGATTTTATTTTTATTGGTTCGTTTATTCAAAGTTCAGATTATCATGATGAAAGAATAAAAATTATTGAAAGCTTAATTAAAGAAAAAATTGAATTGCAAATTTATTCGAATATAAAAGATGAAAAAAATGCCAATTTAATATTGAGACAAGTGGATTATATGATTGCACAAATATTAAAGAAGCTTAAATTACAATCGATCGGACAAAACATTCAGTTAATTAATAAAGCAATGACTCTTAATGCTATGCCAAAGAAAAGCAGGTTCTCTAATACTTTTTTAAGCAAAGTGATAAAACAACCATTATACGGACTGCAAATGCTAAATGCAATTGCCGGGGCAAAAATCGGATTTAATATTCACGGTGGGATTGCTGGGAATTATGCAGCCAATATAAGAATGTTTGAAGTTACGGGTGCAGGCACTTTACTTTTAACAGATCACAAAAAAAACATCCGTGATTTTTTTGAGCCCGATTATGAAATAATAACTTATAGCTCTTTTGAAGAGTGTATTGAAAAAGTCAGGTGGTTGCTCAATAACCCGGATAAAACAAATGCAATTTCGAAGGCCGGTCAATTAAGATGTTTGAAAGATCATAGCATTAAGAACAGGGTAGAACTACTTCACGAAATTATAAAGGGCAATTTTTAATTTTAACTTGTTTGTTATAAATTGTAAAATTTGCAATTCTGTTACAAACAAATAAAGGAGAAATAACAAATGAAACTTTATCAAATTAAAAAAGCAATAAAATTAATTGGCAATTTAATTACAATGAATTTCCGGGCCAATAATGAAACAGCATTGCTGGCTTTAGGCGCGATGCTTTCCAAACAACAATGGCTAATGAATTCCAACAACATTAATGATTATGAATTTAAAATTTTTAGTCAATTTGGCGATGACGGAATTATTCAGTATTTAATAAAAAACATTGCAATAGAAAATGAAATTTTTATAGAATTTGGCGTTGAAAATTATCTGGAATCAAATACGAGATTTTTGATGATGAACAACAACTGGACCGGCTTTGTAATGGATGCTTCTGAAGCGGCAATGAAAAGTCTCCAAAATCAAAATTGGTATTGGAAATATAATTTAACTCAAAAAGCCATTTTTATTGATAAGGATAATATTAACGAATTATTAGCAAATACAGGATTTTCAAACATTGGCTTATTACATATTGACCTCGATGGGAATGATTACCATATATTTAATGAAATTGATTTGTCAAAATTAAATCCATCGATAATTATTCTGGAATATAATAGTGTTTTTGGAAAAGAAAGGCCAATAACAATCCCATACGATAAAAATTTTAACAGAACAAAAGCACATTATAGCAATTTATATTTTGGGGCTTCGTTGCCGGCGCTCAATTTTGCTGCATCGAAAAAAGGATATTCTTTAATTGGCTGTAATCTTGCAGGTAATAATGCTTATTTTATCAGAAAAGATTTATTGAATGAAAAAATAAAAGAAATATCAGTTGAACAAGGGTTCAGAGATAATAAATTTAGAGAAAGTAGAAATAAAGACTATACTTTTTCATATCTTGCAGGAAAAGAAAGGCTTGAAATAATTAAAAGTCTTGAAGTATTAAATGTGGTAACTAATAAAAAGGAAATATTATAGAATAATGGCCAATAAAAATTATCCGGTAAGCGAGACAAACCTAAATGGCAATGAATTAAAATACGTTACAGATGCAGTTTCATCTTCATGGATATCATCGAATGGGAAATATATTGATCTTTTTGAAAATGAATTTGCCAATTACTTAGGCGTTAAACATGCCATTGCTGTATCTAACGGAACTGTTGCTATTCATCTCGCCTTGCTTGCTCTGAACATTGGGAAAGGGGATGAAGTAATTGTTCCAAACCTTACTTACATAGCAACAGCAAATGCTGTGAGTTATGTGAATGCAACACCTGTTTTTGCAGATTCAGAAGCCGATACATGGAACATTAATCCTGAATGTATTGAAAAACTTATTACGCCTAAAACCAAAGCAATCATTCCGGTGCATTTATATGGCAATCCTTGCAACATGGATAAAATTGCTACCATTGCAAAAAACCACAATCTTTACATTATTGAAGATGCTGCAGAAGCTATAGGGAGCCAATATCATGGGAAGAAAACCGGAAGTTTTGGACTTATTTCAACCTTTAGTTTTTATGGAAATAAAACCATTACTACCGGAGAAGGCGGTATGGTTGCTACCAACGATGATGAATTGGCATCGAAAATAAGGCTTTTTAAAGGCCAGGGCATGAGCTTTACCAAACGTTATTGGTTTGATGTAATAGGCTATAATTACAGGATGACGAACATGCAGGCAGCTATCGGCCATGCGCAAATGGAAAGGATCAACGATTTGGTAAACGCAAAAAGACAAAATGCGCGTCACTATAATCGTTTCTTAAACGACATTGATCAGTCTGGTTTTACCTGTAGAATTACCTGGTACTATCAATACCTATTGGATGTATTCCATTGTACTTAAAAATAGAACAAGGGAGGAACGCGAACGGTTTGCAAACAGGTTGAAAGAATTTGGAGTTGATACACGCCCATTTTTTTATCTTATGACCGAGATGCCTCCTTACGTTAACCATAAAAAAGATGCTTGCCCGAATGCCTTTAAACTTGCTCAACAGGGTCTAAATCTGCCAAGTTCGACATTACTGAAAGAAGAAGATATTCAGTACATTTGTGAAAGTATTAAGAAATGTTTAATCTCGTGAATAATTTACTAAAAAAAAGGATAATCATTCATGGTGGCGGAGGCAATACAAGAACCATAATTGCTGTTCTCAAAAGCAATGGAATAATGGATGAAATAATTTGCATCGACAAACCTCTTGTTGCAGATGAAACTATTTTAGGCGTAAAGGTTTTTGAAAAAATTGCTTTTGCAAATTCCGATATCCATTTGATTTCTTATGGCGACAATCAGCATAGGGCAGAGGTTTACAATGAATTTAAAGAAAAGACCTTTTGCATAGGGAACTGTATTGCAAGTGATGCAATAATTTACAGTAAATCAATTTCTGCTAACGAAAATTTACAGGTATTTAACCGGGTATATATTGGTCCGGATGTAATAGTGGGAAATAACAACATTATCAATACCGGCGCAATTATTGAGCATGAAGTTACATTGAAGGATCATTTACATATAGCGCCAGGTTCAGTTATTTGCGGTAGGGCAACCATTGGGAATTATGTTTTTGTAGGAGCAAATTCGGTGGTTCGTGATAAAATTTCAATATGCGACAATGTAACAATAGGAGCTGGTTCTGTAGTAATTAGTAGTATAGAAGAACCAGGCGTATATGTTGGCAATCCGGTCAGAAAAATCAATTAGATATGAAGATTGCTATTTATGCTGATATTCCTAACGGAGCTTATGGAGGGATTCAACAATATATTGAAAAACTTACAAAATCGTTAATTGAGAATACGGATCATAAAATTTTAATTATCACAAACCGGGTTTTTTACGATCAATTCTTTAAACAATTTGAACAAGCTGATAATTTCAAAACATTAATTTCAAATAATAAGCAAAAAATTTTTACTATTCTTTTTTATAATCGTTATTCAAGAATAATAAGCAGTTTAATCTTTAATAAAATTCTTTTCATCAGCAAGCTGTCTGAATATATTGGCAATATTAAGCCAGCAATATTAAAATACAAACCTGACGTTATCCATTTCCCTTTGCCAAATATGCAGGTTTATAATTGGGATATACCTGTAACAGTTAGCCTTCATGATCTTCAGCATGAATATTTTCCCGAATTCTTTAGTAAAACTCAATTATACTTAAGAAACCTTCACTTTAAAAAATCTGCCAGGGAGTGCAACCAGGTAATTGTTTCATTTGAACATGTGAAAAAAGACATTCATAAGATTTATCAAATCCCGCTTGAAAAAATCACCGTTACTTCTTTGGGAGCTGAAAACCGTTTTGAGCAAGTCGATATTATTTCGAAAGAAGAATTATTGAACCAATTTAACCTGCCTGAACATTTTATATTTTTCCCTGCACAAACATGGAAACATAAAAACCATATTACTTTATTGAAAGCCTTGGTTTTATTGCGTGAAGAGTATAAGAAGAAAATATTCCTTGTTTGTTCGGGAATGAAAAATAATTACTTTTCTGAAATTAATAAATTTATCAAAGAAAATGCTTTGGAAAACCAAACAACATTTCTTGGGTTTATTTCTAACCGGGAATTATTTAGCTTATATAAATATGCCGATTTGGTTGTTATTCCTACTCTTTATGAAGCCGGATCATTTCCTCTTTTTGAAGCCATGAGCATTGGCTGCCCGGTTATTTGTTCAAATGTTACATCTTTGCCAGAAACTATTGGGGATGAACGATTTATTTTTAATCCATTATCGGAAGCAGAAATAGCGGATAAAATTCTTTATTTGTTAGAAGATGCTGAAATCAGGCAACAAAACATTAGGAATAGCTATAACCAAATCAAGAATTTTTCATGGGCTTTAGCAGTAAAAAATTTTGAGAAAGCCTACTCTAATGCAATAGAAAATTACAAAACACATGGCAAATAACCGACCTTTAATTTCTTTTATAACGGTTGTATTCAATAGCGCGCAATATCTGGAAGCAACACTTTTAAGTATTATTGACCAGACATTCCGTGAAATTGAAATTATAATAATTGATGGAGGTTCGACCGATGGCACCGTTGATATTATAAAAAAATATGAAACCCGCCTTGCATACTGGATCAGCGAACCCGACAAGGGTTTATACGATGCTATGAATAAAGGATTGGCAAAAGCAACAGGCGATTATGTTTGCTTCATAAATTCAGGCGATCAGCTATACTCGAACGAAATTATTGAAAAAGCTTTTGGAAATTTATCGACTCTGCCTGATATAGTTTACGGAGAAACTATGATAATCGATTTTCAGGGTAATGAAATTGGGTTAAGAAGGCTAAAAGCCCCCGACAAACTTACTTGGAAATTGTTCAGGGAAGGAATGCTCGTTTGCCATCAATCGGTTTATGTGAAAAAAGAAATTGCACCAGAATACAATCTTCGTTATCGCATTGCTTCCGATTTCGACTGGGTATTAAAAGCGCTCAGGAAAGCCAAATCCATTCACAATACAGGGCTTATCCTTTCGAAATTTCTCGATGGCGGCATGAATAAACGAAATATTCCCCGTGCATTAATAGAACGGTTTCAAATTATGGTTTCCAATTTCGGTTTTTTCCCAACCTTATTCAGGCACATAGTAATCGGCACAAGGTTTTTCATATATTTCATCAGGCACAAAAGATTTTAAAGCGCTATAAGTATTTACCAGCCGATATTTCCTGCTTCATTACATTTATTTTAAGCTTCGGATTCCATGTTGAATAAAGCATAGAACAATAATTTATTCAGCGCCTTTCCCAATTTTTTTAATCTAAATTGAAAAATAAAATCATTTCATTTGGGGGTTACAGCATTTATTTTCGTCATATACATAACAAAGTGTAATTTTTAATTTCCGGAAAATTAAGTTGGCTTTTGAAAATAATATGTCAAAGACAAAGAATAATTAATAAATGCAATGTTAGTTAGTTATTAATTTTGTTTACCCCCCCTCCTTTAAAAAGTGGGCTAACCGGACAGAAGCCGCTATCCGGTTATTCCCCTTTTTTTAGGGGTTGGGGTGAAAAACTTCAATTTAGCGTTTACATGATGCTGATTATTCTTTGACATGTAATCATAAATGTTGTCATTTTTTAATAAATAAACTTTACAACTATGAAAACAAAAACAACAAACTGTAAATTATTAGCAGTAATTATTTCAGCTTATTTGTTTTCTATTTGTGGAATAATGCATGCCAAACCATGGAAAGACAGGGTAGTAGATTCTTTGCAGCAATTTGTATTGCCAAGCCAATTTCTCTATGGGGTTAATGAATGGGCTATTGGCGATTGTATGTCTGATAATGCCGAGCTTGGAGGCGCCGATCATTACGACCATGAACCCATGCAACAAATGTGTGCTTTCAATATCAAACCCGCTATGGAACCGGTATTTACATATTACCGATGGAACTATTTTGGTATCGGGCTTTGCAACCAATACCTGAAAAACTTTGGCAATATAAGTTCCCCTTCAGCGGCTGATAATGTTCAAAAGGGAGAAATACTTTTCCTGAGGGCTTTGTTTTATTTTAACTTAGTAAGGCTTTACGGGGGTGTACCCATTTTTACTGAAAGTGAACATATCAAAAGTTGATTCACTGAAAAGTACCTATTTCGAGCCTTTGTTTTGGCCTACTATTATTTCCGATACTCTCCATAAATCACGCAACTCTGCCTCCGAAGTGTGGGGCATGGTTGAAACTGACCTCAATTCGGCAATTGGGTTACTCCCTTTGCGAAGCCTGATTGCTGAACCAAAGTTCCATATTCAAAAAGGAGCTGCCCAGGCATTGATTGTAAAAGCTAAAATTTATCAAAAGAAATGGGCCGAAGCGCTTACGTTTGCTGAAGATATTATCAATTCAGGCGAATATGCACTTGAACCCAATTTTGCCAACTGTTTTAGCGTAGATACCAAATATGGGGCAGAATCGATATTTGAAATTGTTCGGCCTCCAATTAATGGAATTGATTATTTTAGAAGCATTTATTGGATTTCAGGGAACCAAAACGTTTATTGCAATCCAAGAAAAATGTGTTTAAGGTTAAAAACACAAGATATAAATATGGTGGATGGACGTGTTCAGGGTTATGCTAATTATTATGGTTGGGGTTTTAACTGTCCTACCGAAAAATATGTAAATTCATTTACACCGGGCGATCCGCGGTTAAAGTTAACCATAGCATCTCAAAATGACAGTATTGCTGGGATATTGACCCGGTTATAAATGATACTGTATGGGCATGGATTTTACCGCAAGTACAGTAAGCAATAGTCCCACAGGTTACAACTCGGCCAAATATATTGTTACCAATATTGACTGGAAAAACGGCGGATCTGATATTTATGACGACATTCAACATTCGGGAGGAATTAAAAACATACGGGTTATCCGTTATGCCGATGTATTATTGTTCGCGGCTGAAGCGGCTTTTCAAACCGGCGATAGCGTCACGGCGCTTCATTATATTAACTTGGTGCGCACCCGTGCGCGGAACAGTGGTAAAACTAATCTTCCGGCCAACCTCGCCACACTTACTTTAGACGATATATATAACGAACGTTCCTGGGAGCTTGGCTCTGAAGGGCACCGTTATTTTGACCTTATTCGCACCGGCAAGGCATACGAAACATTAAACGGGTTGCATATTAATATGCTGGATACAATTAAAAATTTTGATTCTACAAAACATTACCTCTTCCCAATTCCTTTACAAGATTTGTTGATAAACAAAGGGGCGCTTTCCCAAAACCCCGGATACGATACAACACAATCGAATTGCAACATAACCATTAATCCCTTGTTTGAGCACGATACAATCCTTGCCACAGTTGATACCTCAAAAACTAAAACATTGTCTTTATTACTAAATGTTTTGTGGAACAATAATTTTAATATAGACAACTTAATAAAAATCTATCTTACGCCTAAGTTCTCAGTTTCATGCAGCAAAGGAAAAATTAATAATTGGCACATGGACTACCAAGAATTGGATGGCTATGTGAAAAATTTCCAATTTAATTCCACTTTTAATTATGAATACATGTACACTTCCGACTCCTTAAAACTTCCCGTATTTCCGTTTACAGATAATATCATACTACATCTAAATAATTTTATAAAAGAATTTACCGATACTATTACAGTTATAATTAAAGAAAGCAAGAGGCCCCCTGATTATGATTCCTTAATTATGCCGACTTATGCATATTTTAATGATGCCGGGGTACACGATAAGTTCAATTATTCTTATTCGAAATTTGACAATGAAATTTTACTCGATATGTTGACCGATGATGCTGAAAAAGGCAGTGGTTATGCACTTAATGTTAATACCAATTATAATGTTCTAATTGCCAGGAAATGGCTGAAAAATAAAAGTCTCTTTTTTCAAGATATAAGTTTGTCGCTTGCCGCAATAAAACAAGCAGACAGTACCATAAACCAGATAGAAAAGTACAAGAAAAACTTTTCGGCCTACAATTACAACAGGTTAATGGGCGAAGCTAAGTTTATCCGGGGTTATTTTACTTTTTATTTAGCCAAACTTGCCGGTGGATATCCCCAGGTGATACATAATCCTAATATTAGTCTGATTGATAATTTCTATATTTCGGCAAATACCAACCCACGGGATATTTATAAAGATGTTGAAAACGATTTGAACGATGCAATAGAATTATTACCGACAAAAAATGATTTTCTTACAAAGTTTAAAATTAGTCCTAACGGACGGGCTACAAAAGCTGCAGCCCAGTCATTACTTGCAAAAGTGTATATGATGGAAACCGGCTTTGGCTTTATTGCCGAAAATGATGGATGGAATAATGTTTATAACATTACTTCCGAAATTATTAATTCAGGCCAATATACCCTGTTGCCAAACTATGCTATGATTTTTGAACCTGAGGGTGAATTCGGGAGCGAATCTGTTTTCGAAATTTATGCAGATAATTTAAATGAATTTAATAAATGGGGAAATATTTCTTCCTTTCTCTGTGGCCCGGTATATTCTTTCAGTGTAGCGGCAAATGTCGCTAAAATTTCTTCTGGTCAGGGGAATGATATTCCTTCCACTAATCTTAACCATGAATTTGAGAACGGCGATCCCCGGAGAAATAATACAATTATCGAGGATTCATCTATTCCTTACACATATCAATATTACATTTGGTCAACCGGATATTATAACCGAAAAGTTCTGACTATTGAACAACCGGATTCGTCCGGTCAAATTAGCCCCAACAAAAACAAACGGCTCATTCGTTATGCCGATGTATTGCTTATGAATGCAGAAGCTGCTTTTCACTTAGGCAAAGATGATACTGCCCGGATGAGGGTAAACCAGGTAAGGCAACGCGCACGAAACAGCGGCGACCCAAAGGGTTCAATTTATGGTTTGTATTCTTATCCGCCGGTAAACACAAACCCGGCTACTCTACCCGATGTTACAGCCTCAGGTCAAGACCTTATGGAAGCAATTAAACACGAACGGCGCGTTGAACTTGCCATGGAAGGCCAACGGTTATGGGACCTATATCGTTGGGGCGAATACGAAGATGCAATAAAAACATTTGTGCCTGCTGATGCAGTTATGACAGATATTACGGCTGATTCTGTTATCTCAAATTTCAGGCAACACTTATTAAATGGCGTGCCTTCATTGGTTTATATTTTAACAGGTAAAACTGATATTGTAATAAACAATGCCTTTACTAGCCAAAACAACAAACTTTATTTATATCCAAATCCCGCAAAAAATGAGCTTAATATTGGCAATTCCACCGGGGATGTTTCGATAAACATTTTTGATGTTACCGGGAAAAAACTACAATCGAAAACTATTAAAAATGCGAAAGTTGATGTCAGCTCGCTTCAGAAAGGCTTATATTTAATAGACTTGCATGACAATAATGGTACGATATTTTATAAATTCATAAAAGAATAGTTTTCTTTAAAATAAAATTGGGAGCAGGTTCCGGGATTATCCGGAAACCTGCTCTTTTTTTTTCAAAAAAATCATTTTTCCGTACGTGTTTTTGATTTGGTATTTGTCATAGGAATTGAGATAAAAAATTAAAAAAGATGAAATCAGTAAATATTGAACTTCTTCAAAAATTTCTAAATAATGAAACCGATGATAAAGAGTCGGAAATAGTCATAAACTGGCTTAAGAAAAACAGGCTTAGCGAACAGGATTTAAAAAAACTCATTGAAATTCCTGAAAGCGTCCGTTTGTTCGAAATGATAGACCCGAAAAAAGATTGGCCGATAGTCCGAAGAAAATTATTCCCTAAGGAAAGGCAACTAAATGCAAGGTTTATTTTAAGGGTTGCAGCTTCGGTTGCTTTATTGCTGGGTATTTCAGAATTGCTGTTTCATTGGTACAATACGGCAAAGCAACCAATCGTATATTACAACTATAGCAACAATATAAATATTATAACGCTGCCCGATAGCAGTAATGCATACCTGGAAAGAAATACCAAAATAGTTTATTACTCAAGCTATATTAAAAATCGTGAAGTAACGATAGATGGGAAAATATTTTTCGAAGTAAAACGGAACGAACAAAAGCCATTTATTATAGCAGCAAAGGAGAGCAGGGTTAAAGTGCTGGGCACTTCATTTTCAGTTAATACGCAACAGAAATATACTGAAGTTATTGTTAATTCCGGCAAAGTAGCCCTTTATTCCAATGATAAAACAACCGATACGCTTATTCTTATAAAAGGCGACAAAGGCATATTTAGAAATCAGGAACATAGATTGGAAAAACTAAAAAATGACGACCTGAATTATATTTCCTGGAAAACCCACGTCCTTACTTTCTGCAACACACCGATGAACCGGGTAATTTCTGATTTAGAAAGTTATTTCGGAATTAAAATATACCTTGAAAACCCTACGCTTTCGAAGCTTTGTTATACCTCCGGGTTTACCAATCCGTCATTAAAAGAGATTTTAAATGAAATGGAACTGGTATTAAACATAAAGTGCGAGAAGAAAAATAACAATTTAATAATTATCAGTAAATGAGAATTTTTATACTTTTTATCTTCAGCTTTTTTATATTGCCAATTTACGCCCAAGTCTTTAGAAGACAAGAAAATTGTACTTCCTAATGACAATATTTCTATTGATAGTGTTTTCATCCTTTTGAAAGAAAAACATGACATTGTTTTTTCATACAACAGCTCGATCATAAAAAATAAAAAATTAAGGTTTAACAAAACAACCGTAACGGTTCTTGAAATCATCAAAAATGTTGCCGATGAATCCGGTTTAGATTATAAAATACAAGGCAATAAAGTAATTTTTTTTTCAAAAAAACAAAAATTCGTAATTAACGGGTCTGTTAAAGACGCTGAAACAGGCATAACATTGCCGGATGCAAATATTGCCGTAAAAGATTATAATTATAATACAATAACCGGGGCCGATGGCAATTATAAAATAATCCTCGATCCGGGGTATTATACAATTGTTTTCAGTTTTATCGGGTTTAAAACAGAAAAAAAGGAAATTGAACTTAATAGTAATCTCGAAATAAATATTTCATTAGACGTGGAAATTAACTCTTTAGAAGAAGTTAAAGTAACCAAACAGCGGAACTTCTGGGGTAATATGAATATTGGGCGTAATATGAGTTCAATTGACTCAAAAAAGATAGAATTGCTGAATACCAATAATGCTGCCGATATTTTACAGGCAAGAATTGCCGGGGTATGGAGCTCTCAAACATCAGGCGCTCCCGGCGATCATCAGAAAATACTTGTCAGGGGGCTAAGTTCGCTTTATAGTTGCAGCGATCCGTTATATATTATTGATGGAGTGGCAGTCCCGTATCGTTAACCTTCATTCGCTGGGTATCGGCGATTTGAATGTGCATGATATTGAAAAGGTGACCGTTCTTAAAGATGCTGCTTCCACAGCGTTATACGGGTACCAGGGGGCAAACGGCGTTATTATCATTGACACAAAACGTAAAAATGAAGAACATATTTCTTTTTCAATAAAAACCGGCGTTCAGTCCCTTCATAAGCGGTACGATTTAATGAATACAAAAGATTTTCTTTCAACTCTCGATGAAGCAAAAACCAGGATGACTCCTAATATTAGGAAGTTTTATCCCTTCTACACTGATTCATTGGCAAACACAAATTGGCAGAATGTTCTTTTTAGAGATGGAATTTCAAACGAATACCAACTTTCCGGTTCAGGGTCGGTGGGTAATACCAATTTCTATTTATCCGGTAATTATTATTCCCAACAGGGTATAATTGCCAATTCAGGTTATAAGAGATATTCAGTAAGCGCTAATTTCGGTAAAAACATTACAAAAAAAATATCAGTTGAATTTAATTACAGGGGCAACATCCAGAAAAATAGCAATAACCTCGACCTCTATCTGGGAAATAACTTGATTGTTTTTGGTATAAATAAATCGCCCTGTTTGAAAGGCACTCCCGCTATATTTTACAGACAAAGTCGTAGTAACGATTTACCTGCTGTAAGAACATTTTATAATTATACTAATCCAAATTCAAATAGTTTATACCAGCATTTCGGCGATAGTATAACTACTGATTCCTTAATTAAAAGTAATATAAATACGCTTGATGCTTTAACAAACTCATTCAGTCTTACTGCAAAGTATTTCGTATCCAATAATATTTACTTCAATGCATCTTCCTCGGTTTCCTTAAGAGATAACCAATATATTTCAAATACGCCTGACAACTATATCAAAAGCATTGAACATTATATCCTGTTAAATCAGCAGTTAAATATTAATTATTCTAAAAGTATAAACGACCATGAATTCTTATTTGTAATGGGTTACAGAAATTATGCCGATAATGCAAACTGGAACCTGGAATTCAATACGAAACAGGAATTATACTAATCTTCTGAAAAGCTCCCTGGCCTTTAATGGCGATAATGGCTCAATAACACGTATGATCCAATCGTTTGCAACACACATGAACTACAATTATAAAAAGAAATATTTTGTGTCATTCATTGTTAATCATGAGAATCTTAGAGTTAATAATCTTGTAAATATTAGCGATTGGTTTCCTTCAGTAGCGTTAAGCTGGGATATTTCAAGAGAAACCGTGCTAAGTCAACTCAATTGGCTGAATCAATGCAGCCTGTTTGCCAACTGGGGGATAGCTGGAAATTATCCCGTAAATGCCGTAGCAGGCGATTTTTATACAAATTATCAATATTACTTTCCCGATTCTGTTTATTCCGGCAAGACGGTTTCGCAATTTGCCAACCACTATCTGAAAAGTGAAAAATCCGATGAATATAATGTGGGAAATACTTTGCGATTATTCAATAATAAAATTTCATTGTCTACAGATTACTATTATAAAATAAACAAAAATCTTATTATAATGCAGGATATCCCATATTATTACGAAGGCGGTAAAATGATGCTCAATATTGGGAAAATCCTTAACAAAGGATATGAATTCAATCTTGAACTTGAACCTGTTAACACAACAAATTTTATTTGGAATTCTGCTTTTATTGTTTCATTTAGTCAACAAAAAGTCACTAGTGTTGGTGACCAAAAGCAACTTATATTTTACAGTAACGATGATTTAGTTCCTGAATTTATTATAAATGAGAATGAAGCAGCAGGAAATATAATCGGTTACAAATATTTGGGAATCTGGACAAGCAAAGATAATAATACAAATAATAAGCATATCATTCAACACTTGGGTAGCAAATTTTTTAAGAATGATACAACCACAAATTATCTTAACGATAATGACAGGGTGATTCTCGGGAAATCGATGCCCGATTGCACATGGAGCTGGTCGAATACATTCGTGTATAAAAATTTCTCAATTTATTTCCTGTGGTACGGAGTTGCAGGAGTCAGCAAATTCAATTCAACAAAAGCTGCTACATATATGGCTTGTACAAACAGGGGAATTAATAATTTTATACTACAAGCAAACAGAAAGGCTTTAGAAGATACTTTTTTTTACCAATCTTCTTATTTTGTTGAAAACTCCAGCTTTATCAGGCTTAAACAAATAACTTTCTCATATCTTATTCCAAAAAAAGTCATCAAGTATGGTGAATTAAAACTTTCAGTAAGTTTCGAAAATTTCTTAACTTTTACCCGCTATTCCGGCTACGACCCGGAAGCCAGCATATATACCGATAACAGTTTCTCGGACTTTGCGGTCGACCGGGGCGCTTACCCCAACACAAGGGCTGTTTATTTTACTATTAAATTTGAAATGTAAAAAAATGATATTTAATGTGAGTTCAACGTAATATGAATGTAGAAGTATTGAAAATGTTGATAGTAGCATTCCCCCTTGGTGAAGGGGGCTGGGGGATTGATGGTTTTTCCTAACTTTTAAAAATAATTCAATCCCCCAGCCCCCTTTTCAAAGGGGGATTAGCATAGTTCTTTTATTTACAATTAATTATGTATCGAACTCATGTTGTTTAAATTTAAAAATTATAATTATGAAACGTATGTATATTTTCTGTATCCTGTTTCTTCTTTTTAACTGCAAAAAAATATTTAAAGAAGATATACAAAATTCCTTTTCTTTAAAAACAACAGATGATTATAATGTTGCCATGACCGGTTTATATAACAGACTGTTTAATGGTGTTATGGCAAGCCCATTATTTTATATTTATTCAATAGGAAATGAAGATGATTTGGGTGTTTTTAATGGGTCAATCAATTTTGAACCAGATAGCCCTTGCATTGCTTGTATTTATAATTTAAATAATTATATCTATGTTTATAGTGGGTGTGGTATTAGTGTGTATGAACCGGAAAATCATGATTTTACTGAACCTTATAAGTATTTATTTCAAGCTATTGCATGCGCCAATAATATATTATCAAAAGCAGGGGATATTGGAAAGCTTCCCGAAGTTTATAAAAATTATATAGGAGAAGTATATTTTATAAGGGCATATTGCTATTTCAGGCTTGTCAGAAATTATGGCCAGATACCGATTGTAGACAACCCTGATGTTAATTACACATTAAAAAAACCATCCTTTAGTGAAATATATAATTTTATAATCAGCGATTTGCAAAAAGCTTACAATTTACTGCCTAATTCTAACAGTGAGGCAAGAATAAAATATGTAACGCCGCATCGTGGTTCCGCCAAAGCGTTGCTTGCCGAAGTTTACCTGACAATGGGCGGATATCCTGTTTATGATGCCAAAAAATATAACGATGCTGCAAAAATTGCAGGCGAGGTGATTGATAGCGCTGCATATTTTGGATTTGGCCTAATGCCCGATTTAGCCGATTTATGGAACGGAAATAATGTAATGAATAGCGAAACGGTATTTTCATTTTATTTTCTACCAACTTCCAAAAATGTAGGTGGAGGGGCTTATAATAGTGATGAAAATTTTTTTACTAACCAGTATGGTTGGAATCAATGGATTGGTTATCGTGTTCCTGCAGACTTTTATAATTCTTTTCCGAAAAGCTATAGAAAAGAAGCTACTTTCCAAACCCGAGGTTTTAAACATTGGCCATTTGATATGACGATTGCTCATTTGGATTCAATAACTTATTGTCGCATGATGTTCTATAAAAAATTTTATACTCAATTTTACATGAATGATGATGAATTAAGATTATTATCTTCTGGAACCCTTCCAAGCTATAACGGTCATATTGTTTATCTTTTACGTTATGTACAAACATTGTTAACTTTCGCAGAAGCGAAGGCACGGTCAGGGGTAGTTGACAAAACCGCTTACGATGCGGTTAACCAGGTGCGCCGCAGGGCCAATAAAGCAGACTTGTTTTCACCTTCGCCTTATGACCTTACTCCCGGGCTTACACCACAACAATTTGCCGATTCGGTAGTACAGGAGCGCGCATGGGAGTTATGCGCCGAACCCGAAGGCCGTTGGTACGATATTGTAAGGCTCAATTTGGTAAAAAGTTTGCCGAAAATTAAGCAAAAACAAGGCATAATAGTATATCCCATCATAATAGATACAACAACCTACTTTATCCCGATTCCTAAATTAGATAAAACAGTTAATCCGAACCTGGAGTAAAAATCAAGATAATTCACACAAACATTACAATAAAACGGCTATTTAATTGCAAGCGTTTGCCGCCTATCAAAAGAGTTTCCTTCTTTCTTATTATTTCCTTTGATTGTTATTTTATTGTACTGACTTAGTTTCAGAATTGACCCAGTCATTTTGAATTCGGCCGGGTAATTTAGCAAAAACTATATAGAATCTAAAATGTAATTACACATAAATTCGTTAGGTTTTCATAATCTATCTGAAATAAATGTGTAATTAGTTTTCAAACTTTTTAAACTTTTTTACAGAAAGGTTCAAAAAGTTATAGGAAAATAATTGAAAGTATTTTTTAACGGTACGGCTTTGGCCAGTATCTGTTTCAGGACACTGACCAAAACTTCCGTTCTAAACTTTGATGAATGTACAAAATTTCGCATACCTCCTAACTCGCTATTGGCTGAAGCTATTGTTGGACACCGTGCCTTTTTAAAAAATTATTTCTTAAAAATCTTCTGAAAATATACACCCCGGCTGTTGCTAACCTCAATTAAATATAAACCAGGATTCATTTGCCCAAGATAAACCTGCCCGTTTGCATGGCTTACCGAAAGCACTTGCTTTCCTGTAAGGTCAAATACATTTGCCCACTCATCGCCATCGGCATTGGCTATGTATATGATGTTACCTGTTGGGTTAGGATAAAGGTACTTACCGGATGGCTTGCTATTGTTGATTTCCTTAACCGAAACGACTTTCTTTGGCATAAATACAAGCTTAAAGGTATCGGTAATTGTATCCTGGTAGTCGTGCACATGCACAATAAGTTTATCAGTAAACGGGAAAGCCGGCCAACGATCTCCGTTTTGGGGGCTGTATTTATATTGAAGATAGTAAATTACAGGAAATATATTAGGTTTATACTCGTCATTTTCATTTACCGTATTTACAAATTCAGTTATGTTGCCATAAACTGTTTCAACACTAATCGTGGGGACTATCCTGTATTGGTAGCATGAATCGAGGTTGAAGTAATTACTAAAAGATATAGTATTGGTTAACCCGCAATATTTCTTAGAGGTTGTGTCGATAATAGTAGTGAAAGTCCTGCCATTTTTAGTTTTGGTAATTTCAGGCAAAGTGAATTCATAACCAGGATTTTGGGTTAACATGCCCTTATTGCGCAAGATATCAAGATAAGGTATTGGGAAAAGATAATTCTTTGCCGTGTCGAACTTTCTTTTTTCCTTCCAAGTATAGTTGTAAAGTCCGTTTAAAACCGAGTCGGCTTTTCTGGTCCTGATAAGGTCGAAATAACGCTGGCCCTCGGTGGCAAATTCCCAGCAACGTTCATTGAGGATAGCGTTGTATGTAATTGAGGTTAAATTGGCCGGCGCACCCGCTGTGCCATTATTCCTGGCGCGTGTACGCACCTGGTTAATATAGCCCAGCGCAGTGGCCGTATCCCCGGTATTTAAGGCTGCTTCAGCGGCCATCAGCAATACATCGGCATAGCGGAATATTACAATATCTTTGATTCCACCCGAATGTTGAATTGGTCTGGGAGTTTTTATTACCGACAAACGCCAATCATAAGGTGTTACAAAGTATTTTCGCGGATAATATCCTGTGGGGCTTGGGGGATAACCCTCGTTGAGAAAAGTATCTTTAGGGAGTGCAATGCCAAGAAGATTTGTTTCCCACTTGAATGTATCACCTTCTGCCAATACACTCAATTTGAGCCGTGGATCGCCGGTGGCAAATGATTTCACGTATCTCTCCGTTGGGCAATTTGAACCCCAGCCGTAATAATTTTCTGTTTCAAATTTTCCATTAGCTTTAGTCTGATGCAACATATTTCTAATCGACAGGAAAACATTGTGGTTAGCGGCAATCCAATAATCTTGCAGATCTTGTACCCATGCATATATAGGCGGCTGGTATAGCTCAAAAATGGTTTCCTTACCATACTTATTATTTGTAAAGAAAATAGTATCAAATTTGTTTTCCAATACATATTCGCCCGATTGGATAATGGTTTCGGCCAGAGTCAATGCCTCTTCCCATTGTTGCCGGTAAATTTTTATTTTCAGCAACAATGTTTGTGCGGCGCCCTTCGTTATTTTGTCAATCAGGCTTTCGGTGATCTGGCTCCTGAGAGGCAACTGTACTATTGCAGCGTTAAGGTCGCTTTCAATGTGGTTATAGATACTGTCGGCGTTTACTCTCGGCTTATGAAGGGTGTCGGATTGTATAACAGGCATCCATACCGACGGTCTCAATGATTTAATAGAATCAACATTCACGATATTGTCTTCGCTAAACCAGGGTACACCGCCATACAGGCGAACGAGGTTAAAATACATAAGCGACCGCAAAAATAATACGGTGGCTTTTTGTTGCGCACCGGGCGCATTTGTTTTGGCCACCGCGAGGTATTGGTTGCAAAGGCCAATGCCAAAATAGTTCCAATGGTAATAGTTCCTTACCGGGTTCATCCATGATTTGATATTGCCGCGCATTATTTCTTCTAAATCGTCGCCATCACCAGAGGAGCCACCAGGGCCCTCGGCAATATCAGAACAGGCATCGCCAATGCTCCATTCATTTGCTCCGTATAAGTGCTCGCTGGGCAGCACATAGCGGAAAATTGAGTCAACAACCCTGTTATTCCAGGGTTTTCCTTGCAATTCTGATGAACACAAAGCCATTATCACTGCAATTAATAAAGTGTAATGTTGGTTTTTCATTTTTAAATATTTAATTATTTTAAACCATTTAAATTTCCCAAATAAATACTAATGCAATTATCATGGCTAAAAGTATTTTTAAACCTAAGACAAATACCAAATCAAAAACACGTATAGAAAAATTATTTTTTTTAAAAAAAATAATTAATTAAATTTTTAATTCCGAACCTAATACCGATTTGCGTTCAAAATTACAATTTCACTGCTCCCGATTTTTTCAGGATTGTGAAATTGTTTTGAACGTCAATCGGCATTTACGAATCTAAACAATCAAATGCGATGTTATCTTTTTGATTGCAGATTGGTATAAAATCATTGCTTCAAATTACCTTAAACCTGAATTTTTTGATTAACTTTTAACTTGAGTTTTGATGATTGATTAATTTTGAAAATTCTTTTTTAGGATACAGATAATTATTTAAGTGCTCATAATAAAACCAATAGGTTGAAAATAAACTTTTTTAATAATATTCTAAATTGCCATTAGAAAATAAGATGAGGTTGATCTATGGAAAGTAGTTTATTAAAAGGGATAAAGAATGGCGATGAATTGGCGTATAATACAATTTTTAATCAATACTATGCTTTATTAACTTCGTTTGCTTTTAAGTATTTGAAAGATTTGGATGCTTCAAAAGAAATTGCCCAAAACACTTTTGTGAAATTATTTGAAAAGAGGGATTCAATTGAAATTACTACCAGCTTAAAATCATATTTATATAAAATTGTCCATAACTCCTGCATTAATTATATTAAAAGCAGGGCAATTGAAGCAAAACATTATTCCGCATTAGCTGGCGAAGTTGAAAATACTTCGGACTTTAATCGGTTCATTGAACAAACCGAAGAAGAATACAGAATTTATAAAGCCATTGACCAACTGCCGGGAAAATGTAAATTGATTTTTAAACTCAGCCGTTTCGAAGGCAGGAAAAACAAGGATATTGCCGATGAACTGAATATCTCGGTACGAACTGTTGAAACTCAAATTTCCAAAGCGATAAAAATCCTGAAATTGAATTTGAAATTTATCGTTTCAATTTTATTTTAAATCTGCTTTAGTAGTTTGATTATTAATGTTGATTTTCCTTCAATTGATTGGTATTTGCTAAAGCGTTCCACACCTGCGCTTACATATCGTTTGTACCAATAATAATGGAAACCCTTTGATGAAATTAAAAAGACAGAAACCCGAAGAAAATCCCAAGCTTCTGTCTTAACTGCAAATGTTATTTGGTTATCTTATTACTTCTTCTCAAACTTAAACGAACTCTGATTGTTGTTGTCGGTTATCTTTGTGATATATATACCGCTTGCCAGCTGGCTGACATCAATCGAATTTTCCGAGGTATATTTATCAATCATCAGTTGACCGGTAATGGAATATATCGAAATTTTTGCACTACCGGTAAGATTTTTAATGTGCAAAATATCTTCAACCGGATCGGGATAAATATTCAAAGGTTCGCTTGATAGCTCATCAATTTTTGTTTCCTTTTCAGTTATAGGAGCATTAGCTGCTGAAAATTCCGCACCGGCATCCTGGGTAACAATTATAGTATTATCTGCAACACCAGTTGCCGATACCGTAACAGTTGCTGTTTGAGTTGTAGCGCCTGGATTGGCCGCTGCTGTTAAAGTGATGGTGGCATTACCAGAACCTGCATTAACGCTTGAGGTAAGCCATATTTGATCGATAGCTATCGTCCACGAAGTGTTAGAGGTAATATTGAAAGTTGAAGTACTGTTAGCCGCAGCTGCTATTTCCAGCGTACTTGCAGATAAACTTAATGTAGCTGCAGCAGCCTGGGTAACATTAATGGTTTTTAGTAACGTGCCATTATCTGAAACGGTTATTGTTGCAGTTCTGTTTGCAATAGTTGTATTAGCCGTTGCTGTTAAGGTTACGAATGCATTGCCATTACCGGAAGCGGAACTCAGGGTTAACCATGGCTGGTTACAGGTTATTGTCCATGATGTGTTAGAAGTAACCTTAACACAAGCAGTACTGTTAGCTGCAGCGCTAATATACAAACCACCTATGGATAATGTAGGTGGTCCTTACATTCAAGTTTCTAATGCAACTATTCAGTTTATATTTTTCAATTTAAAGATAATTACTTTTTTTCTTCGGGCAACATGCCATTGAAATATTAATAACTCTATGTATTATAATATTTTAAAGGTAGAGTTATTAACATTTCAACAGCACATAACCATCATCATCTACAGTTTTTCAAAATATAGTTTTCAAAAACCTCTTTTGGTGTTTGCCAATTCAATACTTTTCGTGGGCGATTGTTAAGCAAATCCTGCACTTGCTGTATCTTTCCTGATGGTATTTCATTGAAGTCTGTTCCTTTTGGAAAGAAATCCCTAATCAGCATATTGGTGTTTTCATTGGTGCCTCGTTGCCAAGGACTATACGGACTTGCAAAGAATACTTTGATTTGTGTTTCTTTGGTAAACAATTTATGCTGGGCCATCTCAAACCCATTATCATGCGTTGTGCTCAAACGCATCTGTTCCGGCAGGGTAAGCATTTTCTCTGCAAATGCCCTGCGTACGGTAGGTGCGCTCCTGTCTTTTAACTTTACCAATAACGTAGTCCGTGTGGTTCGTTCTACTATGGACCCAATAGCACTTTTACCATCTTTCCCAATGATTAAATCGCTTTCCCAATGACCTGGAATCAACCGATCCTCTACCTCAGGTGGTCGCTCTGATATATCTATCCTGTCGGGTATCCTGCTTCGAAGTAGACCTCTACTCTCAGGCTTCCTCCTTTGGCCCTTTTGCTGTCGCAAATAGCTTATCAATTCCTTACGAAGCTCTTTCTTTGCCCATAGGTAGATGTATGTGTAGATGCTTTCGTGTAACACGTGATATCGCTTATTATGTTTATAAACTTGTCTTAATCGTTTTGATATTCGTTCAGGTGACCAATGTTGCTTGAGATGAAGTATTATCTTGTATTCAAGCAAAGGGTCTTTCTGTATCTTGCTCCCTTTGTGTTTTATTTTATTACCCTGAGTAGCATTCAACTGAGCTAATTCCGAACGATATATCAAACCGCTATTACGCTCTATTTCACGATTTATTGTACTCCTCGGTCGGTTAAGTGTCAGGGCTATTTCTGACCGCTTTTTACCTTGACTTAGTAATAACTCAATTTTTACTCTTTCTTCATAACTAATTCTTGTGTATCCATTCATAGTGCAACTTTTTAGAATAAAGTTGCATTAGATATTTGAACTCAAGGTCCTGCATCCTGTGTAACAGTAACGGTTACAGGTATTACCCCGAGTCCTGAAAAGGTTACGGTAGCTGTTCTGGGCTCAATAGTCGGGTTGGCTGTTGCTGATAAAGTTACGGTAGCATTGTTCAGGCCTCTGGCGGGGACTACGGTTAACCATGTTTGATTGCTCGAAGCTGCCCAATTGATATTGGAAGATACGGTAACTGTATTCTTATTGGCAATTGGCGGAATATCCAGCGAAGTGGGGGAAACATTTAAATACGGGGCATCCTGAACAACAATAACAGTTACCGGCGCTACCCCGGCTCCTGAAACGGTTACGTTAGCTGTTCTGGTGGCGCTGGCAGGATTGGCTGTTGCCGAAAGTAATGGTAGCATTACCCGAGCCTTTGGCGGCGCTTACGGTTAGCCAGCTTTGGTTGCTCGAAACTGTCCAACTGACATTGGAGGTTATGGTAATTGTATTTTTGCTGGCAATAGGTGGAATATCGAATGAGGTTGGAGAAACATTTAAAAATGGCGCATCTCCTCCTGTCGTGGTTTTTAGAATCCTACCGTTAAAACCAACAGCATACCCTGTATTGGCATTGGTAAAAAAAACAGAAAATAAATCTTGTGTTCCGTTTGTTTCATTTTCTTGATAAAACCAAGTAATTCCTCCATCGGTAGTTTGTAATATTGCTCCGTTCATACCAACAGTGTGCCCTGTATTGGCATCGGTGAATTGAACTGAACATAATTGTGGTATTCCACTTGTTTGTTTAGTCCAGGTAGTTCCTCCATCGGTTGTTTTTTTAATTACATTAAGACCAACAGCGTATCCTGTATTGGCATCAGTGAAATAAACTGAAGTTATGCCAGTACCAACATCGTTTTTTTGTATTTGCCAATCAGTTCCAGCATCGGTTGTTTTACAAAATAAATTACTTCCTGGCACTTCAAAATAGACACCAACAGCATATCCCGTATTGGCATCGGTAAAAAATATTGAAGTAAACTCATAATCAGAATTAAAATTATTTGCAGGCGTCCAAGAAGAACCTCCATTAATTGTTTTTAAAATTAAACCTCTACCAACAGCATAACCATTATTGGCATCAGTAAAACAAATAGAGAATAAACTATTAATTGTACCACTTGTTAAAACTATCCAAGTAGTCCCGCCATTGGTTGTTTTTAAAATTGTTCCATTGGCACCATCCACATAACCTATATTGACATTAGTGAAAAAAACCGATCTTAAATCATTAGTTGTACCGCTTTTTAGTGAAGTCCAAGTGGTTCCGCCATTGGTTGTTTTTAAAATTGTTCCATTGGCACCAACCACCCAGCCAATATTGGCATTAATGAAATAAACCGAATACAATGAATTAGTTGTACCACTGGTTTGAGCAGTCCATCCGGAAGGTTGGGCAACTGCCTTCAACATATTATGCGGATTGCTGGTTTGAGCATGTACAAATATGCTGCAAAGGGCTATAAAACGGATAATAGTAAAAAATTTTTTCATTTTAGTTTTGTATTAAATTATTAAATAAGGCATGTTTAACTATCAGGTATATAATTTCCGTAAAATGCAATATTAAAAATTATTTTTATTTCATTTCAAATTTTAGGTCATGGGTTAAAACGGCTGATTACTCCGTTTCCATATGTGCCACTTCTGTAATAATGCCTTTCTATGTACATTCCTATAACATTGTCATGAATGTCGGTATCTCTGGAATAACAGATGGTTTTTCGGTTTAGCCTTTTTATGTGTGTCCTAAAGTTTAGGTTTTTCCTTTCGATTTTCCAAGTCTGATCCTTGCCAATTACATGTTTATCTTCCGGCAGTAAGCTTGAATAAGCGCCCCAATCATCTGTATAGTAACGATTGATTGGGATATTGGACAAATAGCCTAATAGCGTTCTAAAATCTTCGTTTGTCCTTTTGCCATTGTGCCAGGCAAGTATTAACCCTGATTTCTTATCCATCGCATACCAAGTCCACCGCTGATTCCTTTTGTTCGCCACAAAACTCCAAAACTCATCCATTTCTGCTGTATAATATATAACAACATCAAGCCTTTCGAGCTGATTGGCCTCTATCATGTCAAGTACGTATGGGTTTGTTTGTGGCGTTTTTTTTTAGCACCGACATCACGGTGTTTTTATTGATTTGTAATGTTCTGCTTATATCTCGGACTCCGCTACTATTCATCGTAAGTTCGATTATTTGTTCTTTAATGCCTGGTTTTCGTGCATTGTACTTAAATTCATACTGGAAATATTTCTTGCATTTATTACAATGCCAACGCTGTGTTCCATTTCTATGACCGTTCTTTACTAAATCATCGTTATTGCAATTTGGACATGTTATGATATTGAAGTGCTTCATTGATGAGTTTTTCACAAATATACATCATTTCAGCCTATTTAACCCATGACCAAATTTTAGTTGCAATGGGATTTACAAAAATATTTAGTTTAACATTGTCATTACATTTTATCGTGGCTAGTTTTGGACAGAGTTTCAAAAATTCCAATCAGGATTCAATAAAAATAACTGAGATTATAAAATGTCCTAAGATAGCATATCCAATAAAGGAAACAGAGATGTCAAACTATCAAATATGCTTTCGAAATATACTACCACCAAGACAGAAAATTACTAATAAAGATTATCTAGATACATATGACAAATGGGATCAACAACCCAAATATAAACAAATGGATAAGAGTGATTATGATTCAATAATATACTTTGTAAAGACATATGGATTATTGAATATAGATTTAAATTATTCAAAAGCTGATACGACACAAGGAGAAATAATATTTAAAAGTGGTTCTTGTTCTCAAAGTTATTTAATAGAGACAAAAAATGATAAAATTAGTTTATCGATTTCTGGTGCATATTGGTTTAAGTTGCCGTTAGTATTGAGAGATTTCGATGACTTATTTCAAAGAATAGCTGAAAAATATAGAATAGGAGATAAATAAAAAACAGCCTGCCACTAACAGCGTGTATAACCAATAGCGGTTGCAGAATGTTGCAAAATTTTTGTACTTTTAATATGTTTTTAGCGTGCAGACTGGTTAGTGCAAAAACATCCGCTACTGGTCATACACGCGAACCGTTAGGCCTAATTGAAGCGCGATTTGCCAAGGAGATAAATCAAATTTCAAAATTTATTATCTTTACAAAAAAAAGATATGCTTACAAAAGAAAAATTAAGTAAAACAGTAAATGAATTGCCAGATTCTTTTACAATAGACGAATTGATAGATCAATTGATATTTATTGAAAAAGTCGAAGAAGG
This sequence comes from uncultured Bacteroidota bacterium, assembly GCA_963808135.1. Classification (GTDB taxonomy): domain Bacteria; phylum Bacteroidota; class Bacteroidia; order Bacteroidales; family DTGW01; genus CAWEFA01. Next base: position 74,801 of record CAWEFA010000078.1, read on the forward strand.
AATTAAGCAATCTGAGTCAGGTAAAGTAATCTCAAATGAAGATGTCAAACTAATGATTGATAAATGGTCAAGATAGTTTGGACGGAGATTTCTATTGAAGACTTAAAAGAGATATTTGATTTTATAGCTGATGATTCGGCTAGATATGCGACAATTACAACACAAAAGATTTATCAAAGGGCACAAGAGATAATTATCAATCCATATTTTGGTAGGATAGTTCCAGAATTTAATGATAAATCCATTCGAGAGTTAATAGAAGGCAACTATAGGATAATTTATAAAATTATAGATGAAATGCATGTTGATATATTACGAGTATTTCATTCAGCTAGATTATTAAAGAAAAAATCCATAAAATAAATCAACTATGCCTAACATCGGCTCATATAAAATGCGGGTAATTGAGGGTTTGCAAGTTCAGTGGTTTCTAATTATATTTGTGTAGTGGAATTTATTCTGCAAGTAAATCTCGCACTTTACATAGCCGAGGAACGTTGTGCAACATACTGAAAACTGACCTTGAGTTCAAATATCTAATGCAACTTTATTCTAAAAAGTTGCACTATGAATGGATACACAAGAATTAGTTATGAAGAAAGAGTAAAAATTGAGTTATTACTAAGTCAAGGGAAAAAGGGATCAAGAGGAAAAGTTGGGGGAATAAAAAAATCTAATTTCTTTGCAATAAAAATACATGCAACAGAAAGAAGGATTAGATATAGCACAATTCGTATTGCCAGATGGCCTACTGGAATACTTTAACATAAACTATGTAAAGCAATCTCAAAAAGAGCTTTATATTTATTTAGAAGAAAAGAAAGATACTCCGCAGGAGTATAAAAGCGATAAGTTAACCTCCAAAGGCTTTTTCGAGGAAATCAAAGTACAAGATTTTCCAATCCGTGGAAAGGGAGTCTACTTATTAATCAAACGTAGGAAGTGGCTTAACGAAGATACAGGGGCTATAGTTAGCCGTAACTGGGAACTTGTGGCAAAAGGAACGCGAATGACAAAAGAATTTGCGGCTTTTTTAAAAGTTATTTCTCGATACCAAGCCAGTAAGTTGTAAAAGCGTAGGGGAATACTTTGGTGTTGATGGCGCTCAATTGGAAGAACAATACCGGGATTATATAAGCGATTTTCACACATGGGAACAATTATCACATGCCAATGAATGGATATTATTTGAAGACAATATAGGCCCTTTCTTAAGTATAGATGAAACAGCGCTTTCTCAAGGCGAACTATACACAGTAATAACCAACAAAGAAGGCAAAGGTCGAAAAGGCACACTGGTGGCCATGATTAAAGGGACCAATAGCGACACGATAAGGTCAATCTTAGAAAAAATACCTGCGCCCAAAAGGAACAAAGTACAGGAAATTACACTGGACATGGCAGCAAACATGGAGAAGATAGCCCGCTTTAGTTTTCCTAAAGCAAGTTTGGTTACCGATAGGTTCCATGTGCAAAAACTGGCTTATGAAGCAGTACAGGAGATACGCATACAATATCGTTGGCAAGCTATCGAACAAGAGAATAAAGAGATTGAACTCAGTAAAGAAACCGGCCAAAAGTATATTCCTGAGATACTCGAAAATGGCGACACCTTAAAGAAGCTTTTAGCCCGAAGCCGGTATTTGCTTTTTAAACCCAAAGCTTCTTGGACGCCCTCTCAAATATATCGTGCAGAACTACTATTCGCCAGATATCCACTGTTAGAAAAAGCCTATGGTTTGGCAATGCAATTAGGTACAATTTACAGTAAAACCAAGGATAAAGGAGTAGCTTTTTCTAAACTTGCTTTGTGGTATGAGAATGTGGAAAAATCGGGCTTTAAATCTTTCAATACCATTGCCCGATCTATAGAAGCCCATTACTTAACAATCCTCAATTACTTTAATAATCGAAGCACTAATGCTTCTGCCGAATCATTCAATGCTAAGATTAAAGCATTCCGGTCTGCTTTTAGAGGTGTGAGAAATGTAAGTTTCTTCTTGTTTAGATTGGCCAATATTTATGCTTAATTTATTCCCCCCCAACTTTTCCTCTTGATCCGTAAAAAGCGGTCAGAAATAGCCCTGACACTTAACCGACCGAGGAGTACAATAAATCGTGAAATAGAGCGTAATAGCGGTTCGATATATCGTTCGGAATTAGCTCAGTTGAATGCTACTCAGGGTAATAAAATAAAACACAAAGGGAGCAAGATACAGAAAGACCCTTTGCTTGAATACAAGATAATACTTCATCTCAAGCAACATTGGTCACCTGAACAGATATCAAAACGATTAAGACAAGTTTATAAACATAATAAGCGATATCACGTGTTACACGAAAGCATCTACACATACATCTACCTATGGGCAAAGAAAGAGCTTCGTAAGGAATTGATAAGCTATTTGCGACAGCAAAAGGGCCAAAGGAGGAAGCCTGAGAGTAGAGGTCTACTTCGAAGCAGGATACCCGACAGGATAGATATATCAGAGCGACCACCTGAGGTAAAGGATCGGTTGATTCCAGGTCATTGGGAAAGCGATTTAATCATTGGGAAAGATGGTAAAAGTGCTATTGGGTCCATAGTAGAACGAACCACACGGACTACGTTATTGGTAAAGTTAAAAGACAGGAGCGCACCTACCGTACGCAGGGCATTTGCAGAGAAAATGCTTACCCTGCCGGAACAGATGCGTTTGAGCACAACGCATGATAATGGGTTTGAGATGGCCCAGCATAAATTGTTTACCAAAGAAACACAAATCAAAGTATTCTTTGCAAGTCCGTATAGTCCTTGGCAACGAGGCACCAATGAAAACACCAATATGCTGATTAGGGATTTCTTTCCAAAAGGAACAGACTTCAATGAAATACCATCAGGAAAGATACAGCAAGTGCAGGATTTGCTTAACAATCGCCCACGAAAAGTATTGAATTGGCAAACACCAAAAGAGGTTTTTGAAAACTATATTTTGAAAAACTGTAGATGATGATGGTTATGTGCTGTTGAAATGTTAATAACTCTACCTTTAAAATATTATAATACATAGAGTTATTAATATTTCAATGGCATGTTGCCCGAAGAAAAAAAGTAATTATCTTTAAATTGAAAAATATAAACTGAATAGTTGCATTAGAAACTTGAATGTAAGACCATTACCACTCATATAAATTACTAAAAATGTTATCTTTGGATAAAAACTGATAGATGAGAATACTTGATGATAAATATTTCAATCAATACAATGATTTAGTTGGCAATCAAATTGAAAAGCTGATTGAGTCGTTTGACTTTACAGAGAAAAGTACTGATTTAGGATATAAAACTCAGGCTTCCGCTGTTTACTCATCAAATATTGAAGGAAATACCATCGATTTGAACTCTTACATGAATTATAAGTTATCACAAGAGAAATTTAAGCCAGACAAGGAGATTCAAGAAATCGAAAATCTAATTTTAGCGTATGAATATGCACAATCAAACCTATTGACAGAAAAAAACTTCTTACAATGTCATATAATATTTGCAAAAACACTTGTGATTAAAAGTAAACAGGGTAAATATCGCAATGAGAAAGTTGGCGTTTTTGGTCAATCTGGATTAGTTTATCTCGCAGTTGAGCCAGAACTAGTGAAAGAGACAATGACTGGTTTCTTTAATGATTTAAACACGTTATTAAAAAAGGAATTATCCAAATCAGAGGCGTTTTATTTCGCTTCATTGATTCATTTAAAATTTGCCCACATTCATCCTTTTAGAGATGGCAATGGTCGTGCAGCTCGATTACTTGAAAAATGGTTTTTAACAGAAAAGATAGGCAAGGATTTTTGGAAATTATCTTCAGAAAAGTATTATAAAGAGCATCAAATGGATTATTACAATAATATCAACTTAGGAGTAAATTACTATGAGTTGAATTATGACAAGTGTATTCCTTTTTTGTTAATGTTGCCTAAATCTTTGGAAAACAAATAAAAAGCACGTTGTACAACACCCGTAGCTGTTGCACAACTCAAATATTTTCAGGAAAAGTCGGCTTAACTTTCAGTTAATAGATTTGTTAAACATTTTTTCTAATAACAGTCTTTTATAATAACCGGGTCACAAAACTTGCCATTCCCCGGGTTCGGTGTAGTGTCCCGCCCTCAACCCGCACGGGTTTAAAAATTCGTAGCGGCCCAGCAGAACAAAAAGTCCGGCCAATAATTTGAATTTATAAAATAATACCATAAGTTTATAAAAAGAAATACTATAAATTTAAAACGGGTATATGCAACTTAAAAGGTGATTATACCACGCCAACTAAAACATAACTTTTCTAATAAGTGATATGTTATGATTAAGGGAAGGCATAAAAATATAAGGGTGTTATCATTACCCGGTACGTATATCCGGTAGTTATGCACAAGGCGAAAGCCTCGACCATTTAGACTGGAAGATATTTTTAGAATATTACGAACTTTAAAAGAATAAATACTATGCCTATTATGATAAATACTATCCTGAGAGATGCTGGCTTACAGCTTGGAGACATACGATTTCTCAGGCATAAGGATAAAAGAGCAATGAAAGGTCGTTCACCTTATGAGTTGTGGCGTGACAATCGTTCACAGTTTGATTCGTATCAATCTAAACAGAGTATAGCAAATAGACAAAAACTTACAGCGCTTTATTGGGCAGTATTTGTTGTTAATCTCAACGATGAAACAATGTTTGCAGGACTCTATGCTGTAAAGTATCGTGGGTTATTGGAACAAGACACACCAATGCCTCATATGGATGGTATAGACAAAGCTGGAAGTTGCGATGTTTACGACCTTGTCTTGCAGGATACTTTATGTGATCTAATTGGGAAACTGTTTATCGATTGGGGACCAGGAGCTCTTGCCTGGGTGCAATACGCAGAACGGAACAATAAACCAATCATTGAGCTACATAAAGCATTTCGAGAGCCTGATTTTCCTGGTTTCTTGAATTTTATTCAGCCTCTATCAAAACTAGATAATATGCCAACAAGCTGGCATGCCGTTTTAAAATCTTCTCGGGGGGTTTATTTGCTAACATGCCCAAAGACAAAAGAGCAGTATGTTGGTTCAGCTACTGGTGCAGATGGATTTTGGGGTCGTTGGCAAGATTATATTCAAACAGGTCATGGTGGCAACGTTGGTCTAAAGAGTCGGGATGCAAGTGACTATCAAGTTTCGATTTTGGAAGTTGCAGGAACATCTGCAACAAAAGATGAGATTTTGATAATGGAAGGTCGGTGGCAGACTAAGCTCCAAAGCATGGAAATGGGATTAAACCGGAATAAAGCTGGATAATTTTAGTGTTAAACAAATATTTATGCTTTGTGGATAGATTATTACGAACTGACAAAGAATTAAAAACACCCAGTGCATAACATAGTGTATAATCCATAAGGGGTAACGTAGTTTGCGAGGGTCAAAAAATATATTTAAGTTTGTTGTAACTTGATAAGTTAGCGGCTTCGAACCCTTACGGCTCATACACTCAAACGTTGTGCCCAATTATATTGATTTTCTTACTAAAAATGAAAAATAAAATTGCGATAATTTGACTTCCACTAAATAAACTAAACAATGAAGAGAATTTTAACTAAAACCAGTCTTATTTTTATTTTTACACTATTGACAATAAGTTGTAAAAATTCTGATATTGAAAGACTCATTATTGATTACGAAGAAATCTTAAATGGAGTTAAGACAGATTTAAGTATAAAAATAATTTCACTTGAAATGATTGGTACTGTATCCAACAGTGATAGTTTAAATTATTATTTTGGACAATACAAAAATAGTTTTGATGATTCTATAGTAAAAAAAATGACACCTGATTCTTTGATAAATCGTTTTATAATTTGTCTAAAAACTTTTAATGATTTAAACAAATCATATAAGGAATCAATGAACAAAGAAAAAAGTGTTGATATGAAGAAGTTTTACTTAAAATTGATATATGACGTTGATAAAATGCTTATCGATGACTCAGTTAAATTAAAGGTACTCAAAAGATATTCAAACAACAGCGATTCAATAATTGGCAATAAATTTAGATGCAAGTATTCGTTTAAAAATCCATTACTTAATAATGTGAAACAAGAGATTGAGAAAATATATGTTATTTCGACAAATGATAAAATGATACTAGGTATAATAAATAAATAACTGGGCACAACATCGGCTCATATAAAATGCGGGTTATAGAAGGTTTGCAAGTTCAGTGCTTTCTAATTATATTTGTGTAGTGGGATTTATTGCGCAAGTAAATCCCGCACTTTACATAGCCGAGGAACGTTAGCTGCAAAAAAATCACTGCAATTGACAAGGTTTTGATGTTTTTTTTAATATTTGCATTAACTTCGCTTCTATTATGATAGAAACTAGACAAATAAATGATATTGTTAGCAAGATTGCAAATAACTACAAGCCCGAAAAAATTATTTTGTTTGGTTCTTATGCACGCGGCAACTTTAATGATAATAGTGATTTGGATTTCATCCTTATAAAGGATACTATTGAGCCTAAACATAAAAGAGGATTGGAAGTACGCAGATTATTTTATGGCTTGCCAATTCCAATGGATTTTAAGATTTATACAACAACTGAATTTTCAAATGAATTATTAAATAGATATTCATTTTTAAGTTCTGCAATTGAGGGGAGTAAAGTCTTATATGAGCGAAAAGATTGATATTGTAAAACAATGGATTGATAAAGGTGACCATGATTTGGGTACAGCTCAGGTTACATTTCTTTATTTACCGCAATATCGTGATACAATAGCATTTCACTGTCAACAATCAGCCGAGAAGTATTTGAAAGGATATTTACTATTTCTTGAGATACCATTTCAACGGAAACATTCATTGAACTATTTGCTTGGTTTGATTTCTAAAAAAATTGACGTGTCAAATGAGATTTATGATAATGCCTCAATTCTTGAAGATTTTGCAGTTGAAATTAGATATCCTGATACATCAGTTGATCTTTCTGATGCGGATATTGAACAAGCATTTGGGATTTCAAAATTAATTCGTAGATATGTTCTTTCATTGATGGATATATCTGTTGATTATGAGGATGTAAAAAAAGAATAAATTTCTGCAGCTAACACGCGCTCATAAGCAATGGCGGGGTTTATAAGGTTATTTAACTTTCAATCCCGCATCAAGTTTTGGTGTAGTTTGATAGAGAAACGCTCCGAAACCCGCCACATGCTCATAGCGCCAAACGTTAGCGGCAAGCATTTCAAACGACAATACAACTTGACAATTTTGTGCAGACGGACTACAAAATAAAACAACAATGAGAAAATTAAAACTACAAATTCACATTACCATTGACGGTTTCGTTGGCAGACAAAATGGCGAAATGGACTGGATGAATTTCAATTTGGATGATGATTTAAGAAATTATATGATCGCAAATCTTGAACAAGTTGACATTATATTACTAACACTTGGACACAACTCTAAAATGAGCTTCATTCCTTATTGGGCATCAGTAGCTGAAAATAAATCAGACCCGTTTTTTGCTTTTGGAAAAAGATTAACTGATATACCTAAAATTGTTTTTTCAAGGACACCTACAGATTCAGAATGGGCAAACACGAAAATTATTAATGGAGACATTGTTGAAGAAATAACTAAATTAAAAAAGCAGAAAGGAAAGGACATTATAGTTTATGGAGGTGCGAGATTTGCATCTACGCTAATCAAGCACCAACTTGTTGACGAATTTCATTTACTTGTAAATCCTGTTGCTATTGGGAACGGACTACCTATTTTCAACGAACTTGTCAGTAAACAAAATCTGACTTTGGTAAAATCTAAATCGTTTGACTGCGGTATCATTGTTCTTCATTATGAACCTAAAAACAATTAGAATTATACGGACACCAAACCAACAGAATTTCGGACAAACAAGTATGCCAGCCGCTAACATCGGCTCATATAAAATGCGGGTTATAGCGGGTTTGCAAGTTCAGTGCTTTCTAATTATATTTGTGTAGTTGGATTTATCCTGCATGTAAATCCCGCACTTTACATAGCCGAAAACGTTATAAGCAACGCGGAAAGTTCAC
>CAWEFA010000079.1:0-37078 GCA_963808135.1 uncultured Bacteroidota bacterium
TCTTGATATTAAAGATACCGGGATTGGAATTGAAGATGATGCCAGGGATTTTATTTTTGAGCGATTTAGAAAAGCAGAAAACAATTTAAATTTATTACATAGAGGGGCTGGATTGGGTTTGGCAATATCAAAAAAACTGGTTGAAATTCTTGGTGGCAGAATTTGGGTTAAAAGTGAAATAAATAAAGGTTCTACTTTTTATTTCAATCTTCCATATGAAAAAAATAATTCTGAAAATACAAATATTGCAACCGATAATAAAATAATTGAAAAAAACATAAACTATGATTGGAACGACAAGCTAATTTTAATAGCCGAAGATGAACTGGCCAATTATAAATTTATTGAAGAGGCTTTAAAAAACACAAAAACAAATTTGCTGTGGGCAAAAAACGGCCTTGAAACTATTGAAATGGTCCAAAGGCATGAAAAAATAAATTTAGTCCTCATGGATATCAGGATGCCGATAATGGATGGTTATGATGCCATAAAAAAAATAAAGGAAATGAATAAAAAAATTCCAATAATTGCACAAACAGCTTATGCTTTGGATTATGAAAGAGATGAAATTATCAAAGCCGGATGTAACGATTATATTTCCAAGCCTTATGCAATATCGGAATTGCTTTCGATAATTGATAAACATATCGTTTAAGCATGATTATTAGTTGTCAAAACTTTTAACCAATATTAATTAGCATTCATATCCAAAATACATATATATGAAACACCCATGACTCTGCTGTTCGCAAAAACAAATGAAGATAATGTGGGTGTTCCATACGACAAATAAAAAATAAAATTATCTACGTATGAATATAAAAAGTATAGCTGTATTAGTAATTACCATTCTTTTAATTATCTTAATATATGCTCTTGTCGGTTCATGCAGGCACAATACAGTAGATATTAAAGAATTTCCTCCAATAAAATTCAATACACAAATATTGCCTATATTTCAAATAAATTGCGCTAAACCGGGCTGCCATGATGGAATATCAAAAAGAGGAGGGCATTATAATTTTTCAAATTACAATGGAATTATGGTTGCAGTGAAGCCAGGTGATCCGGATAATAGCACAATATATAATGCAATAACAAATATTAGGGGTGATATTATGCCGCCGAGCGGGCCATTATCAATTAACCAAAGGTCACTAATCCGTATTTGGATATTGCAGGGAGCAAAAAATGACAGCGATACTACAAATCATAAAGTCCTTGTTTGTGATACAAATAATATTACATTTTCTGGCGTCATAAAAAAAAATTTAACCAATAATTGTTTAATTTGCCATAGTAACAATAATGCAGCTACAAACGGTGGAAATGTAAAGTTAGAAGATTCTGCCGACGTTGTTGCCTGGGCTAATGGTATATTAGGGTCTATTCAGCACAAATTGGGCTATGATACCATGCCAAAAGGAGCGGCTAAATTAGATACATGTAGTATAACCCAATTTGCAATATGGTATAGGAAACTTAATGATACTACTAGTAAACCCCCCGTCGATACAAGTAAATATGTAACAAGAGCCTGCTTTCAAAGGGATATTTTGCCTGTATTGGTTTCAACTTGTGCATTGAGTGGTTGTCATGACAATAATTCACAAACCGATTATATATTTACAAATTATACAAATGTTATGCAGGCAGTTAAACCATATTATCCCGATCAAAGTATATTGTATACATCAATAACCAGCTCAGGCGAAGAAGATAAAATGCCACCCCCTGGCTATACTCAAATTAACCCTGGCACAAATTGACAGCATAAGAAATTGGATTACTTATGGCGCTTTGGATGAACAATGCTTCTCTTCAGTTTGCGATACTTCAAACGTAACATTCGCAGGAGTAGTTTGGCCGATTATAAATACTTACTGCAAAAGTTGTCATAACACAAACAACCCTTCGCATGGTTATAATCTGGATAATTACAATAGTATTTATACTTATGCCAAAAATGGTATTTTAATGAACGCTTTAAATGGGAATGGGGTTACTAAGATGCCTTTATACACAACTTTGACAAAATGTAAAATTGACCAGGTAAATAAATGGGTCAATAATGGGGCTCCAAATAAAAAGTAAAATTCGTTAATATTAATTTTATGAAGAAAAAATTTCATCTATTTATTATTATTTTATCCTTTACTTCTTGCTATTACGATTCTGAAGAGGCATTGTTCCCCAAAGTAAATTTTCAATGCGATACTACAAACATTACATTTTCAGTAACAATAGAAACAATTCTAAGTAATAATTGCTGGTCGTGCCATAGTAACAGCAATGCACCCACTTATGCAAATGGTATAAAATTGCAGGATTATAGTGATGTTGTGAATCAATCCAATAGAATTTTAGGAGCTATAGAACATAAAATAGGCCCATATATGCCTCCGCCAAATAGCGCCCCAATGATTGATAGCTGCTCAATTAATCAGTTTAATAAATGGGTAAGAATTGGTAGTAAACCAAGCAAATAAATGTGAATATCTATTTAATAAAATAATGCCAATAATGAAAAAACCCAAAATAAGAAATACCAATTATAAAATTAAAAGTATGCATAAGAAGTATATTCTTTGTTTTCTGTTTTTATTTTTTGCTTCATTTAATATTTTTTCTCAGGAAGATAGCCTTGAGAATTTACTGAACAGTGAAATGCCCAAAGAAATCAATTATGCCACAGCTACTTTTAAGGCCACCCGTATAATAAACGGCCAATCAATTGAAAGGATGCCTCAGGGGCAACTCGATTTTCGCATTCACCACAGGTTTGGTACAATAGATCAAGGCGCTTACGGTTTCTGGGGACTCGATGGCGCTACTACGCATTTCAGCCTCGAATATGGTATTACAAATTGGGTTATGGTGGGTATTGGTCGCGGAAATATTGAAAAGACTTTTGATGGATTTGTGAAATTTAGCATTTTTCGGCAATCTTCAGGAATTAAAAATATGCCGGTTAGTATCTCTTTATTCAGTTCTATTGCCGACATGACTGAAGATTTTCCTTATATCGACAGCATTCAAAACAATAGCAATTATCCGTATTCATCACGTATCATTTATACACATCAAATATTAGTTGCAAGAAAATTCAACAATATTTTTTCGTTACAGTTAAGCCCTACATTTATCCATTACAACCTTGTTCAAACGGAACTTGATCCAAATGATGTATATGCTGTTGGAATTGGCGGAAGAATTAAGTTAACAACAAGGATTTCGTTAAATGCAGAATATTTTTACGTAATAAAACCCAAAAATAATTACCAGTCAACTAATTATATAAATCCATTTTCAATTGGGTTCGATATTGAAACCGGCGGTCATGTTTTTCAGCTAATGCTTACCAATGCAAGCGGGATGATTGAAGAGGAATTTATTGGCAGAACAACTGATAAATGGAATAAAGCGGGAATACATTTGGGATTTAACATATCGAGGGTTTTCGATATTAATCATAAAACGAACAAATAGTTTGGTTTATTGGTTAATAATATTAAACCTGTTTTCAATTTTTAATATCAAACAGATAACAAATCAAATGAAAAAGTTAGCATTTATTTTTTTAGTGTTATGTATAAGCACTTATACATCTGGCCAATCAAAATATCTTACCAAATCTGGCTTTATAAGTTTTTATTCGCATACTACGATGGAAGATATTAAAGCCGACAATAACCAGGTAGCCGGCATTCTTAATATTGAATCCGGAGAAATGATATTTACAATTCTTATGAAATCGTTCAAATTTGATCAGGCCCTTATGGAGGAGCATTTTAACGAGAATTATGTTGAATCGGATAAGTTTCCAAAAGCATCATTCAAGGGTAGAATTACAAACTTATCGGCAATTGATTTCAAAAAAGAAGGTGTTTACAATGCCGATGTTGAAGGAAATATCTCAATTCATGGTGTAACAAAGCTTATTAAAACAACTGGTACTTTTGAGGTTCAAACTGAGAAAATAATCGGCAAATCGAAATTTTTACTGGACCCGCAGGATTATAATATTGAAATTCCAGGTTTAGTGAAAAGTAAATTTGCAGATAAATTTGAAATTACCGTAAACATGGCCTACCTGCCGTTAAAAAATAAAATGTAAAAGTAGCTTCCCTAATAATTAATAAAATTTATGAAACCAATATTTAAATATGGCATTATTGTAATTGTTGCACTTTTTTTAAGCGGCATAATTACAGGAATCTTTTTATTCAATAAACCCCAGGCCGATATTTCGAATAAAAAAGCCGACTTTAAATTGAAAGCATCAGAACTTTATAATGAGTATTCTTCAAATGAAAACAGTGCAAACACAAAATATCTGAATAAAATTATTGAAGTAACCGGAAGTGTTGCAGAATTAACATACAATCCTGATAGCAGCTTTTCTGTTATCCTTCGCGATTCATCAGCCGATTTTGGAGTAAATTGTAATATTCTGAAGAATAGTTCTAAAAATAAAAATAATTTACGAAAAGGTGATATGGTTAATGTCCGCGGTGTTTGTTCCGGGTTTAATAGTATAGAGGTGGCGTTAAATAATTGTGCTTTGATAAATAAATAAAATTCTGTAATATCAATTAGAAAAATATAGTCGTTTGCTAATTTTTTCAGAATGCCGGTAAAATATTAAATCGCGGGTGTTTCTTTGTTTGAATTTGCAACCATTTCCAGTTCCCTGTGTCTTAACACAACTTTAATCCCCTGAAATTTATTTTTTAAATGTAAAGAAAGTTTTTCAGCAGAATAAACCGACCTGTGTTGTCCGCCGGTGCAGCCGAAATTCACCATGAGGTTCGTATAGCCTTTGTCCTTATATGACTCAATAGTGCCATCGATCAATGCAAATATGTTTTCTAAAAATACCAATACATTTGAATCCGAATTTAAATAATCAATAACAGGTTTGTCAAGCCCGGTAAAATTTTTAAATTCATCGAGTTTGCCGGGGTTGTTATATAACCTGCAATCGAACACAAACCCGCCCCCATTTTTGGTTTCGTCAACCGGTATGCTTCTGCGGTACGAAAAACTGTTAATGTTAACGGTAAGGTTTAAAATTTTGGAAGCAAGTTTAATAATATGTTCCGAGTTAATTAGCCTATCCCAAACCAACTCCATTTCAGTTATATTTACAGGTAATTTTGTGTTTTTACGAAGCCACTTCAATATTTCAATTGCTTGAGGTATGCTTTGCAGAAAAAGTTTTTTCTTCTCGTACAAACCCCTGAAACCATAAGCGCCCATTGCCTGCATAAGCCTTATGTAAACATAACCGTAATAATATTTGTAAAAATCTTTGGTATCAATTTTAATTTGCTTTGCCAAATGCTGAAGATAATGGTCAAGCAATAATTCCCTGATATCGGCGGGTAAAGAAGTTTTCGCTTCAAACAGCACCGATGCAATGTCGTACTGCAATGCGCCACGTCGCCCGCCCTGGTAATCAATAAAATATGGCCCATCATTAAATATCATTATGTTGCGCGATTGAAAATCGCGGTACATAAAGTTTTCACGATTTGTTTCGAGCAGAAATTCGGTAAAAACATGGAAATCGGTTTCGAGCTTCTGCTCATCAAAAATAACTTTCGCCAGTTTTAAAAAATAATATTTAAAATAATTTAAATCCCACATCATTGATTGTTTATCGAAAGAATGGCGGGGATAACAAACAGAATAATCAATGGATTTACCTCCTTTAATTTGGAACAAGGGTAGCTTCTCTACTACTTTTTTATACATTTCCAAACTTTCCGAAGAAAATGAACCGTTAACATTTTTATCAGATAAATATGAATTTAAAGATATTTCGCCGAGATATTGTAAGAGATAAACGTTCTTGTCAATATCATCGGCGTATATTTCTGGCACATTAAGCCCTTGCTCAAGGAAAGTTTTTGTAAAGCTCAAAAACGCGATATTCTCTTTTTTATCCTCATTATATACGCCAATAAAATTTTGGCCTGAGCTTGTTATTCTATAATATTTGCGGTACGATCCTGATTGTAATAGCGGTTCAATGCTATCGGGTTTACGACCGGAATAATTTTTAAAAAAACATTCAACAACCTGTATTTCCTCCATTGGAAAATTTATGATAATTCATTGCAAAATTAGTGAAAACCATTTTTATTCGTTTATAAAACATACAAAGCAAAAATTTTGGTTAAATTTCAATAAACTGATAAAACAAAAATTTATTAAAATACTGTTAATATTGATATTGTTTCTTTTTTTCATATTTTTATGTTATAATTGGTTTCATAAAAATAAACTGTTAAACATTTAGCTGAAACGAAAGATACTAAAAAAATACAGGGTTATTAAAAGAACGAAAATAAAACCTAAAATATGAGAATTGAATTTTTTGGAATTGAAAAATTAAACTTTGTAGAATTTAACATCACAGGCGATGACTTAAATTTTCATCGTTTAAATGGCGAATCCCGTTTTTTAAATAGTGAAGTCTTTAATTTATTTAGCCGTTGTTTTGAAAAAAGCCATGACCTTTATGAATATTTTGAGCCTACCAAATATAATTCACGTAAAATAATTGTTTTGCGCAACGAGCTTTCAAGCAATCTTAAAAATCTCAATAATATTAAAAAAGATGATGAGTTTGTAAAGTTTATCGACAGCATTTTTCTTGGAAAAGCATTTCTCTTAGAAATTGAAAAGGTTGATAATGCCTGGAAAGAAAATTGGGAAAAATACTTATCGATGTTAAAAGAAGTGAACATTGAAATGATTGCCATAATCGACCGTTGTATTGAAGAAAGCCGTATTCTTTGGGTAATAGGATATTAGGTGTAAATAATAATAAATATAGTCCTGCATATCGAATTCAACCGAAATAATTTTTTCGGGTAAATTCGGAAAATCCAATTTAAAATTATTCTTTCAAAAACTCGCTTATTATTACATTTGAAAAAAAATGATTTGGCAAAACGTTATTTTATTCAGTTAAGTTATAAAGGTACTAATTTTCATGGCTGGCAAAAACAGAAAAATGCCATAACCATCCAGGAGATATTGGAAAGGGCATTATCCATAATTTTTCATAGCACAATTAAAGTTATAGGGGCCGGAAGAACTGATACAGGCGTGCACGCACGTTATTTTGTTGCCCATTTCGATGTTGATGAAACCAACTTAAATACAAATGATTTTATTTTCCACATAAACCAAATATTACCTTTCGAAATAGCTGTAAAAAACATTATACCTGTTAAACCTACTGCACATGCGCGCTTTGATGCAATATCGCGCACTTATGAATACCAGGCTATGTTTGAAAAAAATCCATTTCAAAATGAATTTTGTTATAAGCTTTATAAAGAACCTGATTTATCGGCCTTGTCTGAATCGTGTAAAGTATTATTACAATACTCCGATTTTACAAGCTTTTGTAAATTGCACAGCAACAATTTAACCAATGTTTGTAAAATTATGGAAGCCTATTGGCGTTTTGAAAATAATATGTACATTTTCAGGATAAAAGCCGACAGGTTTTTGCGCGACATGGTGCGTGCAATTACCGGTTCAATGCTTGATGTAGGTTTTGGGAAAATTTCCTTATCGGACTTTCAAAAAATAATAGAAGCAAAAAACAGAAACGCTGCCGGGATGTCGCTTCCGGCCTGTGGCTTATATCTTGTAGATATTGAATACCCATTAAATATTTTTTGTTTATAAATTTATCTTCGATTAATTGACTTTTTTTTTGTATTTTCGAAATCTGTATATTAAATCCTAAGCAATTAATAATAATTGTACAGATTTTTAAAATGAAAGCCTTAGGATAGGAATTTAAACTAAATGAAAGATGAAACTTACAATTTCTAAAAAATTAAGCATAGGTTTTGGGACGGTAATTATTATTATAATAGTTAATGTGTTTTTAACCACTTACATTTCATATAACAATAAAAAGTTAAATGAAGAAATAACCAATATTTTTGCGCCTTCTGCAAGTTCATTGAACGATTTGGCAAATCTGATTTCAAACTCCAAAATGCTTATCAAGAGTTGGGTTTATATTGATAAAGTTGCCGATACCCCTGAAAAATTAAAGCTAAAAGAATTACATGATGTTGATTTTTCCAAGCTCAACAAAGAGATTATGCAGAAATCAAAGCTATGGTCGGAATATTTATCGGGCGAACAGGAGAAAGAGTATCAGAAAATATATAAAGTAATTTCAGACAGTATTTTTGTAACCCATAAAGAAATAATGGATAAGCTTTCGAACCTTGCAAATTATGACGATTTTATGATTACGTCGGAAATTACACCTTTGGTTGAAGAAAACGGTTCATTAATGGTTAGGACAGATAAAACCATAAAAGAAATAAAAAATCTTGAAAGTTCATTTAATAATAAAGTGGATGAACTCAGGCAAACCATGAACAAATCGTTTAGTAATTTTCAAACTTTTACGATCATTGCGGGCTTAATAGTAGTTATAATGACTTTAATTGTAACACTGTGGATAGCCCGTTCAGTTGTTGAACCTTTACGAAAAGGCGTTGAGTTTGCTATGAAAATTGAAAATGGCAACATAGCAGCAAAAGTTGACATAAAGCAAAATGATGAATTTGGCGACCTCGCAAAAGCGCTTACCAGTATGCAAAATAAGCTTGAAGAAGTTATTGGTATATTTATCAATAGCGCCGATAATATTGCAGAAGCAAGCACCCAAATGAACCAGAATTCCAAAAATCTCTCACAGAATGCAGCAAGCCAGGCAGCCTCAACAGAAGAAATTTCAATGTCAATAGAAGAAATAGCAGCCAATATCCAGCAGAATACCGAAAATTCAGTTCAAACAGAAAAAATATCTTTACATGCGGCAAATGAAATAAAAAATGTAAACGAATCGGCCAAGAATTCTGCTGCATCTATGAAAAAAATTGCCGAGAGGATTACAATAATAAACGATATTGCTTTTCAAACCAATATATTGGCGCTTAATGCCGCAGTTGAAGCCGCAAGGGCAGGGGAGCACGGCAAAGGGTTTGCAGTTGTAGCAGCCGAAGTGCGTAAACTTGCCGAACGTAGCAAAGTAGCTGCGGAAGAAATCGGCGAATTGACACAAAAAAGTTTAGGCGATTCTGAAAAATCGAGTAAGCAACTCGAAGCAATAGTTCCAGAGATTGAACATACCGCTAAATTAGTACAGGAAATTAGCGCTGCAAGCGTTGAGCAAAACACAAGCATTGAACAAATTAATAACTCTATACAGCAGGTAAATTCATCAACCCAGGAAAGCGCTACTTCAGCAGAAAAAATGTCGGATAATTCTGAAGAATTGGCAAAACTTGCTATCGAACTCAAGCAAACTGCCGAATATTTTAAAGTATGATTTGTATGCTTTTTTATTTTGATTATATTGACTGACATTTATTTAAAACAATAATCTTCTTACGGCTTATACTACTCGACAGTTTTCAAAGTTCAAAGAAATAATATCCTTTTATACAAGAAATTTAGATCATTCTAAAAAGAATAAAAAGCCTTTCAAAATTAGTGATTGATAATTTATAGAAAGTTACTAACATAAGTGGTTGATATTTCAAACTATAATTAATTGTGATTTTGTAATAAATGTTACTATTTTTGAAGCGGATTAATATTGAAGAAGATATGAACCAGGAAACAGGTCCATTATTCAATGATGACGATTATATAGATATTCTGAATCGTTATAAAGAAATGATCCGTGAGGGCAAAAAATGTTTTTTTGACGTAAATGAATACGAGTTGCTTTTTGAATATTTTATACAGCATGGCGACTTGGAAAATTTAAATAAAACGGTTGACATAGGTATCCAGCAACATCCCGATTCCAGTAAACTTATGATAAAAAAGGCGCAATTATTCATTGATAAGGGCGACTACCTGCATGCACTTGAAATTTTGGAAGATATTGAAAAATATGAAACCGGCAACTATGAATTATTTTTATTAAAAGGGATAGTTTATAACTTTATTGGAAGGCAGAAAGAAACTAATAACTATTTTGAAAAGGCAATTGAAATATCCGGAACGGATCTTATCGATTGTTTGTTTAGTATCGCTGTTAATTATGAAAACATTGACGATTATACCACTGCACTTAACTATTTACAAATTGCAAATACAAAAGATAGTGAAAACCTTACAGTATTATTTGAACTTGGCATTTGTTACGACCGTTTAGAAAACTACGAGAATGCAATAAAAATTTACAATCTGTGCATAGATATTGGTCCTTTTTCCGATATGGTTTGGTTCAATTTAGGTGTTGTTTACTCAAAAATCAACGAATACGATAAAGCAATCGAAACATTTGATTTTGCTTTAGCAATTAATGACAAATACTATCTGGCTTATTTTAACAAAGGAAATATTTTCCTGAACAAGGGCAACTACGAAAAAGCTATTGAGGCCTATAAAGAGTACCTTGTGTTTGAAGAAAATCATACCGAAACCCTATGCTTTATTGGTGAGTGTTACGAACGTATCGGTAAATTAGGCATAGCGTCAGATTATTATCATAAATCTTTATCAACCAATCCGAATTTTTCCGATGCTGTATATGGGATTGGTATAATCCATAGCTTGCGTGAAAACTACAGGGATAGTATTAGTTTCATACAAAAAGCCATAGATATTAACCCATACAATTCCGATTACTGGTTTTCGCTTGGTAATGTATATTCTGCAATCAACCAAACGGATAAAGCCATTCATGCATATAGCCGATCAACGGAATTAGATCCTCATGATTATGAATCGTGGCTTAATCTTTCGGAGCTTTTTTACAAAAAAAACCTGCTGACAAGGGCGATCAAAATATTAGAAAATGCCTATTCACACAATTTCAATATTGCGGTCATAAGCTATCGCCTTGCTGCGTACAACTTTCTGCGGAATAATATTTCGGAAGGCATTTTATATTTTAAAAGAGGGATAAAAAATAATTTTATTGAGCATGAGGAAACATTCAAATTATGTCCCGAAGCTTCAGGAATAAAAGAAATTAAAGAACTTATCCGTCATTTTAACTCCGTAAAACAATGAACTTTAATCTTTCGTATGTGCCAACACATATGCATAAACCCCGAACATCAGGCCTCACAATGGTTATGGACAAAGGTTTAAGCGTAAGGGAGACTGAAAATTTTCTTTCATCGAATGGCGATTATATCGATTTGGTAAAACTCGGATTCGGTACGCCGCTGATTACTAAAAACCTCGAAGAAAAAATCAAACTTTATTCCGAAGCCAATATTCAAACTTATTTTGGCGGAACTTTATTTGAAATTTTTATAGTAAGGGGCCTATTCGATGAATTCAAAAAATTTATAGACAAATACAAAATCAGCCTGATAGAAATTTCAGACGGTTCAATTTCTTTGCCACATGATGAAAAATTGAAATATATAAAAAATCTTACCCAATATACTACTGTTATTTCAGAAGTCGGATCCAAGCAGGCAGGGGTTTATATTTCAAATGAAAAATGGGTGGAGATGATGAAAAACGAGCTCAAAGCTGGCTCATGGAAAGTAATTGCCGAAGCCCGTGAAAGCGGAAATATAGGTATTTACAATCCCGACGGCACTGCCAACAAGGAGCTTATTGATAATATAGTTGAACATGTAAATACCAATGACATTATTTGGGAGGCTCCGAATAAGTCACAACAAGTATGGTTTATAAAATTATTGGGATGTAATGTAAATTTAGGCAATATTTCCCCTACTGAAGTATTGCCATTGGAGACACTTAGGCTAGGGCTCAGAGGCGATACATTTTTCCAATTTTTGCCCGAAAATATTGTGAAAAAATATATCAATAAATAAATTTATTGGCCAGATATAATCTCAATCAACGGTTCAGTTATGGCCAGTAATGGGTTCAGGGTACTTATCACACCTTCCGTTCTATACTTTGATAAATTTTACTTTTTCCTAAAGAATGAATATATTGTTAAGAGTAAAAAGCCTAATAAATTATATAAAGTCTAATAATTTATTGCACAAATATTGCGTATTTTTTCATTTGGAACTAAAAAGTGAGAAAACATTTGCCAAAATTTAGCTTTTCTCATTTTCAAGCTTTCCATAAACCTGTTATGGGTTATTGATTTTCTCATAAACCACCAAGCTCTTTCAATGGGAGGCGAGTAAGGCGGTAAATAAAGCACTTCTAACCTTTTGTTTTCTGTCAAAAACTTGCTTAAAAGCTTTGCATGATGATACCTCACATTATCCAGTACCAATATAATCTCCGGCGCATCGCTAAAAGTATATAATATTTTCTTCAAATGTTTTTTGAAGCTCTTATAATTTCCTTTCTCTGAAAAGTTGATTACCATCTGACCTGTCCTTATGTTTATGCTTCCAAATGTTGTTTGACGTTCTCTTTTATTTTGTTTGCAAATTACCCTGGGCTGCTTCCCACATGGCGACCAACTATATGATATGGTTGCTGTGTTGCTCAAACTGAACTCGTCCTCAAACAAGATTACTGTTTCATTTGGTTCTTCTTTTAGTTTTTTTTATTGTTGTTTTAAATTCCGTTCTTTTCTGTTCATCGGCTTCGGGGTACTGAGCTTTTCCTTTTTGGTACGTAAAGCCGAGTTGCTTGAGTAAATTATATATCTGGGCTTTTTTGTATATTACATGATAATGCTTTTGTATATATTCTTTAAGTATTGGCCCGTTCCATGTGGCTGTATTATAACCAAACTCATCAGGCCTGTTATTTTTCAACAAATTGCTTAATTCCTTCATTTCTTTTTCACTCAACTTCGGCTTACGACCACTTTTGGGCTTATCTTTCAAGCCTTCTATCCCAAACTCTTCAAACCGATGTACCCAATTACATATCTGTTTAAAACTTGTATTATACAAGCTTTCCAACTTTCGGGTTGATTGACCTATCGAAACTTGAAATACTGCATATAACCTAATGCCTATTGTATATTTCTCGTCCCTGTTAAACAGGGCTCGTATCTGTTCAGGACTATAGCCTTGTATTTGTAATGTTTTTCTTCCCATAATTTTAGCAGTTTTGTTTCTCAAAATTACTAATAATTATGTGTAATTACAAATTAGACTTTATTTAAAAGAAATGGAAAAGAAAATATCTACAAATGATATTTCTGAGAAAGATTCTATAAAATATTATTTGGCGATTTTTATAATATCTTCAATTTATGCAATGATTGTGACGATTTTAAATAAAAGTCCAATTGATTCTAAAGGTTATTCTGCCGTACTGCATTATTTTCTTGATTTGATAGTTATAGTGGCTGGAGTTTTTTATACTTACAATCAAAATTCAAAAATTGATAATAAAGATTTCTTTACAAGATTTTTTTCACTTTCATTTGTAATATTTGTCAGATTGATAATTTTCACGATTTGTATAGGACTTTTTTTGTTGATTTTTATTAGTTTCTTCATAAAGTTACAAGATATTAATAAAAATCTTTTGAGCTATTTAGGTCCTATTTGGAAGATTATTTTTTACATTTTGCTTGCGATATCTTTTCAACGAATAAATAAATTGAAACAAATAGATAGATATAATGGAAACTAAAAAACAAGCTCCAATTACGCTGATCATTTTTAGTGCTTTAATTTTTATTCCTATGATTGGGGTAGTTTTTGGAATTATATCAATCATTATTGGATTGGTAAATTTTACTAGATTTAAACTTCTCTTTATTCTTGGTGCTTCTGGGATTGGTTTTACAATATTGATATATGGTAGCTTATATTTATTTGAGCATGGTATGGAAAAGAATGGTAAAATAGACGAAATGAAGGCACAAACAACAGAAATGTTTTTAAATAATCTATCAAACGAATTACAGAATTACAAATGCAAGTATGGCAATTATCCTGATAGTTTAGGAGTAATTTTAAGATTAAATAGTTTGATTGTTATTAACGATATGTTCAATAAAAACAATGCGAAAAGTAAATTTGATAAGGGATTATCTAATCGTAAAAGTTCGTGTAACTATTTTTATAAATTAAATAAGGATTCTTTTATACTTTTTTCTGTAGGAAAAGATGGGAAACCTTTTACCAAAGACGATATTTTACCTCATGGTAAAAAGATTAAACCAATATGGAAATAAAAAACTACAGCCAACACAGTATAAGGGCGGCGGGGGTTTGCAGAGGTCAGAAAATATATTTAAATTTGGTGTAACTTGACAGGTTAGCGGCTTCGAAACCCTTACGAAACATAGCCGCAAGCGTTTAGCTGCCAGGAAAAGTCGATACTTTGCAGGTTAAATACAGTATTTAAAAATGATTACCTTTATGTCGCAAAATATTTAATAACATGATTGAAAAATCAGCTATATCGAATATTGTATTTAGGATTGCAACTAATGTAAATCCCGATAAAATTTATTTATTTGGCTCATACGCAACTGGACTAGCAAATGAGGATAGTGATATTGATTTACTTGTAGTTAAAGACACTATTGAGCCAAAATTTAAACGAAGTATAGAAATTCAAAGACTTTTGATAGGAACAAAACTTCCTGTTGATATAATTGTATATACTAATGATGAATTTGAAAATGAAAAATCAAATAGATATTCATTTATTAATTCCGCAATTCAAGGAGCTCAATTGATGTATGAACGCAAATGAACAAAGACTTAGAGATTGGATTGAAAAGGCTGACCACGATTTAGGTACGGCAATTATTATTAATCAATACATTCCTGATTATTCTGATACTCTTGCATTCCATTGTCAACAAGCAACTGAGAAGTATATCAAATGTTTACTTGAAATGCATTCAATTCCGTTTAAAAGAAGTCATGATTTAAGGTATTTGCTTGATTTGCTAAACGATGCTATTCCACTTGAAAGAGAATTATATGAAAGGATAATGAAATTGAATGCTTTTGGTATTGAGATTAGGTATCCTGATATTAAGATAGATTTAACGATTAAAGATAGAGAAGAAGCAATTCAAATAGCACAGAGTTTTAGAGATTTTCTTAAAAGCAAGATTGGATTTAAAGTTGAATAAAAAATCCCGGCAGCTAACATCGGCTCAAAAAAATGCGGTTTTCAGAGGGTTTGCAAGCGTAGTGGCACGCGTGTAGCGGCATTGCCAGCGGACAAAGACGCACCCCGCATACCCGCACTGTTAGTAGCCGAAAACGTTGTGCGTCACTTTGAGTCGTCCTGAAAATTATAGAGTATGGAATTGAAAGTTTGGTTTATCTACTTGTTGACAGAATTTTTATTGTCGATTACTCCTGGTCCTGCTGTTATCTTAGTTTCAACGCAATGATTTAAGTATGGAGCTAAGCCAAGTTATTTTGGGTCTTTAGGAATTTCTAGTGGTAATCTCATGTATTTTATTTTGTCAGCATTTGGACTTGGCGCATTAATTTTGACTGCTGGAAATTTATTTCTGTATGTGAAATTTGGTGGTGCAATTTATTTAATTTGGTGCGGTGTTTTGATGATTTATAAATCATTTAAGAGTATTCCAATTATGGATAGTGAGATTAAGATAAATCAAAACAATCTTAAATCTTTTATTTGGGGATTTATTACACAAGCAGCAAATCCAAAGGCAATTATCTTTTTTGTGGCATTGCTTCCACAATTCATAGACCAAACTAAAAATATAACAATTCAATTTACAATATTAGCTTTGACAACAATAATAATGGAAACATTTATATTAATGTTTTACGGTTGGATTGCTGCAAATGGGAAAAGAATGATTGGACAAAACAATGCAATAACCAAATGGCAAGACAGGATTGCAGGTTTCGTCTTGATTCGGGCTTTACAAACCACCTTCTTTGAAGGTGGTCATGTTTTAATAGCTTTGCATAAAAAGCAAACCTATGAGTAAATATAAGAAATCATCACATGTTGTCTACTACCATGTTTATCATATAGTTTGGACACCAAAGTATCGGTATAAAATGATGGAAGGAAAGTTAAAGGAGTTTATCGAAGACAACATAAGGATGCTATGTGAGTGGAAAAGCGCCGAAATATTAGAGTTAAACGTGCAACCAGATCATGTTCATATTGTAATTTTTCTCGAACCAAAAATGTCTGTATCTGAGTTTATGGGCATCATAAAGGGAAAACTTGCGATAAAAATATTTAAAAGTTTTTCAGGATTAAAAAAGAAACCATATTTGGGTAACCATTTTTGGTCAAGGGGATATTGTTCAAGTACAATAGGATTGGACGAAGAGCAGGTAAGAAAATATGTAAAATATCAGGAGGAGCAAGAAAGGAGAGAAGAAGCGCAACAGCTCAGTTTCGAGCTTTAGCGCCCTATGGGCGCATATTAAAGCCACCTTCTCAGAAGGTGGATTCTTTACTTTTTATCCAGATATTCTATTATTTTATCAGCTAATTCAAAAGGATATGGTGGACATCCTTTTGCTTGAAGCATATCATCTTTTGTTTTACAACAATTTCCAAATGCAATATTTAATTTTTGCCTATCTCGATCTTTTGAATCCAGTTTCCCTATGTAAACATTTGCTTCGGGAATATCCACATTCTTTAAGAACTTACAAGATAAAAGAAATACATTTTCACATGCACTGCAAACATTTTTTTTAATTATTCTAAACTCTTTAGGTATTATATTTTCCAAATTTACCTTGGCAAAATGATAACTAATATCTTCAATTTTTTCACCCAATATCTTAATATTGTTTAAATGTTGTTTTTGAATATTATTTGATAGTAAAAATTCATTTAAATGTCCAATTTCGCTAATTGAATAATTCATCACTTTACTGCCAATATAATCTACTTCCCATGAATTATGTCCAGCTATGATAAGATTTAAATTGATCAATTCTCCATCATGCGGCCCCATTTTTTCCATGCACGTCAGTCCATCAACAATGTTTAAAGAAGGTCTAATTGAATTATTCAAATCCGCAATTGCTTTATCTAAGCCAATTTCGTGAAAATATTTTTTTAATCTCGGTGACAATAATCCCTTTAAATTCTTTAACGATAAAGATATTCCTGTCGCATAATGCACTTTCATTACAGGCATATTAATCATTTTGTCAAAATGAAAATACTCCTCTGCAATTTCTAAAGAATCTATAATTAAAGGTTTATGAACTTGTACGCGAATTGTTTTAGATTTATTAAAGTTAATCAATGGGATACTATAACGTTTTGACAAATCAAGATATCCGGAATCTTTAAAGAAATTGTCGGTATGTTGATAGCTGCCGAATGATGATTCTCCAATCGCTATGCTTTTTATATTATTGTCAAATAGTAATTGAATTAATGATTCAACTAAATCAATATTTGTAGGTAAACTTAATCCATTAATATTTGGTTTAAGTAATACTTTATCATTGGAATCAAAATATTTTTTTATCCCTCCAATTAAATTTAGAGAATCATATAATCCAGCTTTAATACTTTTATTAACTTTTACAATACTTACTTCTCCCATAAGTCATTTGATAATTGTCCGGTCTGATGAAAATTATGTTATGCCCTGTTGTTATTATTCTTTTGTCTCAATTGATTTCCATTGTCCTGATACCGCAGCTAACATTAACCATGGCTCAATTGTCATAGAAATCAAACAATGAGCTGCTATACATGGCCCAATATTCCTTTGTCCAATTATATACAAGATGGCCAAAGACGAACCTAACAAAGTTGTGGCTAATGCTGGTATTAATCCAAATGTTCTACTTTTCCCAAGCATACCCCAACTTGCATGACCTAATCCAAATACAACTCCAGATATTATAATTTGAGCAATTACACCAATACCAAAGTGCATAGTCGTGTCCATTAGCCAACGTCTAAATACAAGTTCTTCGACAATACCCGCAACAAATCCAGCAAATAGTCCAAGCAATTTGAACAATGAAAATTCTTTTTGCATTTCTTTTACCAATGGTATCCTGAAGGTATACAAAATATATCCGATTGCAATTACCAGAGCCAGCAACCAAACATACCAAGAAGCAGCAGTATCAGAAGTAAAACCTAAGTTGCTAAAAAATGGAATTTTAAATCCTATTATTGCATTTTGCACCAATGGGAAAAACATAATCAATGAGATAATGCTCAAAATAATTGTTGCCTTTTTTCTGTGTTTCATGTTCCTTATAATTTAATTGGTTGTTTTGTCTCTTTTACAATTATGACTAACGTTTTCACAAGTTGCACATTTACAATTGAAAGTTCAAGTCATTAATTGTGATTTCAAATTTATTGATTAGTTTTTTCATTTGCGTAATTTTTTTTCTTTTTTGATCCAGGAATTGATATTCCGTTTCTGGTTTGTAAGGAACTCTTTTCACTATCATATTCCAAATTATAACTGCCAATTTTCTTGCTGTAGCTGAAATTGCCGATACACGGCCTTTTCTAAAGGCAATTTTTTTAAAGAAATTAGACAATGCTGTGTCTTTTAAATTTCCTATAGCATTGGCTGCATTTCGTAGGGCAATTTTCAGCCTGTTGCTCCCTTTGGGTATTCTGTTGCTTAACACTTTTCCCCCGCTGATTTTATTGTTTGGCGAAAGCCTGAGCCAACTGGTAAATTGCTTTGCCGAAGGAAATTTATGGATTCCTGTCCCAACTTCGCTTATCAAGGTAAGTACTGTTGAATGGCTGACACCTTCTATTGCCAACAAATCAACACCTTCAAAATATTGATACGACATCAAATTTATATCTATGTTTTTGGGGGCATTTTTATTTACCCTTTTGTGTATCTTTTTATCTATATAATGTTCCCTTTTATTATTGTCGCTATTGATTTGTTCGTTTAGCATCTTTTCTATTTCCACATCACACTCTTTTATTTTTGTTTGAATGTTCAAATACATTTGATATTCATGTGTAAGCGCAAATAAATAGTCTTTCCTGCCATTACTCTGGAGCGCTTTGGCTATTTCTGCTGCTGACTTTTTGCAGTTCCCATTTCTTAATGAAGCGAGTATTTCAGGGTTTATTTCCCCTTTGCAGATGGCATTTATAATTGACAGACCGGTTAACCCGGTTATATCTTTTACCACTACATCTAATCGTAAATTGAGCAAGCGTAAATATTTTTGCATCTTACGCGTTGTGTCGGCTGCCTGTTCTATTAAATTTGACCTGTGACGGCAATATGTCCTTAACTGTTCTGTTGCTTCATCGGGCAAAAAGCTCCCACTTAATAAACCTAATGTGTGTAGCTTTTGAATCCATTGACAGTCCTGTACATCACTTTTTCTTCCCTTTATGTTTTTTGTGAATTTTCCATTACAAAGTATTACTTCTAATCCATATGATTGCAAAACAGCATAAAGATTTTGCCAATAAGTCCCTGTACTTTCCATGGCCACTGTTTTAATTTGATTATCTAATAGCCATTGAGAAAGCGCCTGCAAATCCTCATTATAAACCCCAAATTCTTTTACATCTTGATCGTCTTGGCCAATTGCCACAAAATGTGAACGGCTTCCAATATCAATCCCTGCTGCATTTGGGTTGACCACTTCCATAGATACATTGTTCTTTTTCATAAAACATTTTTTTAATGGTTAATAAAAATGCCCTAAGAGAATGTATCTTTATCGTGATAATATTATGAACGGGGTTCATGCATAATGCCTGACCACCAGTGAAATCATCTCAAAGCCTTTCTGCTGTTACAGAAGGGCTTTTTACATTCCAACCAGGATTGCACCCGGGCTATTACGCTCCAGTCCTAAAATCGGCCTTGCATAGGGCCTTCAAATTTAATATAGAAATCAAATCGAAGTAACACCGTTAGCTGTGGAAATGAATCCTGTTTCCGGGATAGGATGGGTTGCACACAACGTTTGGCGCTATAAGCATGTGCGGGATTGATCCGCAGGATTGATCCCGCTACACAAATATAACAAAATCTTGATCAAAGCTCAAATCCCACTATTACCCGCATTGCTTATGAGCGCGTGTTAGGCAACGTTGATTTTTATTTCTTGTCCATATTTTAAAATCTCATTTACTATTGGATTTGAAAGATCAAAATCAATTTCTCTAAATGGATGAGGTTCAATTCGACTATCAATTTTTCTTCTTAATCTCATTAATTCCAATTGCATATCTATCAAATTACCGTAATCCTTTAATACAACAGCAATATCTATATCACTATCATCATTGTAGTTTCCTTTCGCATATGAACCAAATAATATAATCTTTAAGTAATTAAATTTAGAGTTCACTGCTATTGCATACTTTTGAGCAATATTTAAAGCATCCCTTTTATCCATATCCTTATAATTTTAATTTTTTCAATCCAATCTGTTGCAAAATCAAAAGTGCAAAGATTATAAAACTCTCTTTTATAATCATCATATCTTGCATTAAGATTAAATGATGTTATCTTATCAAGCCAGTCAGAATACTCATCCGTAAGTTCAATTTCATTAAGTTCAGCTAATCTATACAAATTATGAAGTAATGGTGCGTGTTTCCTATGTTTTTGTACATAATATGCTTTTAGTAATTTTTCAACGGAAATATGTCCTAAAAATAATGACCATCCATAAGATTTAGAATCATATAGACTTAACATTGTTTGAAAATCCTCATCTGAGGTATCAATCCAATGTTTTACTATTTTATCAACATCTATATTTGAGTTGTCTTTTGTCATCAATCATAATTTAAGTCAAATATACAATTATTTTGATGAACACTAAAATGCTTACATTCAAGTTTCTAATGCAACTATTCAGTTTATATTTTTCAATTTAAAGATAATTACTTTTTTTCTTCGGGCAACATGCCATTGAAATATTAATAACTCTATGTATTATAATATTTTAAAGGTAGAGTTATTAACATTTCAACAGCACATAACCATCATCATCTACAGTTTTTCAAAATATAGTTTTCAAAAACCTCTTTTGGTGTTTGCCAATTCAATACTTTTCGTGGGCGATTGTTAAGCAAATCCTGCACTTGCTGTATCTTTCCTGATGGTATTTCATTGAAGTCTGTTCCTTTTGGAAAGAAATCCCTAATCAGCATATTGGTGTTTTCATTGGTGCCTCGTTGCCAAGGACTATACGGACTTGCAAAGAATACTTTGATTTGTGTTTCTTTGGTAAACAATTTATGCTGGGCCATCTCAAACCCATTATCATGCGTTGTGCTCAAACGCATCTGTTCCGGCAGGGTAAGCATTTTCTCTGCAAATGCCCTGCGTACGGTAGGTGCGCTCCTGTCTTTTAACTTTACCAATAACGTAGTCCGTGTGGTTCGTTCTACTATGGACCCAATAGCACTTTTACCATCTTTCCCAATGATTAAATCGCTTTCCCAATGACCTGGAATCAACCGATCCTCTACCTCAGGTGGTCGCTCTGATATATCTATCCTGTCGGGTATCCTGCTTCGAAGTAGACCTCTACTCTCAGGCTTCCTCCTTTGGCCCTTTTGCTGTCGCAAATAGCTTATCAATTCCTTACGAAGCTCTTTCTTTGCCCATAGGTAGATGTATGTGTAGATGCTTTCGTGTGACACGTGATATCGCTTATTATGTTTATAAACTTGTCTTAATCGTTTTGATATCTGTTCAGGTGACCAATGTTGCTTGAGATGAAGTATTATCTTGTATTCAAGCAAAGGGTCTTTCTGTATCTTGCTCCCTTTGTGTTTTATTTTATTACCCTGAGTAGCATTCAACTGAGCTAATTCCGAACGATATATCAAACCGCTATTACGCTCTATTTCACGATTTATTGTACTCCTCGGTCGGTTAAGTGTCAGGGCTATTTCTGACCGCTTTTTACCTTGACTTAGTAATAACTCAATTTTTACTCTTTCTTCATAACTAATTCTTGTGTATCCATTCATAGTGCAACTTTTTAGAATAAAGTTGCATTAGATATTTGAACTCAAGTGGTTGTTTTTTAATCCTGACTAACGTTTAACTTAAAAAGTTGTAATTGTTTAATTGACAATACATTGAAATATGTTTCTTATTTGCTTTAGAAATAGCAAAGCTAATAACTTGATGTAATCAAATTACAGCTTTTATAAATAAAAATGGCGTAATATTTCATATAAAAAATGCTCTTTGGAAATGTACTATAATATTTTCTAAAATATCCTGAACGGGATTCCTTAATAAGGATCGCCACTGAAATTATCACATGCTTTCATAATTATCGAAAGTCTCTACATTTCAACCAGAATTACGCCCGGGCTTTATGCACCAATTTAAAAAACGGCCTTTCAAAGAGCATCACCACAAATGTATCAAACTTTCGTTAGCTTGAGAAATTAACGAATTTTTTTCGTGTGGGGAATTACCGCCAACGCTTGCGGCTACTAACAGTGCGGGAACGCGGGGCGCGTCATTGTCCGCTGGCAATGCCGCCGCACGCGTGCCACTGCGCCTGCAACCCTTCTGAAACCCGCATTGTTTGTGAGCCGATGTTACCTGCTGGCCTTTTTTATTTTTTTATTTCAAATCTAAGCAATGTTCATTAAATGTACAACTGTAACAAACCATGCGTTGGCAAGGTGAAGGGCTTGAAGGCTCTTTGCGTTTTTTATCGCGGGGACTCCCGTGCAAGGGCAAAAACGCAATGTGCCTGAGAGCGAAGGGAAGGGTGTGGTGGCAAATTAATTATTTTATTTATTGTTTAATAATTTTTCTCATAATTGGGGCCATACTTCCTTTTATATTAATTACCAAAGTATAGTATCCAGCTTTATGCCCAAACATATTAATAACATCCTTATCCATTCTAATATTTTCTTTCCGGTATATGAGATTACCTGTAACATCTGTTAATTGTAATGATTCAATTTCAAAAGAACTTTCGATATTAAGTAAATTGGTTACTGGAATCGGGAATGTATTTACTCGCTTATCAAAATCACCATCAATAACAATAGTTGGATTAATAATTAATGTAGTAACAACAATACTATCACATCCATTACAAGTTAATAAATTAGAAGTATAAGTACCTTCAACATTCACTTTACGCCCATCTGGTAAAGTATAAATTTCATTATGTGAAAATACTACAGTATCAGTTATATTATATTCAGTTTCTGGCGAACAACCAAATGAACATGAATGTGCAGGAACAGTATCTACAGGATAGGTATGAAAATTAAAACTGCCTTTATTATTCGATACAGTATCTTGCTTATTTATTTTATAAATTAATTTTTCAGGTAACCAAATCGTATCACTGGCAGAAATAAAAACATGAAAGCAGTAAATCCTATCAAAATTATAAACATCTTTTGAATCAAAGATATAGAAATCGCCCTGAAGAGGCATATTTTCAGATTCATAAACCCAACTGTTATCTGTATGGTTAGAATAATTATTATAGCCAACCCTTACAGCTTTCCCCTGAACTTCATCTATCATTTGCTTTGCAATAAAAAAAGTGCCTGATTTGGTAAAGCCATAACAATTTCTACCATAGGTCATATAATTATCAATTGAATAACAAATACTGTCGGAATTTGAAATTTCACTTATGCCAATCATAGGAACAACTTTATAACAATAATTAATGCCGGGTAAAGAAGTACTGTCATTATAAATAGTTGTTTGATTGTCGGTGGAATCAATTAATATATCGTTTCTATATATATTAAAACATTTTAATGAATTAAGTACTGGACTATCCCAACATATACTTATAGTATTTGACTCAAGTTCTAAATCAGCAACTAAATTTAATGGATTTGATGCAGAACCGTTTCTAATATCATGTATAGTGATACAGGAATAATTTTGAGTGCCCCAAGAATTATTAAATTCTAATTTGGAATATTTAATATTCTGACCCATTTTACTTTTAATACTTCTTCCAGGGTCATTAAAATAAAAATAGTTACTATCAAAAGTTACGCCCCGACATACCATAAAATGGCCAATGGACTTAACATCTGAACTCATTCCTATCCTCACTGCTACAATAACTGGGAAACCATGTTTTAATTCATTAATAATGCTATCACATGTCCAGTTGGTATGTATTTTCACATCTTTAAGAAGAAAATATTGTTCTGCTAATTTTTTTAAAATGTCTACGTCTGTGGGAGAACCATTATAATTATTTATTGGTAATGCTAAATTATTAAATAACCAGTCATCAATATCTTTAATATCTTGTTCAATCGGGCTTTCATTTTTATAGAATTTTGCTACTTGCAACACAGAAGTTTGACCACAGTTATCAGTCTTTGCCCATATTCCTGGCGGGCATTGGGGTATAAAAGGAACATTTAAATTAATATCCTTCTGGACAGGTATTTGAATATAGGTTCCATTTTTATCGATAGTTTGATTTGCAGACACAATTATGTTTATAATGTTTGGTGAAGTCCATCCTGAAATTGAATTAAAATTAATATAATGGTTTCCCGTTGAAACATTAGAAAGTGTATAACCACTACTATACCAACTTCCTGTTTCATCAAGTTGCCATTTTGCACCAGCATTAATAGCATCAATTGGACTTATAGAAACATTTACAAAACCATATTGAGAACTTGGTATTTGTACATAGGTTCCAGTAACGGGGTATGGATTATTAGCTGTTATATTTATAAGTTGGCTGCCTGGAGAATTCCAGCCTCCAATTGTTTTAAAATTAACGGTGTGGTTTCCTGTTGAAACATTATAAAGTGTATAGTCACTGTTGTACCAATTTCCTGTTTCGTCAAGTTGCCATTGTGCCCCTTCCGAAACTGCTTCATCCGGGCTAATAGTTACCTTGACTGAACCATATTGAGGAGCTTGATTTACATTAAATGTAACAGAATTTACTCCTGAACCAGTAGTTGTAAAATCGAACCATTGACCACCTGAAACTTTACCTCTTATCACAACTGTATAGTTACCAGTGATGCCATTATCATATATTTGACCAGTGATTGGATCGGGAGTCCAATTACTATTGGAGGTAAATGAAACAGAAGAAAACTTTTTACAATCAAATAAATGAGACCCATCTGGTTTCAGTATTGCTACTGCTATTGTATCAAAAGTAATACTACCTCCTTGAATTTCAGTAAGAGTAAAAGTAACTGAAAAATTCTGATAGAATGTAACAGAAGAAGGTGAAATATTTACACCTTGACTGATTTTTACATAACCGGTTCCATATAGATTATTGGTAATAATTAGAAATAATAAAATATTAATTATATATTTCTTAAACTGGTTACAAATCTCTAAATAATTTATCATTTTCATATTGTCAATATTTATTGTACATACTTATAGGTCAAGAGTGCGAGAGAAAGAAAAGCAAGTGTGTAGCAGCACAGTGACGGTTGCAGGGATGGGCTGCTACACTATTGCTTTTGTGCATAGGCTTGTTTCATCTTTTTGTTTTTCATTTTTTCTCCATTATCAACTGTCGTTTCATTTTTTGAGGCTTATGACTAACGTTTTCACAAGTTGCACATTTACAATTGAAAGTTCAAGTCATTAATTGTGATTTCAAATTTATTGATTAGTTTTTTCATTTGCGTAATTTTTTTTCTTTTTTGATCCAGGAATTGATATTCCGTTTCTGGTTTGTAAGGAACTCTTTTCACTATCATATTCCAAATTATAACTGCCAATTTTCTTGCTGTAGCTGAAATTGCCGATACACGGCCTTTTCTAAAGGCAATTTTTTTAAAGAAATTAGACAATGCTGTGTCTTTTAAATTTCCTATAGCATTGGCTGCATTTCGTAGGGCAATTTTCAGCCTGTTGCTCCCTTTGGGTATTCTGTTGCTTAACACTTTTCCCCCGCTGATTTTATTGTTTGGCGAAAGCCTGAGCCAACTGGTAAATTGCTTTGCCGAAGGAAATTTATGGATTCCTGTCCCAACTTCGCTTATCAAGGTAAGTACTGTTGAATGGCTGACACCTTCTATTGCCAACAAATCAACACCTTCAAAATATTGATACGACATCAAATTTATATCTATGTTTTTAGGGGTATTTTTATTTACCCTTTTGTGTACCTTTTTATCAATGTAATGCTCTCTTTTACTATCATCGCTATTGATTTGTTCATTCAGCATTTTTTCAATTTCAACATCACACTCTTTGATTTTACCTTGAATGTTTAAGTACATTTGATATTCATGTTTAAGTGTAAATAAATAATCTTTTCTGCCATTGCTTTGAAGCGCTTTGGCAATTTCAGCTTCCGACTTCTTGCAGTTCCCATTTCTTAACGAAGCGAGTATTTCCGGGTTTATTTCCCCTTTGCAGATGGCATTTATAATTGACAGCCCGGTTAATCCGGTTATATCTTTTACCACCACATCTAAACGTAAATTGAGCAAACGTAAATATTTTTGCATCTTACGGGTTGTGTCGGCTGCTTGCTCTATCAAATTAGCCCTGTGCCGGCAATAAGTTCTTAATTGTTCTGTTGCTTCGTCGGGTAAAAAACTTCCACTTAATAAACCTAATGTGTGCAGTTTTTGAATCCATTGACAATCTTGAACATCGCTTTTTCTCCCCTTAATGTTTTTTGTGAATTTACCATTGCAAAGAATTACTTCTAATCCACATGATTGCAAAACAGCATAAAGATTTTGCCAATATGTCCCTGTACTTTCCATGGCCACTGTTTTGATTTGATTATCCAATAGCCATTGAGAAAGCGCCTGTAAGTCCTCATTGTAAACCCCAAATTCTTTTACATCTTCATCTCCTTGTCCTATTGCTACAAAGTGTGAACGGCTTCCAATATCAATCCCTGCTGCATTGGGGTTGACTAATTCCATTGATACATTTTTCTTTTTCATAAAACATTTTTTAATTGGTTAATAAAAATGCCCTAAGAGAATGTATCTTTATCGTGATAATATTATGAACGGGGTTCATGCATAAAGCATGACCACCACTGAAATCATCCCAAAGCCTTTCTGCTGTTACAGAAGGGCTTTTTACATTCTAACCAGGATTGCGCCCGGGCTGTAACGCTCCAGTTCTAAAATCGGCCTTTCATAGGGCCTTCAAATATAATATGAAATTCTGATCGAAGCCCCACCGTTAGCTGTGGAAATGAATCCTGTTTCCGGGATAGGAGGGGTTGCAGGTAACGTTCGAGGCTATAAA
This sequence comes from uncultured Bacteroidota bacterium, assembly GCA_963808135.1. Lineage (GTDB taxonomy): Bacteria > Bacteroidota > Bacteroidia > Bacteroidales > DTGW01 > CAWEFA01. The sequence goes on from CAWEFA010000079.1 coordinate 27,167, forward strand.
ACGTAGGGGATTTCGGGTATGCGAATTTATCAACCGACACAAACCTTGCCAGCGGGCTAAAATGTAGCCTAACCACTTAAACCCCTATGTTTTATGAGCCTTTGTTAGCGGGTCGTTAATTTTATTTTTATATTTTCATTATCTATAAAATCAATTTCTATTTCATATCAATTATCCTTCCATCCTTCTCAATCTGGAACTTAGATATTGAAATCGTCTTTTTTAAAGTATCCATCCTATCATGAGTTACCGAGTCCACCTTAAAATATATCTTTGTGTCTGTCTCAATTATCTGCATATTATTATCAATATCCAAAATATAATCGCCGTAGAAATCCAGAATTGATCCACAATAATCCCCCATAAATCCTTTTTCGGTTATTTTATTCCCTTTTATATCATAAATCACAATAAATGGAACATAATAATCTCCACCACCAGCATATAAAATCCCTACATATTTGTCTGAAATATTTAATTTACCTACTGCATCAATCCCTCCCAAATTATATTGATGAATAAAAGAAGAATCTAAATTTAATTTCAGTCTATCACAACAAGCGCCACATGAAGTCCGATATGGTAAGTCTAAAGTTGGAATATTATTAATAAAGCTATCAAAATTATCAATCTTATTATTGGGGGATTGTGATTTACATCCAATAATCAATATAAAAATCACGCTATAAGTCAATAAATATCTCATTTGTTTTATTTTTTTTAATGCCCGCTAACGTTCGAGGCTATGCCCAGTAAGGGATTGCGGAGAGCGATACTATCAACCGAGACAAAAACTTGATGCGGGTGATACTGCTCGAAAACCTCTGAAACCCTTATTGGGTATGAGCCTTTGTTAGTGCCAGTTTATTTTAATATTTTTTCAATGTTTTCTTTATAATAATTATCATCAAATGAATCATTCAAGGACTTATAAGTCAAATATAGTTTATCATTTAGTTTAATCTCACTATTAATCCTATCTTGAGAAAATACATAACTTGTGCCTAATTTATTATTTATCTCTATGATAGATTCACAACATGTTTGCAATGTCTCAGAAATTGTTACTGAATAATCAATTAGTTTACCATTGAAAAATGGACTTAATGTCTCAAGACCTAAGTTTTTAAAACTATTTGTCATTTTGGTAGGTGTCCATAATGAATATTTATCGTCCAAATTTAACAATTTAGTTAATTCATCCTTTTTCCCTTGAAAAGTTGGAACTAATAATCTATTATGATACCATTTGAAAAAATAATGAATATAGTCTATAAACACATGTTCAGAATATTTAATAATAGCGTATTTCTCAATATGGTTACATTTATGCAAATTATATAAAGAAATATTATCAATGTCTAGTTTCGCAATAGCCATATCAAGAACTTGATAAGCCTGATTATATAAATTAGCTCTTTGTAAATAATATGATAATTTATAAATGAAATCTGGGACTAAGAATGGGAATGAATTAATAGCTTCAATTATATAATTTATAGATTTTTCTTGGTCATAATTAAAGGCTTCTGTTGATTGTTTTAGCAATTTATATGCTGATGAAAATCTAACTTCTATTTGTTGTTCTGTAAGTATCTCTGAAGTAAGATTAATCTTTTCAATAATATTAATTTGGCTATCTATCTTTTTTGCTTCTGATTTTTCGTTGTTAGGTTTATCTAAAAGAATGATATTGTTATTTAAAAGATAAAAAAAACATTTGGCCGTAACCATTGTATCAACCTCAGCATCGTGAGCGCCAATGATATTAAGAATTTCGTTGTCCTTACAAAAACATTTTCTTGCAAGTTCGGTCAAATTTGGATATTTAAATCCATTACCATAGTTCCTAGGTATTGCACAATAATCAATTGTTGATAGCATTGTGCAAATCTTTTTTTTGCGAAGAAAAGGCTTATCAAGTTTGTTTCGTATGAAATCGCTTTGTATAATTGGAATGTCAAATTCAATATTATGAGCTATTATATACTCAGAATTACGAATGGAATTTGACAGCAAATCATATACAAACTTTTGCTCAACTCCCTTTTCTTTTGCCATTTCGTTAGTTATTCCATGAATAGAAATAGATTTTTGAGGAATCTTTGCTTTTGGTTTTAATATATAACTGTGTCTCTCAATCAATTTTTGATCATCATTAAATATTAACCAAGCAATTTGAACGACTCTTGGCCAATTAGAAGTATCTTCGGGTTTGGCATTCCTATCTTTTGGCAAACCAGTTGTCTCAACATCAATTATTAAAAATTTACCCTTTGTATTTTCTTTATCCTCTTCAAATATCAATTCCAAATCTATCTGCTTTCTCACTTGAGGTTTGAAAGAATTAATAGTAGTAACAGGAGTTTTATAAACTTCTGGTTTTTTCTTATTTATCATTACAATTATAATAATAACAATAATGATTATAAAAAAGATAAATATTCCCATGTTGATGATTTTAAATGTCTAGTCCTAAAATATGTCTACAGGTTAAACAATAATTTATGCTACATTTTTAAAAACGTAATTGGGTGTTTTATAGCCTAAAGATACATGTAATCTTTTAGAGTTATAAATATTAATTGCATTTCTTGCTGCAATCCTTGCATGTTCAGTACTATAAAAACACTGGTCAAGATAGAATTCATCTTTTAATATGCCATTGACTCGTTCGGCCATTGCATTTTCGTAGCAATGGTTTTCTTCGGTCATACTTAATAGAACTCCATGTTTATTAAGCTCTTCCACATACTGGTTACTGCAGTATTGAATACCCCTGTCTGAATGATGTACTAACCCGGCCGCAGGACGGGCTGCCTTTTGAGCTCGTTTGAAGGCTCCAAGGCAACCCGTCAGCTCCAGTGTATCACTGAGGTCATATCCTACTATTTTACGAGAATACATATCGGTAATTAGGGCCAAATAACAAAAGCCTTTGTGCGTGCGTATATACGTAATATCGGATACCCAAACCTGGTTGGGACGAGTTACTTTCATGTTTTTGACCAGGTTACTATACTTGTGAAAATGATGATATGAGTTTGTTGTTTTGCACGATGCTTTTTTGCGATACACCAACAAGTTGTGTTCGCGTAATATATCAAACAGTCTGTCCCTGCCTATTTTGAGATGAATTGCAGCAAATGTGGGTTTAAGTTCTACGTATAACTTTCGGGTTCCAACCCGTGACCGATCCTTACGCTCATTGCTTACAAGTTCAATTACGATGGCTTCTTCTGTCTTCTTTTGCTTGCTCCGTTTTTGGTATTTATACCATGCATCCCTGTTTAATTCAAAACAATTGCAGGCATCCGATACACTATACAAGCCTGTTTGAGTTGCTTTGGGTACAGATTTCATAAGGGTTTGATGTTTAAGTTTTTTTTTAACTCGGCAACATTTTTATACCCTAGCTTCTCAGCAGCAACCTCGAGATAAGTATCATCTATAAGATGCTCTAAATCTTTCTTTATCAACATCTTTTTAAGCTGTTCGATCTCCTTTTGTAATGCCTTGATCCTGGAAATCTCATCCTGGTTTTCTACCATAATCCTTGTATTCATTAGTTCTTTGCGGTCGTACTTTCGTATCCAATCGTTGATGGTACTGGAACGAAGTCCATAAATCATCGATAATTGTCTTTTTGAGTACTTTCCTGTGCTAAGTTCGGATAAAATCTTGAGTTTGAATCCTTCACTGTAACGTCGTGTTACCATGTCATTTTTATACATATCTACATCTTTTTGTGTAGACATTTTTTAGGACGGGTCAAAATAAACGCTAACGTTTGGCGCTATGAGCATGTGGCGGATTTCGGAGTGTTTCACTATCAAACTACATTAAAACTTAATGCGAGATTAAAGCTAAATAACCGTATAAACCCCGCCATTGCTTATGAGCGCGTGTTATGGGCTGGTTTAATCTTGGTTGTCATATTTCTTGTGATGATAGGCGGATAAAATGAAATTCATATATTCAGTTTTGTTTACCGGAGATCAATGGGTTTTGCCCCTTTCGCACTTGGCCAGAATAATGTTTGAGGTTTTGATTCTTTCGGCGAATCGAAGACGAAGACGAGAATTATGCTTTTTTTCGGTAACAGGGTAAAAAAGAGTTGACTTTTACCCAATTTCTCTACATAAATGCTTCCCAACTCGCCAACAGCGACATTGCCATCACGGATTTTTATCGACGTGCCAGTGCTGAACAAAAAGAGGTTACCTTCCAGATTTTGACTTTGGAACTGCTCTAAATTGATTGCAGTCCAGCAGGCTAGAAAATTTTCCGGAAGACTATATTTTTTGCCTGCAACATCTGTAATTTTCATATCTTCAGACCCGATTGTCTCGCTAACTTCATGATCGGCGATGTTTGTTACACGGACTCTTACGCCCCATCCTCCGGTAATGGAGGCATATCGGCACTGCCATGGCTGATATTCCATAATATCAACGGCGGTGATTTCGAGAGAATCAACTTGCTGTGTACGTTTTACAGGGTTCACAGTGGCAACCTGCTTCTTATTTGATTCTTGCTTAAGTCCACAGCTAAAAATAAAAAGTACGGCTGTGATCAACAGAAAAGAAAGTTTATTCATGATTTTTAATTTTAATTTTTCCTACTCGTTTGGCTTTTCGGTATCGCCCCGTTTTTATACTGTTTGCTGGTCTACAGTTTTTAATATTGTCATTGTCAAGAATTGTCAAAAGTTTAACCTAAGATGGTTCTCTTGTCCGCTGTCCGTGTTTGTATATTTTTAAAACTTGCCCATAACGGTCGAGGCTAGATGCCGTGAGGGATTTAGAACTGCGTCTCTATCCCCCGATGAAAAAGATGACAGAAAGCACTGACAATCGCAACCTTCTGAACCCCGCATGGCATATAGCCTTTGTTATGGCCAGTTGATTTTTCTAATATTTCCACCAACTAAAGTTATCCGAAATTATAAGCTCATTCTTCTCTAAATGATGTGTGGTTTTCATTGGAATGGTTCTGTATTGGAGGCAGTATTTATCGGCCAAGGTCCTTATTTCCGAAGTATCATCATAAGTTAACATAAACTTACCCATTATTTGAGAAGTCAATAAAAACAAATTCTCATGATCAATATCAAAATGCGTATAAAGTCTTTTGCCGGCTATTGTATACGGAGGATCTATAAAATAATAATTATCTGGATTGTCTTTTGTTTGCTCAATTGCTTTAAAAGCATCACCCGTTTGGAAGGTAACTTTATTTTTAATATAATTAATCGCTGTTATCCTATCATGTAGTGTTTTTGCATACCAGCGAGAGTGAATACCCTTCCCATTCTCTCCGTTTTTTAAGATACCTGATCCCTTAGCTATAATTCCTCCATGAAAAATTCTATTTTTTAGAATAGTACAGAAAGCAATATCCTGAATCTGTTTATCTGTCTTATCAAATTCGACTTTGGCATTTTCATATGTCAAATCAAAATTCAGAATTTTATCTGCAAGCCACTTGTTTTTACCATTTAGAATTACCTCCCATACTGCTGCAACTTCTTCATCAAGCTCTATCATTTTGACGTGATCAGCAAGATTTTCAAATGCGACAGAAAGGCTTACTATTCCTCCACCTGCAAATGGTTCTATTAGCTGTTTGACAAAAGGTTCCTGAGTTAGCCATTGTCGCACAGAAGGGATTAACCAAGTTTTACCACCGGGATATCGAAATGGACTACGCATAGGCACGGAAGCTACATTCACAACCTTTTTAGGTCGTATTTTTGTATATCCAGATTCGAATAAACTTAATTGTCCAATCATACCTCAACTATTAATTATATCTGTTAATGTTGGCGTATCTGGCGAGCTACCCTCAAGTCTTTCATCCAAACGGTCTTGAAGAATATTGATAAAATTTGATAATTCACCAGGTTCAGGAGTCGTTACTCGAAATAGAGCTGATTCAAAATCAGTGTATACAGTATCAACAAGAGTCAAATTATACTGTTTTGATTCTTTGTCAAGTATAAGGTCGTATAGAAACCAAGCTATATCCGCTTTTTCTTTACTTACAGTTGGTAATGAAGGAAGGGTATCAAAAAAAGATTTTTGAAGAGCAACGGTCTGCTTTTTGTTCCATGATTTAAAAATACCTCCCTTATAAAGCATCTGAGGAATTAGCCTCTTTCGGGAAGATGAAAGGTAATCAGGTTTAGGATAATTGTAGCCAGTTGACCAATTGAAATTTAAAGACGGTTTTTCAATAAAGGCGTCAAAGGGATTTCGTAAATTACCTGATATATAAACACCTTGAACTTCCAAAGAAACAAAGTCAACTAATTGTCCTTTGTCATTGTATGCAACTAAAACATAATCAATATTGCCAGCTGATTGTCCATTTTTATCAAGCAGTTTTATCTCCGACAAAGAAGTCCATTTGGTCTTTTCGCTAAAAGCAAATTTGGCTGCGTTTTCAATGATTATCCAATCTTCACGAAATCGTGTTGGGCAAGTAATTACAGGTTTATCGTTGTGAAAGATACTACAAACTCCCAAAGGGTCATTTGCTTTATCCTTTGTACAATTGGGAACTTTATTGTTGAATGGACACAATTTTTTATCACGATAACGTTTCGCTTTTGCAGTGTCATTAATTATCGGAAAGCCAAACACTTCGGCCATCGGATTTGAATTCTTATTTCCATTACTCATATCACAAAAATAAGAATTAAAACTATATCGACCGATGGATTATTAAATGATTTATCAACATGTTACGGCTTACATTCAAGTTTCTAATGCAACTATTCAGTTTATATTTTTCAATTTAAAGATAATTACTTTTTTTCTTCGGGCAACATGCCATTAAAATATTAATAACTCTATGTATTATAATATTTTAAAGGTAGAGTTATTAACATTTCAACAGCACATAACCATCATCATCTACAGTTTTTCAAAATATAGTTTTCAAAAACCTCTTTTGGTGTTTGCCAATTCAATACTTTTCGTGGGCGATTGTTAAGCAAATCCTGCACTTGCTGTATCTTTCCTGATGGTATTTCATTGAAGTCTGTTCCTTTTGGAAAGAAATCCCTAATCAGCATATTGGTGTTTTCATTGGTGCCTCGTTGCCAAGGACTATACGGACTTGCAAAGAATACTTTGATTTGTGTTTCTTTGGTAAACAATTTATGCTGGGCCATCTCAAACCCATTATCATGCGTTGTGCTCAAACGCATCTGTTCCGGCAGGGTAAGCATTTTCTCTGCAAATGCCCTGCGTACGGTAGGTGCGCTCCTGTCTTTTAACTTTACCAATAACGTAGTCCGTGTGGTTCGTTCTACTATGGACCCAATAGCACTTTTACCATCTTTCCCAATGATTAAATCGCTTTCCCAATGACCTGGAATCAACCGATCCTCTACCTCAGGTGGTCGCTCTGATATATCTATCCTGTCGGGTATCCTGCTTCGAAGTAGACCTCTACTCTCAGGCTTCCTCCTTTGGCCCTTTTGCTGTCGCAAATAGCTTATCAATTCCTTACGAAGCTCTTTCTTTGCCCATAGGTAGATGTATGTGTAGATGCTTTCGTGTGACACGTGATATCGCTTATTATGTTTATAAACTTGTCTTAATCGTTTTGATATCTGTTCAGGTGACCAATGTTGCTTGAGATGAAGTATTATCTTGTATTCAAGCAAAGGGTCTTTCTGTATCTTGCTCCCTTTGTGTTTTATTTTATTACCCTGAGTAGCATTCAACTGAGCTAATTCCGAACGATATATCAAACCGCTATTACGCTCTATTTCACGATTTATTGTACTCCTCGGTCGGTTAAGTGTCAGGGCTATTTCTGACCGCTTTTTACCTTGACTTAGTAATAACTCAATTTTTACTCTTTCTTCATAACTAATTCTTGTGTATCCATTCATAGTGCAACTTTTTAGAATAAAGTTGCATTAGATATTTGAACTCAAGGGTCGTATTTTAAAATAAACGCTAACGTTCGCGGCTATGTTTCGTGCGGGTTTGCGAAGCGCATCGCTATCCCACGAGGAGAAACTGGATACGGGAACTGAGGTTCGAAGACCGATGAAACCCGCATGAAATATGAGCCGATGTGCTTGTTGCACAACTCGGTTATTGAAGTAAATATAATAATTTTTTAGTATTGTTGATAACTTTTCAAGTTAGTTAATTGATATACAAGATTATGTATTTTAATATTATTTGTTATTTATTATCTTACAGGCAATTAATTCAACCTTTATGCTTGGAAATAAACAATACAACGAAAAGTTATATTTATCCTTTCAACTATCCCAGCGGGTGCCTGAAAACAATTTTTATCGTCGGCTCAAAAGTATTCTTGACCTTAAATTCGTTATCGATCAAACAAAGCACTACTATGGAACTGAGGGCCAGAAGAGCATTGATCCGGTAGTATTTTTTAAGCTTATGTTAGTGGGCTACCTGGAAAACATTAATTCCGACCGCAAGATTATCGAACATGCTTGCATGAGGCTCAATATCTTGTTTTTCTTAGGATATGATATAGATGAAGAGTTGCCATGGCACTCGACTTTGAGCCGCACAAGAAAACTTTATGGCGATGATGTGTTCCTTTCACTCTTCCGTAAAGTACTTTCCATGTGCATTGACAAGGGCATGGTATCCGGCAAACGACAAGCCATTGACAGTGCATACATTAAAGCTAATGCATCCATGGATAGTCTTTTGGAAAAAGACGTAATAGAAAGTTCGCAGGGTTATCTTGACGAACTTAATGAAAACGATGATGATAAAAAACCAACCGTTACCCGGGAAAAGAAGAAACAGGTAGAACAGCACCATGCCTGGAAGAAAAAAGCCTATAAAGACATGCCGGGTAACCGGGTTAAAGAAAGTTCAGATACAGATGAAAACGGCAATCCAACCCGTCCCAGGTATTTGAGCAACCATACCCATTACAGCCCTACCGACCCTGATGCCCGTATATCAACAAAACCAGGTAAGCCCCGGCAGTTAAATTACTCAGGCCAGATCAGTGTTGATACCCAAAGCCATGTTATTTGCGGGGCAATGGCGGACTTTGCCGATAAACGGGACAGCCAGTCTTTACCTGCCATACTAACCCATACCATCGATAACTTAAAACCCCATGACATTAAAATATTAGAAGCATTGGCCGATACAGGTTACAGTAGCGGAGATGCATTACGGTTTTTAGAGTTCCAAAGAATAACCGGGTACATTCCTAATTTTGGAGGATATAAACCCACGCGTGAAGGGTTTGACTATGACCCGGTATCGGATCAATATACCTGTCAGATGGGAATTAAAATTACCTATCGCAAAACATATACCGACAAGAAAGGGAACAGGAAGAAACAATACCGCAGTTCACGTACCCACTGCAACAAATGCCCTATTAAAATAGCTTGCATTGGCAATTGTTTTGAAAAGAAAATTGAACATACTGCCGACCGGTATTTTTACGATCGTATGCACGAACGCATGCAAACCCAAAAGGCAAAAATAATGAGAAAAATACGTCAAAGTACTGTTGAACCGGTTCTTGGGACTTTGATCAATTTTATAAACATGCGGCGGCTGAATACACGTGGGATTGAACTGGCCAATAAACATGTCCTGTTGGCTGCAACGGTTTACAATCTTAAAAAATACATGAAGTATACCCGGGGGAAGGTCAGGACCGCTGTGATGGAAGCTTTTAAAACCACTGAAAACGGGCTATTGCCAATTGTTTTTTTCTATTTTGCCCAATTAAAGGCAATCTTAAACCGGAAACGAAGAAACAGCAAGTTTTGTGTACCCCTTTTAATAAATGTCCGTTATTAAAAAATTATTCGACCTGTCTGTAAAATTGAAAGTTGGGCCAACTTTTTTTAAAAATTTTAAAGTTGTACAACAG
>CAWEFA010000080.1:0-18143 GCA_963808135.1 uncultured Bacteroidota bacterium
TTTCTGGTTGTTTTTGGGTTTCAATTTTTTTAATAAAAAGCGCCGGGGAAACAGCAGTAACCGGTATGCTACCGGATTCAGCGCCGCAATAACCAGTAAATACACCAGGGTTATCGCCTGTAGCGCCTATTTCGGAAAACACGGCTAATGGTGTGCCTATAAAATCAACGCCACGAACGAGTTCATCAGGCCGGCCATCGACATATATTTTATAAACTATTGTTGGCTTTACGTTGAATACATTGGGCGAAAATCTTGTAGTTAATGTAAACCCGCCAAATACCTGTTCAAATAAAAATCCATACTCTTTATGCTGGTTTTTGCATTCAGCGATCAGTTTACTTCGCAATTCCTTAAAAGTAACTGACTTTCGGGTTTCAACTATAAGGTTCGATTGCCTGGCAACAGGAGCCATACCAGCCTGGGAACGCCCATGCCCGTTGGAATGAGTGAACCCATCGATAGAAGCCCTCGACATTAAAAAATTTTCCAGGATGCCATTTTTAACAATAGTAACTTTCTGGGCTTCCACACCCTGATCGTCAAATTTGTAATATCCAAACATATCCTGGTTTTTGAAAATTTTGACAATGTGGGGTCGGAGATTATATCCATATATTTGGGCAGAACGTGCATGCCGATTTTTTCTTTAAGCGTTTGGCTATCGTCTGAGCTTTTCATCCGGTGACCTTCAATCCGATGTCCGAATATTTCGTGGAAGAAAACAGCAGCCGCATCGGGAGAAAGTATTGCCGGGCCTGAATATGCATCGGCTAAAGGAGCAACCCTTAATTTCTTTAATTGCATCTGCATTTCATTTATATCGCTTATAATGTTATTTTTCGAAATTAGTTCCTCCGGCGTAAATGCATAATATGAGCGGAACAAAGGGACAATATTTCCATCATCGGCTTTTGTTTCGGCTGTAATCTCTAAGCTGACAATAACTTGAATTCTGAACAATCCTGCTTTCTTCAGATGAAACAAAATATTTTCTGTCGACAACATAAGATAATATTGCATTTGCTGAAATTACTTTTTCATCGCTAAGAAAAGGCTCGGAATATTCTTTAAGTCTTTTAACCCATTCATTATAGTTTTTGAAAGTTCTATCAACAGGGTTTTCATAATATGTAGATGGATTCTCTTTTGTAAAATCAGGCGTGTTTTTTTTATTATTATCGTCTTTGCTGCTACTCAAAACCTGGTTGTATAAATTCACTGCATTTCGGTAAGCATACTGGGTTGAAAGCCAAACAGATTGTTTTAAAGCATCAGGGACATTTTCAATAGGCAGCTTCATTACAAATGGCTGGGCTATACCGCTTGCGCCATAAGTTCCGATAGTTTCATGAGTGTCATCCAAATCGTAATTACCAACTTTTATAGTGGTTGTAAGAATACGGCCATAATCTTCATTTTTGTTAACAAGGCTGCCGAAAGAAGTGCTAATAATGGTGGATTTAATATCATCTACCCGATATTCTATGTAATATGGAGCTATCGGCTGGGTTTTTAACCCATCCATTTCCCTCGTTATTTCATCCGATAAAACATTTATCAGGGTGTCTTGCGCATTTATGTTGAATGAAATCAATACTCCCGCTAAAATTATCCAATACCTGAACTTCATTATAACAATTTCTTTAATGAGAAAATTTGAATTTAATAAGTAAATGAAAAAAGAAAGCACAAAATTAATAAAATAAACCGCACCTGCTTGCCAGTTAAGAATTCTTAAGATTTTATTCGTAAATTATAAATTAAATGAAAGTTCCGGCTTTTTGGCTTGTTTCTTTTTGTCTTCAAAAAGAATGACATTTTATTTTCAATTTCTTAAAAAAGAATAGATATTATATAGATTAAAAAATTAATAAGTTCTTTTACATATATTTGTAACCCATAGACACAATAACTATGGGATTAAAAGTTGACAAAGTAAGAAGGAATCCCGTTCAATTTCTTAGCCTCACAGGGTTTAATCCAGATGAGTTTGATGAATTGGCATTAGAATTCCGAAATGAATGGGAACAATATTCCAATCATTTCACTTTAGAAGGAAAACCTCGACAACGAATAGCATTACCTAGATCAACAAGTGTTTTACCGGGCGTTCAGGACAAATTATTGTTTATATTAGTGTACCTAAAAACGTTTCCTTTACAAGAACTTCAGGCTGCTACTTTTTCGATGAACCAACCTCAAGCCAATTTTTGGGTACATCTTTTAAGCCCAATTCTTGGCAAAACTCTTAAAAGGCTTAAAGAAATACCTGAACGAAACAATCAAAAGCTGGAACAGCTATTGAAAGATTGCCCTGACATATTGCTTGATGGAGTAGAAAGGAGTATTCAACGGCCACTAAATGCTGAGCAGCAACAAGACTGCTACAGTGGTAAAAAAAACTCATAGTGTCAAGAACAACATTCTTTCACTGCCCGATCGCCGAATTTTGTTCCTGAGCCGAACCTACAATGGTAGCGTACACGATAAGAAAATTTGTGACGACCAGCCGCTAACCTTTCCAAAAGGAATAAACTTGTGGCAAGATACTGGCTTTGTAGGTCACTATCCTGAAGGAGTCAATATCCGAATGCCAAGCAAAAAGCCCAAAGGCAAGGAGTTGTCTAAAGAACAAAAACAGAAGAACCGGGAAATATCCAGGTTAGGGTACTTGTCGAACACGCTATATGCGGAGCTAAGCGTTGCCGAATTATCAAAGAACGTTTACGTTGTCACAAGTTTGAATTCGATGATCTGATAATGGAACTCGCTTGTGGGTTACATAATTTTAGAATAACTATGAAATGTGTCGCATAAATCAATTAATCTATATAATGTCTAATATTTATTTCTTATTTTTATGCGGGATATATTTAAGTAGTATTAACATAAAACCTAATTATTATGCACCTGAGTTATATTGATATTGCAATAATAGTTCTGTACCTTATTGCCACAATTTATATAGGATATTATGTTTCTCACAGGGCATCGAGAGATATGAAGTCTTATTTTCTGGGAAGCAACACACTTCCCTGGTATTTTTTAGGAGTTTCAAATGCATCGGGAATGTTTGATATTGCCGGGACAATGTTGCTCGTGTACTGGCTTGCCGTATATGGTTTGAAAAGCATTTGGCTGCCATGGATGTGGCCTGTCTTTAACCAGATATTTCTTATGGTTTATATTTCCACCTGGTTAAGGCGTTCGAATGTTATGACAGGTGCCGAATGGATAAAAACACGATTTGGAAATGGTTCCGGCGCTAACCTTTCACATATTATTGTAGTTATATTTGCATTAGTAAGCGTAATAGGTTTTCTTTCATATGGCTTTAAAGGAATTGGAAAATTTGCTACTTCATTTCTTCCTCCATTGGTAACAAACCCTGAAACACTTTTAAAACATCCACAGATTAATGAAAATTTGTATGCGCTAATTCTTATGGGGATTACAACTTTTTATGTTGTAAAAGGAGGGATGTTCAGCGTTGTTATTACGGAAGTAATTCAATATTGTATCCTTACAATTGCTTCAATAGCTATAGGGATAATTGCCATTCACCAGATTTCACCCGGTGCAATAAATGCTGTATTACCGATAGGGTGGAAGAGCGTATTATTTGGCTGGCACACAGGGTTAGACTGGAATAACCTTTCGGCAACCGCATCGCCAAAATTGCATGCCTTTAGCGATTGGATTAAAAAAGACGGATATGATATGTTCGGTTTGTTTTTTATAATGATGTTATTTAAAGGAATATTTTTGGCTGCTGCGGGGCCAGCTCCCAATTATGATATGCAGCGGATTCTGTCTACCCGCAGCCCTAAAGATGCAGCTAAGATGAGCTCGCTGGTAAGTATAGTACTTAACCCTTCGAGGTATTTTTTAATAGCCGGGCTTTCTATACTTGCTTTGGTAAATTTCGATAAATTATATACGGCATCGCTTACAAAACCCGACTTTGAAAGCATATTGCCTCAAGTGCTTGCAACCTATGTGCCGGTAGGCTTATTAGGCTTTCTTATGGCCGGGTTGCTTGCTGCATTCATGAGCAATTTTGCTGCTACCGTTAATGCTGCTCCGGCTTATATAGTGAACGACATATACAAAAGATACATTAACCCAAATGCCAGCGAAAAAAAATATGTAAGGTTAAGTTATCTTGCTTCCTTATTGGTAGTGATTGTAGGTATTACAATGGGTTTTATCGTTACATCAATAAATGTTGTTGTATTGTGGATAACTGCTGCTTTATGGGGCGGTTACACAGCATCGAATGTATTAAAATGGTACTGGTGGCGTTTTAATGGGTATGGCTATTTTTGGGGTATGGTTGCCGGTATTGGAGCTGCATTGATATTGCCAATATTAAATCTCGACATTTTAAATAACTGGCCCCTGATATACAACTTCAGTATGAATGCATATCCAATAATTTTTATTGTTTCGGTTATTGGCTGCATTGTGGGTACATTGCTAACTAAGCCCGAAGACGATGAAACATTAAAAAAATTCTATTCAACAATACGTCCTTGGGGCTTTTGGAAACCTATTCGTGAAAAGGTAATGTTGGAAAATCCTGATTTTAAAAGAAACAAAAACTTTTGGCGCGATATGTTCAATGTTGTAATAGGTATAATTTGGCAACTTACTCTTATGGCTGCGCCAATTTACCTTGTTATGAGAATGAAAGAACATTTTATAATAAGTGTTGTAATAATGGTCATATTCTCTTTTATACTTTATAAAACTTGGTATAAAAAGCTGGAAGATTAAATCTTGACTAACGGCAAACTTGTTTAATGTTAAAACTCACAATTTTAATCATTTGTAAATTTATAAAAAATTGCCCAATTTATCCTCCCGTTAGCTTACGAATGAAACGAAAGTTTTTCGTAAGGGGAATTATTATGACTAACGTTTTCACAAGTTGCACATTTACAATTGAAAGTTCAAGTCATTAATTGTGATTTCAAATTTATTGATTAGTTTTTTCATTTGCGTAATTTTTTTTCTTTTTTGATCCAGGAATTGATATTCTGTTTCTGGTTTGTAAGGAACTCTTTTCACTATCATATTCCAAATTATAACTGCCAATTTTCTTGCTGTAGCTGAAATTGCCGATACACGGCCTTTTCTAAAGGCAATTTTTTTAAAGAAATTAGACAATGCTGTGTCTTTTAAATTTCCTATAGCATTGGCTGCATTTCGTAGGGCAATTTTCAGCCTGTTGCTCCCTTTGGGTATTCTGTTGCTTAACACTTTTCCCCCGCTGATTTTATTGTTTGGCGAAAGCCTGAGCCAACTGGTAAATTGCTTTGCCGAAGGAAATTTATGGATTCCTGTCCCAACTTCGCTTATCAAGGTAAGTACTGTTGAATGGCTGACACCTTCTATTGCCAACAAATCAACACCTTCAAAATATTGATACGACATCAAATTTATATCTATGTTTTTAGGGGTATTTTTATTTACCCTTTTGTGTACCTTTTTATCAATGTAATGCTCTCTTTTACTATCATCGCTATTGATTTGTTCATTCAGCATTTTTTCAATTTCAACATCACACTCTTTGATTTTACCTTGAATGTTTAAGTACATTTGATATTCATGTTTAAGTGTAAATAAATAATCTTTTCTGCCATTGCTTTGAAGCGCTTTGGCAATTTCAGCTTCCGACTTCTTGCAGTTCCCATTTCTTAACGAAGCGAGTATTTCCGGGTTTATTTCCCCTTTGCAGATGGCATTTATAATTGACAGCCCGGTTAATCCGGTTATATCTTTTACCACCACATCTAAACGTAAATTGAGCAAACGTAAATATTTTTGCATCTTACGGGTTGTGTCGGCTGCTTGCTCTATCAAATTAGCCCTGTGCCGGCAATAAGTTCTTAATTGTTCTGTTGCTTCGTCGGGTAAAAAACTTCCACTTAATAAACCTAATGTGTGCAGTTTTTGAATCCATTGACAATCTTGAACATCGCTTTTTCTCCCCTTAATGTTTTTTGTGAATTTACCATTGCAAAGAATTACTCCTAATCCACATGATTGCAAAACAGCATAAAGATTTTGCCAATATGTCCCTGTACTTTCCATGGCCACTGTTTTGATTTGATTATCCAATAGCCATTGAGAAAGCGCCTGTAAGTCCTCATTGTAAACCCCAAATTCTTTTACATCTTCATCTCCTTGTCCTATTGCTACAAAGTGTGAACGGCTTCCAATATCAATCCCTGCTGCATTGGGGTTGACTAATTCCATTGATACATTTTTCTTTTTCATAAAACATTTTTTAATTGGTTAATAAAAATGCCCTAAGAGAATGTATCTTTATCGTGATAATATTATGAACGGGGTTCATGCATAAAGCATGACCACCACTGAAATCATCCCAAAGCCTTTCTGCTGTTACAGAAGGGCTTTTTACATTCTAACCAGGATTGCGCCCGGGCTGTAACGCTCCAGTTCTAAAATCGGCCTTTCATAGGGCCTTCAAATATAATATGAAATTCTGATCGAAGCCCCACCGTTAGCTGTGGAAATGAATCCTGTTTCCGGGATAGGAGGGGTTGCACATAACGTTCGCGGCTATGAAACGTAGCGGAATTCGTGGCCGCTAATCTATCCGCCTTGCCAAAAGCTGCTTGCGGGTGATGCACTTGGCAAACCACTGAAACCGCTATGTTTTATAAGCCGTTGTTACCTGCTGGCTTTTATTTTTTTAAAAGACTACTGGGTTAGTATCATGCGCTTGGAATCAGTTGCTTTTCCATCGTATAACAGAATGTAAAGATACATACCAGGCCGAAGCTCATAACCATTAATGGTAATACTTCCTTTCCCTTTTGATGTAACAGGAATGGATTTGATTTGAACGCCGTTCATATCGTATATATATAATATGGCATTCTGAACGTTTTCGGGCAGGTAATAACCTATGTTTGTACTCCGGTTGAACGGATTTGGGGCGTTTTGGTCTAATGTAGCCTCACCGCCTACCAATGTTGTAATATCGGTTTGGGTACTTTGCGAACTAACAGTTGCACTTTTCAAATTACTTCCCTTATTTACTAATTTTTGTAATGCTTTTATTTGGGAAGACTGAAGGTTTATTAATGAATCTTGTTCTTTTAATGCCTGAACAATTATAGGTATAAAGCCAATATAATCAACAGATTTTAGTCCTGTGCTATCATTAGTAATAACCAAATTTGGATATACCTGCTCAACATTTTGTGCTAAAAACCCAATTTGTTTCGAAGTAAGACGATTTCGCACTTTTTCAGGCATATTAGCAAATTGCGAAGCTTTATAATTAAAACTTACACAATTGATTTTATTCAAACTATCCCTAACACCTGAAATATTTTTAATATTAGATATTATATAGATTAAAAAATTAATAAGTTCTTTTACATATATTTGTAACCCATAGACACAATAACTATGGGATTAAAAGTTGACAAAGTAAGAAGGAATCCCGTTCAATTTCTTAGCCTCACAGGGTTTAATCCAGATGAGTTTGATGAATTGGCATTAGAATTCCGAAATGAATGGGAACAATATTCCAATCATTTCACTTTAGAAGGAAAACCTCGACAACGAATAGCATTACCTAGATCAACAAGTGTTTTACCGGGCGTTCAGGACAAATTATTGTTTATATTAGTGTACCTAAAAACGTTTCCTTTACAAGAACTTCAGGCTGCTACTTTTTCGATGAACCAACCTCAAGCCAATTTTTGGGTACATCTTTTAAGCCCAATTCTTGGCAAAACTCTTAAAAGGCTTAAAGAAATACCTGAACGAAACAATCAAAAGCTGGAACAGCTATTGAAAGATTGCCCTGACATATTGCTTGATGGAGTAGAAAGGAGTATTCAACGGCCACTAAATGCTGAGCAGCAACAAGACTGCTACAGTGGTAAAAAAAACTCATAGTGTCAAGAACAACATTCTTTCACTGCCCGATCGCCGAATTTTGTTCCTGAGCCGAACCTACAATGGTAGCGTACACGATAAGAAAATTTGTGACGACCAGCCGCTAACCTTTCCAAAAGGAATAAACTTGTGGCAAGATACTGGCTTTGTAGGTCACTATCCTGAAGGAGTCAATATCCGAATGCCAAGCAAAAAGCCCAAAGGCAAGGAGTTGTCTAAAGAACAAAAACAGAAGAACCGGGAAATATCCAGGTTTAGGGTACTTGTCGAACACGCTATATGCGGAGCTAAGCGTTGCCGAATTATCAAAGAACGTTTACGTTGTCACAAGTTTGAATTCGATGATCTGATAATGGAACTCGCTTGTGGGTTACATAATTTTAGAATAACTATGAAATGTGTCGCATAAATCAATTAATCTATATAATGTCTATTATCTTTAACATTAATATCAGACTCCTTGTACACGCCATCCCAATAATGAATTGTAGTTACCCAAAGGGTTCCAATTCTATTATTTGGTTTTCCAAGCTCCAAATACCAATCTGTCCCTGGATACATTACAGGTGAGCCATAACTATTTGGATCTTTTGGAGCAAACAATATATCTGTCCAGCTTCCTATATCTAATTCACTACTTGGATTTGATTGGCCTATCCCCACATTTCCATTGCTTAAAACTGTTATCTGGGCTTGGCAATAATATAAAATTACAGATGATGTAAATAATGTTGTAAAAAATTTCTTTTTCATGATATTTAAATTTAAATGGTTTATTTAATGTTTACTGATGAGCCTGATTGAACACTGAAAGGCCCGTTGATTGTAACTTTATAAGCTGCGTTAATAGTTACTACAGAATTATTGGTTACAGAAGAATTGTTTATATTTATTTGACAATCGGAAATAGATGTATTGGTTGTATATGTTTGGTTAGAAATATTTGTTGTATGGCAATTTGGTGGCATAATCATATACCATGCTAAGCCATCTAACGTAGTGGCACCCGTTTTTTTAGGGTCCAAATAAGAACTGAAAATACCAGAACTATAATACCATGATTGAGAAAAACGTCCAAAGTAATCATCAATTGGAGATCCGCAAGCTGCATGACCCGCATAATCTTGACCAATAACCCTGTGACAATTATCTAATAATGGCGAACCTGAAGAGCCTGGCTCTGTTATCCCTGTTGTCCATGCAGAAATATACCAACTATGTACATTAATAGTAGCATCTAAAATGCATGGGTTACTTGAACAACTATTTGAAGACAACGAACAAGCATTATGCAAAGCTTGAGAGACGCTATTATTTGAAATAGATATTTTTTTCACATCGGCTTCCGGATGGTGTATACAGGTAACGGGAACGGGAGGGGTTTTATCAGTTCTATCCCAGCCTAAATAATAGAGATTCCAAAGATTTGAATAGTAGTTCCAATTATTTATAACAGGTGGATTGAGTTTTAATAAAGCAAAATCTGAATATTGCGAATTTGATAATAATTGTGTCCCATAAATAGCTTCGTTTAAATTACCATCTCCTCCACCGCAAGTTGGACTTTCATAATTAAAATATGCAAGAATAGTACTTGCATCATCATAACTACAAACACAATGATTGGCAGTTAGCAAATATGGCGTTCCATCCCGGGCTGTATTATTTAACAATGAAGCAGTACATGTTGATTCTCCATTAATTAGTATAAGACACACAGCATGTTTTTCATCCTGCCAATTGTTTCCCTGTGGACAATTAATATCAACCTCACAAGAGCCAGATGCTCCCTTGCATTTATAAAGGGGTGGATCAAAATAACAGTCTTTTAAAAAACCCCTGTAATCATGAGATACTTTTCCTATGGTAAGCTTACCTTTAAAGCCTGCATTTTTAGGTTCAAAATATTCCACAACAATTTCATCGCCTTTTACAGGCATTGTGGCAAATGACTTATCTACAGAATTATATTTTGATGTAAAAGCCCCTATAACATGAGAAGTTTTTTGGTTAAAAATAAACACTTTCGCACTATCAGGAATATTATATTCACTAAATATTATATTTATAGAATAAGCAGAAGGCGATCTTATCCCGAGGCGCCATACTTTATCGCCATTATTCAATGTTTCCCATGTTCCTGAATTATTTAAAGAAAATGAAACATTAAACCCTTTAGCGAAACGCCTTCCCTTAGTTCCCTCGTTTAAACTATCCTCCTTTAGCATTGCCTGTATATCAAAAAACGGCATAGTTTCAAATTTCAAACCGGATATGGCTTTCAATTCTTTATGGCTAAAACTGTATGGAACTCCGCCTTCATCTATTTGTGCATGTATAAAAGAACTTGCTATAAGAAGCAGGCTAAAAACTGATGAAAAATATTTTCCTCTTTTTTTCATAATTATAATATTTATGATTTTTTCCTGAAAAACAAATTAAGTTGTAAAGGCTATCTGCCTTGCGCATTTCAGATAAATCGTTTTTTTGGCTTATTATTATTTTTATTATTAATCTTTTAATTCAGATACTCCGCTATTAGTACCAATCCATTTATTTCCCCCAGCATCTATAGTAATACAATAAACGGTATCACAAGTTAAACCATTCTTTTTTGTGAATGATGTCCAATTCGTACCATCAAATTTAGACACCCCACCTCCAAAAGTTCCAAACCATTTGTTCCCTTGTGCATCTATGGCAATGGACAAGACATAATCATTAACTAAACCACAGTTGGTCGTATCATAGGAAGTAAAATTTGTTCCATCAAATTTTAATACTCCATTATTTGTTCCAAACCATTTATTTTGTTTAGAATCTATAGCTATTGCATTTATTGAATAAGAACCAACATTGATCATATCTTTTAATTTAATCCAGTTAGTACCGTCAAATGTAAGTATTCCCCCACCAGTAGTTCCAACCCATTTATCGCCTTGAGAATCTATTGCAATTGCTGTAATATCATTGTAGAAAAAATCATAAGGATTTTTATATTGCATCCAATTTTTATTATCAAACATTGCAAGACCTCTACCAGCAGTTCCAAACCATTTATTTCCATTTGAATCAATAGTAATTACATTAACTAAATCATTACTATCATTATAAATTGTCAAATTAGTACCATCAAATTTAATTATTCTACCTGCTACTCGAAAAATATCTAGTCCAGAAGAATCACTTATATCAATTACAGTTGAAAACCAAATGTTATCTTGTGCATCTGATACAATAGTTGGAGTATGAATTAATTTGAAATCTATAGTATTCGCAATGCAATAGTTAGTCCATCTTTTCCCATCAAATTTCGATAATCCGGCTTTTGTTCTAAACCATTTATTTCCTTTATTATCAATCGTAATGGAATAAACAACTTTACAATTCAAAACATTTGAAATTGAATCAATTATCCAGGTATATCCACAATTATTATTAGAGACTACATCCTTTTTACAAGAATTAAAAATAAAACTTGTTGTTAATAGAATTATTGCAATTTTTGTTTTCATGCTCTCATAAATTTAAATTTTTATAGGATAGTAAAAATATACTTAAAGCTTGCAACTATTAAAAATAAATTATTTTGCCCTTTATCAATTTTTTCACAACATAAAGTTGTTAACAAAATTATTTATAATTAATAGACTTTTCATGATTTTAAAATTTAATTGTTTTGATATTGAAGTTATTTTAATGAAATTCAGCATAAAGGTGGACTATGCGAGAGATATATTGGTGGAAAGGCTATAAAAGAAAGGTTGTAACAACAACGAGATGGGAGCAGTGATGTGCTGCTACACTCTTGCTTTTGTGCTTGGGTTATTTTTCTCTTATTGCCTTTCATAATTTTCATTGTTATCTCTGCTGTAAATTTTGTAAGGCTGTCTAGTCCTAAAATATGTCTACAGGTTAAACAATAATTTATGCTACATTTTTAAAAACGTAATTGGGTGTTTTATAGCCTAAAGATACATGTAATCTTTTAGAGTTATAAATATTAATTGCATTTCTTGCTGCAATCCTTGCATGTTCAGTACTATAAAAACACTGGTCAAGATAGAATTCATCTTTTAATATGCCATTGACTCGTTCGGCCATTGCATTTTCGTAGCAATGGTTTTCTTCGGTCATACTTAATAGAACTCCATGTTTATTAAGCTCTTCCACATACTGGTTACTGCAGTATTGAATACCCCTGTCTGAATGATGTACTAACCCGGCCGCAGGACGGGCTGCCTTTTGAGCTCGTTTGAAGGCTCCAAGGCAACCCGTCAGCTCCAGTGTATCACTGAGGTCATATCCTACTATTTTACGAGAATACATATCGGTAATTAGGGCCAAATAACAAAAGCCTTTGTGCGTGCGTATATACGTAATATCGGATACCCAAACCTGGTTGGGACGAGTTACTTTCATGTTTTTGACCAGGTTACTATACTTGTGAAAATGATGATATGAGTTTGTTGTTTTGCACGATGCTTTTTTGCGATACACCAACAAGTTGTGTTCGCGTAATATATCAAACAGTCTGTCCCTGCCTATTTTGAGATGAATTGCAGCAAATGTGGGTTTAAGTTCTACGTATAACTTTCGGGTTCCAACCCGTGACTGATCCTTACGCTCATTGCTTACAAGTTCAATTACGATGGCTTCTTCTGTCTTCTTTTGCTTGCTCCGTTTTTGGTATTTATACCATGCATCCCTGTTTAATTCAAAACAATTGCAGGCATCCGATACACTATACAAGCCTGTTTGAGTTGCTTTGGGTACAGATTTCATAAGGGTTTGATGTTTAAGTTTTTTTTTAACTCGGCAACATTTTTATACCCTAGCTTCTCAGCAGCAACCTCGAGATAAGTATCATCTATAAGATGCTCTAAATCTTTCTTTATCAACATCTTTTTAAGCTGTTCGATCTCCTTTTGTAATGCCTTGATCCTGGAAATCTCATCCTGGTTTTCTACCATAATCCTTGTATTCATTAGTTCTTTGCGGTCGTACTTTCGTATCCAATCGTTGATGGTACTGGAACGAAGTCCATAAATCATCGATAATTGTCTTTTTGAGTACTTTCCTGTGCTAAGTTCGGATAAAATCTTGAGTTTGAATCCTTCACTGTAACGTCGTGTTACCATGTCATTTTTATACATATCTACATCTTTTTGTGTAGACATTTTTTAGGACGGGTCAGAATTACCGCCAACGTTTTGCGCTATGAGCATGTGGCGGGTTTCGGAGCGATTCTCTATCAAACTGCACCAAAACTTCATGCGAGATTGAAAGCAAAATAACCGCATAAACCCCGCCATTGCTTATGAGCGCGTGTTACCGCCATGTGCTTTATTTATATCGCAAGTTGTAATTGAAGTTGTTCGGTTATTTTTTTCTCTTTAAGCCCATGATTATGTTCGGCAAAAGTACCAGTATCAAAATTACAAACGAGAGCTTCTACAACCGTCCGTCTATTTTCAATATTGCCACCGTTATGATAGAAGTGGTCTTTAGTTACAATATTGAACTTGCTCCAATATTTATTAACCATTTCATTTTCTCTCCAATCATTATGATGCCATGTCGATAAAATGAATTTTGCTTTAGTTTCAGAGAGTAAATGGAATAGTAATTCTTCATCTTTCTCTGTCCAACCGTTATAATAGTCAACATGTCTACCATAATATGGTGGGTTACAATATATAATATCATTTTCAGTCGAAAGTGTTATAATATCTGCAAATGATTTATTGTGAAATACCCAATCTGGTTCAGGTTGAATAATTTGTAAAACTGATAAAACTTGATTTGTAATTTTAGTTATATATGCCTGTGCAAATCTGTCTGGTTTTTTACAAAAAGGAATATTCCAATTTCCTTTGCTTCCAAATCTCATCATACCATTGAATCCTGCACGAGAAAGAAAAATAAAATCATAAGGGGAAAATTCTCCGCTATTGAATCGTGTCCTAACTTTTAAATAATGCTCGTAACCATTATTATTGGCTTTGCTTAATAATTCACCTTCATGTTCAAGATACTGCTTCATTAATGGTGCTGTAATTATTTTCTGCTGAATCCCTTTGTAAAAATTAATAATATGTGGATTTGTATCGTTTAAAATAGTCCTTTTGTATCGTGAATTTAATGCAACAACACCCGTTCCTAAAAACGGCTCTATCCACTTGCCATTAACTTTTGGAGCAAGGTCCATAATCCAAGGAACTAACTTTGTTTTGATACCCTGGCTTTTTATGGGTGGCACAATTACTCTCATTTTGTGTAGTTTTTAGAGGTTTTTGATACAATCTTATCCCATAAGTCGTTCCTTCCTTTAAATTCTAAAAAGTTTTTAAGCGAAGTTATTTTAACAGTCTTACCATCTTTGACCATCGTGGCTGAACCGAAATTTATCCAATACTCGTCAAACCATTCTTCTCCAAGTTGGCTAAAAACCCCATTCTCATGTCTTAAATCTTCAATGCTAAGCGTTGAGCCAATATTCGCAGTATTTCCTGACCCTTGTTTATCACTGGCAATTTTCCATTTTTCTGCTGCAAAAAATTCAAAGTCTTTGATAACAGAAGTTATAGATTTTAAATTCTTTACAGTTGTAACTTCTCGTTCACCAACTTTTTTATTTGGAGTTTCATAATCTTCAAGAAGTTCTCGAACCTGATAAATTTCAGTTTCAGAAACATTATCTGTCAAGTCTGTTCTTGTATAAATGATTCCCAAACAGAAATGTCCCAGATATTGATTATAAGGAAATTGAATATTCTTTTTCTTGTCCCGTTCTTTAAAATAACTTCCGTGACTGCCTAATGTAAAACTGGAAATACCGCTTTTCTTGCGGTAAGTTGTCTTTAAATCAACAGCAAACTTTATTTCTTCATCTTCCTTATTGATGAAGGTTAAATCTGGATAATAGTTTTGATGTTCGGTAAGTATTATTTTATATCCAATTTCTTCAGCAAATTGGAGTATTTGAGGGAAAATATGAATCTCAAGGATTTTAGAAACAATTTTTGTGTCTGACGAAATCGTATATATGTTCTTATATACATCAATAAATCCTTTTACTGACCAGTCACCATTATCTGTAGAAACATACTTCCCTAACTTGTCAGTAAACCTGTCAAGCTCTTTTTTGAAGTCTGATTTAAACTTATTTTTCTTATTTATATCCATGAAGCAAATTTACAAGTTTTTAGTCTCGGATTGGTCAATATTATCAATTTTCTTCGGTCGCTTACATTCAAGTTTCTAATGCAACTATTCAGTTTATATTTTTCAATTTAAAGATAATTACTTTTTTTCTTCGGGCAACATGCCATTGAAATATTAATAACTCTATGTATTATAATATTTTAAAGGTAGAGTTATTAACATTTCAACAGCACATAACCATCATCATCTACAGTTTTTCAAAATATAGTTTTCAAAAACCTCTTTTGGTGTTTGCCAATTCAATACTTTTCGTGGGCGATTGTTAAGCAAATCCTGCACTTGCTGTATCTTTCCTGATGGTATTTCATTGAAGTCTGTTCCTTTTGGAAAGAAATCCCTAATCAGCATATTGGTGTTTTCATTGGTGCCTCGTTGCCAAGGACTATACGGACTTGCAAAGAATACTTTGATTTGTGTTTCTTTGGTAAACAATTTATGCTGGGCCATCTCAAACCCATTATCATGCGTTGTGCTCAAACGCATCTGTTCCGGCAGGGTAAGCATTTTCTCTGCAAATGCCCTGCGTACGGTAGGTGCGCTCCTGTCTTTTAACTTTACCAATAACGTAGTCCGTGTGGTTCGTTCTACTATGGACCCAATAGCACTTTTACCATCTTTCCCAATGATTAAATCGCTTTCCCAATCACCTGGAGATCAACCGATCCTCTACCTCAGGTGGTCGCTCTGATATATCTATCCTGTCGGGTATCCTGCTTCGAAGTAGACCTCTACTCTCAGGCTTCCTCCTTTGGCCCTTTTGCTGTCGCAAATAGCTTATCAATTCCTTACGAAGCTCTTTCTTTGCCCATAGGTAGATGTATGTGTAGATGCTTTCGTGTAACACGTGATATCGCTTATTATGTTTATAAACTTGTCTTAATCGTTTTAATATCTGTTCAGGTTACCAATGTTGCTTGAGATGAAGTATTATCTTGTATTCAAGCAAAGGGTCTTTCTGTATCTTGCTCCCTTTGTGTTTTATTTTATTACCCTGAGTAGCATTCAACTGAGCTAATTCCGAACGATATATCAAACCGCTATTACGCTCTATTTCACGATTTATTGTACTCCTCGGTCGGTTAAGTGTCAGGGCTATTTCTGACCGCTTTTTACCTTGACTTAGTAATAACTCAATTTTTACTCTTTCTTCATAACTAATTCTTGTGTATCCATTCATAGTGCAACTTTTTAGAATAAAGTTGCATTAGATATTTGAACTCAAGGTCGTTTTTTTAGCATTGGCGGTAACGGACTAGGCTAACAAATGTAGGGGATTTCGTGTAAATTAACTAACCAGTTGAACGAAAAGTTGCCAGCGGGAACCACTGCCCGCAACCCACTTAAACCCCTATTTTTGTTGAGCCTTTGTTAGCCCCAGTTAATTATTTTTTTCTTTCTCCGTTATCCAAATAAAATGGGCTTTCATGATAACCAGCAGACTGCCAAATTATATCAAAAGTAGTTTTTAATTCTTTTGAAATATTTGCGTCAAAATCATTTATTAGAACATTTGGAATAAATAAATTATTTGTCAAAAAAGGCAAAACAGCAATATTAAATGCACCTCGAATGTCAACATATCTCTTTTGCAAATCAGTAATTGATATTTGAACAACAAAAGGTGGTTGAACCCCTACCATTTTGTAGATTTTTATAGTATTCTCAATAGATTCAATTACTTTTGACTCTAACCAACCCAAATAAAATAATTTGTATTTCTCATTTTCAGCATGAAATGCATGTGTAAAAAACTCAACAATCCCATTTCTAAATAACTGTACATAAGAATCAACCTTCCTATCCGAATGATTTCTATTAAATAAAAGAAATCCTTCAAAATTATGGCGAGAATCCCAACTTCCAGAATCAATAGGTCTTAATTTTTCTTTAATCGAATTCAGTAATAAGTCTTCGGTTAAAGACAATTGATTATATGTATAATAGCTAATTGGTATGATATGAATAAAAGTTGAATTCTTGGGATCTAAATCTGAGATGAATCCTAAATTTAATACATCTTGAACACGTTCTTTTCTGTATTCCTCTATTTGCTTTGTAAGTTCAAAATTGCTCATAAACAATTGATTTAATTCAAAAATATCAAGTAAATACTTACCAGAATTTCTCCGCTTGTAAAACTTATTTGAATTGTTATAGGTTACCATGCGAGGCAATCCTATCGGCTTAGGTATTGCTATTAATAATACATTTTTATCTTTATTTGAAAGAACCTTAATAGTAATATTGGGAATATTGGGTTCTATTGAAGAATGGATAAGGTCTTCAATTTTTAAAATAAGCTTGTCAAAATTATCTATATTTAAACCAATTATTTCATCAGGTAATCCATTGTTTTTACCATCACTATCTTTACTCTCAGAAACTCCAAATACTAAAATACCTCCGTCGCTATTAGCAAATGATGCTATATCATATAAGAAATCTTTTTTCTCGTCTCCTTTCTCTAAATTTATTTCTCTTTTATAGTCAAGAGATTTGCTTTCAGATAATTTGTTATTAACAATACGTTCAATATCGCTAAAGTCAATCAATCTATAATCTTTAATGTTTATCATATTGCTGTTTTTTAATTGGGGCTAACGGTCGAGGCTAACAAATGTAGGGGATTTCGTGGAAGTTAACTATCCAATTAAAAGAAAAGTTGCCAGCGAGTGACTCCTTCTGCACTCCTCTTAAACCCCTATTTTTGTTGAGCCTTTGTTAGCGGCTGGGCTTTTTTTGTCCTATCTTTTCGCATTTATTATTTCAAGTCCTACTGCTTTTAAAAAATGATTCAATAGTTCAGTTGTTCTATTTCTGATAATTTCGGGTGTCCATTCTTGGTAATCTAACAATTTATTTACCATAGCTAAGTTTGAGGCACGACCATCAGCTTTAAAGTAAACATTGATTTTAGTGGTGAACTCATAGTTTTTTGCTTGTGAGTTTTTCCTTACGGTAATTAATGA
>CAWEFA010000081.1:0-39647 GCA_963808135.1 uncultured Bacteroidota bacterium
TACGCGTGTTGGCTGAAGTTATTTTTTTAGATATCTCTAAGATTAATATTATATTCATGAGAATTCTTTTTTGTTCTTACAAATATTGTCGTATCAGAAAGCAAATTATCATTCAAAATTTGGCTAAGCGTGTCTTTAATAAAAGTTACATAATTTCCCCAAACTAATGAATATACTTGCAAAATTCCCGTAGAATCATTAATCAAGAACTCTGACTCCTCATCTATAACTGCTTTGTCATCGTACATATATTTTTTTATATAATAATTTTTCTCGTTAATTTTATATATTTTGCAACCAGTTTTGTAACATGTGTCCTTTCCATTTAAAATCAATGTGTCATTATCCTTGAAAATTGTAAATGTCAACTTGAACGGGGCTTTTATTATTCCATTTTTTGTTACATTAGTGTCCATATATTGGAATTGTATCTCATTTGCAGAAATGTTTCTTTTAAATATTTTAATGCCTTTCCATTTGGTTGTTCCATACATTGACCTTACAGTAATTCTAACCGTATCATTTAATAACAATTGTTTAGGATCTTTATGCAGTTGGCAAGAAGGTAAAAAGATCAATATAAATATAATATAAATACTGTCTAGTTTTCATTTTCATAATTTCAGCCAACGTTCGCGGCTACTGCCAGTGCGGGATTGCGTGGTTGTGTCCCTGTCCGCTGGCACATATGCCCACATGCGGGCGCTGACGCTTGCGAACCTTCTGAAACCCGCATTGGCTGTGAGCCGATGTTGGCGGTAGCTTATTATTTTATTGAATTAAAAATCTGTAATAATAAATCTTTACTTTTCTCTTCATCTGCTAATAGCAAATCTCCAATTGTTATGCGAATTACATATTTCTTATTTATCCCATATAAATGATAATTAGTCCAATCTTTAGTAATTAATTTACCAATAATATATTTATCAGGATTATGATCTAACACAGTAACAGTAAATCCATCGTGGTTTTTTGTTATCCAATCAACATCCCATTTATAGTATGAATTAATAAATGATGAATCGCATAAATCATTATTTGGATTAAACTCTGACTTGCATTTTATACCAACAGAAATCCTGACTTTATGATTTAATGAATCAATAAAGATATTATCCTGACTTGGATTATCAAATCGCGAATATTTCCAATTACCAGGAATATAAATATAATAACTATAATCGCCAAGATAAGAAAATTCAGACTTCTGAGTCTTTGGGTCATATTTACATCCTGTCAAAAAAATGTGATTTGTCGAATAACAACATGAAAGAAATAATCCTATTACACAAATCAAAAATAAACTTCTGTTTCTCATGTTTTGTCTTTTTTTAAGTCCTGACTAACGTTTAACTTAAAAAGTTGTAATTGTTTAATTGACAATACATTGAAATATGTTTCTTATTTGCTTTAGAAATAGCAAAGCTAATAACTTGATGTAATCAAATTACAGCTTTTATAAATAAAAATGGCGTAATATTTCATATAAAAAATGCTCTTTGGAAATGTACTATAATATTTTCTAAAATATCCTGAACGGGATTCCTTAATAAGGATCGCCACTGAAATTATCACATGCTTTCATAATTATCGAAAGTCTCTACATTTCAACCAGAATTACGCCCGGGCTTTATGCACCAATTTAAAAAACGGCCTTTCAAAGAGCATCACCACAAATGTATCAAACTTTCGTTAGCTTGAGAAATTAACGAATTTTTTTCGTGTGGGGAATTACCGCCAACGTTGGCAATATGAAAAGTTGGGGATTACGGAGCGATTCATTATCAAGGTACACAGAACTTGATGCGAGGCACAAACTTTGAATAACCTATTAAACCCCAATTTTTTATATTGCATGTTGGCAGCCGTAATTTTTTATTTTAATCTTACTTTTTCTTTCAGTATTTTCTTTAAAGTATATCCTATTTCAGTCAAATACACCAACAAATCACCACCTTCAACAACATATCTATCGCTCATTTTATAGTCGTCTTGATCTCTTACAGAAATACTATCATTTTGACTTACACAAATTCCTGAAATTATCAAGCTACTATGGAAGTCTGACAATCCTTTATCATATTTTGTTATTTTAATCTCTATTGACTTAATATCTGAATCTATAAATAATTCTAAATCTTGAATCAGTAATTTTTGAATTATTGTTGAGCATCTTAAAAAATCCGAATATGAAATTTCCTCATTCAGAAATGCTTTAAAAACCACTGCTACATATTTTGCTGTCAAATGGTCTTCCGCCTTGTCAATTATGTATAGAAGTTTCTCGCCAACCTTAATTTGTTCTTTTTCAGAATTGTCAATCTCGGATATTAACTTACTCCTTTTCTTTTGATCAACATCCTTTAATTCAGAAATAAAATAGATTAATTTCTTAACCAACAATCTATCATTAAGGCTAATCGCAAATTTAGATAGTCCAATTACAGTTCCAATTACTGGAATATCCTTTAAAACGCCATCCTGGATTAAAGTATCAGTCAAGGTCTCTGCTAAATCAATAGTAACATTTTGCAAATCTGAATCCTTTAAAGTTTCTTCTAATGAATTTGAAATTCTTTTTATTTCATTCATTTTGATTAATGTTGATGGGTCTTGTATTATGGCTGCCAACGTTCCTCGGCTATGCGTGGTGCGGGATTGCGTGGAAGCGAATGTGTCTGCCGTTACAAAACTCGCAAGCGGGATTTGAACTTGCTAAACCTTCTGAAACCCGCATCATGTATGAGCCGATGTTGGCCGAAGGTTTTATTTTTTTAATATTTTATCGTACAAAATATCGGTTGTGATAAATTTATTCCAATTTTTCTTTAGCAATCCTTTTTTAAGTTCTTTATCTCCACTCCATAAATGACCTCTCAAATGTTCAGTCAATGCTACAAATTCCATATCATCAATGTCAATATCTCTAGTCATATCTTCGGCAAATCGAATTATACTAATAGGAATTAACTTTACATTAATAAAATGAATAGGTTTGGAAAGCATCCAAATTACTTTATTTAACTCAAAATCTAAATAATCGGTATAATCTTTAATTTCATTTTTGTGTTCTTCAATCTCAGTCAAAAGCATTTCAGTTGAATAGAAAGTCAAACTTGATTTTGGGCTAAGTATTATTTTGGCAATCTTGCTGTTTGTATTTAAAATTGCACTATAAAACATATTTGTATCAACAACAATCCTCATTTTCCTATAATCGCAATTGTCCTTTCGTATCGACCTTTTTTCACTTTCTTTACAAGTTTATCAACATCCTTTTGTGTTGCTTTTGATTTCCTTACAATTTCTTTGTATTGAAACCAATCTGTCATATCTTGCAAATCTGAAACATCAATATTGCCAGGCAATCTGATTATTACTTCTTCTTTTGTTCTCTCAATTATCATGTTTCTTTTTTTTATTCAAATATACAAACAAATGTTGAAAGTGCTTACATTCAAGTTTCTAATGCAACTATTCAGTTTATATTTTTCAATTTAAAGATAATTACTTTTTTTCTTCGGGCAACATGCCATTAAAATATTAATAACTCTATGTATTATAATATTTTAAAGGTAGAGTTATTAACATTTCAACAGCACATAACCATCATCATCTACAGTTTTTCAAAATATAGTTTTCAAAAACCTCTTTTGGTGTTTGCCAATTCAATACTTTTCGTGGGCGATTGTTAAGCAAATCCTGCACTTGCTGTATCTTTCCTGATGGTATTTCATTGAAGTCTGTTCCTTTTGGAAAGAAATCCCTAATCAGCATATTGGTGTTTTCATTGGTGCCTCGTTGCCAAGGACTATACGGACTTGCAAAGAATACTTTGATTTGTGTTTCTTTGGTAAACAATTTATGCTGGGCCATCTCAAACCCATTATCATGCGTTGTGCTCAAACGCATCTGTTCCGGCAGGGTAAGCATTTTCTCTGCAAATGCCCTGCGTACGGTAGGTGCGCTCCTGTCTTTTAACTTTACCAATAACGTAGTCCGTGTGGTTCGTTCTACTATGGACCCAATAGCACTTTTACCATCTTTCCCAATGATTAAATCGCTTTCCCAATGACCTGGAATCAACCGATCCTCTACCTCAGGTGGTCGCTCTGATATATCTATCCTGTCGGGTATCCTGCTTCGAAGTAGACCTCTACTCTCAGGCTTCCTCCTTTGGCCCTTTTGCTGTCGCAAATAGCTTATCAATTCCTTACGAAGCTCTTTCTTTGCCCATAGGTAGATGTATGTGTAGATGCTTTCGTGTAACACGTGATATCGCTTATTATGTTTATAAACTTGTCTTAATCGTTTTAATATCTGTTCAGGTGACCAATGTTGCTTGAGATGAAGTATTATCTTGTATTCAAGCAAAGGGTCTTTCTGTATCTTGCTCCCTTTGTGTTTTATTTTATTACCCTGAGTAGCATTCAACTGAGCTAATTCCGAACGATATATCAAACCGCTATTACGCTCTATTTCACGATTTATTGTACTCCTCGGTCGGTTAAGTGTCAGGGCTATTTCTGACCGCTTTTTACCTTGACTTAGTAATAACTCAATTTTTACTCTTTCTTCATAACTAATTCTTGTGTATCCATTCATAGTGCAACTTTTTAGAATAAAGTTGCATTAGATATTTGAACTCAAGGTGCGGTTATCAAACTTTCGGCCAACGTTCGCGGCTACTAACAGTGCGGGAGAGCGGGGCGCGTCCCTGTCCGCTGGCAATGCCGCCGCACGCGTGCCACTGCGCTTGCAAACACTCTGAAACCCGCATGAAATATGAGCCGATGTGCTTGTTGCACAACTCGGTTATTGAAGTAAATATAATAATTTTTTAGTATTGTTGATAACTTTTCAAGTTAGTTAATTGATATACAAGATTATGTATTTTAATATTATTTGTTATTTATTATCTTACAGGCAATTAATTCAACCTTTATGCTTGGAAATAAACAATACAACGAAAAGTTATATTTATCCTTTCAACTATCCCAGCGGGTGCCTGAAAACAATTTTTATCGTCGGCTCAAAAGTATTCTTGACCTTAAATTCGTTATCGATCAAACAAAGCACTACTATGGAACTGAGGGCCAGAAGAGCATTGATCCGGTAGTATTTTTTAAGCTTATGTTAGTGGGCTACCTGGAAAACATTAATTCCGACCGCAAGATTATCGAACATGCTTGCATGAGGCTCGATATCTTGTTTTTCTTAGGATATGATATAGATGAAGAGTTGCCATGGCACTCGACTTTGAGCCGCACAAGAAAACTTTATGGCGATGATGTGTTCCTTTCACTCTTCCGTAAAGTACTTTCCATGTGCATTGACAAGGGCATGGTATCCGGCAAACGACAAGCCATTGACAGTGCATACATTAAAGCTAATGCATCCATGGATAGTCTTTTGGAAAAAGACGTAATAGAAAGTTCGCAGGGTTATCTTGACGAACTTAATGAAAACGATGATGATAAAAAACCAACCGTTACCCGGGAAAAGAAGAAACAGGTAGAACAGCACCATGCCTGGAAGAAAAAAGCCTATAAAGACATGCCGGGTAACCGGGTTAAAGAAAGTTCAGATACAGATGAAAACGGCAATCCAACCCGTCCCAGGTATTTGAGCAACCATACCCATTACAGCCCTACCGACCCTGATGCCCGTATATCAACAAAACCAGGTAAGCCCCGGCAGTTAAATTACTCAGGCCAGATCAGTGTTGATACCCAAAGCCATGTTATTTGCGGGGCAATGGCGGACTTTGCCGATAAACGGGACAGCCAGTCTTTACCTGCCATACTAACCCATACCATCGATAACTTAAAACCCCATGACATTAAAATATTAGAAGCATTGGCCGATACAGGTTACAGTAGCGGAGATGCATT
Source organism: uncultured Bacteroidota bacterium (assembly GCA_963808135.1). GTDB lineage: Bacteria > Bacteroidota > Bacteroidia > Bacteroidales > DTGW01 > CAWEFA01. The sequence goes on from CAWEFA010000081.1 coordinate 5,898, forward strand.
ACGGTTTTTAGAGTTCCAAAGAATAACCGGGTACATTCCTAATTTTGGAGGATATAAACCCACGCGTGAAGGGTTTGACTATGACCCGGTATCGGATCAATATACCTGTCAGATGGGAATTAAAATTACCTATCGCAAAACATATACCGACAAGAAAGGGAACAGGAAGAAACAATACCGCAGTTCACGTACCCACTGCAACAAATGCCCTATTAAAATAGCTTGCATTGGCAATTGTTTTGAAAAGAAAATTGAACATACTGCCGACCGGTATTTTTACGATCGTATGCACGAACGCATGCAAACCCAAAAGGCAAAAATAATGAGAAAAATACGTCAAAGTACTGTTGAACCGGTTCTTGGGACTTTGATCAATTTTATAAACATGCGGCGGCTGAATACACGTGGGATTGAACTGGCCAATAAACATGTCCTGTTGGCTGCAACGGTTTACAATCTTAAAAAATACATGAAGTATACCCGGGGGAAGGTCAGGACCGCTGTGATGGAAGCTTTTAAAACCACTGAAAACGGGCTATTGCCAATTGTTTTTTTCTATTTTGCCCAATTAAAGGCAATCTTAAACCGGAAACGAAGAAACAGCAAGTTTTGTGTACCCCTTTTAATAAATGTCCGTTATTAAAAAATTATTCGACCTGTCTGTAAAATTGAAAGTTGGGCCAACTTTTTTTAAAAATTTTAAAGTTGTACAACAGCTACCGATGTTGGCAGCTGCCTTTTTTGTTTTTTTAATCTTTAGTCAAATATAATCAATCTTTTCAATTGAAGCACTGCCCTTTCATGGTGCGGTGGGGCGGGATGGGTAGGAAGGCTCTTTTGTAAGCCTTTGGTTGGAGCGTTTGCTCGTGTGGGCTTGCAAATGTGCCTGACGGCGACGGGATGGGCTGAGCCACTTTGGCATACATTTATTTTTGTTTTATTGATTCTAATACCATTTTCATAAATTCCTCTGTTTTTTTATAATCAATCCATCTGATAACAACAAGCAAATCATATGCATTACTAATAATTATAAAATTTCCACCAAATCCTTCTGCAAAATAGGCTGAGTCATTATACATAGACCACATAAAACCATATTTCTCATTTGTCTTTGATGGTTTTGTGGCCAGATTGATCCATTTTTCAGATATTAATTGTTGATCTTTCCACTTGCCCTTTTTTAAAAACAGTAATCCGAAACGTGCTTGATCCATTGAATTTATAAATAGTCCTCCGCCATAATGTCCTCCGCCACTCACAGATTGCATCATAATTCCATCAACATTCACAAAAGAATTGTCATAACCATACCATCGCCATGTTGTCGATGCTCCAATTTTATCCATTATGTTTTCTTTGAGTATTACTGGTAAAGGGTTTCGCCAAACTTGTAATAATGAAAAAGCTAATAGATTAACTCGTACATCATTGTATTCAAAATGAGTTCCTGGTTCTAATAGAGTTCTGTTTTTCCATGTATCAATATTTCCTTTCTTAGGTGGATGGTCAGCCCAGTCATACATTCCAAATAAATTACCTGACCAATCAGAAGTTTGAGTAAGCAAATGCTCCCAAGTGATTTTTGAATTATGTTCACCTTCAAATTTTCCATCCCAAACATAATCACCAACCTTATCATTTAAATCTTTGATTAATCCAGCATCCCATGCAAGTCCAGCTATTGTTGAAAGGTAGACCTTGGTTACACTAAAAGTCATATCAACTCGGTTTACATCACCCCATTGAGCAATTATATAGCCATTTTTAATTATTAACCCAGCAGGTTTACCACGCTCTTTCATTGGACCCACTATCTCGTAGTAAGGTTCATCAGCGTATGCTTTATAGTTTGCAATTCTGAGATCATAATCAAATGATGTCTCATTTGATTGAGCAAATTGAACTGCATTTTCCAGAAGGATACTATCTATACCAAGTTCTCCCGGATTTTTTTTCTGCCATTCACCTTTTGGTGGAAAATATAATCCTGGCATTTCGCGATATTTATAGAAAAAACACCTATTGCCGGTAAAAGAAATAATCGTAAAGATGGTTTCATTTCAAATTCCCTCCAAGTTTTTAAGAACACTATCTATGTTTCCAGATGGCCTGGGGGCACTTAGATATAATATTCGTTGTTTAGTATCAATTAAGATAAACCGAGGGTTAAACTCAATGTAATAATCCCTTGCAAAATCAGATTTCCACCCATTTCCAAAAAGCTGAACCCCTTTTAAGCCTTTTCGCACAACAGTTTTTCGCCATGTTTCTTCGTACCTGTCAAACGAAACTCCTATAAAAACTATGTTTTTATCTTTATATTTTTCTTCTAGTGCCTCCAAAAAGGGAAATTCTTTGCGACAAGGTTTGCAATCCGAACTCCAAACATCAATATAAACATATTTTCCTTTGAAATCCGTAAGGTTTACAGCTTTCCCATTTACATCTTTTAGAGAGAAATTTGGAGCAGGTTTTCCTAATGAAATTGAAAGTAGTTTTTTATTTAATTCTGCTTCATTTCCTTTGAATATTACGGAATTTGAAAAATTCTTTAGATCAAAATCCATCTCTAATGTGTCACCAGAAAACAAAAACAAAGTAAGTTGATTACTACCAATACTAAAATTTAGAAAATCAGGGTCTTTGATAAGTTCTTTGAAACAATATTCACCGTCTTTATTTGAAACTGCAATGTATGTGCCGTAATAATTGCTTAATGTAATTGTGTCTCCCCAACTATTTTGAATTTTACCATATAGAACTAACAATTTGTCTTGAGCTTCTATTATAATTTGATTAAGCAATAGCAGTGATGTTAATAATAGTAATTTTCTCATAGTGTTAGTTTGAAAAATCAATAATACTCTTATTTCATATTAGTCATTGAATACAAAAATATCCTTAATTTCTGTTTTTAAGGTATTGACCTATAAGGAAGAACTATCGGATTAGTGAATTATTAGATTATATCGAATGTTTAAATTCTGATGGCGTCATCCCTGTTTGCTTCTTGAATGCTTGGTTAAATGCAGATTTTGAATTATAACCAACCATCTCTGAGATTTCAATTATTGTTAAATTTTCGTTTCTCTTGTCCAATAGTAATGACTTAGCTTCATTGATTCGATATTGAGACAATAGTTCAAAAAAGCTTTTATTTAGTTTCTCGTTTATAATTTGGGATGTAACATTTACTGTATATCCAATTTTTTTTGACAAACCTGGAAGACTAATCAGGTTGTCTTTGTATATTTTTTCTTCTTCAAATAGTTTAATTATTCTTTGCAGAATTTGTTTTTTTTCTTCTATTGAAACGCCAGATTTGACATATTTCTTTTGAGGAAGGGCTAAACCGTAAAACGAAGATGATACTAAAACCCTAAAACTTGTAAAATAAATGAATCCTGATATTACAATCGAAATGCCAATTACTTTATTGCAATATGGATTGATTGCATTTATTATAATTACTGTCAAAACAAGTAAAATGAAAACAAGAGAAATGTCCCTTAACCACTTTAATTTAGAATTATCAGTCTTAAAAAAATGAATATTATTGTTCAAAAAATGCTTAAAGATTAATACAAATGAAAATACTGCGTAAAAGGACATCTGAACTAAAATAATGAGTATAAAGTGTTTTCTTATGCTTAAAGGATCAAGTTCATATGAAACAGGGCTGTTTAATGGAGGTATATTAATATTCCAGCAATTGATGTATGAATTAAACTTTGACTCATAAGGTTGGACTAAAAATATCAAGTAGTAAATCAAGTAGCTAATAAAGGGGACTAAATGAAGAAAATCTTTAGCACTTTTTCCCCTAAGCTGATTTTTTATGTGAAGAAAAATCAAAGGCCCAATTAATAAAGTAAGACTTTCTGAATAATTAAGAATCCATACAATCTTTAACATCAAATAAGTATAGCATAGAAAGTAATCAAGAATCATTAAAGAGAAAGCGATCAATAGCCAACCCAGATATTTATTAGCATTGCCCTTTTTAAAAATAAAGAAAACAGAAAGAAATGTCCCTTGGCAAATCCCAAGAAATAAAATCATTGAGAAAAAGTCAAACCTGAAAGAAATTTTATCCATGAAACGGTTTGTTTTCAGTAAAAATACATTTTTCTTAATAACTCAATATTATCTCGGGGTGAAAATCTCCGTACTACCACAGAAAGCAAATGAGTGGAAATGATGGGAAAGTTGTTGCATAGACTTGAACAAATAATTATCCACGAAGCAGGCGCGGGTGGCAAAAAAAGCAGTGTATGGCAGCGCCGGGACGGTTGCAGGGATGGGCTGCCATACTCTGCTTTTGTGAGGTGGCGTATTTGTTTTTTTTGTTTTCAATCAGATAGTAATCTGTCAAGATGGTAGTTTTTTAGGCTTATGACTAACGTTTTCACAAGTTGCACATTTACAATTGAAAGTTCAAGTCATTAATTGTGATTTCAAATTTATTGATTAGTTTTTTCATTTGCGTAATTTTTTTTCTTTTTTGATCCAGGAATTGATATTCTGTTTCTGGTTTGTAAGGAACTCTTTTCACTATCATATTCCAAATTATAACTGCCAATTTTCTTGCTGTAGCTGAAATTGCCGATACACGGCCTTTTCTAAAGGCAATTTTTTTAAAGAAATTAGACAATGCTGTGTCTTTTAAATTTCCTATAGCATTGGCTGCATTTCGTAGGGCAATTTTCAGCCTGTTGCTCCCTTTGGGTATTCTGTTGCTTAACACTTTTCCCCCGCTGATTTTATTGTTTGGCGAAAGCCTGAGCCAACTGGTAAATTGCTTTGCCGAAGGAAATTTATGGATTCCTGTCCCAACTTCGCTTATCAAGGTAAGTACTGTTGAATGGCTGACACCTTCTATTGCCAACAAATCAACACCTTCAAAATATTGATACGACATCAAATTTATATCTATGTTTTTAGGGGTATTTTTATTTACCCTTTTGTGTACCTTTTTATCAATGTAATGCTCTCTTTTACTATCATCGCTATTGATTTGTTCATTCAGCATTTTTTCAATTTCAACATCACACTCTTTGATTTTACCTTGAATGTTTAAGTACATTTGATATTCATGTTTAAGTGTAAATAAATAATCTTTTCTGCCATTGCTTTGAAGCGCTTTGGCAATTTCAGCTTCCGACTTCTTGCAGTTCCCATTTCTTAACGAAGCGAGTATTTCCGGGTTTATTTCCCCTTTGCAGATGGCATTTATAATTGACAGCCCGGTTAACCCGGTTATATCTTTTACCACCACATCTAAACGTAAATTGAGCAAACGTAAATATTTTTGCATCTTACGGGTTGTGTCGGCTGCTTGCTCTATCAAATTAGCCCTGTGCCGGCAATAAGTTCTTAATTGTTCTGTTGCTTCGTCGGGTAAAAAACTTCCACTTAATAAACCTAATGTGTGCAGTTTTTGAATCCATTGACAATCTTGAACATCGCTTTTTCTCCCCTTAATGTTTTTTGTGAATTTACCATTGCAAAGAATTACTTCTAATCCACATGATTGCAAAACAGCATAAAGATTTTGCCAATATGTCCCTGTACTTTCCATGGCCACTGTTTTGATTTGATTATCCAATAGCCATTGAGAAAGCGCCTGTAAGTCCTCATTGTAAACCCCAAATTCTTTTACATCTTCATCTCCTTGTCCTATTGCTACAAAGTGTGAACGGCTTCCAATATCAATCCCTGCTGCATTGGGGTTGACTAATTCCATTGATACATTTTTCTTTTTCATAAAACATTTTTTAATTGGTTAATAAAAATGCCCTAAGAGAATGTATCTTTATCGTGATAATATTATGAACGGGGTTCATGCATAAAGCATGACCACCACTGAAATCATCCCAAAGCCTTTCTGCTGTTACAGAAGGGCTTTTTACATTCTAACCAGGATTGCGCCCGGGCTGTAACGCTCCAGTTCTAAAATCGGCCTTTCATAGGGCCTTCAAATATAATATGAAATTCTGATCGAAGCCCCACCGTTAGCTGTGGAAATGAATCCTGTTTCCGGGATAGGAGGGGTTGCTGCCAACGTTTGCGGCTACTGCCAGTGCGGGATTGCGTGGTTGCGTCCGTATCCGCCAGCACTTGCGCCCACATGCGGGTGCTGACGCTTGCAAACCTTCTGAAACCCGAATTGGCTGTGAGCCGGTGTTAGCAAACGTAATTTATTTTTCTTCTAATTTGCGTTTAAGTTCTTCTATTAATCTATCCTTTTCGCTAATTACTTGTCCCATTTTTGTAATTGATTCTTTCATATCCTCAATGCGTCTCTCCTTATCCTCCAACTCTGCAATAATTTCGTCCTCTACATCCATGGTATTCTGAACATCTTCATCTGAAATGGCTCGCTGTAACTTGCGAATTATATCTCGATACTCCTCTGGAAAATCATTCTCGTTGATGTTTAAAATATGGTCACTTTCCTTTTGGCTTTGGTCAAAAATGCTCAATATCTTTTCAAGGTCGTTTCGCCTTTTCCCTTTTAATTCAGGTATTTGAATTACATAACTATCATGCGATAAACTTTCTATAAACTCCTCTTTGTGTTTAAGTAGTTCGCCGGTTGCAAGGTCAATATAATTACGATTTACCTTTATTATTGGAGCTATCTCAAAGTCTAAATGATGTCCTAAAAAATATATCGTCACTATTGGAAGTGCTGTTTTTCGTATTTCTCCTTTTATTTCTTGTGTTGTTGTATTTTTGTCGGTATAGTATTGTTGTCCTAAATATTTACGAAATCGCATTATATCTGTAGGGAACTTAGCTTTTTGTATCTCAATCAACACTTGTTTAAATCCACCGTCCGATAATTTAATCTTTGCAGCAAAATCCAATCGATAAACTGTGAATGAAGCTTTTGGTTTATCATTGTCCATTGCAGGACGTTCAATTTCTACAACGTTTTCTTTAGGTTGAAAATCTAATGATTCTATTTCTTCACCTATAATTTTTGAAATCACAAGTTTAGCAATCTTGTTGTCATCCATCAAATACTTGAAAACTACATCATATATCGGGTTAGCTATTTTCATATTCATCACATTTTGATGCAAATATATGATTTTATTGTCATAAACTAACTCTACTCGAAGTTGCGTTTTTTATGTTTGCTAACGTTTTGCGCTATGAGCATGTGGCGGGTTTCGGAGCGATACACTATCAAAATATTTGCAATTGATAATTATATGAACTAACTTCGAAAACCGTATAATGCCCGCCATTGCTTATGAGCGCGTGTTGGGCGTAGTTGGTACTAAATATAGTGAAATATTTATAGTAAAAAAATAATTAAGTATTATTATTTAGCGATTCAACTCCAAAAATTATAATTTTAAAAGAATAATATAATCCAAATAAACCAAAAAACCAAAGAATCCAAGAAATGAAGGGTGAATCAAAAAATCTATGTATATTATTAAAACCATAATAATTTTCATTAAAACGAATGGCTAAAGTGTCTTGTCTCAATATAAATCCACTATCACCATTGAATAAAGTATCCAAAAATGATTTTTTCTCACCTATAATTAAAGACCAACCACCAAAATATAAGAAAAGAATTGATAAAACGAGCAATCCAATAAAATATAAAAATCTTTTTTTCATAACTATAAATTTAATTGTAATTAAATATTAAAAAGTTCTTTCTTATATGCTCCAATAATTACCAATCAGAATATTATCACAAAGCATTCCTTCACCTTCAAAACTACCTTCTCCAATCCATTTCAAAGTGAAAATGCTGTCATGTTTTTTAGTAATTTCCAATTTGGCAAAACAAGCCTTATCTTCATGCCAAGTGGAATCATATACACCTACATAAACATCCTTTCTCGTATCAGAATTTAAATCAGCACTTTCAGTGTAATTTTTTAAAGTACCATTATTGGAAAATTCACCAATAAGATTTCCATTAATTGTTTGCTTAAAATAGAAACGACCAATTACTTTTTTCATATGATATTTGTTATGTTTATAAAAATTAGAAAATATTTACAAAACACTAATCTAATATAGTTAATAATTTACAATACGAATAGTCTCAAAATTCGAATTACATAAATGAAGTTCAACTTTATTATTATCAAATATATATTCAGACAAATCTTTTATAAAACTTTTAGTTGATTTAATATAATTTTCATCAAATTCCATTCCTTCTTTGACGATAAATCGAAATTGATATGTTGATTCAACTTTATTCAATTGTACTGGATAATGGTTACCTGTAGTATCTCTATGGGTAAATCCGCTAGTAATTAAATATTGTGCTAGACGTTCTGATTCTTCTTTTGTAATAGTAGATGTAATATATAAATTAACTCCTCCAACCATATATAAACTTCCCAATACAGTATTTCCTTTGTATGTCATTTCTGCCTTTTTAGAAGTAGCTGTAACTATTGAATTATTAAAATATGTATAATAACATTTTTCTCCATTATTATTAATTTTCTCTATTTTTGAAATATTACCAAAAACTGAAATATATTGACCTTTCATAAGTTTTGATACTTCATTAATACCGTTAAACTCAAAAGAAAGTATCGAGTTGACATTTCCAGTATTTTTTCTAAAATAGATTTTCCCATCATCAGAGATTTTCCAAATTGTTGCATATATGAGGGCATCTTTATTTTTGAAGTAGTTAGCTCTTAAAGAAAAAAGCAATGGGTTATAATCCGGTTCGTTTATAAGTGAATCAACAAAACCATTAAACTCGCCTGAAATATCATTTGTAACAATTGCATTTTTAAAATAAAAAGTGTAATCTTCCTTAAAGAAACGAGTTTTTATTCCGTAATCATAAGTTGCTTTAATCGTAACATCTTTCCCTACCTTACACTTTTTTAATTCATCACTATTTTTAAACTTAATAATATTGCTTATAATTCTATTAGTTGTTCTACTATAAGTTATATTTACGTTACCAGAATCATCAATGTCAAAAACCTTGCCGCTAAAAATTATACAAGAATTTTTTAAATAATTATCATTCAACTTAACTTCTACTGATTTAATTTCTAATTCTGACTTATCAAATAGCAGACTATCACATAAGTTGTTAAATAGAATTGTTTTATAGCAATTATCAGTTGATGTTGCACAGTTAGGCAAAAGAAACAAACAGACAATACTAATTTTAAAAAGTGTTTTCATACTAAAATAATTAATTATCAAAATTTATCTTACGTTCGTAAATATCATGTTTTGTAATATAATCTAAAAATATCATTTAGCTTTTGTAGTTTTCATTATTGATGTTGTGTTTCCTCCAATTACGCCCAACGGTTCTCGGCTATGTGTAGTGCGGGATTGCGTGGTTGCGAACCTATCCGCCGTTACAAAACTTGCAAGCGGGAACTGAACTTACTAAACCTTCTAAAACCCGCATTACATATGAGCCGATGTTGGCAGCTGCCCTTTATTATTTTTATTAATCGTAAGTCAAATATAATCATTCTGGTCAATTATTCACAATCGAAGCACTGCTGTTTCAAAGTGTGGAAGCGAGGGACGGGCGGCAAGGCTCTTTTGCAGCCTTTGGACTTTTGCGGGGAGCCTGTGTGGGCTGCAAATGTGCCTTGATGCTGACGGGATGGGTGCGAGGGCTTGCTCTGACCTGTCTTTTTAATATGTGAATGTTGCAAGTAAGCATGTAAATGTCAAAAGTAAGGATATGAATGTATCAAGTAAGCACATGAACATTGAAAGTAAAGATATGAATATTAAAAGTAAGCATATGAATTTCGAAAGTAAGGACATAAATGTCAAAAGTAAGCACATGACTATCGAAAGTAAAGACATGAATGTATCAAGTAAGCACATGAATGTCAAAAGTGGACATATGAATATTGAAAGCGAAAAGGTGAATGTTTCAAGTGGAAATGTACAAAAATTTGTGTAAATGAAATCACCAAAAGTGGAAACATGGATTTATCAAGTAAGAATATGGAACGTCTAAATAAAAGGATAAATATGTCTAATTTATATGAAAAACCTATGATTATTGAATTGGAAAGCGATTTATTAAGTCTAATGTATCAAAAAAGCGATAAATTCTTAAAATTTATCAAAATAAGTTCTAAATTATTTTTATTGTTAAATGTTAAAATTTTAAATTTGATTAAGATTTTAACAAAACCTATTTATTAATTTAAAAACAAAACTATGAACCACCATCAAATTGAGAAAAATGGCATGTATAAGAAGATGCTTATTTTCTTTGCCAATCCGCTTAACATTGCAGTATGGACAGCTTTTACAAGATTAGTTACCGAAATTGCAAATTTTGTTTCACTTAATACTACGTTTAATAATTATATGCAGCAACACCACGCCGACATAAAAGGTGTTACAACAACAAAAAATGATGCTTTTATGGCTATGGTATTGCTTATTGTTTCCAAAGCCCAAAAAGCTTATGTTTGGGCTATTGACACGGCCAATGATAACCTTGCCCAGATTTTTGATATACAGAAATCCGATTTTACAGGCATAGCAGAGGCTAAAGCTTATGCAAAAATTAAAAACGTCCGTGATGCACTTAGCGCAAATATAGCTTCAATGGCAAGTGTACAATTGGTTGCTGCCGATGTTACTGCCGTTAATGCAGCCATTACAGCATATGAAAAAACCATTGGCACTACTGGTGCGGCTCAATCGCATAAGACTGAAGGCACACATGGAATTGAAGATTTGATACGACCTATTGACAAAAGTTTAGGTATTATTGATAACCTGATGATAAGTTCGTACTCGGCTGCACATCCCGATTTGATAAAAGAATATTTATTGAACCGTTCTGTTGATAAACTGCCTACGCACCATAGTGGGGTATCTGCCCATATTACTGATGCTACAACGGGCGCTGATTTGGAAGGGGCAACCTTGGCTGTAAATGGCAAAACTACTACTTCGGATATTGACGGTATTGCTGAAATAGTTAAAGTAAAACCTGCAACATATAATATAACTGTTTCGCTCGTTGGTTATGCCACACAAACAATGAAAATAACCATTGAAAGGGGAAAAGTTACTGAACTTGAAATAAAGTTGACGAAATAACAAACAATTTAAAAGAAAAAAACTGATACAAAGCCCGGCACAATCCGGGTTTTTGTTTTACTAAAGGCCTGATTAGGCTACAACAAATAAGTTAGGCAAACATATTAGTTTTATAAGCCAATTCAATAATTTGAAGTTTTATATATTTGTATCCATCAGTAAATACTTTCATGGACATAAACCACATCATAGGACTATATCATAAACACGGTTTTTTTACTGATTTAGAGGATGATTATATTCTCCTGAGGTTTAAAGAGGATTCTAAACTTAATCTGATTATGAAGCTAATTCAATCGAAACAACCGCTTTCGTTTGAAAAAGTTAAAAAGGAATATGTTAAATTTTTTGAGATAGGGCAGAAATACAATTGTTACCAGTATCGTATTATTTGTACAACCGGATTCTCGCAGGAAGCAAAGGAACTTTCGGAGCTTAATATTGCACTCTGCGGCAAAGAGTACATTAATTCATTAAAGGGAAATACCCATATTGAACTTTATGCTCACAACGATGTAACTTATCAGCGGATTAAAAGCCATTTTGAGCAGTATAACAAAATTGCTGTCATTCAGCCTACCGGAACTGGTAAAAGTTTGGTAATTGCAAGGCTTATAATGGAAAACCTTGAAAAACGCTTATTGGTACTTACTCCTTCGAGGTTTATTATTACTGAAATTAAAAAGCATTTGCCAAAAACAGACCATGTAACCTTTATGACTTACGTTAAGGCTATGTTGCTTGAAAAAAATGAAATAAAGCAATTGAAGCCCGATTATATAATACTTGATGAGTTTCATCGGTGTGGAGCTGAAGAATGGAGTACGGGAGTTGATACCTTACTTAAGAATTACCCCGATATTAAAATACTTGGCACAACAGCAACCCCAATACGATATTTAGATGGTGCCCGTAATATGGCCGAAGAAATATTCGAGAACCATATTGCCCAGAATTTGACCCTTGCAAAAGCTATTGTTACACGAATTTTACCATCTCCAAAATATATTTCGGCACTCTATACTTTCAATGACGACTATTATTCGCTAAAGAAAAAAATACTCAAGTCAACAGCACATGACAAGAAGTTACTTCTTGAAAGATTAAACAAACTAAAACTCGATTGGGAACAAAGCAATGGGGTTCCGGCAATTCTTAAAAAGCATATATCAAAAGATATTCACAAAATAATTGTTTTCTGCAAAGACATTAAGCATTTACAAAAAATGAAGCCTATTGTGCTTAACTGGTTTAATGCTGCCGGTATTAAAGATATTCATACGTATGAAATTCATTCCGATGCAGAAGCTCACAACAAGGCTTTGTTCGAGGCATTTGAGCATTCTAAGAAGAACTTCGATATTCTTTTTAGTGTTAACATGTTAAATGAAGGCATTCATGTAAAGGGTGTAAACTGTGTTATTTTACTTCGTGATACCGAATCGCCAGTAATATTCTTTCAACAAATAGGCCGTTGCTTAAAAATTGACCAAAACACGGAACCTCTTATCATTGATTTGGTAAATAATTTCCATAACATCAGGATTAACGATTTTATCCATGATTATATATTGGAAAAGCAGATATTTTATGACAGGCTTGGTGGGTTGCCATACGAGGAAGTTGATTTTAATGTAATTGATGAAATCAAACAAATTCAGGATTTATATGTGGAACTATCCAATTCAATTGAATCGTGGGATATTTTTATTGCTGAATTAATTAAGTTCAAAGAAATTCATGGGCATTGTAATGTATCTTCCACCTATGGAGATAAATGGTTGGCCAGTAAAGTCATTTCAGTTCGAAGGAGGATTAATAAAGGTGAACTAAGCAGTGAAAAAGTAAAGGAACTGGAAAACTTAGGATTTATAGCAAAACCATTGGATATACGCTGGGGTTCATTTATTAAAAAACTTACTGAATACAAAAAAATGCACGGGAATTGCGACGTGCCTGTTAATTATAAAGACAGGAGCTTCATGCTACGGGTATATACGATGAGAGAAAAATATAGGCAAGGCGAATTAAGCAACGATAGAATTAAACAGTTAGAAAGTTTGGGGTTTGCATGGAGTATTATAGATAAAAAATGGAATTCATTTATTATTGCATTAAAGGAATTTAAAAATGCCCATGGACATTATAATGTACCTTATGGCAGTTCACTTGGAACCAAAGTTTCTAATATTCGTGAAAAATATAGAAAAGGGAAACTACAAGCCGAAAGGATAAAACAATTAAATGACCTGGGATTCACATGGAATCTTTTAGATGCAGATGCTTCATGGGAAATATTTATTTCAAAACTAAAAGCATATAAGAGCTTACTTGGCCATTGTAATATACCCGCAAATTACGACATATCGGCAGAATATAAAATAAGACATGTCCGTGAAAATTATAAAAATGGCAGCCTGAGTAAAGAACGTATCAAACAATTAAATGAACTTGGATTTATATGGGGAATAAGAGATACCTCATGGAAAACATTTATTTCTAAGCTAACTGCTTTTAAAAAAGAGCATGGACATTGTTTAGTACCTATGAAATATGAGGATAAATGGTTTGGATATAAGGTTGGCACTGTTCGTCAACAATATAAAGATGGTAAACTAAGCGAAGAAAGAATCAAACAATTAAATAATTTAGGGTTTGTATGGAATGTTACGAATGCAAAGGCTTCATGGGAGATTTTTATTTCTAAACTAAAGGCTTTCAAGAAAAAACATGGACATAGTATAGTACCACTGAAAATTAAAGATAAATGGTTTGGAAACAAGGTTGCCCGTGTGAGGCAGCAATACGTAAATGGAAGTCTGGGTGAAGAACGTATTAAACAATTAGAGGGTTTGAATTTCAAGTTTAAGGTGAGATGATGTTTACACTTAAAATACTACATCAATTTAAATTTACGTTTTGGTCTTGTCCTAAGTTTATCAGGTTTATTATCCTCGAAAAAGCCAATACTTGTAAGTAATTTTATTTTGTCGGGTGTTAACCTTTCAATGTTATTGCGCTGGACTGATACCCAATTGCCTAATGAATGGTGTGTTGTGCTTGTTGTCAATACCCGGCATGTTCCATATTGTGTTTTAAAGGTTTTTAATTCTTCGAAACGTTTCATCCATGCTTCATCGCCCCTTTTGCGGTTTAACATTACGGTTAATTCTTTGCCGGGGTTCCAAATAAAACCAAGTTCGTCAAGCGCTTTACGATGTTCGATAGGCATATTTTCCTTTTGTCGGCGCAACACTTTTACAAATGTTACCAGTTGCCTATCGGAAGTAAAATAATTGCTTACATACAAATGTCCATGCTTCTTTTTAAAATTTACCAGATTGGCAAACTTGGTTTCCCAACGGTCAATAACTTTATTTTGCATGTCAACGCCCAATTGCTTTAACTTTTTAAGTTTCCGGGCTTCTAATTTGCCAATCCAGTATAACGAACGTTGATATTTGAGCCAATAATATAATTGTATATCGCTATAACTTTCGGTTATATGGGCATGGCTAAATTGTTTTTTAAACTCAGCAAGTTTCTGGAACATTTCGTCCCATTCGTGAGTTGCCATTAACCGAAAATTAAAACCTAATATCTTTAATAAACGCTGGCGTAACGGGTCTAATTTGCCTTCCTGAAAAACGCCTCTTTGCCTGTGTATCCAATGACCCAATGGTTTATATTTTTTATATTTTGCGGGTACGTTGGTATGCCCGTTTTTGTCTTTAAACTCAACGAGGTTCATAAACATGGAAAGCCAACGGCTTTCAAGAACCATTTTCATGTTCCGGCGTTCTTTGTAGTTTTCTATTTCTTTTATTAAACGCTCTGTCATTGAAGTTTCGGCTACTATTTAATTTTTAGTTTTGGTATTATCGAATAATACTCAACCAATCAACACGGTTTTCTAAATTCGTTATACGGGCATTTGAATTTTTCAGCATTGTATTAAGCAGGTTAAACTGATTTGTGCCACTTTTAATATATGCTGCCTGTGTTTCAGCATCGAATCCTTGTGGTTGTAAATATGATATAAGAAAATCGGCTTTATTGCCTATAAGCATCTGTAAAGCACAATCGAGACATTGAAAAAACATTACCATATCATAACCGCTCAAACTTATATCGTCATATTCTATGGCTTTGCAGTTATGTCGTAACGTAAAATAGCGTGGCAAAGGGATTATATCGCTAAAAACTTCCCTATTATGTTCTTTATTAAAAGCGGGAAGATAGAACAATACTTCCTGTAAAATGTCAAACGTATATTTGAATATTAAATACGTTTCCAACCCGGTTTCACATTCTAAAACTATGGTATTAATCAAATAGGCGTTTTCTTCATCGGAAATACTCCGGTATAATGTATATTGTTCTATAATTGTATTGCCAAAAGGTTCTAATAAAGCATCGGGAATTTTACAACTTTCAGGAATCTGAATTTTATTTGCTTCACAGAAAACTATATAACCCTTTTGGGTTTCTTCAAAGGCTGTTTTCAGCATTGCATTAACCGTGCCGGGAACAAAAATATCTTTCCATGTTAACGCTTTTTCATCAAACTCGAAACCTGAACGGTAAACAACAGAGGCATAGTTTAATTTTAAACCAATATCAATATAAACCCACTTTTTGCCATCGGGGCGGGTTTCGTAATCGTAATTGCTGGTTATATCGGCCTCGAAACCTTGTTCATAAGGTTTATTGAAAATTTCGAACCATAAATGATACGATTGGTTTAATTGGAATGATTGGTTTGGCATATCTGTAATGGATTTTTTACAATTTTCATTTATTAAATATTAACCCATTTGCGAAATAATTTTCATGGTTTCAACACTTACGGTGCAAATACGCTTGAGCAAATCAATCACCTGTGGCTTATAATCGGCAAAGTGATAGGTATTGAACTTCTCGGCTATGGTGGGGTCGGATATTTTTGATTCTTTGTACATTTCTAAGACCCATTCGAGGGCGTTCCTGTTCCCTAATTTGTATTCCCACGCTTCGGCTGGTATGCCCGATAAGGTAGTTTTTTCGTCAATGATAATTTGATTTGTTTCTTGATCGGCTTTGAGCTTGGGTTTTGGGTTTTCAATATCTTTCTCAATGACTTCTTTCAATTTGAAAGGTTTTGCCGTTTCATAATTGATATGCAAATCTATTAATGCTTTGCCCCATGCAGCCCATTTATTAAAATCGTCATAAAACGGAATCCGTGGAAAATCACGTTTCAGGTTTTGTTGATACTTACTACAATATGAAGGATTGTGCAAAACCGCATAAACATAATGGAAAATATTAAGCTTTGTTATTTTATTATTTTCATAATGGGTCTGAAATTGAATCAAGCCCCAATCTGTAATATTATCAATATGAGATTGATTATCTCCATATCTATATAGAGGAATATATTGGCATCCAGCAGGTAAACAATTTAAATCAATAAAATACTTAGAGGCTAATGTATGAAAGTCTTTCGATGAAGATAAACCAGGTAATACTATTAATATATTATCATTCTTTAATGATTTTCCTTTTGTTTCATAATGATTCTCAGTTAATCGATGATTAAAAAGCTTTTCAGTATAATGGTATTGCAAGAAAAAAGGACGATAAATAGTTCTAATAATTAAATCCTTATTAAATGCAGTCTTTATTTTAGAAATAAAATATGCCTCAAGTGAAGAACTCCATTTAATTGACATATCCATTTTTGACTTTTCAACGCTTTCAATATATCGCTCACAAAAGAAATTCATTTTATTGCAAAGCGACTTTTCATTTAAATCATAGACCCATTCATCTCTATTTGTTTGAATACCATTTGTAAATAATTTAAATAAAGATTCATTGCCTCTACTCGCTTTTACATCCTTGCTAATAAGAGGGATTAATTGTTCAAAATCCGTTTCGGATTGATTAATCCAGTTATATTGATTATCAGGAACAATTTTATCGAATGATAATGTTTTGAATGTATTTTCAGAAAGGTATATTTTCTTGTCCTCTCCCTTAACATAATCATCAATTTCGTTATAATATATTTTGCATCCTTCAGCGCCTTCTTTACGGATAAAAAAATAAACAGCAACACCAACCTTAATTTCATCGCTAAATATATTCCCGCCTTCTTGTTTCCTTCGTTCGCCACTATTACGTGCGTTGCCTTTAAGATTGATAATATGAATTTCATTAAAGTCCTGCGCAGCCAATTTACGAAAACCATCAAAGGCTTTACCATCTAAAAAGGAGTTATTTGAGATGAATGCAATTATACCGTTTTTATCAAGACGGTCAGTTGCCCAACGAAAAAACCTCACATACATATCGTAAAGAGTAGACTGGTTTTGTGCTGTACCATGGGCAATGTAACTATCTTTAATCCGTTTATCAATGCCTAAATATGCCCGATTAGCATTTTGATAATTGTAATTTTCTTGTTTAGCATTATAAGGCGGGTTGCCAATGATAACAGATATTTTTTTACTATTCTGTCGTTTAATGCGCTCAGCATTTTCGGCACTAACAGCAAATAAAGAAGTTTGCTTTCCAGCATAACCAAAACCCATATTATCGAGCGTATCAACAAAGCAGAGTTTATCGTATTCTTTATATTGCCCTGTTTTTTGCTTATAAGTATATTCGATATTTAAATTGGCTATATAATAAGGCAAAATTGCTACTTCATTGGCATGTATTTCGTGAGTATATTTATATTCAAGTTTGTCTTTCTTAATTTTATCAATTATATCACAAATAAAGGTTCCCGTTCCGGTTGCTGGGTCAAGTATATCAACATTTTTATCTTCGAGGCTCTTATTAAAATGTTTGTCTAAAAGATAATCAACAGAATCTACCATAAAACGGACAACTTCGTTTGGGGTATAAACTACGCCCAAACGGTCGGCTGCTTTAGGATTATATCCTTTATAAAATACTTCGTATATGACCTTTAAGAACTTTTGCTTTTCGTGATGGTCGGCAATTTGAGCAGCAGCAGCATTAATAGCTTTGTAATAATGCTGAATAGAATCTAAAGCAATATGCTTCGTATTACCAGTAAAAAACGTAAGAATTACCTGTTCGAGTTCACGGGCAATATTGTTTTCGCGGTGAAATTGTGTTTCGCCGAAAATGGTATTGAATATATCTTCGGTTAGAATGTGCTGTATCATCATTTCACGAATATCTTCGAGCGATATAAGCGGATTGATACTTTCTTTACAAAGCTCCCAAAACTTGTTTTCTGCTTGTTTGAATTTACTATTGGCCTTTTCCTGTGCAAGTATAATTCCCTTTATTGTGTCGGTAACATGTGGAATATCCTGCTTAAATAGTTCAATGGCTTTATGGAAATTTTCAACTTCGGGACGTTCGTAATTTATAAACTCATGTATGATTCGGTCGAGGGCTTCGGCATCGTCCATTTTGATACGCATTACTTCATTGCTTTGCTGTATCAAAATAGCAGTGTTGCTATCCTCAAATAATATATTGTCTTTTGGATAACCCTTTTTGAATTTCTTTTCTATTTCTTCATCAATGTTGTCGGCTTCGTCTTTACTTTCCCAATATCCCCAATCCAATCGCAATGAATCTTTGAGCGTACCATCGGGAATTACGGTTTTGCCTTTTGAGCCTTTTATAGATATTTCGGGAATGAGCATTAGTCCCTTTTGCTTTGCATATTCGTTAAGTAATCCATGAAAAGCTGTACGAATAGCTGTTTCCTTTTTTGTCCCTCCGAAATGTATAATCTTTTCGACTTCGGATTGATATTGTTTTACTGAATGTATGCTCATTAATTGCTAAGTATCAAAATTATTCTGCTAATGTAAGAAAATCAAGTTTAAATCTGTATCGAGTTGCACAAAACTATCAACGAAGCTGGCGGGGGGCAAGAAAAGCAGTGTATGGCAGCGTAGGGACGGTTGCAGGGACGGGCTGCCATTCTCTGCTTTTGTGTGGTGGCGTATTTGTCTTTTTTGTCTTTGTTTTAATCAAGTAATAATCTGTTGATATAGCGTTTTTTTAGGGTTATGACCAACGTTTTTTCAAATGTTTATTAATCAATACTTTACTTCGTTAATTTTTCATCCAATTTCAAATTGTTCTTTCCAAAACGTTGGCCTTTGGAAATGAATCCTGTTTCCGGGATAGGGAGGGTTGCTGCCAACGTTCGGCGGTATGAAACGTAGCGGATTGCGTGACTGCGAACCTATCCCCTGTTACTGAACTTGCAGGCGGGAGCCGAACTTGCAATTTGCACTGAAACCGCTATGTTTTATGACCGCGTGTTGTGTGCTGCCCTTTTTTTATCTTTCTTTAAGCAAATATAATTAATTTCCTCAATCAAAGTGCTGCCGTTTCTTGGCGTGGAAGCGTGGGATGGAGGACAAGGCTCTTTTGTAGCCTTTGTTTTTTGCGTGTCGCTTGTGTGGGCTGCAAATGTGCCTTGGTGTGAAGGGATGGGTGCGTGGGCTAGCTCTAACCTATTTTTTTGTTATCATTCCTATTATTCAACCAAGATTGAACTAAATTATCGGCACTTGCAACTGAGCCACCACGAATGGCTATGCCGGAAAGAATCTTTGCATTTGGACAAAGTTTTTTAATGTCCCGTTCGCTGCTTCCTAATCCGCTACCCTCGTGCGTGCAAAATGGAACAATTGTTTTTCCTGTAAAATCATATGATTCTAAGAAGGTAAAAACAGCCATAGGGAAAGTTCCCCACCAATTTGGATAACCAAGATAAATAACGTCATAATCAGCCATGTTTTTGACTGTATCGGTTAATTCAGGACGGGCATTTTTGCGTAATTCATCTTTGGCAACCTTTGTTGTTTCATCATAATCTATTGGATAGGTTTTTACTGTGTTTATTTCGAATAAATCGCCCCCAATAAAACCTTTTATTTTCTTCGCTACAACTTCGGTATTTCCTACTGGTAAGCTTACAATATTTCCACCAACATAATTATTGCCTTTACGTGAATAATATGCAATAAGGCACTTTTTGTTTATATCTGACATTTTCAGTTTTTTATTCGGGAATTACTTCGTTTAAACATTTCAAAGCATTCAAGGTGCGAGGATAACCGATATATGGCAACAATTGAGTTGTAATATCTATGAGCGTTTCCTTATTATTACCAACATTAATATTGCCCTGAATATGCCCTTTGACTTGCGATTCGGCACCTCCCATGCTGATTAACATAGAATAGGTTAGAAGCTCACGGGTTTCGATATTTAAACCTGTTCGGGTCAGATAATCGCCGAAACAGTTAGCCGATAAATGCTTTTGAATATGAAGCTGATTTTTGGGAGATGTTTGGTACATTTTATCAATCATTTCGCCGAAAATTTCCTTTTGCAAAGCCAAACCTTTTTCGTGGCGGGTTTCGGGTGTTGTGGTTGATTGCTCTTTTAATGGGAGTTCGATACCACGTTCAGTTAAGATTTCATTGGTAGCATAAATAAAATCAATAACCTTAGCAATTCCAACATAAGGAACCGACTGATATAAAACTTCCTTCACTTCTACAGGTGTTATGCCAACATTGAGAGCAGCATTTACAAACATTTTATACTCGGTTAATGCCTGAGAAGCAATGGTAGAAGCCATAATTGCCATTACCCTTGTTTTAATGTCAATATTGCTGCTGCCAATTACTTCATCGAAAGCAAAGTTGTCGAACACTTCAATTAATTCCGGGTCGGTTTGCTTTGCTTTCGATTTGTAGTCTGGCCAAAGTTCATCGTGATTCTTTTGTGCAGTTTCACTAATATTCATGGCGTTGTTCTTTTACCTGTTAATTAATTTTGCACTGCCACCGGAATATCTATCGCCAACAGGTTTAATTTTAGCTGCTGCGGTTTCAATTTCCTGAAGTTCTCTAGCAGTTAATTCAAATGAAATAGCCCCTAAGTTCTCAATCAGACGGTCTATTTTTGAGGTGCCGGGTATTGGTACTATAAAAGGTTTTTGAGCAAGCAACCATGCAATTGCTAATTGCGCCGGAGTAACATTTTTGCGATGCGCAACCTCTTTTAATAAATCAACAAATACCAAATTGGCTTTAATGTTTTCAGGGCTTAACCGAGGTACGGTACTGCGAAAATCTTTACTGTCGAAGGTTGTATTCTCGTTCATTTTACCTGTAAGGAAACCCTTTCCGAGTGGGCTAAAAGGCACAAAACCTATTCCAAGTTCCTGAAGTGTGGGAATTATCTCATCTTCGGGTTCACGCCACCACAACGAATATTCGCTTTGAAGCGCAGTTACAGGGCAAACGGCATGAGCTTTACGGATTGTTTTTACACCAGCCTCGGACAAACCGAAATGTTTTACTTTGCCTTCTTTTATCAGGTCTTTAACAGTTCCAGCGACATCCTCAATAGGTACATTTGGGTCAACACGGTGCTGATAAAACAAATCAATACTATCAACTTTTAGGCGTTTCAAGGATGCTTCTGCAACTTTTCTGATTCTTTCGGGGCGACTATCAAGTCCCTCACCTCCGATATTCCAACCAAATTTGGTAGCAATTACAACCTTCCCTTTAAATGGTTCTAATGCCTCTCCAACGAGTTCTTCGTTAATATATGGTCCATACACTTCGGCTGTATCAAAAAAAGTTACGCCAAGTTCAACTGCCTTGCGAATTAGGTCAATGGATTGCTTATGGTCGGCAATTACACCATAACCGAAACTCATGCCCATGCAACCTAAACCGATTTCGGAT
This sequence comes from uncultured Bacteroidota bacterium, assembly GCA_963808135.1. GTDB lineage: Bacteria > Bacteroidota > Bacteroidia > Bacteroidales > DTGW01 > CAWEFA01. Next base: position 27,764 of record CAWEFA010000081.1, read on the forward strand.
ATTTCGAGTCCGCTATTACCAAGTTTTCTTTTTTTCATCGTTATATATTTTTAGTTTAAACAAATAAATTATTACGATGCAAAGATGAGGGTAAAAAACCTAAGGTTGTTTATACATATTACTGGTTCTTGTACCAAGATTACGGATAATGATTTTATGAGTGGATATTTATATAAAAAGCACCTTACCTTTACATTGAAATTAAAACAAAAGCTATGGATGAAATACTAAAGTTGGAGAATATATCTCAATATAATTTGATGAGAGGTGTTGAAACTTATCATCCTTTGGTAAGTGTAATTGATATGTCGAAAGCAAAGGCAACGCAAAGCGCACGTATAAATTTTGGCTTTTATTGTGTGTTCCTTAAAGAAATAAAATGCGGCGATTTGAAATACGGCTGTAATTATTACGATTATCAAGAGGGAACACTTGTATTTGTTGCACCGGGTCAGATACTTGGTATAAACAGTAAGGAATTTATACAGCCAAAAGGATGGGCTTTGCTTTTTCATCCCGATTTGATACGTGGCACTTCACTTGGTCACAACATTAAAAATTATACATTCTTTTCGTATGAGGCGAACGAAGCCCTACACCTGTCAGAGAAGGAAAGACAAATTGTAATAGATTGCCTGAACAAAATCGAATATGAATTACAACAGAGTATCGACAAACATAGCAAAACTCTTATTTCGAATAATATTGAATTGCTTCTTAACTATTGTATGCGTTTTTATGACCGTCAGTTTATTACCCGAAGCAATGTTAACAAAGATATTTTAGTGAAGTTTGAAAAGTTGCTCGACAACTATTTTCAATCTGAAATAACCCAAACCGAAGGATTGCCAACTGTAAAATATTGCGCAGACCATTTAAATCTATCGGCTAATTATTTTGGCGATTTGATTAAAAAAGAGACAGGCAAATCGGCACAGGAACATATCCAGTTGAGATTAATTGATATTGCTAAAGAGCGAATCTTTGACACAAGCAAATCACTCAGTGAAATTGCTTACGAATTAGGATTTAAGCATCCACAACATTTTAGTCGTATGTTTAAGAACGAAACGGGCTATACTCCTAATCAATTTAGATTGTTGAATTAAGCACAAACCTATCCACAAAGCAGGCGGGCGGGCAAAAAAAACAGTGTATGGCAGCGCCGGGACGGCGGTGCGATGGGCTGCCATACTCTGCTTTTGTGCGGTGGCTTTTTTGGTTTTTTCTATTCTTTCAATCATGCTGAAAATCATCATCGGAGCGTTCTAGGGGTTATGACTAACGTTTTCACAAGTTGCACATTTACAATTGAAAGTTCAAGTCATTAATTGTGATTTCAAATTTATTGATTAGTTTTTTCATTTGCGTAATTTTTTTTCTTTTTTGATCCAGGAATTGATATTCTGTTTCTGGTTTGTAAGGAACTCTTTTCACTATCATATTCCAAATTATAACTGCCAATTTTCTTGCTGTAGCTGAAATTGCCGATACACGACCTTTTCTAAAGGCAATTTTTTTAAAGAAATTAGACAATGCTGTGTCTTTTAAATTTCCTATAGCATTGGCTGCATTTCGTAGGGCAATTTTCAGCCTGTTGCTCCCTTTGGGTATTCTGTTGCTTAACACTTTTCCCCCGCTGATTTTATTGTTTGGCGAAAGCCTGAGCCAACTGGTAAATTGCTTTGCCGAAGGAAATTTATGGATTCCTGTCCCAACTTCGCTTATCAAGGTAAGTACTGTTGAATGGCTGACACCTTCTATTGCCAACAAATCAACACCTTCAAAATATTGATACGACATCAAATTTATATCTATGTTTTTAGGGGTATTTTTATTTACCCTTTTGTGTACCTTTTTATCAATGTAATGCTCTCTTTTACTATCATCGCTATTGATTTGTTCATTCAGCATTTTTTCAATTTCAACATCACACTCTTTGATTTTACCTTGAATGTTTAAGTACATTTGATATTCATGTTTAAGTGTAAATAAATAATCTTTTCTGCCATTGCTTTGAAGCGCTTTGGCAATTTCAGCTTCCGACTTCTTGCAGTTCCCATTTCTTAACGAAGCGAGTATTTCCGGGTTTATTTCCCCTTTGCAGATGGCATTTATAATTGACAGCCCGGTTAATCCGGTTATATCTTTTACCACCACATCTAAACGTAAATTGAGCAAACGTAAATATTTTTGCATCTTACGGGTTGTGTCGGCTGCTTGCTCTATCAAATTAGCCCTGTGCCGGCAATAAGTTCTTAATTGTTCTGTTGCTTCGTCGGGTAAAAAACTTCCACTTAATAAACCTAATGTGTGCAGTTTTTGAATCCATTGACAATCTTGAACATCGCTTTTTCTCCCCTTAATGTTTTTTGTGAATTTACCATTGCAAAGAATTACTCCTAATCCACATGATTGCAAAACAGCATAAAGATTTTGCCAATATGTCCCTGTACTTTCCATGGCCACTGTTTTGATTTGATTATCCAATAGCCATTGAGAAAGCGCCTGTAAGTCCTCATTGTAAACCCCAAATTCTTTTACATCTTCATCTCCTTGTCCTATTGCTACAAAGTGTGAACGGCTTCCAATATCAATCCCTGCTGCATTGGGGTTGACTAATTCCATTGATACATTTTTCTTTTTCATAAAACATTTTTTAATTGGTTAATAAAAATGCCCTAAGAGAATGTATCTTTATCGTGATAATATTATGAACGGGGTTCATGCATAAAGCATGACCACCACTGAAATCATCCCAAAGCCTTTCTGCTGTTACAGAAGGGCTTTTTACATTCTAACCAGGATTGCGCCCGGGCTGTAACGCTCCAGTTCTAAAATCGGCCTTTCATAGGGCCTTCAAATATAATATGAAATTCTGATCGAAGCCCCACCGTTAGCTGTGGAAATGAATCCTGTTTCCGGGATAGGAGGGGTTGCTGCCAACGGTTTGCGCTATGAGCATGTGGCGGGTTTCGGAGCGCTTCACTATCAAAATACACCAAAACTTGATGCGAGATTGAAAGTTAAATAACCGTATAAACCCCGCCATTGCTTATGAGCGCGTGTTAGTTGCCGTAATTTTTTCTTATTCATTTTTTAATCATTTTTCTTGTAATAATTCCATTTTGTATTGGTATCTGGATAAAATATAACCCCGCTTTTAAATTACTGATGTTATATGAATTATTATCAGGAACTAAATAGATTGATTTTATCATTTGCCCATTGGAGTTATAAATCTGGCAAAGGTTTATTGAATTATCGCTAATTTCAATGTTGATAAATTCATTTGCTGGGTTTGGGTAAATCTTAACCACTTTAAGGTTAATTGGATTAATGCTACTGTTTATATCGTGAACCGAATAATAGTAATAATAGCAATAAGCAGGAGTACACATTGATGTTTGGTTTCCATTTGCATCGTAGGTAAATTTAAATTCATAACTGAACACCCAATTATTATCCATCCAATTATACATGATATTTGCTGTATCATTTCCATTTGCATCACAAAAACAATCCCATTTATTTTGATAAACCCATTTGTTATTGGAAGTGTTCCAAACAGAGCTGATATCAATTGTTTGAGATAATGTTTGGTTTCCATTTGTAAAATTAGTATATTCATCTTCACTGGAGTAAATCCATTTCTTTAGAGTATTGTCCCAATTATAACCTATTTTTGCAGTATCAATTCCATTTGCATCATAGTAAAATTTATTTTTACCAGCAGTATCCCATTGGTTGGTGCTTATATCCCAGTTAAAGCTGAAATCCGATGTGTCTCTTCCTTTAATATCATAATACGATTCATTTTTGAAACCCCCTGTTAAAGAACCATCAGACCAATACCAATTGATATTAATATTCAACGTATTCTTTCCGTTTGCATCATAGAAAGATTCAGATTTATAGGAGACAAACCATTGATTATTTTCCCAATCGGAATATATATCTGATGTATCTTTACCATTCGAATTATAGAAAGATTCTAATTTAGAAGAATTAAACCATTTAGATGAAGCTATATCATAATTATAGCTGAAAACCAATATTTTATTTCCGCTTGCATCATAGGAATATTCATCTTTACTGGAAGGAAACCATTGTTCGGGGTTATTGTTCCAACTCTCCCACTCCCATGTTATATCCAATATTTCTTTCTCATTTGCGTTATAACTGTAATACTCTTTTGAATTGCGTGAATAAACAGAATCTAATAAATATTTATCTTTTGTAGCTGTTTTTAAATTCGAACCGAAAATAGGTTTTTTGTAGTAACTATCAGGGGTGTTAAGAACCTGCATTTTTAACTGTTTATCAACTAATCCCTTATCACCAAGTTGAGTGTAACGTGATTTTTGATAAATTATTCCTGTTTGGGCAAAGCCAATTAATGGAACAAATGCAAGTAATAATAATTTTTTTTTCATGGCGTTGTTTTTTAATTTTTTTAAGATGCAAATATTATTGTGTGATTATGGCAACTAACGCTTGCGGCTACTAACAGTGCGGGAGTGCGGGGCGCGTCCTTGTCCGCTGGCAATGCCGATGTACGCGTGCCACTGCGCTTGCAAACCCTCTGAAACCCGCATTGTTTGTGAGCCGATGTTATATGCTGCCAATCTCATTTTTGAATTATTAGTTTTTGTTTTTCCGTCCATTCTTTGGATTTGATTTCAACAATATAAATCCCGTTGCTTAAATCACCAACATTAATTTGTTGAAAATTATGTTTCAATATTTCTGATCATATCAATTCTCCAGAAACAGTATAAATATTCATTTTGAATACATCCTTATTATATCCGTTAATTTTAATTGAGATAATATTAATTACAGGATTTGGATAAATTGTCATTTTCTCATTTACTAATTCTGAGTTGTCAATTCCAGTTATATTCGAGTATTTTAATATAACTCCATTGTCACCAACAGCATATCCCAAACTATTATTCAAGAAAAATAGACCTCTTAAATTATTTATTGGTGTTGGTTCTGAAGTCCAACTATCACCGCTGTTTGTTGATTTTATCATATAACCTGCACCTGTTGTGTCAACAGTTAGTGCATAACCATTATCATTGTCTGCAAAAAATATTTTAAAAATCATATTATTTGTGGTTATTGGTGTCCAGTTTACTCCAGCATCTACGGTTTTATACATCGTTGCTGGGCCTTGTCCTTGTCTTGGTTGACCACCAACAATACCTGTATCTTTATTAATGAAATAGATACCAGAACCCCAAAGTATTTTCCCCAAACTTAATGAAGTCCAATTTAGACCACCATCTGTTGTTTTAAGAACAGTGCCGTTATTTACAGTGGCAAAACCGTGAAGAGAATCGGAAAAGTAAAAATAACTAATCCACCCACTTGCAACATATACTGTGTCCCAATTTGCGCCACCATTTAAAGTCCTAGTAATTACACTATTTTTATACAAACTATCAGCATATGCATAAAAACCTTCATTGGAATTTAAAAACCACATGCCACCACCTGTCATTAATGGTGTAACATTAGTCTTAGTCCAAGTGTTACCTCCATTGATTGTTTTGATTAGTGTAGAATATTTATTATAAAATCCACTTGAAGCATAACCAACATTACTATTAACAAATTGAATGCAGGATAGTCCTTCAGAAACACCTGAATTTTGAGCAACCCATGTAGAGCCTCCATTTATTGTTTTTAATATTTTTCCTTTATCCCCACAAACAAATCCAATATCCTGATTAAGAAAGCAGACATTATATAAAGTACTGTCATAGCCACTTGTCAATTGCGTCCAGGATTGAGCAGATAGTTGCTGAATTTGTATGGAAAAAAGCAGCGTTAAAAAAATATATGTTGTTTTCATTGCAATTTTGTCAGTGATTAATGTGCTGACTCCGCACTTTTTAATTATTATTGTAAATATCGTGTTTTTTCTTTTGGTTGCATATAACGTTCTTCGGCTACGCCTAGTAAGGGATTTAGTTGTAATAATTTTCCCCATAAACAAATATAACAAAAACTTAACAAACTACAAAACCCACTGAAACCCTTATTAGGTGTAACCGATGTTATGTAACGTGCTTTTTATTTTTATTTTTCGCCAAGTTTTTTTACGATTTCGAAAATCGAAATACTTACAATTTTATTGTCCGTTATAAAAAAATAATTAGTCCGAAATCCTTATACTTTATTTGGTTTAAATATTACGGTTTATAAATTTAAAATCCTTTTTGACCGGAAATAATTTATACGTTTTGGGGTTTTTAAAATCCATATATTGTTTTGAGCCTTATAAATCATGTTATACCTGAAATCTATTTGACCGGATAAATCCTTTTTTAAAACAATTTATGTGATTTGGTTGAAAGTCTAAATTGTATTAAAATCCTAATACTTTTATAAACTTGATATAATCCTTATAAAAAAAGTTATGTTACGTGCCGGTCAGTCCAAATACCAGATTGTCTTTAATCCTTGTAAAGTCTACGGTTGACTGTCAGAATGAAATCTAAATTGTCGTAGAAATCTTGTCGAAAAATAAATCCATATAATTGTATAAACCTTATTTGACAGTCCGCCGATGACTTTATTTTTATTATTTGCAATGTTGATATTTTGAATTGTTCAGCATGTTACATAACGGTTTGCGCTATGAGCATGTGGCGGGTTTCGGAGCGATGAACTATCAAAATACACCAAAACTTGATGCGATATTGAATGCTAAATAACCGTATAAACCCCGCCATTGCTTATGAGCGCGTGTTGGCGTGCGTTATTTTATTCTTTATCAATCCACCATTTAATCATTTCTTCTGCAATCGCTTTCTTAGCTTCAATAGTATCATTACTCGTCATCTTTCTAAAATTCTCCCATCCATTTTTAACATATGAATCTGTTGGAATAAACTCACCTGCACCACCATCAAGTTCCTTACTATTGGGGATTCTATAGTCTCCCCAATTGCACTTTAATGATTTAGTAGATTTATAGGCAGTCCAATTACCCTCAAATTGCATGTTTTTAAAACTATCCCCACCCCAAAATAAATAATTTATTTTAGAGTTTGTATCAATATAAAAATCCATTTTGAATACTCCATTTAGGATGCCAGCATCTTTTTGATTTGGGTCTTCGTAAAATTTATAAGCTCCTTTTAAATATCCAAGTTTAAATTTAGAAATCTCTTTATCAAAATAAGCTTTAGATTCATCTACTTCAATTAAACCTTGAAAATTGCAAATGTTATTTTTTACTTTTGTCTTACCATATACAAAGTATTCGAGAGAATTTGCAGGGTTTTGTATTACTGATATAAAATGAATATCAAATCTTTGATAATTATTACCAATATAACCAATTGATTCAGCTCTATCAACTGAATCTTTGATACCTTCAAATGTCCAAAAAAGTTTTTTTACAGTACACAATTCTGCTATATTATTATTTTTTATTTCTGATAGGAAATCAGTGTACTTGTACTCTTGTCCAAAAATTAATCCTGATATTAGGATTAAGATTGAAATCATTATATTTTTCATATTACCACAATAGATTTATTTTTTTAATGCACGCCAACGTTCCTCGGCTACGCCTAGTAAGGGATTTAGCCGCAATAATTTTCCTCATAAACAAATATAACAAAAACCTGACAAACTACAAAATCCACTGAAACCCTTATTAGGTGTAACCGATGTTATGTAACGTGCTTTTTATTTTTATTTTTCGCCAAGTTTTTTACGATTTCGAAAATCAAAATACTTACAATTTTATTGTCCGTTATAAATAATTAGTCCGAAATCCTTATACTTTGTATGGTTTATATATTTAAAATCCTTTTTTGACCGAAAATAATTTATATGTTTTTTGTTTTTAAAATCCATATATTGTTTTGAGCCTTATAAATCCTGTTAAACATGAAATCTTTTTGACCGGATAAATCCTTTATTAAAACAATTTATATAGTTTGGTTAAAGTCTAAATTGTATTAAAATCCTAATACTTTTATAAACTTGATATAACCTTTATAAAAAAAGTTATGTTACGTGCCGGTCAGTCCAAATACCAGATTGTCTTTAATCCTTGTGAAGTCAACGGTTGACTGTCAGAGTGAAATCTAAATTGTTGTAGAAATCTTGTCGTAGAATAAATCCATATAATTGTATAAACCTTATTTGACAGTCCACCGATGACTTTATTTTTATTATTTACAATGTTGACATTTCGAATTGTTCAGCATGTTACATAACGGTTTGCGCTATTAGCAGTGGCGGGTTTCGGAGTGCTGAACTATCAAAATACTTGCAAATTTTAATTATATGAACTACCTTCGAAAACCGTATAAACCCCGCCATTGCTTATGAGCGCGTGTTGGGCGCTGGTGTTTATTTGTCTTGAATTTCAATGATGTTTACCTTTAATTAAATCTGTTTGTACTTTAGTCATTGTAATCAATCCATTTTGTTTGTTAATTAAAAACCTGTTATCATATAGGTAAATATAGTCATTTAACCCAAAATCCCCATATACAATTGATATAGATTTTATCAAATGCTCATAGTTATCAGTATTTTCAATAACATTGGATTCTAAAACTTTGTCTGAATACCCAATTACTCCAGCACTCCATAAATATTCAATTAGTTCTTTTACATCTGATTTTTGAAAATTTGTCATTTTAAATTTACCAACAGTATCAATCGCTTTGAATTTATCTAATAAGGGAATAAAATAATTACTATTATGAACCCTTGATAATAATATGTCTTTAGAACTTGTTGTTGAAACTCTAATAAATTCAAAATATTTATTATTTGCAAGCTCTTTAACTATTAATCTATTTACGGATGAATACTGATTTGATAATTCAGACCATTCTCTTGCTTGTTTAATGTCAGTTGTGTTTAATTCAATCCATATATCTTTTCTTTTATCAGTTGGAGCAATACTTACCGTATTCTCATAATAAATGCTACCGCTATCAATTATCTCATGGTAAAATCCATTAGGATAATAATAACTTGAAGAGTAAGCCAAATCAATAATTGAATCATTTGGATTAATCGTGTTTTCTTTTTTATCACAACTTATCCATAAAATAGAAAATCCAACTATTATATAATAAATCCTATTCATTTTTTAATCATAAGATGTTTATAAAATTGAAATGGTTGCGTTTTTTCACACTTGCGCCCAACGTTTTGCGCTATGAGCATGTGGCGGGTTTCGGAGCGATTCTCTATCAAAATACACCAAAACTTGATGCGGGATTGAAAGCTAAATAACCGTATAAACCCCGCCATTGCTTATGAGCGCGTGTTGGCAGCTGGCAATTATTTATCTGTCAATCCTGAAATTATTACCTTAACTTGATTTTTTAATTCGTCATCAATCTCTCCCATGACAGTCTCAACCATATTTTTCTCCAAAGTCGCCAATTTATGTACACGAATTACAGATGGTAATTTTAATCCAACTTTATCCCAATGCTCAATATAAATATCATTTTTAGTATTGTAAATCTGACTGGTTATCCGACTAACGATTATGTCTCCATCGTTAAAATCATTAATTATAAGAGCTGGCCTTTTCTTAAAAGTTTTCCCATCAGTAAATGGAAATTTTAAAAGCACAATTTCTCCGAAGCTCAATTTATCCATAATCAATTATTGTCATAAATTGAATCCGAATCCGAATAACCCTTTAAAAATTGGCTTTTAGTAGAATGTTGAAAAATCAAGTCATCATAAATTTCAGAATCATCAATTAAAACAATTACTCTTATATCTTTATCCTTATTCGTTTTCAATTCTGACTGGATTCTTGTCGGGATATGAATCTGGTTATTCTTTATTTTTGATTTAAATTCTAATGCTTTCATCATTTTAGTCTTTACACAAAAATAATCATTTTATTCAAAATTTTGTAGTTTATGTTTTATTTGCTTGCTGCCAACGTTTTCAGCTATGCGCCGTGCGGGATTTAAAAGAACTAATTTATCAAAATATAACCAAATATAATTAAAAAGAATTACATTTGGCAAACCACTGAAACCCGCATGGCGTATGAGCTGGTGTGCTTGTTGCACAACTCGGTTATTGAAGTAAATATAATAATTTTTTAGTATTGTTGATAACTTTTCAAGTTAGTTAATTGATATACAAGATTATGTATTTTAATATTATTTGTTATTTATTATCTTACAGGCAATTAATTCAACCTTTATGCTTGGAAATAAACAATACAACGAAAAGTTATATTTATCCTTTCAACTATCCCAGCGGGTGCCTGAAAACAATTTTTATCGTCGGCTCAAAAGTATTCTTGACCTTAAATTCGTTATCGATCAAACAAAGCACTACTATGGAACTGAGGGCCAGAAGAGCATTGATCCGGTAGTATTTTTTAAGCTTATGTTAGTGGGCTACCTGGAAAACATTAATTCCGACCGCAAGATTATCGAACATGCTTGCATGAGGCTCGATATCTTGTTTTTCTTAGGATATGATATAGATGAAGAGTTGCCATGGCACTCGACTTTGAGCCGCACAAGAAAACTTTATGGCGATGATGTGTTCCTTTCACTCTTCCGTAAAGTACTTTCCATGTGCATTGACAAGGGCATGGTATCCGGCAAACGACAAGCCATTGACAGTGCATACATTAAAGCTAATGCATCCATGGATAGTCTTTTGGAAAAAGACGTAATAGAAAGTTCGCAGGGTTATCTTGACGAACTTAATGAAAACGATGATGATAAAAAACCAACCGTTACCCGGGAAAAGAAGAAACAGGTAGAACAGCACCATGCCTGGAAGAAAAAAGCCTATAAAGACATGCCGGGTAACCGGGTTAAAGAAAGTTCAGATACAGATGAAAACGGCAATCCAACCCGTCCCAGGTATTTGAGCAACCATACCCATTACAGCCCTACCGACCCTGATGCCCGTATATCAACAAAACCAGGTAAGCCCCGGCAGTTAAATTACTCAGGCCAGATCAGTGTTGATACCCAAAGCCATGTTATTTGCGGGGCAATGGCGGACTTTGCCGATAAACGGGACAGCCAGTCTTTACCTGCCATACTAACCCATACCATCGATAACTTAAAACCCCATGACATTAAAATATTAGAAGCATTGGCCGATACAGGTTACAGTAGCGGAGATGCATTACGGTTTTTAGAGTTCCAAAGAATAACCGGGTACATTCCTAATTTTGGAGGATATAAACCCACGCGTGAAGGGTTTGACTATGACCCGGTATCGGATCAATATACCTGTCAGATGGGAATTAAAATTACCTATCGCAAAACATATACCGACAAGAAAGGGAACAGGAAGAAACAATACCGCAGTTCACGTACCCACTGCAACAAATGCCCTATTAAAATAGCTTGCATTGGCAATTGTTTTGAAAAGAAAATTGAACATACTGCCGACCGGTATTTTTACGATCGTATGCACGAACGCATGCAAACCCAAAAGGCAAAAATAATGAGAAAAATACGTCAAAGTACTGTTGAACCGGTTCTTGGGACTTTGATCAATTTTATAAACATGCGGCGGCTGAATACACGTGGGATTGAACTGGCCAATAAACATGTCCTGTTGGCTGCAACGGTTTACAATCTTAAAAAATACATGAAGTATACCCGGGGGAAGGTCAGGACCGCTGTGATGGAAGCTTTTAAAACCACTGAAAACGGGCTATTGCCAATTGTTTTTTTCTATTTTGCCCAATTAAAGGCAATCTTAAACCGGAAACGAAGAAACAGCAAGTTTTGTGTACCCCTTTTAATAAATGTCCGTTATTAAAAAATTATTCGACCTGTCTGTAAAATTGAAAGTTGGGCCAACTTTTTTTAAAAATTTTAAAGTTGTA
>CAWEFA010000082.1:0-7092 GCA_963808135.1 uncultured Bacteroidota bacterium
GCCGGTAACGTTCGCGGCTATGTTTCGTAAGGGTTTTCGGGTCTCGTTCTTATCAAATTATGAAAATATTAAAGCGGCGCAGAAATGCCCGATAACATTCTAAAACCCTTATGAAATATAGCCGATGTTATGGGCAGGTTTTATTAAATTTCATATCATGGTAAAATAAATTTTAATATCCCTGATGGATTCGGATTTAAATTAGGATAAATGTTACGTCCAGTTTTTAAATCAACATAAGATATTGATCCGTGATCTGGAATTATTAAATCCGTATAAGCAATTATATAAATAGAATCGCCTGAAATAAATCCATTTTTGTTTAATATACTTGCTGAAAATGCCAACTCAAATGTTGCTAACAATTTAGCACCAGCAACAGAAACAAGCATTTCGTAAATATAGTTTGCTGGATTTGACGATACATTAGAATTTTTACTAAAAAACAATCGAAACCAAGGCATTGAAGGCAAAGTTCCAGAAAATACACCATAAATATATACTCCGCCTAAAGATATTGAGTCACTTAATAATTTTACAGTATATAAAGGAATCGGATATAAAGACACAGTATCAATTAGTTGGTATCCTTGAATAACATTTTTTTCAACAATTTTAAAAGCACCAAAATTTGGCTTTGCAAATATAAACGTATAAGTTCCTGTTTTAAGGTTTGAAATATTCCATTTACCATCTGTTCCTGTAGTTGTTGAAATGGAAGTACCTTCGATACTGACGACTATACCACTGTTATTAGCTTCTCGAATTCCGCTTGTATCGCATAGATATGTGAATCCAGTCAAATTATTCGTTAATGAACTTGTTGAATCATCTTTTTTACAAGCGTAAAATGCTGATACTATAATCAGCAAAATCATAAATTGTTTTAGTTTTTTCATTTATCAAATTTTTATTTGATTAATTACTCTGATTCTCAATATTTATCGTTTTTCAAACTTGCCCATAACGCTTGCGGCTACTAACAGTGCGGGAGTGCGGGGCGCGTCCCTGTCCGCTGGCAATGCCGCAGCACGCGTGCCACTGCGCTTGCGAACTTTCTGAAACCCGCATTGTTCGTGAGCCGATGTTATGGGCTGGCTTAATTTATTCTTACTTAAAGTGAAAAAGTAAAAAAATCTGCCCACTAAAAATATCTGTACTTAAATTTGAAAAACTATTTTTATTCTGATTATTCATATTTAAAATACTATTAGTATTATAATTCCAAGACTCAGTATTGTTAATATTTTTGCCATTGAAATTATTATAATATCCTAATCCAATTTCGCCACCAACCGATATTTTAGGAAATATAAAATATTCAATGCCTGTAAATGCCCTAATACCAATAGCAATACCATCATCTTGTTTAGATTCAAGAGTCCTATTTGGTAAGCTGGTTGAATTAGAATTATAAAAATCAAATGTAGAGGTGGGGGCAGTATTTGTAGCAGAAAAGGCATTACCATAAGAATACTTATTATCATTAGAAGATAAACCAAAATTTAGTTCTGCTCCGTATGAAACCTGTAAACGCCCAGTACCTTTCCTTATTTCATAACCAATTGTAACCCCTAAATTTGTCTCAGATAGGTCATAATTATCTGTTACTTTGTTATTGGCATTTTTATCATCTGGCACATTATTGTTTTCATAATGGCTATTTGTCTGATTTATGATTAATTTCAAGCGTATTGCACTTTGAGAAGTAAGAAAATATTTTCCATATAACATGTTATTATTCAATAAATTTAGCCGTAACTGATTATTCCCTGAGCTACTTAGCATATTGCCAATATAGTCAAATAATGAATTAGCTCCAATCCCAATGGCAAAGTCTCCTTTTTGAGGTAAAATAACTTTGCCACTTTTGCTCTTTAAAATTGTATCCTGTTGTGAAAAACAAACAGAAAATAAAAAAATGAAAGTTGAAAATAAAAAAATCTTTTTCATAATAATAGATTTAAATTGTTTAGAAATTAAAATATATAATTGATAAGTGCATTCTTTTTGCTTGCCCATGAACGTTTGGCGCTATGAGCATGTGGCGGATTTCGGATCACTACTCTATCAAACTACACCAAAACTTGATGCGAGATTGAATGCTAAATAACCGTATAAACCCCGCCATTGCTTATGAGCGCGTGTTAGCGGTTCGTTGTTTTGTCTTTCGTTGTTGTCCGCTTTCCTGTTAATGTCTGGCGAGAAACTGTCGGGATAAGAGTTGCTTTCCTTTATTTGTCATTGTCTAAGCTCCCATAGTTCCTGTCTTGACTTCTCCAGCTCGTTTGTAATTTGCCACAATCACTCCTGTTGGTGTAACCGAACTCTCTGTTAATTTAAATGCTGCCGGCATAGTGCCATTGTCAAACAACTTTTTTCCTTTACCAAGTGTCACCGGATAAATTTTGAGCCAGAGTTCGTCCACTAAATCATTCTTAAGTAGTAGCTGAGAAAGCTCACTACTACCCCAAACTTTAATCTCAGAACCTTTTGAGTTTTTGAGCTTTTTAATATCTGCTAAGCTTTTGAGAAAAACTGTATTTTTCCAATCTGACTTTTTCATAGTCTTGGACATGACATATTTTGTGACATCATTGATACCTGGCCAATAGTCAGCGTGTTCAGGCCAGTAGGAAGCAAAAATATCAAACGTTTTCCTGCCTAAAAGAAGGTCGGCAGGCTTCATCTGTTTTTGCATTACTTTACCACCAACTTCGTCAGAATACGGTGCTGACCAACCGCCATATTTGAAACCGTTTGATGTATCTTCCTTTGGTCCACCGGGTGCTTGCATAACTCCATCTAACGTAATAAATTCTAAAACGATAATTTTTCTCATGCTGTTTGATTTTTAAATTGTGATTATTTATCGTTGTTTTTCATGTCTACTTGGTTGTCTGTTACAATGACCGCTAACGGCTCGCGGCTATGCCCAGTGCGGGATTTAGAACCGCGACTCTATCACCCGATGACAAAGATAAAAGAAAGCACTGACAATCGCAACCTTCTGAAACCCGCATTGGGTATGAGCCGCTGTTAGGTTTAGTGTTTTTTATCTTACTATTTAAAACCATTAATTTCATTTAAGATCAAATGCTTTTGAGTACCCTGTATCAGCATGAGGAAATAAATCATATCTATTGCTTTCATCAGTGTCAATTAAAAAGCGATTCTTGAGATAATCGTTATTAGCTAATATATTTCTCAATATAGAAAATAAGGTTTTATCACCTCCTTTTTCTATTCTTCCATCATCTGAGTAAACGACACTCTGTCCTCTTAAAGTCATATATCCAATTGATAGTATTTTAGAATCAGCCGAAACAGTCAGTTCTATTTCACAATCATTATAGATATAAACCGATTCAATCTTCGGAACTTCTTTATAATTATCAGAAGTTGAGTTTTTAGCTAATAAATCGGCTAATTTTTTTCGAATATTATTACCTGACAATTGTCTATGACCATTTCTGTTTTTTTTGAATTCCCAAGAATAGATATACATATTAGGTACTGATAAAGAATCATTAATATAATGCTCTTCAGAAAATGATTTATAGTCAATCCATTTATTTTTATAATCCATTAGGAGATTAATTGCATCTTCTAAATGTTTACTATTTAGTGTCCCTTTTACTTCAATAATACATTTGGCTGCTTCTGGAGATAATAGCACTATATTTTCATCTTCAAATACAGGACAAGATTCAATGACATCATAAATTAAAATATCAATCTGTTTTGAAATTGAATATGATCCGATATTAGATGAATTATAGCCTTCGGGTTCTTTGTCTTTAAATATTCTTTTCGTTGGAAAAATTACAAATCCAGATTTAGCTTTAAATCGTTTTGGTAAATTATCATTAAAGAAACTAATTAAAACCTTTTCTTTAAAAGTTCCAGATGTTAACCAATGTTTATCTCCTAAGATTTTTTCCAGTAAGTAAATCTTACTATAAAAAGATTCAGAAAGTTGTGTTTGGAAATCATTTAAAGTTTTGTTCATTATAAGATATTTATCTGATACGCGACTTACATTCAAGTTTCTAATGCAACTATTCAGTTTATATTTTTCAATTTAAAGATAATTACTTTTTTTCTTCGGGCAACATGCCATTGAAATATTAATAACTCTATGTATTATAATATTTTAAAGGTAGAGTTATTAACATTTCAACAGCACATAACCATCATCATCTACAGTTTTTCAAAATATAGTTTTCAAAAACCTCTTTTGGTGTTTGCCAATTCAATACTTTTCGTGGGCGATTGTTAAGCAAATCCTGCACTTGCTGTATCTTTCCTGATGGTATTTCATTGAAGTCTGTTCCTTTTGGAAAGAAATCCCTAATCAGCATATTGGTGTTTTCATTGGTGCCTCGTTGCCAAGGACTATACGGACTTGCAAAGAATACTTTGATTTGTGTTTCTTTGGTAAACAATTTATGCTGGGCCATCTCAAACCCATTATCATGCGTTGTGCTCAAACGCATCTGTTCCGGCAGGGTAAGCATTTTCTCTGCAAATGCCCTGCGTACGGTAGGTGCGCTCCTGTCTTTTAACTTTACCAATAACGTAGTCCGTGTGGTTCGTTCTACTATGGACCCAATAGCACTTTTACCATCTTTCCCAATGATTAAATCGCTTTCCCAATGACCTGGAATCAACCGATCCTCTACCTCAGGTGGTCGCTCTGATATATCTATCCTGTCGGGTATCCTGCTTCGAAGTAGACCTCTACTCTCAGGCTTCCTCCTTTGGCCCTTTTGCTGTCGCAAATAGCTTATCAATTCCTTACGAAGCTCTTTCTTTGCCCATAGGTAGATGTATGTGTAGATGCTTTCGTGTAACACGTGATATCGCTTATTATGTTTATAAACTTGTCTTAATCGTTTTGATATCTGTTCAGGTGACCAATGTTGCTTGAGATGAAGTATTATCTTGTATTCAAGCAAAGGGTCTTTCTGTATCTTGCTCCCTTTGTGTTTTATTTTATTACCCTGAGTAGCATTCAACTGAGCTAATTCCGAACGATATATCAAACCGCTATTACGCTCTATTTCACGATTTATTGTACTCCTCGGTCGGTTAAGTGTCAGGGCTATTTCTGACCGCTTTTTACCTTGACTTAGTAATAACTCAATTTTTACTCTTTCTTCATAACTAATTCTTGTGTATCCATTCATAGTGCAACTTTTTAGAATAAAGTTGCATTAGATATTTGAACTCAAGCGATTTTTCAAACATTAAACCTAACGTTTTGCGCTATGAGCATGTGGCGGGTTTCGGAGTACTTCACTATCAAACTACACCAAAACTTGATGCGGGATTGAATGCTTAATAACCGTATAAACCCCGCCATTGCTTATGAGCGCGTGTGCTTGTTGCACAACTCGGTTATTGAAGTAAATATAATAATTTTTTAGTATTGTTGATAACTTTTCAAGTTAGTTAATTGATATACAAGATTATGTATTTTAATATTATTTGTTATTTATTATCTTACAGGCAATTAATTCAACCTTTATGCTTGGAAATAAACAATACAACGAAAAGTTATATTTATCCTTTCAACTATCCCAGCGGGTGCCTGAAAACAATTTTTATCGTCGGCTCAAAAGTATTCTTGACCTTAAATTCGTTATCGATCAAACAAAGCACTACTATGGAACTGAGGGCCAGAAGAGCATTGATCCGGTAGTATTTTTTAAGCTTATGTTAGTGGGCTACCTGGAAAACATTAATTCCGACCGCAAGATTATCGAACATGCTTGCATGAGGCTCAATATCTTGTTTTTCTTAGGATATGATATAGATGAAGAGTTGCCATGGCACTCGACTTTGAGCCGCACAAGAAAACTTTATGGCGATGATGTGTTCCTTTCACTCTTCCGTAAAGTACTTTCCATGTGCATTGACAAGGGCATGGTATCCGGCAAACGACAAGCCATTGACAGTGCATACATTAAAGCTAATGCATCCATGGATAGTCTTTTGGAAAAAGACGTAATAGAAAGTTCGCAGGGTTATCTTGACGAACTTAATGAAAACGATGATGATAAAAAACCAACCGTTACCCGGGAAAAGAAGAAACAGGTAGAACAGCACCATGCCTGGAAGAAAAAAGCCTATAAAGACATGCCGGGTAACCGGGTTAAAGAAAGTTCAGATACAGATGAAAACGGCAATCCAACCCGTCCCAGGTATTTGAGCAACCATACCCATTACAGCCCTACCGACCCTGATGCCCGTATATCAACAAAACCAGGTAAGCCCCGGCAGTTAAATTACTCAGGCCAGATCAGTGTTGATACCCAAAGCCATGTTATTTGCGGGGCAATGGCGGACTTTGCCGATAAACGGGACAGCCAGTCTTTACCTGCCATACTAACCCATACCATCGATAACTTAAAACCCCATGACATTAAAATATTAGAAGCATTGGCCGATACAGGTTACAGTAGCGGAGATGCATTACGGTTTTTAGAGTTCCAAAGAATAACCGGGTACATTCCTAATTTTGGAGGATATAAACCCACGCGTGAAGGGTTTGACTATGACCCGGTATCGGATCAATATACCTGTCAGATGGGAATTAAAATTACCTATCGCAAAACATATACCGACAAGAAAGGGAACAGGAAGAAACAATACCGCAGTTCACGTACCCACTGCAACAAATGCCCTATTAAAATAGCTTGCATTGGCAATTGTTTTGAAAAGAAAATTGAACATACTGCCGACCGGTATTTTTACGATCGTATGCACGAACGCATGCAAACCCAAAAGGCAAAAATAATGAGAAAAATACGTCAAAGTACTGTTGAACCGGTTCTTGGGACTTTGATCAATTTTATAAACATGCGGCGGCTGAATACACGTGGGATTGAACTGGCCAATAAACATGTCCTGTTGGCTGCAACGGTTTACAATCTTAAAAAATACATGAAGTATACCCGGGGGAAGGTCAGGACCGCTGTGATGGAAGCTTTTAAAACCACTGAAAACGGGCTATTGCCAATTGTTTTTTTCTATTTTGCCCAATTAAAGGCAATCTTAAACCGGAAACGAAGAAACAGCAAGTTT
>CAWEFA010000083.1:0-15977 GCA_963808135.1 uncultured Bacteroidota bacterium
TTCAGTTGATACTTAATATTGTAGCCACTTTTAAAATAAAAAACATCTATTGAACTACCACTAATGATTCCCCTGCTATTTTTTAAATGAGATTTACCTAAATAGGCTGCATGAAATATTTAACAACCTATTGCTTAAAACTCAATAATATTAATTTTTAATATGATAAGGGATTTATATGATATTTAATTAGGGTATGTTTAAATAAATTTATTAAAAGTCCTGAAATTTTAACGTCTTCTGTCATAATTACCTGTTTCGTATTTTTTATCCGATGCAGGTTTTGGATTGGCCTTCTTTACAACAATGGTTTTGCCTTCAACTTCAGCGCCATTAAGCTCTTCAATAGCTTTAAGCGCTTCAGCATCGTCAGTCATTTCAACAAACCCATAACCTTTTGATTTCCCGGTTATCCTGTCGGTGATGACTTTTGCTGATGTAACTTCACCATATTCTTCAAAAATTTCTTTCAGGTAATCACTATGAATCCTGAAATTCAGTTGTGCTACAAAAATGTTCATAATAAAATTTATAAAAGTTTTAATTAAAATATTAACCGGCTTTAAGGTAGCAGAAGATTTTCAAGATTCGCCCGGATAAGAGGAGGGTAGAACTAAAAATAAACGGCTATGCTTAATTCCATAGATTCATTGCGCAAAGATAAAGAAATTTAATTTAAATATAATAATTATAAAATTGGCTTTGGTCGCTATCAATCTTAAATATTCCTGATAAATAAGGCAATTCTCTAAAAGAAAATGTTTTTAAAATTTTATGTTTTAACTAAAACTAACAATTAATAAGATGTCAGATTATAATTATAATTGTCGAATGGAATCTAAAACCCTGCGGGCTGTTTTATTATTTGGGTCGATTTGTAAAGATATGGAAAGAAAAGTTATGGCGTCTTTGTAATTTCCCTCCTTATAACTAATCATTCCCAAGCCGAATGACCCTTTGGCTTTATTTGGGAAAAGCAATTGAATTTGTTGATATATCGTTTTAGCATCAGCCAATTGGTTCAGGTTGTAAAATATCGAACCCATCATATCCCAGGAATTAAACAAACTTGGATTTATTTTAACTGCCAGTCGGCACAAGCGAATTGCTTCATCATAGTTGCCATGCATTAGGTCTATTTTTGCCAGCGATTCAGCGCATCCTGCAGAACTTGGGTTAATTTGCATTGAAAGTTTTAAAAGCCGTTCAGCTTTATTCAATATACCTTTATTAAAGTACAATTCGCCCATATTTTCATAGTATGCAGCGAGATTAGCTTTATTCCCAGACGCTTCTAAAGCAGGTTCATTAATTACCTGCGGGGCAAGCGATGTGTCTGCAATTTGCAATTCTTCATAAAGCGTACGTATTAGATTTTGTGAAATAATATTTGATTGAAACAATCCCCGGGGTGCGTTGAATTCTACATAAGGATAATCGTCGGTATTGAGTGGTGCATTTTTACAAAAGCGAAGAAGCGCAGCTCGATCAAGCAAAGCATTGCTCACAAACGACTCAGGGCTTTCGATACCCAGTGAATCCAAATCCTTGACCAGGTTTGGCATATTGTATAGCATACGCATCCGATTCATATCAATTGATATTGGAATTCTGCTGCCTATAAGGAGCACATCGCCGGTAAATTTCATTCCAAGTTCAGACATGTGTTTGTCCGGTGGTACAATCCAAAGGTTTGCTGTAGGAAATACTGAGCAAAAAGTTTGTATTTGGGATTGCATGGTTTCGATTGGCATATCGTAAATATGGAACCATTGGCAGAAAACCCCGTTTTTCTCAAGCCTTGACAAACCAATTTTATAAAATTCCCTGGTGAATAGGTTTGAAACGCCAGTAATCCAAGGATTGGAAGGCTCGGATATGATAACGTCGTAATGAAGGGGCGTAGTTAAAAGTACATTTCGTCCATCTTTATAGAGTATTCTAAAACGTGGGTCAATAAAAACTTTGTTATTAATTTCGGAGAAAAAAGCTCCGGTTTCAAAAACAGCAGGCTCAATTTCAACTGCATCAATTTTTTTTAAAGGAAATAAACCGGCAGTTCCGGCTGTGCAACCGCTTCCCCATCCGATCACAAGGGCTTTGTTTGGGTTTGGATGGAGCGCCATTGGCACATAAGCAAGGAACTTTTGCGTAATCATATCATCGGTGCTTGCATCGGTCTTGCCATTAATTGAAAGCGATTTATCATAATTATCAAATTGGGTAACGGCAACCACTCCCTCGATACCTTCTTTATAGAATAAAATTTTGCGGTGGCTTTTATAATATTTTAATAATTCATGGGCTGAACCCCTTTTCCCTTTTTGAATCTGCAAACCGTATTTGTAAATTCCTGAAGTCATAACCAGTGGTTGCCAGGGACTCCAAATAATACCAAGAATAACAAGCCCGGCAAAAAGGCTGGCTAATGTTATTGCCCGTATGGAATTGTTCCAGCTTTTTTGACGGCCTAAAAGCATAAGCGCCAAAATAAGTGGTAAAGCAGCAGCGCATATGTAACTTTTCTGAATGCCTAAAACAGGAATTAGGATAAAGCCTGTAGTAAGCGCTCCTAAAAGGGTCCCAAATGTGTTCCATGCATACAACCTGGCAGAAGATTTTAACGCTTCTTCGGAATCCTGATCGGTTCCCTTTATAAGTTGCAAAAGCAATGGAAAAATAAATCCAAATACAGTAGTCATTATAACCATTGTAATGAAGCAAAGGAAAAAGCCAACCAACTGGTGAACCAAAAAAGTAACCGGCAGAATATCCATAAGGTTATAATATAAAAGCGGCAGCCAGCCAATAACAATGGAACTTGCAAGGATTCCTGCCCCAATTGCCGAAAGAAGTACAATTAGAATAAATTTCGCATCTCGAATCTTATGCCAAGTCATTTCGTAAATCCAGGTTCCTATTACCATTCCAAGAAGGAATGAAAATAGCATGAGGTTAAATGAATATATAGAAGAACCGATAACCAGTGCAAATGATCGGCTCCAAAGTACTTCGAGGCTGAATGATGTTGCCCCGACAATGGCTGCGACAATGATAAATGTCCAGGAATTTTTATTATCGCTTTGCACACGTTCCTTTATTTCGGCAGGTATTATCCTGGCTTTTTCAATTTGCTTCGATAATGAGCCCAGCACACAAATTCCGGCAATGAGAAGATTAATGAAAATAGCAATATTATAAGTTTTTGATAATCCGAGCGCCGGGAAAAGAATATACGTGGTTAAAAGCACTCCCGTTGCGCCACCCAGGGTGTTCATGTAATAAAGCCTTGAAAGTGCTGAATGCCTTGATACCTGATGCGACATTACCTCAACCAGGAGTGGAACAGTAGCTCCCATAAGCATTGTAGGCAAAAGAATAACCAATCCTGAAAACATGATCCGCAGAAAAGTTTCCAACATCGGCGATAGGGGAGTGGTGCGTAAAAAATTACCCCATAAGCCGGGCAAAATTTGGAGAAGAACAAAAGCAATAAGCGCTGTAAAGCCTATAAATGCTTCAACAAAGGCATAGATACGCAACGGGTTTTTAATTTTTAACCTGCCGATAAAAAAGCTGCCCAGCGCCATTCCGCCCATATATGTCGAGAGTATGACAGTGATGGCGTGTGTTGTATTGCCGAAAATTAATCCAAAAGAACGCATCCAAAGTGTTTCGTAAACGAGAGCGGCTGTTCCTGAAAGAAATGTTAAAAATGGCAAAACACTTATAAAGCCTTTAAGTGAAAATGAAGACAAGTCTGTATTGGAACGTTTCATAAAAAATTAAAATTATATTATGGCAATATTCAATTTACAATTATCATTAAGCACTTTCAAATATAATAATTTTTGTTTATGAGTTCTGGAATCATTCAAAGATAGTGTTGCTCCTTATAAAATTAATTCCCGACAATCAACTTTACAGCTCTCAAAGCAAACAGCCATCCTCCATGAGGATGGCTGTTTGCTATAATTTTTATATTCCGGTATTAAATATTGCTTTAAGGAGCGAGCCTTCGTATTTTCCAGCTGTTATTATCCAAAAAATATTCAATCCTGTCATGAAGGCGGTTTTCACGTCCCTGCCAAAACTCTATCGCAGTTGGTTTCAGGGCATATCCGCCCCAGTTTCCGGGACGCGGTATTTTGCCGTGTTTAAATTGTTCCCTGAATTTATTATGCTCCGCTTCAAGCCAATCGCGATCGGTTATAATTTTGCTTTGCGGCGAGGCCCAAGCGCCCAACATGTTACCTACAGGCCTTGTTTCAAAATAATTATCGGATTCTTCCGGAGAAAGTTTTTCTGCTTTGCCTTCAATCCGTACCTGGCGTTCTAATTCCGGCCAATATAAAACGATAACAGCATAAGGATTTTCAGATAATTGTTTTCCCTTTTTGCTTTCATAATTTGAGAAAAACGTAAATCCTTTTTCTGAAAATTCTTTCAGCAAAATTATCCTTCCGGAAGGAATGCCTTTTGAATCGGCGGTAGCCAGAAAGGCCATATTAGGCTGATATATTTTAGAAGCCGCCGCTTCTCCAAACCATAGCTTAAACTGGTCAATTGGGGATGGTAATACTTCTTTTTCATTAAGCTTTTCAGAAATGTATTCCTCTCTCATTTCATATAAATCCATAGCTGGTAGATTTAAATTTATATTACGAAAAGTTACAAAATATAATAATATTCAGCCATCAATTTATCAAAATTCTACAATCTTTAAAAATGAAGTAAAATATTAAATTATAGACTCTATTAATTTATAAAAAATTAAAAGCTTGCTTTAAGGCTTAAATCAAGGCTTTTTATCCTGTGGGTCAAAGCTCCTACTGAAATATAATCTACGCCGCACTCGGCGTATTTTCTAATATTTGATAAAGTAATATTCCCGGATGATTCTGTTTCCACTGTACCATTTATTAATTCAACAGCTTTCTTTGTTTGTTTGGGTGTAAAGTTGTCAAGTAAAATACGATCAATGCCTCCGGTTGTTAATATTTCTTTAACATCTGACAAGGAGCGGGCTTCGATTTCAATTTTTAAGTTTTTCTTTGTTTTTTTAAGATAATCATGGGTCTTTTTAATTGCTATATCAATTCCACCAACAAAATCGATATGATTGTCTTTTATAAGTATCATATCATAAAGCCCAATCCTGTGGTTTTCGCCACCGCCAACCTTAACCGCATATTTGTCGAACAAGCGCATTCCGGGGCTTGTTTTGCGTGTATCAAGGATACGTGTTTTAAGGTTTTTTAGCTTTTCGGCATATTGGCGGGTTTGCGTGGCAATTCCACTTAAACGCTGCATAATATTTAGCACAAGCCTTTCGGTTTGTAATATACTAATTACTTTGCCTTCAACACGAAAAACAATATCGCCGGCATTTACAAAATTGCCATCATTAAAAAGCGGAATAAAATTGATGGTTGGGTCTATTTTTTTAAAAATCATCCTGGCAATATCTATACCTGCAATAATTCCTTTTTGTTTAACTATAAGTTGCGCTTTACCCGATAAATCAGCAGGAATAGTAGCTATCGAAGTATGATCTCCTTCACCAATATCTTCATGGATAGCTATGTCAATAAATTTATCAATATTTATCGCATCAATTTTCATTGTTTTCTCCAACGCGCAATTGTATAATACTTTTCATTTTAAAAAGTAAATTTATCCTGAAAATCCCTTTAGATGTAAAAAGTTTGCCAATGGCGTATTTTGAATTGACTTTTCCTCCTTCATAAAGAATTGTGAAATTTACAACCGGGTGTTGTTCAAAAAACGATTTTATAATCTGTTCTGCTTGTGTTTTTGTACAAATATTTTCGCTGCCCAAAATGTCAATTTCAATATTGTTATTAAAATATTTTGAAATCTCATTTGCATTTCCGGCCTTAAACGCAGTCTTTAGCTCGTTTGGAAAATCGCTTGTGTTTTTGATATAAGCTGATTGAATTGGAAACATTGTAAAGACAGTTAAAATAATTAGTAATGTATTTTTCATTTTTGTAAGTATAATTTTTAACTGTCTGATAAAACTTAGAATGATTCAAATATAATGTCCATAATAATAAATTTATTGACTGCACATTTTTTACAAATTTGGCTAATATCTAAAGCATTCGAAAACATGGAAAATTAAAGCTGAAACTTTATTTATTTTTGTTAAAATTGCACCACAAATATTAATGCAAGTTAATAAAATTCCCTGAAATTATGAAAATATCGTTGATATTATTGGGTAAAACACAACTTGACTATATTGACGAAGGAATAAAAATTTATTTTGATAGAATACAGCATTACATACCTTTTGAAATAACAATTATAAAAAGTGTGAAAAAATATGGATCAAACGATATTCAACAAATTAAAACAGCAGAAGGGAATGAAATTCTTAAAAAACTTAAACCGGGCGATTATGTAGTTCTATTAGATGAAAAAGGAAAAGGAATTTCTTCGTCAGAATTTGCAATATTTATAGAAAACAAATTGGCTTCGGGAGTTAAGAATATGATTTTTATTATTGGAGGCGCTTATGGCTTTTCCGACAATATTTATTTAAAAGCCAATGAAAAAATATCGTTATCAAAAATGACATTTTCGCACCAACTGGCGAGGTTGATTTTTGTAGAGCAATTATATCGGGCATTTACTATTATAAAAGGTGAAAATTACCACCATGAATAAGGGTTTGTTGATTATTTTAATGCAGATAAATTTGTTATGAGCAAATAAAGTATACCTTTGCAAATCTTTTAACACGAGAATAATATAAAATTTATTGATTTTTTTTTTAAACTACATTAATAAATATTATGAATAACAAAAAATTAATTCTTCCTGCATTAATAATCCTACCTGGAGTATTATTTGCCCAAAAACCAAAAGTAAAACTAAAAACCGACATTGATACAGTTTCTTATTGTTTGGGGATTTCAATAGGCAATAATTTAAAAATGGCAGGTTTTAAATCTTTTAACGATAAATTGTTTGTTGAAGCAATTTCAGAAATAATTAATGATAAAGAAACTGCTTATAAACCGGATCAGGTCGACCCAATTATCCGAAGCTACTTTCTAAAAATCCAGGCAAAAAAAGCTTCTGAAAACCTTATAATCGGAAAAAAATTCCTTGATGATAATAGAAAAGCGGAAGGCGTAGTTACATTACAAAGCGGCTTGCAATACAAAATAATTAAAGAGGGACAAGGCAATCCTCCTTCGCTTACCGATAAAGTAACCGTAAATTATACAGGCTCGCTTATTTCAGGAAAAGTTTTTGATAGTTCGGTGCAAAGAGGCCAACCGGCACAATTTGCGGTAAACGCCGTTATTAAAGGCTGGACTGAAGCCCTTCAACTTATGAAACCAGGAGCTAAATGGATGCTTTATATTCCTCCCGACCTGGCTTATGGCGAACAAAACATCCCGGGCATAGAACCGAATAGCGTCCTCATTTTTGATGTTGACCTGATTTCTGTCGATAAAGAAAATAATGAAAATTCAGAAAACAATAAACAAAATAATTCTAACCAATAAAAATTTTTAAAAATGAAATTAAAACAAGTTATTTTATTTGGGGCAATTGTTGCAGCAATAACAACCTCATGCGGTAAGACTGTAGGAACAGTTAATTTAAAAAACGATACGGATTCTGTTAGCTATTATCTTGGTATTTACACCGGGCAAAATATCAAACAATTGGACTTTACGAAATTAAACTATGAAGTTTATGAAAAA
The DNA here is from genome assembly GCA_963808135.1 of uncultured Bacteroidota bacterium. GTDB lineage: Bacteria > Bacteroidota > Bacteroidia > Bacteroidales > DTGW01 > CAWEFA01. The sequence continues at coordinate 7,749 of CAWEFA010000083.1, forward strand.
GCTCTAAAGGAAGTTATGAATAGCAAGGAAGAAAAAGCAGATTTAAGTAAAGGTGGTATTTTCTTGAATAATTATTTCACAAAACTTCAGGATAAAAAATCAGAAGTTTACCTGAAAGAAGGAAGGGATTTTCTTGATAAAAACAAAACCAAAAAAGGAGTAAAAACAACTGCCAGCGGCTTGCAATATGAAGTAATAAAAGAAGGAACAGGGCCCAAACCTAAATTAACCGACATGGTTACTGTTCAGTATAAAGGCACCTTAATTGACGGAACAGTGTTTGAAAGCACTGATGAAACTAACCATAACCATCCGGCAATTTTTGAGTTGGGTACTGTAATTCCGGGTTGGATTGAAGCATTACAACTCATGAGCGCCGGTTCGAAATATAAAGTATATCTGCCAACCGAATTGGCATATGGGAAAAAAGTGAGGTCAGGAGGAAAAATTAAACCAAATATGGCATTAATTTTTGAAATCGAGTTGTTGTCATTTGCGCCGAAACCTGTTTTGAAAGATGATAATTTTAAAGGTAAGGGACCTAAACCAGGAGTTACAATTTCAAAAAGAAGATAGAACCGGATAAGATTTATTTCAAAACGCCAATTATTAATATAATTGGCGTTTTTATTTGAAACATACTACAAAACTTTAATTTTACCTTGAGTTATTGTTCCTTTTGTTATTCAACATGTATTTTAACGTGAGTTCGATATAATATATGTGTAAATTTCATATAATCAAGAACAAAGCAAGTCCCCCTTTGAAAAGGGGGCAGGGGGATTGATATTTTTTGGCAATTTAGCAAATAAGAATCCAATCCCACTACCCCCTTCGCCAAGGGGGAATAACGCAACAGTCATATTTTAAATATCTTATACATCGAACTCACGTTATTTTAAGCCCCATTTATGGCGCAAGTCTCCGACTTGTGCCTGTTGAAGTTTGTAACTTCATTCCTTACTTTGCTAAAATAATCTTTACCAATCCTTTATTACCTGAATAATCTATAGCGCTACTATATGGATACGCTACAGGATTATCTACAAAGCCTGATTTAACAGGGTTTTCATGTATGTAATTTAATTTTTGTTCAAATTCAATTGCATTGTATAGAACAAGAGGCTGATTATGCTGCTGCCAAAATTGATATTTACTGTTATTTGAATTCTTTTTCCCGGCCCTTTCCATCATCCATAACATCCATTCTTTTCGGCTCTCTTGCTGGTTCTCTGATATTGCGGCAATGATGGCTTTTGCTGTAAATTTTTTCAAATCGCGTAATATCGCTTGTAATTCTTTATCATTACTGCCTATTATTAAATGTACATGATTGCTCATAATTACCCATGCATAAACTACCAGGCCTTTGTTTTCAATGCAATAATTCAAACTTTCAACAACAATATCTTTATATTGAATTCGTGTAAAAACATCTATCCAATATACTGTGGCAAAAGTTACAAAATATATTGCTGATTGATCTTTGAATTTATATTTACGGCTCATAAACCAAAAATACTAATAGCTATTATATGTTGCAAGAAAATTAGTTCAAGTTAAATAAACTTGTCCTTCAAATAGTTCAAGTTTTCAACTTGGACTATACTCTTACAACTATTTGCTATTAATTACAAGTTGCAAGAAAAGATGGCACAAGTTAAATAAACTTGCGCCATTGTGGGACTTAGCTATCGCTCAGGCTTGCTTTTAATAGTTAAAGTTTTTAACTTGGACTATTTTATCCTTGCGATTAATAATAAAAAATTACAAATAGCAAAAAAAATGGCACAAGTTAAATAAACTTGCGCCATACAAGGGAATTGCACAAGTTAAATAAACTTGCGCCATACTAGAGGGCCTAATCGTATTGAATTAGCTAAGCCAATTTCTTCAATTTCAGATTCAGATAAAATCCTTGATTTAATCCCAATCTTTTTGGCTAAATCCAACAAAAGTTTTAAATCTGTTTTTGAATCGCTATTTAATATCACCGTTTGCATAATTAATTTTATTTAGGAACAAAGATAAACCAAATTCAAATAAATGGTGATGGGTTTTAGGTCAAAATGTGCTATAACGAAGCTAAGCCTGCCCAATTTATTAGTTCAAGTTTTCAACCTGGACTATTTGTTTTATATAATTGCAAGCAACAAGAAAAAAATGGCACAAGTTAAATAAACTTGCGCCATACAGGGACAAGTTAAATAAACTTGCGCCATTGTGGGGGGAGTAGTTAAGGTTTTTCTAAAATCTTTCGATAATTTATTACTTCTTGGTTTATTTTAAAACCTTTTTCAGGAAGTCCCACGAATATAGGCTTATTACTCTTACCTAACCATTTTATTAAAGTATCATTAAAGAAATAATATCGATTTTCTTCAACATTATTGACCTTATAACCTGTCATATAAAATGGTTTATCGTATAAAGAATCGGTAATAAATACAAAGAATAATTTATTGTTTTTAAAGTAGTATTCTGTAATGGATTTCCCCATTTCTCCTGCATAAATAGCTACGATCTTCCTTATGCTATCTTTCTCAAAATATCCTGTCAATTCGCCTCCTTCGGAGCTTTGACCCATTAAAGGTTTGACAATTTTTCCATACTTGGCTTGAACAGGTATTTATTTCAGAGTACCATTTGCGTACATTAATTATGACCTCGCTTGTATCAAATTGAGCAGTTTCTGTTATAATACCTTTCGAGTGATGATCACTATCATGTGCATTACATTGAATGAAAACAGGTAATATATAACCAAATAATGTAATAATTTTTTTCATTTTTATTTCTTCTATCAATTATTGTAACTTTCAATATTGCTTTTGAAAATGTGGTAAGTCAGTTCTTGGACTTGCCCAATCACCTCCCCACTCAAACCCATAACTTTTACCTAAGTCACCGATTTTATTCCATTCTAAATTATAATCAAGGCTACCATTTGAAATTCCTGCAACATCAAAAGCCAATCGAAAATTATGGTAGCTCTGACCTCCACATGCATATGTGACGATATGACCAGGAGTTGTTTTGCCTTGTTCATATAATGCATCCTGTTCTGCAAAAGATCTATAACCCTGCGTTATTCTTAATTTTATACCTAAACTTGACTCAGCTCCATTAATAAATTGTATGGCAAAGACTTAGCGTAAGTGGGAACTTTCAGTTCTTTGTCCATTAATTGGATTAGTCAATACTGTTGAAATATTCTCAATTTGACAGTTATTATCAATTATAAATACTAGAATCATATTCATCTTGATAAGTCATCTCCACTTTGGTACTGGAAGTTTTTTTTTGGATTATTTTATAATTCAAATTATTAATATTATTAAACAAAATATTATAATCTTGACAATATAAAAATAAATCTGCTTCAAAGCCTGTTGCTGGTCCATCGGTTTGTTTAATTTCTAAAAGCTTTTTTTCACATGATTCAAAATATTTTTTTAGATTTTTTAGAAATAAATCAGAAAATAATCCCGATTGTCTTAAAAAAGTAAAATAGATTTCAGCTTTATTAAATTCAACTTTATATGGTTCATTTGGCTCCATTTTAATAAAATGAATATGATTAATTTTATCGAAATTAGTTTTATACCAGCTGAAAAAACCTTTTACAGTGTTTACACTGATACAAGAATCAATGGTTGCTTTTATTTCTTTCTTAATATTTGACTTTATTTTAGAATGATTATTTCTCGAATTACATGATAATTGAATTAAAACTAATATTAGTATCATGCCTTTAATAAATATATTTCTCATAATTTTTATATTTTTATTTTAATATCGTACTTGTGAAACAGTATAAAAAGGTGCAACAACTCCACTTCCAATAATTCTATTATTAATTAAATATAGTCTATTTAAAGGATTTGTGCCTATATTAAAATGACTTGTTCCAGGATCATAATATCTATAATATTCCACACCATTTTCATTAACACCATAACCTGAAAGAACAACATAGTGATCTGCATATCCTCCATTAAAATTTGAATATTGACAATGAACACCCACAATAGCAGGAGAAAATAATGGCACAAGTTAAATAAACTTGCGCCATAAGGGTGCTAAACCGACATATCTACCACAAGCAAGAGGCTAGGGTTTCAACAACCACGTAGCTTTTCTTTTAATATTTTTGGGAAATTTTCAAACATAACAATATCCTTCTTTTGAACATACCCTAATAACTTTCCTTTCACATAAACAGGCCACCAATCATGACCAACTGGTGAATAAAAAAAAGGTTCATTTGGAAAAAGTTTACCCGAAATTTTTGAACTTATATTTGCACGCTCATGAACCTCTATAAAATCTTTATTACTCTTTGTATTTATGATTCCTTGCCATTGTAATTTAGTAGGTTGTCTATTATTAATAACATCGGCCAAATTATCTCCATTATTTAACCAAATTTTACCAATTATTGTAGGAGTATCAGTATTAAGTTCAAAATAGATATTATTATTGTTAGGAAATGTCAATATTATGTATTCTGAGTAAACAATTCCTTCATCATGATCCTTGATGTTTTTTATAATATAACATATACTATCATATGATAGCCCATAAGTTAGATTTGAAGAATATTTTTCTATCTGATTATTAGAAATTTTTTCATATGATTTATAAATATTTCTAAAATCTAAACTTGGATTTTTATGATACAATATGTCATATAACTTATGAATACATTTCTGATAATCAGCAAGCATTTCACCTCGGCTCCTGATATTTTGAGTACGACAAACGTTCGTAATTAATGTAATTACGACGATAACAAGAATTTTTTTAATAATAGTGCACATAAAGATTCATTTGATTTGTTGATAAAAAGTTACTAATTCTATTATAAAATGCTGACAAAGTAATATCATTTACATTTAACCCAATGCATCCACCAGTACCAAAATGTAGTCCAGGATGAATTTCCATCCACGTTCTGCCAAATTGATCGTTTAAATGAACTTTAAAGCCCCATGTATTTGTGGAATTATTATATGCATAATTATCATATGGAAATTGTTGTTCGTAAGCTCCAGCATCAATATGCCATGTTCCTGCATTTATAGTAGAAGCTCCATCATGCAAAAGTTCGGAAGGGCCACTTCCACTCAAAGCGTTATAACTCGTAACTGTTCTTCCATCAGGGATACCTGTTGCATTGTACAAACTTTGAAGATTGATTTTATAAGCCATATCTCTGACTCCTCCAGCCGGAGGTAGCCCGTTTGAAACCGGCGGCATTACAAATGCCGCCGAGCCCTTTTTGTCTTTTTTCTTTTATTTACATTCTACGTTTAGCCCGGGTAATATTATCTCTTATTACTTGCCACGTTTTTGGATAATACATTTTATAATAGGTTTTGTAATCCTGTATTGGCCATGTAACGTAAGGTTGGGTCATGAAATTACAAAACTCATTTTTCAAATCATTATTTTGCTTAACAAGAAAAGAGAATAATTCATTATCATTCCAAAAGTTTATTGCTTTCCAAAATAAATAGCTAAATGATTCACCGGCAGCATCACACATATCGTTGTGCAACAGAAAAAATTCTTTAAAAGCTTTTTCACTTTTTCGAATAATTATATCATCTAAAATTGATTGTAAATTTTTATTTTCCTGTTTAGACCTAATTAGAGCTTCATCATATTTATCGATTTTAAAATCACTCTGCCTAAAATTAATTTTAAAATAAGGGTCTTTAATCCTTTTACTAAATTATTTGAAATACCTCCAAATTGACCGTTTTCTAAAAATATCCCTTCACTATTTTTCTCATAAATGAACTTCTGCCCAGGCTTAACTGTGAACATTACAGAATCATTAATTGTTGCATTAACACATGTATCCACTTTTAAAACCGCCATAAAACTTGTGCAGGTATCATTTTGTGAAAATGATGAACTACAATTCACAATTAAGTAAAACATTAGTAATTTACGCATAATTCTTCTATTTTTAATAATAAACATTTACTGTTATGTTATGAAACCTGTTAAGATAATTATGTATTTCATTATAAAACCTCATAAGCCCGGCGTGATTATCAATAATACCTATACACCCTTCAGTACCATTTCCACCCATAGGATGAATCCTTAATTGGTTACGTATTATACCATTATCATCTATTATATCAGTTCCATCTGGGGGGGTTAAGTCCATACTAAACCCAACTCTATATTTCATCATACCTGGATTATCAGTCCTAATTCTTAAATTATTTCCTGTATAAGGCCCATTAGGTAAACGACCGCAACCAAAGGGTCCGGATTGTGCATGCCAGCAATCACCTATACTAATGCTTCCATCATCATAATGCTTAACTAATTCTAAACTATTTCCATTAAACTCCAAAGTTGAGTTAGTATACATTGGTAAAAGCTTTGATTTTGGTAGTAAATTCATATCAATAGCATTTGAAATGCCAGATAATAAACTTTGATGTTCATCCAAATAATTAAATACAGGTAATAAGTTTTTAATTCTTACATGCCATGGGTACATTACACTACCATCAAATCTCCCAGTTGCCACACAATTCTCAGACCAATGAATATTTCCTATTTCATTTAACCCGTATAATACTGCAGATGGCAATGCTGTTTGGACAAATCCTTTTTCAAAACTACCACCATTTAAAGCAGTATTGAAACCGGCCATTGAACTATTTAACAACATTTGCGGCAAAAGTGGTAACCCTCCAAAACCAGTTAATATAGAACCACCTGTACTAACTATATTACCAATATTACATAAAGTTTGATTATTAGTTTCCTCTCCATACATTTCCATATTGATACCAATATCCCAAATAATCAATCCTATAAGAAGTAATGGATTTTCTCCATCAGGGTCGGTATACATCAGCGGATTTCCATAACAATATGAATATCGGTTTAAACCCTGAGAACTTGTTGGATCCTGTATGTTTGGGTCAGGGCTTAAAGACTCCTGTACAACTTTTTTGCGCCACACATCAGGGCTTTAGGCTTTATCAAAGAACTTATTTAGCTTGTTAGCTGTAACAAAAATAAGCGTTTTTTTCTTTTCAATTGGGTTTTCATTTGAAAGAAAAATGGTTTGTATGTAGTTCTTTACCTGTGGCATAATAATTGTATTCTAAGAACGTTATAAATAATAAAACCCCGTCCGCCTATGATATAGCCTTTACCATTGCTTTTTTTTATTCACTTTAAAACTAAAAGTCATGAGTAAACAAACAGGTTTAATTAAGCTGCAAGGCAATATCGGAGGTATTAGCTTTTATAAGGCTGGCGGTGCAGATTTGCAAGGGTTGCCAACGGACCGAGCAAAGAACGCATTCAAAACGACGCTACTTTCCAGCGTACACGAGAGAACAATACAGAGTTTGGCGGGGCGGCGACAGCCGCTAAAGCCCTTCGAATGGGCTTAGTTACAGTACTACAAAACAAGGGTGATTCACTTTTACCCGCCCGTTTAACCAAGATTTTCAAGGACATTACCAACAAAGGAACCGGCGCAAGGGGACAAAGAAGTATTCCGTTATCGGGTAACAGGACAATGCTTGAAGGCTTTGACTTTGACGAACGGATTAGCTTTGCCAGTATCTTTAATGCCCCTTTCACTGTTGTTCCTAATGCAGCACGTAACCAAAGTGTTATTACTGTACCTAATTTCGTTCCTAAAGACCTTATCAAAGCTCCTGCCGGGGCTACTTACTTCAGGTTGGTTTCAGGGATTGGCGTTGTGTCGGATTACACCTACAACGCTGTAACAAGCCGCTACGAACCAACTGACCCGACTTTGAACATGCTTAACGTGGTTGCTAATGGCGCAATGACGGCTTTAAATTCAACTACTGCGGTAACTTTTACCCTTACGGATTTACTTCCTGGTACTCCTGACCACGATGACAGCTACTGTTAGCGTGGTTCAATGCATTGGTATTGAGTTTTACCAACGTGTTGGAACGGTGGATTATATTTTGTCGCAAGGGAATTGCTTAAAGATTGTAAAAGTCTTTTAAATACTGCCTTTCCATATTTTTTTGACCTTATAAATAGGTTTAGCCCTGCACTCGTGCAGGGCTTTTTTATGCCCTTTTCCTTTGTTTTCAATCGGTCTAAGAGTTTTCACGCCGCGGACATTTAAGCAATTTAATACCTAATAGTCGGCTCATGGTGGGCTTATCCTCGGCTCATCGTCGGGACATCCTGCACTCT
>CAWEFA010000084.1:0-41426 GCA_963808135.1 uncultured Bacteroidota bacterium
AACCAGATCTACTGGCCGATATGATCCTGAGCGCTGGTGAACAGGACGGCTTGGACGTCGATGCGGGCGGTCAGAAACGCCGCCACGAATGGCTGTTGGGCCGCGCGGTGGCCAAGGAAGCCGTGCGGTCGCTACTCGAACAGAATCTGAACGTGAGCCTGTCGCCTGCCGAAATCGAGATTGTGCCGGACCCCTATGGCCGTCCCCAAGCGTTGGTCCGAGATGCGACCGTAAGGGAGCGGTTGCACCCCTCCCTCTCCATAGCCCACAGAACGATCGAAAGGCCGAGTCCCTCAATGTCGCAGCGGCAGGGTCAATACTGATGTTTCTGGGAAGTCCGAATTAGTAGAAGTTACGATCACGCTGCAACGGTTATCCTGGCCCGTCCATCGCGTTTTGACGTATAGAGCGCTTCGTCGGCACGGTGCATGATTGAAGTGTCGTCTTCGCCGGGCTGCGCCTCGGCGATCCCCATGGAGAGGCTTGTACCGCCGAACCTGAAAGCGCCGTACTGTTTCTGAATGCGGTCGGTGACGACCCGTGCCTGGTGTTTGTCGGTATCGGGCAGTATGAGGATGAATTCGTCGCCGCCGTACCGGTAGGCAGTATCAATATCTTTACGAATACAAACTCTGATGACGTTGGCGAGGGACCTGAGCGTATGGTCGCCCATCTGGTGGCCCTCGGCATCGTTGAGCTGCTTGAAATAGTCAATGTCGAGCATCACAATCGTCAGTTTACGGCCCGGGTTACGCCGCAGACGGGAAAGCTCGCGCTTGATCTGTTCGTAGAAGTGGCGCGAGTTGTAAAGATCGGTCAGGCCGTCGGTAATCACCAGCTTGCTGAGAAGTTCATTTTTTTTTAGCAGCTCCATCTCAAGCTGTTTTGCATATAAAAAATTATACCTTGCCCCACTCGAAGAAGAAGCACACGTTCAAATGTTTGTTGCAGAACAATATTTTGAGAGGGATTCTTTTTAACCTAACTAACGGCGATGGAAACAATTGGGGTTTTATAAAAATAATTGATGAATATGGTTTGACTAAAACCGCTTCACTCGCCCATTATTATGCAGGAATTTGCTATTTACATATGGGTAAATTTCAGGAAGCCGTTGAACAACTTGAAAAATTTAATGCCGCTGATAAATTGGTTACTCCTATAGCTATCGGGGTGATTGGCGATGCTTATACCGAACTTGGAAAAAAAGACAAAGCTCTTGAATATTATCTTAAGGCTGCCAAAAAAGGTGAGAATGACTTTATATCGCCAATTTACCTTATGAAAGCCGGAGGAATATGTGAAGCTTCAGGTAATTTTAAACAGGCTATTGATATTTACCAGGAAATACAGGATAAATACCCGTCATCCGATGAAGGTAAACAGGTTATAAAATATATTACAAGGGCACAGGTTAAACTTAACAATAAATAGTAAGAATGTATTTTATTTTCCGTTACTTAATTTGTGCTTTTCACTTGCTCATTTCCTATTATTTAAAAGTTAGAAATTGGCTATTCGGAATTAATAAAATATGGCTACCAATTTAAAGCAGAACTATACACAAATTCCATCAGCAAAAGATTATTCATTTGGCATAGTTGTTTCAGAATGGAATGCAGCAATAACTGAATCATTATTGGATGGAACTTATAATACGCTCATTGAGAATGGCGCAGCAGATAAGAATATTCACGTTAAGTATGTTCCGGGCAGCTTTGAATTAACGCTTGGCGCACAATTTTTTGCAAAGTACACTGATGTGGATTCTGTAATTTGCCTCGGTTGTATCATCAGGGGTGAAACAAAACATTTCGATTTTATTTGCCAAAGTGTAGTGCATGGAATCACAGAGCTTAATTTGCAATATAATAAGCCTTTTATATTTGGTGTATTAACTACTGAAAATTACGAACAAGCGCTTAAAGGGTTGGTGGAAAGCATGGCAATAAAGGAATTGATACCGCTGTTGCAGCAATTAAAATGGTAGCTCTTCATCGTCAAATGGAAAAAGTTATTGAATAATCGGTTATCTCTTTATTGGTTCAATTATTAGGCAGTTTCATAATCTTCTATTTCTTATTCAAATTATCTCGTTTTTTTAATTCAAAAGAATTTTGGATATACTGGCTTAAATCATACTTTTAAATTTAAACAAATCATACGTTCGTCAAAAAAATAAAACTTTTGGTTTATATTATTAACTAAAATAAATTATTGACGTATATGCAAGACATTAAAACTTCAAAAAAAAAGTTATGGAAAAATGCGATAATATTCGTAGATGCCTCATTACCAATCAAATATTCAAAGGAAACAGCCAATTAATAGATATTTACAGAAAATTATATTGCGAGGCTGGTGAGGCTAAAATTGAATCATGCAAAAGATACCAGGTAACGAAACTTATCGGGTATTGCCCCTCACATGTTCTTCCAAACACCGTATTTTCTATAGATAACATCGTTGTTCAGGCACAAAGGAAGAATGAAAGCAAGGAAATTAAATATGTATAAGATTTTTCTGCTTTAAAAACAACTTATAATTGTAGTTTAGCATTTATAAATTAATTGCTATTATCAACCCTATAAAATCATACAAGTTTAGGTTTGTGGTGATCCGGACAGGATTCGAACCTGTGACCCACAGCTTAGAAGGCTGTTGCTCTATCCAGCTGAGCTACCGGACCATTAAAAACTAATATTTGATAATTTGTTACGGGCTGCAAATTTAAAAAAAATTATATACTGCAAAAGGGTAATAAATATTCTCTTTTTGAACATGTTTAAATATATCAGCACAAATAATGGACAAATTATATTTATTATACCAATGATGTAAATGTCCTAAACGGCTCATTTTGTTTCCAATCAAATAGGGTCAAAAACGATAAAAAATATATCCAAAGGTTAAAATTATTTGGATTAAAAATTTTTTCCAGGTAAGAGATAATTCTTCACATAATCATCAATACCATTTTCTAAAGAAGTAAATGGTTTTTCGTATCCTATATTTCTAAGTTTTGAAATATTTGCTTCGGTAAAATATTGATATTTATCCCTTATATCACGAGGAGTATCGATAAATTCTATTTTTTCTAAAATATTCATGGCATTGAAGACATTTTGGGCTAAATTAATGAATGTTCTGGCTTTGCCGGTGCCAAGATTATAAATACCTGAATTCTTCCGTATCTGCATAAAATACATCATTACATCACAAACATCTCTGACATAAATAAAATCGCGCAACTGCTCACCATCCCTGTAAGCACGATTGTGTGAACGGAAAAGGTTTACCTTACCGGTAGCTTTTATTTGATTAAATGAATGAAATATAACCAATGCCATTCTTCCTTTATGATATTCATTTGGGCCGTAAACATTGAATAATTTTAAACCCGACCAAAAGTATGGTTTGCGAACTTGTTTCAAAGCCCATTTGTCAAATTCATTCTTCGATTCACCATAAGGGTTCAATGGTTTCAGCGATTCTATTATTTCATGGTTGTCGTTATAACCGAGGCTGCCATCGCCATACGTGGCAGCAGACGACGCATATACCAATGGAAGCCCGTATTCCACGCAAAGCAGCCATACTTTTTTGGAATACTCAAGGTTTAACTCATCGAAAACAGCTTTATTTAATTCAATTGTATCCGTGCGTGCGCCAAGGTGAAATATAAACTGAACAAAACGGTGGTTTGCTTTTAACCAGTTAAAAAATTCTTTTCTTTCAATTTTCGCCGAAAATATTTTATTTAGATAATTGGCTTGCTTTTCGGTTTTAGAAAAATCATCGACCAGAACAATATCAAAGAACCTGGCTTCATTAAGATAACCAGCCAAATTGCTCCCAATAAAACCTGCAGCTCCTGTAATAACTATCATATAGATTTTTTTTGAACAAAGATATACTTATTGGCTGAATATCGGATTATATTAAATGTCATTGTTATGTGCCAATATTATTGATTTGTATAAAAGCGGTAATGCTCTTTGCTTACTTTTTAAATACTTAAACGGATAAAAATGTTTTTATCTTTTTTTATCTATTGCAGCAAAAAAGTTCGCAAACAATTTCGAATAATAAACTCAGGAATTGGGTCGATATGTGATTGCAAAACAATTGGCCTTTTAAGTTTAACGCCGCCCCAAATTTCATGGCCGCCTTTTATTCTTTGTAGTTTTAGCCCTTTATAGGTCAAATATTCTTTAAATAGTCTTAATGATACATTTTTAAGCCTGTTCTGCGTCATTAAGCAAAGGGTAAATTATTATCAAACAATCCATTAAATATTTTCTTTAAAAATTTAAACAACCTCTTAGCCAAAAATATTTTGAAAAATAACGGATTTATGGAAGTGTACAACGGCGGAAGTTGGACAAGCTTGAAAAGGTTTGAAAATTGACTTTTTCAATATTCTTTTATTTATCTAAATTCGTTTTGATTTTATTCATTGTTTAATATATAAAAAGAAGGTTTTATGCCTGTAATTACAATTGATGGACCTGTTCTTTCTACAGAAAGAAAAAATATCTAAAGAATTGATGCAATTGATAAGTGAAATAATGAACATTCCGAAAGATGCATACGTGATTCTTTTCAATGAATATCCTTTAGTAAGTATGGCTCAGGGTGGATTGCTGATTTCCAAGAAACTGAAAAACCATTAATACTTTTATTAAATTTAGATAAGCCGGTGAATCAGTCCAGATATTAACAGATTAAAATAAGGCAGCCAATGAAATTCTGAACCGTCTTATTTTACTTGTAGCGAGAGAGAGAATTGAACTCTCGACCTCATGATTATGAATCATGCGCTCTAACCATCTGAGCTATCTCGCCAAATTACTAATATTTCATTGAACTCTCGATCTTCCCGATATGTATCGGGACGCTCTAACCATCTGAGCTATCTCGCCAAGTATTTGTTTTTAATTGATTGTTTCGATAAATTTTCGTTTCGCATGAATGAAAAATATTCTTTAAAAAGCTACAAACATCTATCAACTAACAACTATCAGCCATTTTTTAAGGCTGCAAATATAAATATATATTCTTAATTATGAACACCCCGATTTTCAAATGTGAATAAATATATTTTGAATTCTTATTCATTTTTTTGTTTTTTGCGGTTAATTTGAATTTATTTAAATGCAAATTTTGTTTGAAGACAATCACCTGATAGCCGTAAATAAATCGGTTTCCGAAATAGTGCAGGCGGATAAGTCGGGTGACTTGTCGCTTGAAGAAATGCTAAAGCAGTACATTAAAGAAAAATATAATAAGCCGGGAAATGTTTTTCTTGGCGCAGCGCACCGGATAGACAGGCCTGTTAGCGGTGTTGTTCTTTTTGCGCGTACCAGCAAAGCGCTTAAACGTTTGAGTAAAATGTTCAGGGAGCAGGTGGTAAAAAAGATTTATTGGGCCATTGTTAAAAGCAAACCTCCCGAAGAAGCCGCTACAATTACCCATTATCTTGTCCGCGATACAAACAAAAACAAAACTTTTTCTTATAGCGAAGAAAGAAAGAATTCTAAAAAAGCTGTGATGTCTTATAAAATAATTGATGCATCGGACAATTATTATTTGCTTGAAATTGATTTACAAACAGGCCGGCATCACCAGATAAGGAGCCAGTTGTCGAAACTCGGCTGTCCTGTTCGTGGCGATTTGAAATACGGATATCCGCGCAGTAACGATAATGGCGGCATTTCACTTCATTCGCGCAGTATTGAATTTCATCATCCGGTAACCGGCAAACTGATTAAAATAGTAGCCGAACCACCGGGTGATAAATTATGGAAAGTTTTTAAAAACAGGAATGAATAATTATGTACAGGTTGCATTTTTTATCGTTGGTTTTTATAATAGCTGCAAACGTTTACCCGCAACGTCTTTCAAAAGACGATTATATTGAAAAGTATAAAAAAATAGCCATTGATGAAATGAAACGGAGCGGCATACCTGCAAGCATTACGCTGGCGCAGGGAATGCTGGAATCGGATAACGGCAACAGCCCGTTGGCACTCAAATCGAATAATCACTTTGGGATTAAATGTCATAGAACATGGAATGGCCAAAAAGTTTATCATGATGATGATGAAAACGGCGAATGTTTCAGAAAATATAATTCACCGGAAGATTCTTACCGCGATCATACCGATTTTCTTGTGAACACTCCAAGATATGAAAAACTATTCGGTTACAAATCCAACGACTATAAAAAATGGGCCAAAGGTTTAAAAAGTGCAGGTTATGCAACCAGCCGGTCTTATGCTGAAGATTTAATCAGAATTATTAAAGAAAATGAGCTTTACCGGCTTGATGAAGGCGATTATTCAAAGCCATTGGCTTACAATAAAACTTCTAAAAATGAAGAATTCACCGTTGATATAAAACGCAGAAAAGTATATGAGCGTAACCGGATTAAATATATTATAGTGGAACAGGGTGATAATTTGGATAAAATTACAAAAGAAATGGGGCTTCTGTCGTGGGAACTGAAACGCTATAACGAAATATCCGACAGCATGAAAATAGAATCCGGCCAAGCGCTCTACCTTCAGCCTAAACGCCGGAAGGCAGAAGTTGGAAACGATTTTCACATTGTTAAAGATGGCGAAACAATGTATTCCATAAGCCAGTTATATGGAATAAAGCTTAAGAAGCTTTATCGTAAAAACCGGATGAAAACAGGCCAGGAGCTGCAAACAGGCCAGAAAATATGGTTGCGGAAACGAAAACCGGCGGAGGATAAAGCTGATAACGTTCAGAAGGCAGACAGCACGGATAAACACCTATAGCTTCTTATTAACCCGGATAATTGTTCCTGTATCTTATCCTCAAAAAAATTGTAAAAGTTTAAATTAACTTTGCACTTTTATTTTCTATCGAAAAAATGGATTTAAAATCGGTTTACAAATCGCATCCTCATTTTAATGAAATTAAAAAATTACTTACCAGGGGAGAAAAAAATAAAATACAAATTTCAAGATTAACCGGTTCGGCATTTCCTTTATTTGCAGGCACTCTGGCATTAGAAAACCCCGGCATATATTTGTTTGTGCTTCCCGAAAAAGAGGATGCTTCGTATTTTGCAAACGATTTACTTTCTATTTCAGGAGAAAGCCAGGTTTATCTTTTCCCATCGTCATATAAAAGGCCCGGCCAAAGCAATATTATCGACAGTTCCGGGATGATACAGCGCGTAGAATTGCTGAACTTGTTAAACCGCGACGATAAGCCCGGCGACATTTTAATAGTTTCTTATCCCGAAGCCATTGCCGAGAAAGTGGTTTCGAAAAGCAAGCTAAAACAAAATACTTTGCAGCTTCATACCAGCGAAAAAATTACAATAGCTTTTTTGAAAGAAGCATTATCTGAATACCAGTTTAACCGGGTCGATTTTGTTTACGAACCGGGCCAGTATTCTGTCCGTGGCAGCATTATTGATGTGTTTTCCTATGCCGATAGGTATCCGTATCGCATCGATTTTTTCGGCGACGAAGTGGATTCCATCCGCAGCTTTGATATTGAAACCCAGCTTTCGGTGCAAAAGCTTGAAAAGATACAGATTATTCCTGATGTAAAAAAAATCGGGATGCACGGATCGAAAATATCGCTAATTGAATTTTTACCGGAAAGCTCTGTAACATGGTTTAGCGAATTGCAATTTTGCATCGATAGTATAAACAATATGCTTACAAGTCCCTGGCACAATAATGAAGACAGGTATGCCGAAGGGGAAGTACAATTAAAACCTGAACTTATAAGTGTTGAAGACTTTTTATCAAGTTTGAAAAATGTAAAAATAATTGAAGTTGGCAGCCATCAATATTTTAAAGGTTCGGCAAAATTTTCATTCAATACAGCGCCGCAGGCGGCTTTTAATAAAAATTTCGAACTTTTGGCCGGCAATCTTCACGAAAAGCGGATGGATGGTTTCGAATGTGTAATCTGCAGCGAAAACATAAATCAATTCGACCGCTTGAAAGAAATATTCTCAAGTATCGATAAAGAAGTTTTGTTTACAGCCCTGAATATTGGATTACATGAAGGTTTTGTCGATAGCGATTTGAAAATTTGTTTTTACACCGACCACCAGATATTCGAACGTTACCACAATTTTAAGTTTCGCCATAATTTTACACGTAACGAAGCCCTTACTTTCAGCGAAATCAACGACTTGCACCCGGGCGACTACATCGTGCATATCGATCATGGAATTGGAAAATTCGGCGGAATTGAAAAAACTGAAATAAATGGCCGCGTCCAGGAAGTAATAAAGCTGGTTTACAGGGATGGCGATATTTTATATGTGGGCATTCACTCGCTGCACAGGATTTCGAAATTTAAAAGCAAAGAAGGGGAGGAGCCGAGAATTTACAAGTTAGGCACCGGGGCTTGGCAGAAATTGAAGTCGTCGACTAAAAGCAAGGTTAAAGATATTGCAAAAGAGCTTATTGCTTTATATGCCAAACGCAAATCCGCGCAGGGTTTTCAGTTTAGCCCCGATACATATCTTCAGCAGGAGCTTGAAGCCTCATTTATTTATGAAGACACGCCCGACCAGGAAAAAGCCACAAAAGCCGTAAAGCAGGGAATGGAAAGCGCTTACCCTATGGATATGCTCGTTTGCGGCGATGTGGGCTTCGGAAAAACTGAAATTGCAATCCGCGCTGCATTTAAAGCAGTTGCCGATAGTAAACAGGTTGCCGTTTTGGTGCCTACAACTTTACTGGCTTTACAGCATTTTAAAACTTTCAGCGAACGGCTAAAAGAATTTCCCTGTACAGTTGATTATATAAGCCGTTTAAAGAAAACAAAAGAGCAGAACGACACCATAAAAAAGCTCGAAGAAGGTAAAATAGACATTATTATTGGCACTCACCGGTTACTCAGCGGCGACATAAAATATAAAGAACTGGGGCTTTTGATTATTGATGAAGAACAAAAATTCGGCGTGGCAATGAAAGAAAAGCTGAAAAAGCTAAAGCTAAATATCGATAACCTTGCATTAACAGCAACGCCGATACCTCGAACGCTTCAATTTTCATTAATGGGCGCACGCGATTTGTCAATCATAAATACGTCTCCGCCAAACAGGCATCCCGTTATTACCGAATTGCATACATTTAATGACGATATTATCCGCGAAGGCATTATTAATGAAGTTTCGCGGCGCGGTCAGGTATTTTTCATAAACAACCGCATACAAAATATTTATGAACTGGAGAAAACGATAAACCGGATTGTTCCTGAAGTTAAAACAGTTGTTGCGCATGGCCAGATGGAAGGGGCGAAACTTGAAAAAGTTATGCTCGGTTTTATAAGCGGCGATTACGATGTTTTAATTTCCACTGCAATTATAGAAGCAGGCCTTGATATCCCGAATGCAAATACAATTTTTATAAGCGATGCCCATCATTTTGGGTTAAGCGATTTGCACCAGTTGCGTGGCCGTGTGGGCCGCTCAAATAAAAGGGCATTTTGTTATCTGTTGGCCCCGCCTTTAACTACGTTAACTCCCGATGCCCGCCGCCGTTTAAAAACCATCGAAAACTTTTCCGATTTGGGCAGCGGTTTCAATATTGCCATGTACGACCTCGACATCAGGGGGGCGGGGAACCTCTTAGGATCTGAGCAAAGCGGGTTTATTGCTGAAATAGGTTTTGAAACTTACCAGCGTATTCTTAACGAAGCAATCCAGGAACTGAAAGAAGAAGACTTTCGCGATTTGTTTTTTAAACCCGGAAAACAAAATATCAATAAATCAGAAACAAAGACAAATGTTCTTGAAGAGGTAAGGTTTATAAACGATTGTACCATCGATACCGATTTTGAAATTATGATTCCTGAAAGTTATATTGAAAATATTACGGAAAGGATCAAGCTTTACAGGGAATTAGATAATATCCAGGATGAAGAAGCGCTTAAACAATTTAAAAAAAACCTGGTCGACAGGTTTGGCGCCGTGCCTGAACCAACAATCGGTTTAATGAATATTATCAGGTTAAGATGGCTGGCCATAAAACTTGGCTTTGAGCGGATATCGCTTAAAAACGACAGCATGAAAATTTATTTCATTTCAAACCAGCAATCGGCGTACTATCAATCGGAGATTTTCGGAAAAATATTAAACTATGTTCAGATGAACCAACGCCAGTTTCAAATGAAAGAAGGGAAAGACAAACTTACTATGAGCGTTGAAAATGTAACTGATGTAGAAAAAGCTATAAATTTGCTTAATAAAATGATCGGTATCTGATGAACAAATTTTAAAATGCTGCCAAAATAAACTTATAAATGAACCTGACCATTGATATAGGGAATACAAAAACGAAAGTAGCAATTTTCAATGAAACTAAAATTGTTGAATTGAAACAATTTGAAATTCTTCAGATTAGTGATTTAGAATCGCTGTACAGGCAATATCCCGGGATTGATTGTTGCATACTTTCAAGCGTAATAGAAACAAGCGGGTTGCTCATTAATTATTTAAAAAACTCTTTTAAAATTCTCATTGAATTAAATGGCAACACTTCTCTTCCATTTAAAAATAATTATGAATCGAAAACTACCCAGGGCGCCGATCGTATTGCTGGTATTGCCGGCAGCCAGGTTCTTTTTCCCGGAACAGATGTGCTCGTTATCGATGCAGGAACAGCTATAACTTTCGATTTCATTGATGCTTCAGGTTCTTATCTGGGTGGGAACATATCGCCCGGTTTGGGAACCAGGTTTAAATCGTTGCATAATTTTACTCAAAAATTGCCGTTAGTATATAAGAATAAAGACTTTCAACTTTTAGGAAATAATACCGGGCAGGCTATCGAAGCAGGCGTTCAAAACGGGATAATTTTTGAAATTGAAGGATATATAAATTCATTTCAGCAGAAATATCCTAAAATGAAAACAATTATAACAGGAGGCGATGCTGAATTTCTCGCCGGTAAATTGAAAAAGAACATATTTGTTGAAATGAATTTGGTTTTAATCGGATTAAACAGGATACTTTGTTATAATATCAAGAAATAAAAAATTTCTGATTGTATTTTTACCTCGCAATAATTAAGCAATTTATATTGGTTAAATGTAAACCAGTAATACAAACAGATGAATAAAATCATTATTTTACGTGTTTTAATACTAAGTTTGGGTTTGTCTGTTTTAGAAATTGTAAATGTTTTTGGCCAATATAATTCAAACTCTCTCTATTCGTTTTATGGCGTTGGAGATATTGACCGTAGCGGTTTTGGACAAAACAGGGCATTAGGGGGGCTTTCCATTTGCCTGCGCCAACCAAACCAGATAAATTTTCTTAACCCGGCTTCCTATAATTCCCAGGATACAATGTCATTTATGTGGGATATTGGAATGTTCCTGAATTTTTTTGTTTTGTCTTCAAACAATTCTTCAACGGGCAAGGAAAGTTCAAACTTCGATCATTTGGCCATATCGCTTCCAATATCCCAGAAATATTGTGTAAGCGCAGGCCTCGTTCCTTTCAGCAGCATGGGATATGATATTGAAAGCACATTTCAGACCGATTCAATTAGCAGAACAGTTTCTTCCTATGTTGGATCGGGAAATTTAAACCAGTTTTATGTTGGAAATGCCTTTGGCTTTTTTCACAAGCATTTAAACTTAGGTTTTAATTTCTCTTACATTTTTGGTTCGCTTAACACAAATAATTCTGTCCAGTTTTTTACTTTCGATTCAATAGCAAATGGTTTTATTATAGATTCATATCAACCGGCTACCTTCATTGAGAGAAAAATGATGGCAAGTGGAACATACTTTAATTTCGGGGCACAGGGAGTTATTGATATCAACGAAAACAGAAAAATCATCTTAGGCTTGACATTTAATCCCAAAACAAAAATAAAAATCAATTACAGCAACTATATAATCCGCGATGTTACAATTAACGATACAATACAAAATGTCGACACTTCAGGATACTTTATATTGCCTTTGCGTATTGGGTTTGGGCTAAGTATTATCCTTAAAAATAAATTATTAATAGGCGCTGATTTTGCAATACAGGACTGGAGCAAATCGACTTTTCTTGGTAAAAACGATTCACTTAAAACCGATAGCCGCATTAGTGTTGGTGTTCAATACACCCCAAACAGCGAATCGTACCGGAATTATTTTGAAAGGGTCGACTATAGGATAGGCGCTTATTATAATAAATCGTATTTAACCTTAAATGAGGTTCCTGTAAAAGATTATGGATTAACGTTTGGTATTGGCCTGCCATTCAAAAAAACAAGAACTAAGTTTAATATTGCTTTTGAAATTGGCCAACATGGAACTACATCAAATAATCTTGTTCGAATCAATTATACCCGGATTACGGTTAGTCTTAGCTTATGCGATTTTTGGTTTGTCAGGAAAAGGTTAGACTAAATCTGATGCGATAAATTGAAAACAGATGAACAACGACCTTTATGTATTTTAAAAAAATTAATTGTATTTTCGGGTCGTTTACCTTATAAAACAGTAGATATTAAAAATGAAGCTTTCAGTTTTAAAAATTTATAATTGGTTAATAATATTCTCATCTGTTCTTGTCTTTTCAGGTTGTGAAAACAATATCGAGGTTATTAAAAGCATTACCAATACAAAGGATATTCCTGTAGTTTCGGCGCAGGACGTTGAAATAGTCTACAGCGATTCATCTTATATGAAATTTAAAGCGGTAGCTAAAGTTTTGAATAAATTTAACTCACGCGAAAAGAAATATATCGAATTTCCAAAAGGCATTATAATTTACAAATATGATACGACAATGCAAATTGAGGCCATAATCAGGGCGAATTATGCCAAGTATTTTGAAGAAAAAAAGCTTTGGGAAGCCAGGAACGATGTGGTTGCTTTGAATTTATTGAAAAACGAACAATTATATACCGAAGAATTGATATGGGACCAGAATAAAAAAATAATTTTTTCCAATAAATTTACAAAAATTATAAATCCGGATGGCGTATTTTATGGCGATGGCGGATTCAATGCTAAGGAGGACCTTTCCTATTGGAAATTATTGGGCATAAAAGGAAAAGTTAACTTTTAACAGCTTTAATAAAATATTTCGAAAAACATTATCTATAAACTTTTGAAATGTACGCCCGGATTATAAAATATGTTTGGCTGATAACATCCCTGCTTTGCTTATCAGCAGGCATTCATCAAACCATCAGGCAAGGCATTTCGAAAAGTTATGTGTTCTTGGTATTTGCTATATTTGCATTTGCGTTTTACCTTATAAGAAATAATCAGGGCAGAAACGGCACTAACGAACCATAATAAAAATGCACCGCGACATTCTGAGCATTATTGCGTGCTTAATATTTTCAGCCTTCTTCTCGGGCATGGAAATAGCTTTTTTAAGCGCAAACCGGTTAAGAATAGAGCTTGATAAAAAACAGGATTTGTTTTTTTCTGATATTGTAAGTGTTTTCATAAAAAATCCGACACAATTAATAGTTACATTGCTCCTCGGGAACAATGTTGTGCTTGTAATTTACGGTATTGAAATGGCAAAAATACTCGAACCGGCAATTTCTGCCATTACAATGAATGCTTTCAACATACTCATTGTTCAAACTATTATTTCAACTTTATTAATTCTTATTACTGCCGAGTTTTTACCAAAAGCCGTTTTCAGGCTGATGCCGAATTTATTTTTAAACTATCTGAGCATTCCTGTACTTTTTTTCTACATTGTTTTATTCCCGGTTTCATATGTAATAATGAAGTTTTCGCATCTTTTTCTCAAGCGTTATATAAAAAAAGAAAATACGAAACAAAACGATTTATATGTTTTCGGGAAAATTGACTTAAGTTATTTAATGGACGACATAAAGCGCCGAAGAAAACCGCTGTTGGATTCGGAGCATGAAATAAGGTTCTTTCAAAATGCCCTCGATTTTTCCAATGTTAAACTGCGGGAATGCATTGTACCGCGCACCGAAATAGTTGCAGTCGAAGACACCTGCCCAATAGACGAACTTCGGAACAGGTTTATAAGCACAGGATTTTCAAAAATTGTCATTTACAGGGGAAATATCGATAATATTATCGGTTATGTAAGTTCAAAAGATTTGTTTAAAAATCCGCTAAGCTTAAAATCGAAAATTATAAAAGCCCCTGCTGTGCCTGAAACTATGTATGCAAATAAGTTGCTTCGATTGTTGTTAAGGGAAAGAAAAAGCCTTGCCGTTGTAGTTGACGAATTCGGCGGAACTGCCGGCATAGTTACAACAGAAGATATTATGGAAGAAATTTTTGGCGAAATTGAGGACGAACATGATACCGACGAAATTGTGGAAAAGGTAATATCGGAAAATGAATACATTTTTTCGGGCTTGCTGCAAATAGATTACCTGAATAATAAATACAACCTGAATATTACTGATTCCGACAAGTACGAAACGCTTGCAGGTTTTATTTTTTTTAATATCGGCCGTATTCCGGTATTAAATGAGCAGTTTGAAATCGGCAATTTTACCTGTAAAATATTAAAAATTAATAATAAACGTTTGGAACTTATTCATATTAAAGTCAGTTCCATATAACAGCTAAAGAAAATCTTGAGCTTTTAATTAAATTTGTAATATTGACTTCAGCTATATAATAAGAAAGAAAAAATATAACTATAGACTGAACTACTTAAATGAAATGCCACACATTTTTAACCTTGTAATAAAATGAAAATATTCGGTTTAATCGGTTATCCTTTAGGTCATTCGTTTTCGGCCGGTTACTTTACAAATAAATTTGAAAAGGAAGGGCTCACGGATTGTTTATATAAAAACTTTCCTATTGATGAAATTCAAAAGTTACCTGCTACAATAGCCGAAAATCCTGAATTGATAGGGCTTAATGTTACCATACCATATAAAGAGCAAATTTTTAATTTTTTAGACGAGATTGACACGGAAGCAAAAGATATTGGCGCCGTGAATACGGTTAAAATCTTCAGAAACTCCAACGGGTTCAAGCTAAAAGGTTATAATAGCGATGTGTATGGTTTTCAAAAATCTATACAACCTTTCTTAAATGAGTTTCATAATAAAGCCTTGATTTTAGGGACTGGCGGGGCATCAAAAGCCATAAAATATATACTTAAAAAATTGCATATCGAATATATTTCGGCTTCCATAGAAGAACTGAAAGAAAATGAAATTAGATATGAAGAGATTGATAAAAAAATGATTGAAGAACGGTTGCTTATAATACATGCCACGCCTCTCGGCACATATCCGCATGTTGACACTTTCCCGCCAATACCTTATGAATATATTACATCCGCACATTTGTTGTATGATTTGGTGTATAACCCCGAGGAAACAGCCTTCTTGAAAAAAGGGAAGGAAAAAGGCGCTGCTATTGTAAATGGCTTGCAAATGCTAAAGCTCCAGGCCAAACGTTCATGGGAAATATGGAATTCTGAAAGCTAAAAGTACCCTTCTTTTTTTCTGTCCTCCATTGCCGATTCGGAACGTTTGTCATCCCAGCGGCTTCCCCTTTCGGTTACCCGGCTTAAAGCAACTTCGCTGATTATATCTTCAAGCGTTGTGGCCGGCGATTCAACACCGCCGGTACAAGTCATATCGCCAATGGTTCGGAAACGTATTTGCATGTTTGCAATTGTATCGCCTGTTTTTAATGGTATATACGGGCATTTTGCAAGCAACACGCCATCGCGGACTATCATTTCACGCTCGTGGGTAAAGTAGAGATTCGGGACTTCGATATTTTCCAAAAAAATATATTGCCAAATGTCCATTTCAGTCCAGTTACTTAGCGGAAAAACCCTAAAATGTTCGCCTAAATGTTTCCTGCCGTTAAAAATATTCCAGAGCTCAGGCCTTTGGTTTTTAGGGTCCCATTGGCCAAACTCATCGCGGTGCGAGAAAAAACGTTCCTTTGCACGGGCTTTTTCTTCATCGCGCCTGCCGCCGCCCATAGCAGCATCGAATTTAAATTCTTCAATAGCGTCGAGCAGCGTTTTTGTTTGCAGCACGTTGCGGCTTGCATTCGGGCCTGTTTCTTCCGTTGCTTTACCGGCGTCGATTGTTTCCTGCACGTAACGCACAATGCAGGTTGCGCCGGTTTTTTTCATCAGGTTGTCACGAAATTTAAGCGTCTCTTCGAAATTATGTCCCGTATCGATATGCAACAGAGGAAAGGGAATTTGAGCCGGCCAGAAAGCTTTTCGGGCAATATGGAACATTACAATTGAATCCTTGCCGCCTGAAAAAAGAAGGCATGGCTTTTCAAATTGTGCCGCAACTTCCCTGATTATATAAACTGACTCGGATTCGAGCTCCCTTAAATGATTTAAATGAAATTTGTTGTTTATATCCGGCATTTTTACATCAATTGCTTTACAATATTATTTTTCAATCTACTTTCCCGATATCCTCGGCAATAATAACTCAGTTACTTTCATTATACAACTATCAACGTCTGAATTGGCGGTATCAAGTGTCAGATCAGGGGTTTTGGGCTTCTCGAAAGAAGAACTGATCCCGGTAAAATCATGAACAAGCCCTTTTCTTGCTTTCTTGTACAAACCTTTGGTATCGCGTTTTTCACATATTTCTATCGGTGCATCGAGATACACCATTATAAAATCTTCAGGGCCGACTATTGTTTTGGCTAACATTCGCATTTGTTCGGTTGGACAAATAAAAGCGTTTATGGTAATAACCCCGTTTTTTAGAAAAAGTTTAGATATTTCTGCTACGCGTCTTATATTTTCTAACCGGTCGGCTTCCGTGAAGCCCAGGTTCGAGTTTATTCCTCTGCGGATTTCATCGCCATCGAGAATTGCTGTTAAATACCCACGGCTTGATAAAGCAATATCGAGTTCATAAGCAAGGGTTGATTTTCCCGAGCCCGACAAACCTGTAAACCAAACTGAAACTGCCCGCTGGCAAACAATCATTTCTTTTATCGTTCTCCTGCTGTCAATATTCATTTTCATTCTATTATTCACTTCCAAAATTATAAAAAGAAAGATTTAATTAAAATCCATATTAGATATCAAATTACTGAAATTAGTTTTTGCCGAATAACGAAAAATTAACCTGCAAGTGAAAATTACCGCTTTCAGACAAAAAAATATTTATTTATTTTGAAACAAAAACAGGAAACGAATATTGCATCCTGTGCTTTCTGCCGTCAATTGTACATGGCCTCCAACGCGGCGAATTCAGTAAAACCCTTTTTACCTCGTTATCAATAATGGAGCTTATGCCGACAATGATTTTTACACTATCAATATAGCCATTTTTATTGACTGAAAACAGAGCGAGAACTTTACCTGCCTTTTTATTTCCTTTTAAAATTTTATAATTATAATTGTCCGTGAACCAATATCTGAAAGCATTCAAATCGCCGCCGCATGTAAATAAAGCGTTTTTTATGTTCACATCATCGTTATTTTCCTCTGCCCCTGCTGCCACATTTTTATTTTGAACGGAATCTTTTTTATTTGATTCATTTTGGGAAGAATCTTTAATAACAATATTTTTGTCATCGGATATTTGCTTTGGCAACGGGGTTTCTTTCTTCGGCTGGGGTTTTGTATTGGCTTCATCCGGCATTTTTAAATTCTCCACCGGCATAAGTTCTGCAACCACTATCCTTGTTCTTATTATAAAATCTTCGTTATATTGATTTTTAAGATAAATCGTGAATGGGATAAAAACCAAAAGCAGAAATATAATGGTGCTTACAGCCAGCGAAATTAAAAGTGTTTTTTTATATTGCTTCCTGAGTTTATAAGCTCCGTATTCCTTGTTCCTTTTTTCAAAAAGAAGATCATCGGTATTCATTTCTATTTACTTTTTCCTCACAATGACGACAACCATCAATTTTAATTGCATTAATAATCAAAAATAGTAGACATAATATTAAGGTATTGCGCTGTTTATTACATCCTTAACGTAGTTTCTTCAAAAACCTGCCAAAGATAGCTAATAATTGCAGTATTGCAATTTCATCATTTTAAAGCCGGATATTATTTGTTATAGTTTGTTATTCAACTTATTTTTGTAAAAAACAACGGTTTGTTATCTTCATAAATTGTAGTTTAATTAAAATATAAAATAATGAAACTTTTTGATAAAGTTAATGAAGACATTAAGGCGGCTATGCTATCGAAAGAAAAGGGCAAGCTTGAAGCCTTGCGGGCAATAAAAGCCGCTTTTTTATTGGCAAAGACTGAAAAAGGAGCGCCTGCTGAATTGACTGGCGATGCTGAATTACGCATAGTTCAGAAATTAATCAAACAGCGTAAGGAATCGGCTGAAATATATTTGTCGCAAGGGCGTAAAGATTTATATGATATTGAAATGTTTGAAGCTTCGGTTATAGAACAATATCTGCCAAAACAATTAAATGCCGAGGAACTTCAGAAGGCATTGAAAGCAATTATTGACAGGGTAGGGGCAAAAACCCCTTCCGATATGGGCAAAATAATGGGCATTGCTACAAAAGAGCTTGCCGGAAAAGCCGATGGAAAATTAATTGCAGAAACTGTAAAAGTTATGTTAACCGCCAAATAAATTTGTTAGTTCAACCGATTATTAGTAGAACTTAATTCTTTTATCTTTAATGTCGGCAAGCTTTCTGATGCTTGCCATTAGTTCATAATTTATCCTGCTTGCATAAAAACTGTTTAGGCGCATATAAAGCATTTTTGGATCAGTTGCGCTTTCTTCTTTTTCGTCGGTAACATAAACCAGGTAAACGCCATTATTGCCTTTTACAGGATCGGAAATTTTATTCGGACTAATATTTAATGCAGTTGCAATTAAAGCTGGCTCATATCCTGCATTGGGAACATAATATGAGTTGAAATTAATATCGGCTGCCGATAAAACCGGCACGTTTAACCTTGTAGCAATTTCATCAATGCTGCCTGCGCCTTTCATCTCTTTTTTAATTTTTTCAGCCAACTGTTCAGCTTTCTTTTCTTTTTTTACCTCGATAATAATTTGATTTTGTACCTGGCTAATTGGTGCGAACCCTTTATCCTTTATCTGGCTTAGCCTTGCAATAATAAATTTATCTCCAAGCTGCTTAATATCTGAAAGGGTATTTAATTCGGCGCCAAAAGCCCATCGGATAAGCTCACGGGAGTTAATCAGGCCTGGAACATCGGTCATGGTTTCATTCAATACAACTGATTTTGGGCTAAGTCCCATTTTTTTGATACCGGTTTCAAATCTATCACCAGTATTGTAATTGCCGGCAAAAGTACTTGCTTTCTGGTAAATCCCCTGAATGGTAATGTTGCTGGGTTCAACTTTTCTCTCAACAATTCCTATCTGCACTTTTTTAACTTCTTTTCCCCTGTCGGTAATTTTAACCACCTGGAAACCATATGTGCCTTTAACAACGCTTATATCGCCTTTTTTGCCAAAGAAACATGCGTTGCTTAATAATTTTGGCATGGTGTCTTCTTTAAACCAGCCTAAGTCGCCTCCAACCTTTACAGACGAAGGATCGTCTGAATAAGTTTTAGCCAACTCGGCAAAATTGCCTCCTTTTTTTAGCACATTCTTTAGGCTGTCAGCAAGCTTTTCGGCATTTTTTACAGCTTCTTCTGTTTGGGCTTTTGGCCTGATAAGGATTTGGCTTGCCCTCACTGTATCCGGGAGGTCTTTAATATCGGCCAAACGGGCTATTTTAAATGTGTTGTTTTCAAAATAAGGACCGAAAGTTGCGCCCTGTTTTGCTGAGAACATGAATTTTTTTAATGTATCGGAAAGTTCTTTTTGTTTAAAATATTTTTCCGTGAACGATGTATCTGAATTAAGATTTACAAATTGTTTTATTTCGGTGGATGCTTCAAAATCGGGTTTTATATTGTTTATCCATTTTTCAGCTGCCTGGTAATCTTCCTGCGATGGTTTTATATCATAAGTTATGTATTCGATGCTGCGCGTTGCTTCCTGTTGTTCAAAATCACTTTTATGTTTTTTATAATAATTTTCAATGTCGGTTTTTTCAGCCTTAATTAAGGAATCTGAAATGGAGGTAAGCATTTCAGCAATAAAGCTAAAGTTGACTTTTTTACTTTGGTCTTTTGAATCGGCTTCAAGTTGCGATGAAGTAACAAACATTCCGTGTTTAATTAAACTGTTGAATTTGTTCAAAAGCCTTTCCCTTCTTATCTGGTTTTCAATAAATAACCAATATGCTTTACGTGCCGGGTCCTGTTCGGTGTTTAGCGACCTTGCAAAATTTACCAAAGCGCTACGGTCGAATTCTTTTGTCTCGGGATTGGTAAATAAGTACCTGACTAAAGGATGTGGGTTTGCGCCCTGCATCATATCTATCAATTCTTTGTTTGAAACTTCAAGCCCAAGTTTGTCGGACTCTTCATTCATTATAATATCATCGACAAGTTCCTGCCATGTTTGTTCACGTATTTTTCTCAAGGTTTCTTCATTCAAATTGCTCTGACGGGTTTGGAATTTGTATATGTCGGTCAAATTTTTAACCTTCTCTTCAAACTCCCTTATGTTTACCGATTGGCCGGCAATCTGAGCCACTTCTGCTTCTTTGCCACCGAGTACGGATTTTCCTTTTCCTAAAAAATCGGTAAGTATAAATGCAAGCAACGAAATACCTATTACTACGGAAACCAATATTCCTATCCTGCTTCTTATCTTTTCAAGTACTGCCATTGAATAATGTATTTAATATTTACATAACAAATTTTGAGGCTACGAATATAGCAATTATAATAATTATATGTTTTACTGAAAAAAAAAATTGAAAATTGTTAACAAGATTTGCATCAGGAATGATTGTGAAATAATGCTCAATACTAAGGTTTTGTGAAATTAGGTCAGGTAAGTTTTTAGATATTTCCGAACCGCTTAAATTGAAATTAGCAGGTCAAATGAAATATTTTCTAATTCTAATTTGAAAGATCAATAATGAATATTGATTTTTCTTTTTAGTGATATTTTGTGTCTTATAATATTTTGCCATCAAAACTCAAAAACACCAAATTCCACCAAAATTGCTAATCGGTCAAAGTAGAACTAATTTAAATTTTGTGATTAATTATTTAAGTTTTAAAATAATCAAAAGAATTTCCAATATTTTCATTAATGACTTCAGATATTTTTTGATTTTAAATATATTTTATTTTACTTTACAACTAATTATCAATCAATAACTAACGTTTAGTACAAATGCAAAAACATTTCTTTATCCGGCAAATATTGGTAATGTATTTAATTTTATTCTTAAGAAGTTCAATATTTAGCCAGGAATTAATTCACGAGGGTTTCGATAGCGGATTGGTAGCGCCAGCAGGATGGGATATTAAAGCCGGCGGCGTTTACACGTCCGTTTCAGGATCAGGCTCGGCGCCGCCTTCAATTAAGTTAAGCGCGAGCGGCGACTATATTGAAACATGCAGCTTTTCAAATGCGACGGAATGTTCTTTTTTAATAAAAGGATATAGTGTCGATTCACTTTCAATGTTAGCCGTATATTTTAATTCCGGCGATGAATGGATTATACTCGATAGCATCAAACCGCTTCCAAAGACGAAAAAAATACTTGTATTGCCTTTGCCCGCCGATGCGCAAAAATTAAAGTTTGTATATAATAAAAGCAAGGGAAACCTTGCGTTTGACGACTTGATAGTTAAAAACACAAACTATAATGCAGATACTTTACCTCCTGTTTTTATAAAAAACAGTCCAAAATTAACAGCGTTTTCCGATACTTCGGCCATGTTCTCCATTTCAATCAGTAAGCCGGGATTGGTCTATTATATTATAACTTCAAAAGGATGCCCGGTTCCTGGGAATAATGACTTTTTTAATTTCAATAATTACAACAGCGCCTGTATCGTTGACACCGGAATATTTAAGCTGAAATACAATACCGATACAACAATAATTATAAAAAATTTATTAATGGGTACGGATTATGTGGGCTATTGGTTAACCTCGTCATACAACAAATCGGTTGCTCCTAAAGATGCAAATATTACGAACGAATTTTCGTTAGCGGGAGCTGCATATGATTTGTTCTTTTCAGAAATTATTAGAGGAAGCGGGAATAATAAGGCAATTGAAATTTGTAACCCTTCGAAAGATACGGTTATGTTGAAAAATTATCGGGTTGCAATTTCTACAAATGGTGGTGGGTGGAAAACAGGTTACTATAATTTTCCAAATAATGCTTCAATTGCGCCGCATGATGTTTATGTCATTTTAAAACCCAACGCCGATAGCAATTTGGTAAATTTCAAAATTGCGGATGTTTTAACCAATGTATCCGTTATTGGTTTTACCGGTAACGATGCAAGAGGCCTGCAAAAGTTAGACAAATTAAGCAATACATGGCAATTTACAGACATTTTCGGCTATCCGGATTCATCCGCTAACTTTAATGTTGCAGGCATAGCCGGGGCTGCGGCAAATCACACCCTGTTAAGAAAACCATTTATAAAGCATGGAAATACCGACTGGGCTTTATCTGCCGGCACAAATGCAGATAATTCCGAATGGATTGTAAAAGATTTAAACGATTTCAGCAATCTGGGAAAGCACCAAATGCAATTCAAACTCGAACAAATTTTTGACACTGTTTATTTCGATAACCAGGAAGCGCCTGTAATTATCGATAGCATTAATAACAAGCTTACATTTATTCTCCACTCCGAAACCGATTTATCTTCAATGAAGCTTCATTACAAACTGCCGGAGGGTATAATTGCCGAACCCGATTCATCAGGTACTTTCAATTGCACTATGCCTGTTAAGCTTACACTTTCAACAACCGATAAAATATATTCTACCGATTGGACAATAACAGCCCTTGTTGATGCTGCCCCTGAAATAACCGGCATTCGTTATGATAATACCGATACCGGGAAGTTGATAGTTACTTTCTCGGAACCTATAATTACCGATAACCCTTTATCCGGTAATAGCAAACCTTTTATTAAGTTATTCGAATATGGAAATGCAAGCAATGCACTGAATTTTGAATTAATTTCTGATAGTTCCGGGAAAGTTTTAAAAATTATCCCGGAAAACGGTTTCAAGTCCGGCCTAAAATATACCCTGTTAATCGATTCAGTTTACGATTATTTTAACAATCCAATGCCTGCTTATGAATGGACATTTGATGCTTCAGTACAGAGTAGCTGCAACAGTTTTAATGTTCCTTCAGAAATAATTTACTGGCCGAACCCTGCATCGGAAATTGTAAATATTAATTTGCCTTCCGGCTTCGATAAAAATAATTTATTTGTTAAACTGGTAAGCATGAAAGGTGAAATTTTTTATCCGCGAGTATTAAAGAAAGCGCCTCAATTGTCATTATCGCTTTCAAGCGCCGGCGATGGGATTTATGTATTATATCTCCAGTCGGGCGGAAAACAGGCGTCATTGCTGGTAATTCATAATAACAAATAATAAAATACAGATTAAGTATTTTGTTAACTAAAAAATTTAATTAATTTTACAATCATTGAAATTTGAAAACATTAAAAAACATCAAAGTATGAGAAGGCTTATTATAATATCAATGTTGGTTTTATTTACAATAGCGTCGTTTTCATGTAAAAGCAAGAAAAAATGTCCTGCTTACAGTAATTTATATAAAACTGAAACGCAAGCAAAAGCATAAAATTTCCATTTCGGCTTTTTTATAATACAAATACTTATATTTTTTAAGATATAAGTATTTGTATTTTTATTTGCAGCTTTACAATAAACAGAAATTATTATTTCTGTTTATTGTTTAATTTGATACGTTATAATTTAGCTCGAACTTTTAAAAAGGATGTGTTTAAATTGTGGAAATTGCAAAGGCTTCATAAAATGGCTCAGGCTATTGAATTAATGAACCAGTTAGGTTCAAATAAGGTGCCATTTCTTTTTTTAGTGGATTTTGAAATGATGAAACCTCTTGTTGTTCCTTTGAATGAACTGAATCCTGAAATATTGCTTTATAACCTGAACGGGAAAAGTAATTCCGGCTATTTAGCAGTTAGGCCTGAATTAAAACATTTCAATGTTTTTGCTAAAAGAAAAAACGAATACAGCAAAGCTTTTCATTATGTTATGCAACAATTACAGCAAGGAAATACTTATCTGGCAAACCTTACCTTTAAAACGAAGATAAATGCTAATCTTGGTTTGCGTGAATTGTATGAAATAAGTAACGCAAAGTACAAAATTTTTTATAATAATGAATTTGTTTGCTTCTCTCCGGAAACCTTTATAAGTATTGAAAACGAAATAATCACATCATTTCCCATGAAAGGCACTATCGATGCTTCAATTCCCGGCGCAGAAGAGATTATACTTTCAAACACAAAGGAAATAGCCGAACATAACACGATGATAGACCTTATCAGGAATGATCTTAGCCGTGTGGCCCGGCAGGTTGAGGTATCGCGTTATAGATATGTTGAAAAAATCGTTGCCAATAATATTGAATTACTACAAGTAAGTTCAGCGATCAAAGGTGTATTGCCCGACAATTACAGATCGAACCTGGGAACATCTTATTTTCATTATTGCCTGCCGGTTCTATTAGTGGCGCACCAAAAGAAAAAACAATTGAAATTATAAAAGAAGCCGAACAAATTCCACGAGGATATTATACAGGTGTTTGTGGTATATTTGATGGCGATAAAACAGATTGTGGCGTTATGATCCGTTTTATTGAAAACACTGACGGGTCGCTTTATTTCAGAAGTGGAGGCGGAATCACAGCCATGAGCAAGTTAGAAGATGAATACCAGGAAATGATAAATAAAATTTATGTCGCGGTTAATTGAAAGCATAAGGTTGGAAGATAACCAGCTTAAAAATCTTGATTTCCATAACGAAAGGTTTAACCGGTCGCGTCATCAACTATTTAGCAGCACGGATTATGTTGATTTGAAAGAAAAAATAATTATCACCGGGAAATATCAAGATATACAACGGGTAAGAATAACTTATGGGAAAAAAATTGAAAAGGTGGAAATTTTGCCATATCAGCGGCGCACGGTTACAAGTTGTAAAATCGTTTTTGATAATGATATTGACTATCAGTATAAATATGCTGACAAAAGCATGTTTGCGAAACACCTAACTGAAGATGGATGTGAAATAATTATTATTAAAAACGGGCTGATTACAGATACTTCATTCAGCAATATTGTTTTTTACGATGGGGTTCAATGGCACACACCCGCGAAACCATTGTTAAAAGGCACTATGCGTGCATATTTGCTGGATAAAGGCCTGATTATTGAAAAAGACATCCCTCTTGAAATGGTCAAAAGCTTTAAAAAATTAAGGTTCATCAATGCTTTTAATGGATTTGAAAATCCATTTGAATTGGATATTCAGGCTATAAGATCATTTAAAGAAGAATGAACACAGAGAATTTTTCAGTGTGTCCCAATATCTCCATGTTTAATTTTCTTATTATTAAGTTCCGGATATTCTTATTCACCGGATTGCCTTGAAATTGTCCGCTGATTGCCATATGTTTTTTTTAAGTATATTTTTGAACATACTGCTTAAATTAAATCATAAAATTCTGTATAAAAATTTTAAGTAATTTAGCTGCGCTGTTTTTATAAGTTTTTATTAATAAAAATGTAATAAATTAATGTTTGGAAGGTCAAATCATCTGAGTTTGGTTTTAAAAGATATTGTCTTTAAAAATGAAAATTTTCAAGCTAAAAAGTTAAATCGGAAACAAATTATTTTAATTTAATATTTTGCGATCGTCACGCTTTTGCGTGAATAATAAAACAAAACTTTTCAAACAACCGATTTACCAGTTTGTAAACTAACGCCAAATAAATTAATATAAAAATTTCAAAAAAAATGTTCGACTATCTTTATGGAAAAATAATAGAGCTTACGCCTACATATTTAGTTCTCGACATCCAAGGTATCGGCTATTTGATAAATATTTCGCTGAATACATTTTCAGGATTAAAAGCTGAAAGTAATGAAAAAATTTTCACACACCAGGTTATCAGGGAAGATGCGCATATCCTGTTCGGCTTCAGGGATAAAAGAGAGCGCGAAGTTTTCAGGATGCTCATTTCAGTGTCGGGTATAGGCGCCAATACAGCCAGGATGATCCTCTCGTCGCTTAACCCTGATGAAATTGCCCAGGCAATTGCAACAGAAAATATCAGGATACTGCAAAATATTAAAGGAATAGGCGCTAAGACTGCGCAGCGTATGGTAATTGAATTAAAAGACAAAATGATAAAAATCCGCCTGCCGGAAGAAATAGTTACTCCCGAATACAATACTACAACCGAAGAAGCGTTATCTGCATTAGTAATGTTAGGTTTCCAAAAATCGCATGTTGAAAAAGTGTTATCTCAGATAACCCGCGAATCAAAGGGGCTTAATGTGGAAGAATTGATAAAAAGGTCATTAAAGGTATTGTAAATTAGTTAATCTTATTTTGAACAAAGCATTTAAATACTTTATTTCAGGCGCAGTATTGCTATCAGTTGGAGCTGTGATGTTCAATACTGAGGCTTATCCTTTTCGTCATAAATCAGACAACGATGATTCCGATTCCACTTTCGAAGATACATTGAAAAACGTTAAAGCTGTCGGGCCGCAATTTAAATTGAGAAACGACCCTGTTTATCCCATTGGCGATTTAAAACGTCCGGAAGGCATACAGCTTAAGCAGCCAGCCAACTTAAAAACAGATTTAGAATACGACCCGATAACCAAACAATATATTTTCACGGATAAAATTGGCAATATAGATTATCGCCCTTCGGATGCTATGCCCTTGGAAGAATTCCAGAAATACGAAATGAAACGTACCGTTCGTAACTATTGGATTACACAGGCCAATGGCGGCAGGGCTCCCGACAAGCGTGGTTACAGGCCTTCGTTTGAAGTTGGCGGTGAAGCATTCAATAAAGTATTTGGAAGCAATACGATTAATATTGTTCCACAGGGACAGGCTGAATTAATTTTCGGCGTTGAAATAAATACAACCGATAACCCGTATGTTCCTCAAAATTTAAGGACAGTTCCCTCATTTAATTTTCAGGAAAAAATACAGATGAATGTTACTGGAACTATAGGCGAACGTTTAAAACTCGGAATAAGTTATAATACTGAAGCTACATTTGAGTTCGAAAATAAAACTAAACTGGAATATACCGGTAATGAAGACGACATAATTAAAAAAGTTGAATCGAGGCACTGAGAATCTTCAATCAGCGCAACATTGATGATTTGATCGTCATCAATGCCCGCCGCGAGCCGGTCGGCTTGATCGACTTGCAGGATTTACCCAAAGTGAAGTTAATGTGAAGTAAGAGGATTGTATGACCAACATGCCAAAGGATTTTGCCGATGCTCTGAAAGAAAGCGGGCTGGCTGAGTTTTTTTGGGTGTCACAAGTTCGCACCGGCGGGAATATTAAAGTGGATTACCGGGGCAAAACGGCCGGAGACAAGAAAGGAAAGAATAAAGAAAGCAGTGAAAATGCTTTCCGACAAATCTGCTGAAAAGACCGCGCGTTGGAAGAAAAACTTATGAATTACAGAGGTGAGTATGCCGTTGGTTGGTTTACGCTGTCGCTGATCAATGCCGGCTTTGCGGAAAGCAAGGGCCGGGGTCGTTTGGAATGGTGGCTCTTATCATTGTTCTTCGGCCCCATCTGCACGCTCCTGATTGTGGTTATGGATCCTGTGAAACCCAAGCAGTGATTACAGCCATTTCTTGCGGATGAGCCACATCTTGACCAGTTGGGTCAGCACGACGTAACAGAGCAGGGTGCGAACAGGATGGGCCAGAAAAGCCCCGGCAACGGCACCAGCCCGAGCATCGTCGCCAGGGGCGAGTAAGGCAGCCAGGCGGCAATGGCCATGATGATCACGGTTGTGATCGTCAGGGCGGCGCTGGCCCGCGCCTGGATGAAGGGAATCTGCCGGGTGCGGATGACGTGGATGATCAGCGTCTGGGTCATGAGCGATTCCACAAACCAGCCGGTGTGAAACAGCGGCCTGCGCTCGGCACGGGCACCCAGCAATGGAAAAGATACAACATCACAAAAAAGGTCGGTGTAATCGAAAATCGAACTGACCGGGCCGATGAAAAAAATGAACCGCGTAATCTCCCCCATGTCCCACGGCTGCGGTTTGGCGATGAGGTTGGCGTTGACGTTGTCGGTCGGAATGGCCACCTGGGAGAAATCGTAGAGCAGATTGTTGGTCAGGATTTGAATCGGCAGCATGGGCATGATAGGGCAGAAAGCGCGCTGGCCCCCAGCACGCTGAACATGTTGCCGAAGTTGGAACTGGCCCCCATGCGGATGTATTTGAGGATGTTGACGAACACTTTCCGCCCTTCCAGCACGCCTTCCTCCAGCACCATCAGGTTTTTTTCCAGCAGGATCATGTCGGCCGATTCCTTGGCGATGTCCACCGCGTTGTCCACCGAGAGGCCCACGTCCGCCGCGCGCAGGGCGGGGGCGTCATTGATGCCGTCGCCCATGAAGCCGACGACGTGGCCGTTGTGGCGGAGGGCTTCGACGATGCGCTGCTTGTGGGTGGGGGAAAGCCGCGCGAAGACCTGGGTCGTTTCGACCGCCTTGCGACAGTTGCTCGTCGCTCATGTTTTCCACCGCGCTGCCCAGCAGAACTGCGCCGGTGTCCAGGCCCACGTCTTTGCAGACTTTGCGCGTCACCAGGTCGTTGTCGCCGGTCAGCACTTTGACCGCGACGCCGTTGTTGTTGCAAGGCGGCGATGGCCTGGCCGGCGGTTTCCTTGGGCGGGTCGAGAAAGGCGATGTAGCCCTTGAGAATCAGTTCCGATTCGTCGGCTTTGGAGTAGGCGGCGCGTTTGTCCAGCTTTTGCGAGGCCACGGCCAGAACGCGAAAACCGTCGGCGCTCAAATCGTTGTATTCCTGGATGAGATCGCCCGATCAGGATGGGTTCCATCGGCAGAACTTTCCCCCTCGCTTTCGAATTGGGTGCAACGGGCGAAAACCGCTTCCGGCGCGCCTTTGGTCAGGATCTCGTAATCGTGCTCCGGGCGTTTCGACAATGACGGACATCATCTTGCGCGAGAAATCGAACGGGATTTCGTCCACCTTCCTGTAATTGTCAATACACAGTTTCTGCTGCGCCTCCGGATGGCTCAACACCGCGCGGTCCAGCACGTTTTTCAGCCCGGTCTGGAAATGGCTGATGAGGTAGGCGTCCAGCAAAACGGGGTCGCTCTCGTTCTTGAAAACGTCGCAATGGATTTCCAGGATGACGTGATCGCGGGTGAGGGTGCCGGTTTTGTCCGTGCAAAGCACGTCCATGGCGCCGAAGTTCTGGATGGAATTGAGGCGTTTGACGATGACTTTCTTGCGCGGCCATGGCCAGCGCCCCCTTGGACAGGCAGACCGAGACAATCATCGGCAGCATTTCCGGCGTCAAACCGACCGCCACGGCCAGCGCAAAGAAAAACGCCTCCTTCCAATCGTGCTTGTCCAGGCCGTTGATGAGAAAAACCATCGGCACCATCACCGCCATGAAACGCAGCATCAGCCAGGTGAATCTCTTGATCCCTTTGTCGAAGCTCGTCTCGATCGATTGGGTGGCGATGCTTTTGGCGATAGTGCCCAAATAAGTCTGCGGACCCGTTTCCACCACCAGACCCGTCGCCGCGCCGCTCTCCACGCTGGTGCCCAGAAAACAGAGATTCGAGAACTCCAGCGGCGAAATGTTCTCCCGCGTTTCCCGGGCGTCGAACTTCTCCACCGGCAGGATTCCCCCGTCAATGTGGCCTGGATGATGAAAAGGTCCTTGCACGCCAGCACGCGCACGTCTCCCGGAATCATGTCGCCGGCGGAAAGCTTGACGATGTCGCCCGGCACCAATTGGCGCAACGGGACTTCCCGGGTTTTGCCTTCGCGGATGACCGTGGCGGTGACGCTGATCATGGCTTTGAGTTTGGCCGCGGCGGCATCGGCCCGTGATTCCTGGATGAAACGCAACGCCACGCCCAGAATGACCATGACCACCATGATCCAGCCGCCCGCCATGTCGCTCGGCTCTGCGGCGGTGGCAAAGGTGATGATCGCCAGGACCGAGAACAAAATGACCAGCGGATTGCGCACGGCATGCCAGAGACGACCCAGCCAGTCATGGCGTTTCTCCCGCGAAACTTCGTTCGGCCCGACCTCCTCCAATCGCTCCGCCGGCGACCGCCTCGGTCACTCCGTCCGTCGACGTTTCCAACAGTCGCAAGGCCTCCGCGGTCTCCATTCGGGCGGCCTCGGCCAGACGGGAGGAGAGCTTGACATTGGGCGCTGTTGCGCTTGGGCGGCGAGGCGGCGGCCGTGGCGGCTGGGGCAGTCGGGCCGGGTTTTTCGGTGTCAACCATGCTTTTGCTTTGCGATCTATGCGGGCCGGATGCATCGACAAGGCGGCCCGGAAAATCGTAAATGGGAGGGCGGAAATCGCCAAGCAAATCCTCAGGAATTTTTTCACCATCCGTCTTTTATTCTCTCAAGAGGGCCTCATTTGAAACCCCGAACCCCGAAGACATTCGGGGCAGGTGTTGTGATTTTCTCAAGAGGAATCTGCCCTGTCAACAAACTGTGAAATTTTCGACATTTTGAATAGTCATAACATGTTGTCAGACAAGCACTTGGGCAACCTGTTGCAATCCAGATGAACGGCAATGCAATATCCGGCCTGGCTTCCCGTATTTATGCATGAGCGCAGACTGGACATTTTATGATATACACAACAAGATTGCCTGGCTTTATACCAGGTAAAATGACATAAAAGTCTCCGAAAGATTTCAAATACGGAGACAAGGAAAGGATCGGTCAAAAAATGAAGATAATGATAAAACCCAAAGTATGGTTCTGTGCGGTGATAACGGCCATGGTGTCAGGTTGCCAAATATCGGTGGGGCCGAGGCGCAGGTCGTGGTGGCGGAACCGGTTATGGAGGTCGTCCCCGAAACCTACGTCTGGGACGGGGTCGAGTTACATTTTGGCGTTTACAATGGCCAGTATATGTATTTTGTACCGCAGGCGTTTGGGTGGTCTGCAACCCCTTTATACTGGACAGATTCCACGGATGGAGAGGTGCCATTCGGACTGGCGCGAACATGCGATTCGCAACGACCGGGAACATCGCCTCGACCGGGAACATCGCCCCGCCGGCATGAACAGAACGGCTGCGCCCGAGAGAAGGAATGCCGCTCCCGAGAGAAAGACGGCTGCGCCGGAGAGACAAACTGTTGCGCCGGAGAGAAAGGTGGCGGCCCGAGCAAAGGGCGGTTGCGCCCGAGAGAAAGACGGGCTGCGCCCGAGAGAAAAACGGTTGCTCCGGCGCGAAGGACGAGCTGCTCCCGCGAAGAAGGCGGCTGCTCCCGAGAAAAAGAAGGAAGATAAGAAGGACGAAAAGTAGGAGGAATTCCACAGCACGTTGGAAGTGACACCTGAATCCGGCGCTTTTCGCGCCGGATTCAGGAATATACCGACCAATCTGTCGGCGATCAAAAACCGTCACAACCCGGCACGTTAACGGTAATATTGGGTTGGGCTGGTTTTCGTCCGCGTCCAAAAAGGCCGTTTCATCACCACACTGCGGATGTCTCTTTCTGCACAGCCAAAAATCAAAAATATCTCGCGGCTTGTTTTCCTTTCAAAATCAATTATTCTTTTGCCATGACGTTTTCGCTCACCGCCTACATTGAAGCTGCCCTGGAACTGGCGCGTTACGACAAGCTGGATGACGGCTCTTTCGCGGGCGAAATCCCCAGGCTGAAAGGCGTGGCCGCGTTCGGCCAACCCTCCGCGAATGTGAAAACGAACTGCGCTCGACGCTGGAAGATTGGATTCTGGTCGGGTTGCGACTGGGACACAAACTGCCCGTGCTCGCCGGCATTGATTTAAACAAGGTTCGACATGGCCGCATGGCGACCACTTAAACGGCGCGACTTCATCCGCAATTCCGCGCGCTCGGTTTCGATGGCCCGTTTTCCGGCACGCGCCACCAGTTCATGATCTTGGGCCAGCATCGCCAGACCATCCCCACCAATTCCGAATACTCCGTGCCGCAAATCCGCATGCTCATCCGGCAGGTCGAATCCATTCTCGCCCGTCCAATTTCCTTGGACGAATGGAATTCGTTGTGACTATCCGTGGTTTAATAATTTGACCACCCCCGAACCCCGAACTTTCGGGGAACAGGTTTCGGGGTGCGGATTTCGCGGATTTCACGGATGCCTTTTGCGTTTACTCTGTTCAGCGAGAACCGTTTACGAATTTGGAAAGATGTCGGTCAATTTGCAACGGAGGCGGCGCATGATTTGTTGAAGGCTGCGCAGAGTGATGCTTTGTTGACACAACTCCAGCCTGTGCAGCGTCGAGGAACGAAGCCCGATCCTTTTGGCGAACATGGCGTACGTTAAATCGCCGCGCTTGCGGCGCAAGAACTCGCTCAACTGCTTTTCCAAAGCCGGTTTCACCAAAGGCAATTCTTGGCAATCCCGTATCCCATTTGTGGGATAAATTCTTGAAAATTGAGGTTGACGGACGGTGCTCTTTTAGATTGAATCCTGTTGGGTTTTGTTCGGAGCACCATGAAATCGAGTTTGGCAAGTCGTAAGGCACTGCAAAAGGAAAGCTTCTTTGAAACGAAGACTTTCTCGAATGGTTCTATCGTCGATAAAGGAAGGCATCGCTTCGCGCTTTATTTGGCGTTTTTGCTCCTCGTTGCCTGCTGCCTGACTGTCCACGCCCAGCCGCAGACCTTCACGGTCACCACGCTCCGCGCCACCGGGCCAGGTTCCTTGGCCACTTCCATCGCTTTGGCCAACACCAACGCTGGCGCTCAAATCGTCTTCGCGGTCCAAGGGACAATCACGAACATTAATTCGTTCCCCACCATCACGAACAACCTTTCAATCATCGGGCCTTCTAATGATTCCGTGACCATCAGCGGCGGCGGCACCCTGCCTATCTTCACCATCGCTTCCGGCGGCGCTGTTACGCTTTCGAACCTGAACTTGATCAATGGAAGCACCACGTCCGGCGGAGCAGCCGTCAACAATGCCGGAGTTATGTCCATCGCCAATTGCCTCTTTAGCAACAACTTTGCGACCTCAGGGGGTGCTATCAGCAATGCTGGCACGATGACCATTGCTGCGTCGGTTTTTGCAAGTAATCAAGCCAGCAATGGCGGCGCGGTTTGGAATGCCGGGACGATGGCTATTCAACAATCGACCTTTTCCAACAATCTGGCAACGCTTGGTTTCGGCGGGGGCATCCTAAACTCGAGCAGTCTTCAAATATCAGCCTCCACTTTTTTTGACAATCAGGCTGTTGGTGGGGAAGGTGAAATCGGTGTAAACGGAGGTGGGGGCGGTTTGGGTGCCGGAGGCGCGGTTTTTATCAGCTATGGAAATCTTGCAGCTACGAACTGTACCTTTTCAGGAAATCAAGCCATCGGCGGGGCAGGTGGTGTTGCACTCGGCAATGGTCTTTCAGGCGGCAATGGCGGTGGCAACAATGGTGCCTATGGTGGTGCAGTCGCTCAGGGCGGTGGTGATGGTGGTTTTGGAGGGGGTGGGGGGGGAGGGGGTCCGCTCCGATCCGGTGGTTCTGGCGGTTTCGGCGGGGGGAATGGAGGCCTCTCAAATGAAGATGCTGGTTCTAGCGGTGGCAGCGGCTTCGGGGGCGGGCTTTTTGTGGAAAGGGGAAATGTGTTTCTTGTCAACGATACTATTGCAAACAACTCCACGACTGGCGGCAGTGGCGGCAATGGAGGTTCACCAGGCACGGGTGCC
The DNA here is from genome assembly GCA_963808135.1 of uncultured Bacteroidota bacterium. Classification (GTDB taxonomy): domain Bacteria; phylum Bacteroidota; class Bacteroidia; order Bacteroidales; family DTGW01; genus CAWEFA01. The sequence continues at coordinate 33,862 of CAWEFA010000084.1, forward strand.
GGGGGAGGCATCTACAATTTGGATGGAACGGTGAGTCTGTTGAATATGATCGTGGCCAGCAATAGCGCCACCACCAGCAGCCCGGATCTCGTTGGGACATTCGTCAGTTCTGGATTTAACCTGATTGGGAACAGCCAGGGCGCAATCAATCTCAGCCCGAATGATTTCCAGGACGTGCCGGCCAGCTTGGAGCCGCTCCAGAATAACGGCGGGCCGACGCTCACTTTCGCTCTTTTGGCCAACAGTTTAGCGATTAGTTCAGGAACCGTCGTGGGAGCGCCACTGACTGACCAGCGTGGGATAGTGCGACCGGCCAAGAGCGACGACATGGGCGCATTCCAAACCGTTAATCCTGCCATGATTGTCATTGGCCTCCAGCCGCAAGGCCAGACGGACTTTCTTGGAGGGACGGCTACATTTACGGTTTTGGCCGGAGGCCCGGGTCCCTTGAATTGCCAGTGGATGGAAGGCTCTGGTCCCCTAACCAATGGCTCCCGCATTTCGGTGAGCACGACCTCCGCCAACGTCCAAGGAACCAATTATTCCGTCATTGCCAGCACGCTGACCATCACCAATTTGCAGAGTACCGATCCTGGCTCATATTTCGTCATCATCAGCAACGCTTCAAGCACAGCGACCAGTTCCAATGCGGTACTGGCGTTGGGAGTGCCACTGACGATCCAGGCGCTAGCGAGCCCAACCATCGGCGGCGGTGCGAGCGGCGGCGGCTCCTATGGAACTGGTTCCAGTGTGACAGTAACAGCGACTCCAAACACCTGTTACGAGTTCGTAAACTGGACGGATGGGGAAACGGTGGTGAGCGCCTCACCGAGTTACACTTTCACGCTGGCCGGCAATCAGACACTCACGGCCAATTTCTCGCCGATACCCCTTTGTGGCGCGAATATCATTACCGTTACCAGCACAGCCGATAATGGCAACGGCACATTGCGCGACGCTCTGGTCATCGCTTCGAGCGGAGACACAATCAACTTCTCCGTCACCACGCCTACGACGATCACCCTGACCACGGGCGAGCTGGTGATCTCGAGCAGTGTGACCATCCTTGGCCCCGGCCCTGGCAATCTCGCCATCAACGGCAACCAAGCGAGCAGCGTGTTCAACATCCTCCCGTCCCATACTGTCACTCTCGCCGGCCTGACTATCAGCAACGGCTCTGGCGGCGATGTGGTTTATAATGACACCGGCGGAGGAGGAGGAGGCATATATAACGACAATTCGACGCTGACGGTGAGTAACTGCATCGTCAATGGCAACTCGTCCTCATACGGCGGCGGCATATACAGTTCTGGGCCTCTTATGGTGACCGCCAGCACAATCACTGGCAACTCGGCCAGCGCCGAGATTGTCGCCGGAGCCTCCGCGCATGGCGGCGGCGGCATCTTTAATGACAATTCTTCGGTCACGGTGACTACCAGCACCCTTAGCAGCAACTCGGGTGTTGGCATTTACAACTTCGGAGGAACGTTGGAGGTCGAGACCAGCACCCTTAGCAGCAACTCGGGTGTTGGCATTTACAACTTCGGAGGAACGCTGGAAATCGCCACCAGCACCCTTGCGGAGAACTCCGGCGACGGCGTTGTCAACGATGGTTTCCCTAATGTCGCGGCGATGCTAATTAGCGCATGCACCTTCAGCGACAACGAGGGTGGCAACATCAACAACAATCCCTCAGGCTTAGGCTATTCCTATCCCTATTCACTTGTGCAGATCGGGGACACCATCCTGAACGGTGGAACAACGGGTGACAACATCGTTAGTGACGGTTCCGACGGCACGGTGACCTCGGGCGGCTATAACCTGAGCAGCGATAAAGGCGACGGTTTCCTGACTGCGACTAGCGACCAGACCAACACCAACCCGCTGATTGGCCCATTGCAGAACAACGGCGGCCCGACCTTCACCTGTGCGCTGTTGCCCGGCAGCCCGGCCATTAACCAGGGCAACCGGAACAGCATCCCGGCGTTGACGCTCAACACCGACCAACGCGGTTTGCCGCGGCCCGTCATTTTCCCCGGCATTCCCGAACCGCCTGGTGGCGACGGCAGCGACATCGGCGCATTCGAATTGCAGGCCCAGGGCGGTTCTTCAGCGGGTTCCTTGCAGGTTACAATTGCGCCTTCCGGCGCGGTTGGCGACGGGGCACAATGGCAGGTGGACGGCGGCACAAGCCAGAATAGCGGGGTGACGATTGCCAACCTGTCAGCGGGAAGTTACACCGTCTCCTTCACACCCATTTGCGGCTGGAACACGCCTGCTGATCAGATTGTTACGGTCACAAACGGAGCAACCACGACAGTCAGTGGCCTTTACATACCTTTGGCCACACCGACCAGCGGGCTGATTCTGCTGACAAACGGTTTTGGAGCTATCCAGCATGGAGCCTGGCCAAAGAACTTGGTCATCGAGAAAAAATACACCGTGACCGCAGCGCCCAAACCCAGAAACGTCTTCGCCGATTGGGTGGGCGGAACGAACCAGCCCTACTCCGCATTGAGCTCATCAACCAGCTACACGTTTACCATGCAGTCAAATCTGGTGTTGGAGGCCAACTTCGTTACAAACCCGTTCATTCCCGTCAGCGGAATTTATAACGGACTCTTTTTTACCACCAATGGCGTGACCGAACAAACGGCGGGGATGCTGAAGGGGCTGACCATTGGCCAGAAGGGAACTTACAGCGGCACGCTGATAATCAACGGTGTAAGCCATGCCATCAGCGGGACTTTTAATTTGGCCGGCCAGGCCAGCAAGTTCATTTCACGCACGGCCAGCCAGGGAGGTCCTCTGACGGTGGTAATGACATTGTTGAGTCCGAGCAATTCTGCACCGCAGGTGACAGGGACGGTAACCGGAACTAATTGGGGGGCCACTCTGACTGCCGATCTCGCCACCAACACCCTGCCTTCGGCTGAGTACACCATGCTTATCCCGCCGGACACCAATAATGCGCCGACCAATTCACCCGGCGGCGACGGCTATGCGTTAATAACCAATCACACCGGCACAGCCAAAATTACCGGAGCATTGGCTGATGGCACCGCCTTTAGTCAATCGGTGCCCGTTTCCCAAGACGGCTATGTTCCCATTTACGCCAATCTTTACGGGAACAAAGGGCTGCTCCTGGGCTGGATTAATCTCGACTTGACCAACATGGCTGGCGTCAGCCTTACCTGGATTCGTCCCAAACACGCTTCGGGAATATACACGAACGGGTTTACCAACGTTCTTCTCACCGATCAAATTCTGCTGTCGCCGTGGACCAATTCCCCGGGGAACTTTGACGATCTGACAAATCTGTCGGTGTTCGAAACCATCACTGATACGAACACCGTAATAACCAACATTGCGGTGAATTTCACCGCTGCGGGCAAAATGACCGAGACGGGGACGAAGACGGTGATTGGTTCCATGAACCCCAGGACCGGCCTGTTGACAGTGACCATCGGCAGCGGCGCATCCAAGGTGACTGGCCACGGCGCGATTCTGCTCAATGAAACCAATGGCGGTGGTTATTTCCTGACCAAGACCAACGCAGGAGCGGTCATCTTGGAGCCGTGAGGGGGAAAGGTGGAATTAAGAAGGATGAATTAAGAAGTGGAAAATCGAGTTGGGGCTCGACGGAGTCTCGCCCTACCGGGACACCCCCCCGCTGCCGCGCCCTTCACAGCGTTGTCTTCCGCTTTACGCCGCGGCCAGCACCTTGACCTCCTTGTCGAGCCCGGCTAATCGCTCCTGTCCTTGGTCCAGGTCGTAGTGGGATTGCAGGTTGAGCCAGAACTCCGGCGACATGCCGAAGTAACGCCCGAGTCGCAAGGCGGTGTCCGCCGTGATGGCTCATGAAGGCCCGACTATCCCTTGCTGGGACCGCTTCGGACGCGCGGCAGCGCGTCCCTACCGCATTGGCCGGTAGGGACGACCTGCCGGTCGTCCGGGTGCCCCCCGGAAGGCTTCATGAGCCAGCCGCGGCAAATGATGAATTCTGCCGTGGAACGAATTCCGCCGGCGGGACGCCGACGGGGACAACCGGGACGGTTGTTCCACCCAGCAAAAAAAATCTTCAAAAAAACACTTGCGCAGGGCGGCTTTTGTGTTATTTTGACCGTCCATTTTGCCCTTTTAGGCGATTTGGCAGCCTTTTGCGCGACCGATAACTGTTCGCCTCGCTGGGCGCAGGATTGATGGCCGACGCCGCTAAACGCTGTTTTTTGCATTTTGATTTTATGCCAGTCAAAACATTCAGGCCTTTAACGCCTTCGACGCGCTATATTACTACAGCGTCGTTCGATGAGATTACAAAAGATTTTCCGGAACGGAGTCTCATTAGTATTCGCAAGAAAACCGGCGGCCGCAATCATTACGGCCGGATCACGGCGCGCGGCATTGGCCAGGGCCATAAACAGTTTTTGCGCAATGTGGATTTCAAACGAAATAAACATGGTGTTGAGGCGGAGGTGGCCGCAATCGAGTATGACCCGATCCGCACGGCCCGGCTGGCGCTTTTGCAGTATAAGGACGGCGAGAAGCGTTATATTATCGCCCCCGTCGGGTTGCAGGTGGGGGCCAAGTTGATGAGCGGCCCGTCCGCCCCTCCCGAAGTCGGCAATTGCCTGCTGCTCAAGACGATCCCCGTCGGTTTGCAGATCCATAATATAGAAATCACCCCCGGACGCGGCGGTCAGATGGTGCGGACTGCGGGCGGGGCGGCGATGTTGATGTCCCGGGGCGATGGTTATGCCACGATTCGCCTGCCATCGGGGGAGATTCGCCGGGTGCATGAGAGTTGCTATGCGACCATCGGCCAGGTGGGGAACATTGAGCATGAGAATGTGACGTTGGGCAAGGCGGGGCGTTCGCGGCATCGCGGCATACGCCCGATCAACCGCGGGGTTTCGCGCAACCCGGTGGACCATCCCAACGGAGGCGGGGCGGGCAAATCCAAGAGCGGCGGCGGCTGGCAGCAGTTGACTTCGCCGTGGGGCCTGCTGGCCAAGGGCTATCGCACCCGCCACAAACGCAAATACTCGAACCGGTTCATCCTGGTGCGGCGCGACGGCCGGCCGATGAAGCGCAAATAACAATTAGAAGCTTATGGGACGATCCATTAAAAAAGGCCCGTTTGTTGACCAGCATTTGCTGGACAAAATCACGGACGCCAAAGCCGCCAGCTCCAAGACGCCGATCAAAACCTGGTCCGCCGCTCGATGATCACGCCCGATTTCGTGGGATTGACCTTTGCCGTGCATAACGGCAAGATATTCAACCCCGTCTTTGTGACGGAGAACATGGTGGGGCATCGTCTGGGCGAATTCTCACTGACGCGCACCTTCAAGAAACACGGGGCGCACACGGCCAAGGCCGAGGCGAAATAAGATTATGGAAGTTCAAGCCATTACAAAAAACGTGCGAATGTCGGCGCAGAAAATGCGCGAGGTCGTGCGTGTCGCATGGATCGACGCCGCCAGCAGCATCTTTGCGACGGCGGGGTCTTCGGGACCTTCATCGACTGGCGGGGGTTGCCAATCGTTCACGCGGCCGCGGGGCTAGCTCGGCCTCGCGCCCCTCAACCTTATCGTCTGGGCCAAGACCAACGCCGGCATGGGTAGCCTCTATCGCTCCCAGCATGAGCTACTGCCGCTGTTCAAGAAGGGCGACGCCCCGCACGTCAACAACGTCGAACTCGGCAAGAGGGGGCCGCTGGCGCTCGAACGTGTGGACCTACCCCGGCGCTTCGTCGTTGGGCTCCGACGCCCGCCGCGGCCTGAAGGACCATCCGACCGTCAAGCCTACCGCGATGCTGGAGGACGCGCTTCTCGACCTCACCAACCGCGGCGAGATCGTGCTCGATCCCTTCCTCGGCTCGGGCTCGACCCTGATCGCCGCCAACAGGACGGTCGCGTCTGCCGCGGCGTCGAACTCGACCCGCTCTATGTCGACGTCATCGTCCGGCGTTACGAGGCCGCGACGGGCAAGGCTGCGATTCTCACCGAGACCGGCGAGACCTTCGCGGAGCTGGCGACGCGGCGGACGATGGAGACGGCGCAAGTGGAAGTGGAGGCGCCGCGGACGGAGGCAGAGGGGCCCGGCCCTCGCCCTAGGGCGCGAATCTTCGCCGGCGTACCGGGCGCGCTGTCGTCGCACGAACCCTGTCGACCAACCCCGAGCCATCACCTCGCCCGCCGCCGAGCCTCCTCGATCGTCGCATGTCAGTCAGGCGCCCTATTCGTCAGGCGCCGCCCTGAACTTTTCCGCCATCCAGTCCATCGCCTCTAGGCGCTCGCTCCCTGGTCGGCCGACAACGCTGCGAGGCGGATCGTCGATTGCTTTTCGATCGCGTCCGGCCGGATCGTCACCCCTGGGATCGCGTTGAGCCTGTCCATGAGTTCTTGCCGGGCGGCGGGAGCCGCAAATGCCGGCGTCCGCTTCAATTGGCTGAAGGAAACAGGAACGCCGCCGTCCGCCCATACCCGTATCAGGCATGAAAGCCTCAGAACCCACGTTGAATTCTGCGGAGATGCAGCCATAGCTCGGCGCGTCGTCCGCGAAAAAGGGCCTTTTGCGATCAGATGGCGTTGGGCGCGATGGCGGCGACGGAGTTTCGCGTTGAAAGCGCCGACGCGGCAAAGGCGAGAAGAAGCGGCAAGAGCACCCTCAGCCAGGCGAGGAGCAGGCGGATGTTGTGGCCGGCGCCCACGAGGATGGCGTTGATCGCGTCGCCTTTGGCGCCGGCGAGGCGGTTTCGTTCGAGAAGCCCGTCGCTTTTGGTGTGACCGATGATCGGTTCAATGGCGCTGCGTCGCCGCAGCTCCCGCTTGATTGTCGGCGTTCGGCGGCCGGGACTTTGGGTGACGTGGATATCGGGGGCGGCGAGACCGTGTCCGCGGTATCCTTTGTCGACATAGGCGCGGGTGACCGCCACGCCGGTCAGCCGTTCGACCTGGGCGATCTGGTCCTTCAACGTATGGCCGTCATAGGGCAATCCGGGAGCGGCGCGGATGCCGAGGATGAACTGGCCGCCGTTGGCGCGCGCGTTGGTGACGGCGATCGAGTCTTCACGCCAAATTCGTAGCGCGTGCGCGCCTTGCCCTTGGCGATGCATTCGACCTCGGGCGCATGCAGGGCGTAGATCTTGTTCTTGTCGTCGGGCTTCTGCGCCAGCAACGCCTTTACCCGATCGAGCTTGGGTGCGCAGGCGTGCTGGAGATCGGGCTCGCCTTCGATCTTGCGCTCGATGTCGCGCGCCAGTCGGCCCGTCCAGGTCCGCATCTTGCGCAGATAGCGCAGCGCCTGCTTGTGGCCGCGGCCATGGATCAGCCGGCCAACCTCGCGTCGGGCGCGCCTCGCCAGCCGCAAATAGGACTGGCGCAAGTCGACGCCGTGTCCTTGGCGAGTTTGTTCAGCCGTTCGATCGCGCGCAGCAGCAGATGGCTGTCCGTCGGATGCGCCACCGCCTTGGTCTGCGCCGTCGTGTCGACGGTGACGCGCTGCATCTGATATTGGTCGACCGCCTTGGCCCGCGTGGCCGCCTCCAGCGTTTCCGCGAG
>CAWEFA010000085.1:0-17123 GCA_963808135.1 uncultured Bacteroidota bacterium
CAGCGGCACAGAATGCGACGTGATGGTGCGAGCGGTGCTCGCACTCTTATCTCGGCCACTCGCTGATGCGGTGCCACCAGTGTTCGAGCCGTTTCAGATATTTTTTGGGATTCGGCATTCGGTCGGCCAAAGATTGACTTGCCGAGGGATTTGTCCGGCCACAAATGCAGGTGCTTCTCAATACCAAGTTCCTTGGAAATTTCTGAAACCATGTGCAGCGCGTTTATAGCGTAGTTCTGCCAGCTTTCGCGTGTGGCAAAAACCTCCGTCCGCAACCGAACGCCCGTCTCTGCGGACTGTTCCTCGATGCGTGCCACGTTTTCGGCCCGGATGTTGATGGGTTCGTGGAATATGGTGATTGGCTCCAGTTCGGCCACGGCTTTGAGCGTCGTGCGCAAATCGGCTTCATCACATTCGGGATACGTCGGCGCCATGGCCACATAAACATGCAATCCGGCCTTCTTTGCAGTATGCAGCGTGGCCAGCCGTTGCGACGGCGCGGGCGCTTTTGGCTCATACACCTTGGCCAGATCGTTGCGCAACGTGGGCAGGCTCATGCCAAAGACGAGACGTTTGCCAAAACTGCGGAACAAGCCGAAATCGGCTCGCGCCAGCGGACTGCGCGTGAGGATGCGGACGTTGAGCGTGGATTCATCGCGGATGAGTTCCAGCGAATGGCGCACAAGGAAGCGCGCGTGCTCGGCCAGTTCCTTCTGCCGTGCCGGGTCGGGATGGCGGATGACCTGATACGGGTCGGTCGTGCTGCAATAAATCACCGCGCGATTGCCGTCGGGCTTGAGTAGTTTGCGCGGCGTGTTTTCGGCGGAGCGCAACGAGGCGAGAAACTTCTGTTCATCCCACGGGCGGAGCAGGAGATAATCGCCCCACTCGGCATCCGGGTCTTTGACGCCGTATTCCGCGAGCTTCGCTCCTTGTTTAATGGTCGCAGCACTGGGCACATAACAAAACCGGCAGGCGTGCGAACACCCGACCGCGACGTTGAACGCCCAATTCGACAGGCTTTTGTAAATAAAATTGTTTTCTGCAATCACAGCCGGCGCGTGCCAGAAATCAACGGGTGACTTTTTCGGCTTCAAGCGCACGCGAAAGCGCTCTGCTTTGGGCGGAACTATGTCCAATACGGCTGCGTTGTCGTCAAAAGAGTTCACGGTTTCAAAATATGTTCAGCAATGCGCTTGGCAATCGGTCCGCCTTTTGGATTACCGGCGGCAAAACACAATAGATAAAGCGGACAGTGTGCGGAATTCAAGAGCGGTAAAGGGTTCTTGGCCGACATGCGGAAAAACCGTTTTTAGTCTCTTCACGAAGTAGTCAGCAATTGCAAAGTAACCGGCGCGTTTAACAGTTGTTTCAGCCGTGTCACCAAAGAGATCGCGGGTTTTATGTTTTTCGTAAAAAACTTTATACCAATCCGGTTCGCCGAACATGAGATCGAGACGTTGTCGCCAACCGGACGGAATTTGCCCGTCTTTCGTCAACATCCGATTCACCGCAACACCCAGAGGAAATAGCAACCAAAGGTCAATCGCTTTTGTTTCGGCGATAGCGCTAATTGTTGCCCACGTAACCTGCATTCCGAACGGATCAAGGAAAACTACAGCGCGACGGCCAATCCGAAGCCAATCCACAGTCTTGCAGAGTGTCGTCAGGTAATGGTTCGCCTCGTCGTTAACAGATTCAACACGAGCAGCAAGACGCGGGAAATCAGCTCTGAGTTTTCGTAACTCGGCGTGACGGCTTGGGTCGCGTTCGACAAAAACGTAGTGATCAAATGGACGTGGAATTTGCAGGGCAATGCGTGCTGATCCGTCAACAAATTCACGAGTATCTGACCGGACTGAGATCGTCAAACAACGGCGATGAGTTTTCGGGATTGGCTTTTGGCGTGTTGTAGCCAGTGCCCGCGAAAGCATCAATATAGTAAAGTGTAAACGGCTGGTTCTTCAATGCCTCCTGATATGCGATCAGGTATTCCCGAAGACGTTGAAGCTTCTGTTCGGTCCATTTGCCTCCGAATTGTTGGATCGGTTCAGCCATTGGACGGAGAATGCATGTATCGTGGATCATTTGCGAGCCAGATTACGCGTAAGGGTGGGACAAAGGCTGTCCATGACGAATCGGCGAGAATTCGTGAAATTCGTGTCTCGCTCGTTCTTCAGGTCTCCAACGCGGCTTCAAGCAGTTCCCTGACAAATTTTCCGATGCCGGGCGCCTGGGATTCGCGCGGGCCGGCGACGTTGAGCGTGTGAACCTTGTTCCGTTTCAGGAATTTTGAAAGGGCGGCGGCGCCTCTGGACACGCCGTCCCGTTCACAAACCACCAGCGCCGGACGGCCATGTTGTTCGGCGCAGGTTTTCGTGAAGGCCGTGCCGCCGGACAATTCTTTTTCCCGCGCCACGATCAACGTGGCGTCCGAATCCAGCACGTTCTTTTCGGTGCGCTCGTCGTAATCCGCCGAATCGGTTTCGCGCAGCCGGTAAATCGGCGGGATGACGCCATCCTCGGCGCGCCGGCCATGCGGACACCATCCGCCGTGTTCGTAACCGTGCCGGATGGCAAAATCCAGCGCGGCCCGATCCACGCCGGTCTGTCCTCCGGAAACAATTTTCACCCGGCTAGACTTTGCAGCATTCAATCAGCGTGAATTGGCGGAATTCGTGCCTCACGGTTTTCAGACAGAAATCACGCCACCGTCAGCGGGCCGTCGAAGATGGTCAGGCTGATGACTTCCGTCCGGGCGACGTGCGGGCCGTGCCGGACGCCTTCGGGCGCGAAGAACAGCGTGCCGGCGGTGTAGGTTTTGTCGGATTCCTCCCATTCGCCGGAAAGCACGTAGGACCATTCGTTGGCGTCCGGATGCGTGTGGGCCGGGATCGTACAGCCGGCCTTGAACTTGCGCAGCACCACCACCCCGCCGGCGCTTTCATTTTTGTGCAGCATCATCAACTCGACTCCTTCGTAAGGACCTGGCTGCCAGTCTTTGTCTTTGGTCAATGCCACATATGGAAACATGCCTTTATCGAAGCGGATTGCGCGCAATTTGCAAGCCTGGAGAAACTTGGTTGAAGGCTGATAGTTGAGGGCCGGGAGCAAACGCGCCACCTCACCCGGCCCTCTCCCCCGTCGGCGACAGCGGAGAGGGGGAGATTTTCGTCAGTCAAATTGCGTATCGCAGTTCACCGGTCCTCCATTGCAGTCAGTGGGTTGTCGAAGACGGCGACAGCTTGTAAAGATGGACGGCCCAAGGCTCGAAATGATCGCTGAACGACCGTTCGTGACCGCGAGGGTCCGGTTTTCGCCGAGCACTTCCAATGTATTGTCGCCTTTCACTCCGGCAAGCGTGAACGTTGCGTCGGTCGCGCCGTCGCGCATGCCCACGGCAAACAGATACGTCGCCCCGCCCAATTGCTTGACCATCGTCGCCACCGGCACGTCCGGATTTTTCGATTGCACGGTCACGGCGTCGCGGATGGTGGGACGGTTCAGCACCGGTGCCAGTTGGGTGATTTGCTGATTGATTTGGGTGACGGCGGCGAGCATTTCCGGGTCGTCCAGCAAGGCGGCATCGTGGAACGTCGGTTTGAATTGATGGACGAAGTAAATCAAGCCGCGCGAGCCGTGGATGAGCGACATCCAGACTTCGGCGCGGACCTGTTGCGGCGTGGGCTTGTGCTTCGGATTGGCGATGGCGGTGCATTCGATGCAGTTCCAGACCGGTTTTTCGCCCTGGCCCCATTGGACCAGCCGTTCCACGCCGTTGGCGACGAACCATAAATTGCCGTGCACCTCGCGGCTGTCGTGGTTCACCGGATAAATGTCGAACGACGCGATGTCGCAGCCCTTGAGATATTCGGGATAATCCTCGGGATGATGGTTGCGTTTGCCGCGGCCATACCAGCCGTCCCAAGCCACGCCCTGGCCAAGGTTCAGGAGAATCGGGCGCGAGGAATCCACGGCCTTCATTTGCTGGTAATCTTCGACGATCTTTTCCGGCGGAATGGGTGAGCCGAAACCAAACCTGCGCGCCCCACGATTGCCCATTGTCAGGTTCGTCGCCGTGCATCCAGCCGATGATGGTTGGATCGTCGCGATGCCGCCGGCCGGTTTCATTTTGTCGGCAAACGACCCACATCCCGGCTTTTTTGAGCGCCGCCAATTGGTCTTCGGTCGGTCCTTTCCACAAACCGACGTAGGTATTGATGCCGGCCTGGCGGTAGCGTCCGGCATTCGCCGGGTCCTGCAGCCACACGGCGATGGGGAAAAAGTTGGAATTGGCCCAGGGCCCATTCGTCCACGGCATCGCCGGCTTTTCCGCGACCGCAACCGGTTCCGCGATGGTTGCCGTTGCGCCCGTCAAAAAGGCTCCGGCCAGCGACGAGCAGAGCAACCGCTTCAACCGCCGGCGCCAATCTCCGATGACGGAGGGTTCCTGGACTTTCATGCCGGCACTGTGTTTATCCCTGCGCCACGGCGCGAACAAGCCGAGATTCGCGCGAAACGGATTTGATTCTTCATTTTTAATTCTGCATTCTGCCGGGGTTGTGAACATTCCCGAACATCGCCAGGCGATTGACCGGCTGGACGCGCAAATCGTCCGGCTGCTCAACGAGCGCACGAAGCACGTGCTCGCCATCGGCGACATGAAGCTCAAGGCCGGCGAGGAAATTTACGCGCCGCACCGCGAACGCGCCGTGTTTGCAACGCATCTGCCAGTCGAACCAGGGGCCGATAACCGACGACCAGCTCTGCGCGATTTACCGCGAAATCATGTCCAGCGCGCTGGCGCTGGAGAAGACCATGTCCATCGCGTATCTCGGCCCGGAGGCGACGTTCACGCATCAGGCCGCGATTCAAAAATTCGGTTCCAGCCTGCGTTACGTGTCGCAAAAGACCATTGCCGACGTGTTCGCCGAGGTCAGCCGGAACCGCGCGGATTACGGCGTCGTGCCGGTGGAGAACACCACCGAAGGCGTCGTCACGCACACGCTCGACATGTTCGTGGACAGCGATTTGAAAATCGTTTCGCAGATCGTTTTGCCGATTCAGTATTGCCTGGCCGGCAATTGCAAATTGGAGAGCATCCAGCGGCTTTATGTCCATCCCCAGGCCCTGGCCCAGTGCCGGTCCTGGGTGCAAAAGAATCTGCCGCACGCTGAAATTCTTGAAACCTCCTCCAACGCGCGGTCGGCCGAACTGGTGGCCCATCCGGCGGGCAAAACTTCGGGCTGCGCGGGAAAGTGGCCGCCATCACCGGCATCCTGGCCGCCGAAAAATACGGCCTGCCCGTGCTCGAACAGGACATTCAGGACAACGCCGCCAACGCCACGCGCTTCCTCGTGCTCGGCCGCCAATGCAGTCCGCCCACCGGCGACGACCGCACCAGCCTGCTGGTCAGCGTGGCCGACAAGGCCGGCGCGTTGCATCAGGCGATTGCCGCGTTCCGCCGTTACAAAATCAACATGACGAAGATTGAATCGCGCCCGAGCAAGCGGAAGGCGTGGGAATATTTCTTCTTCATTGATTGCGACGGCCACGTGCAGGACCGCAAGGTCGTCAAGGCCATCCAGCTTCTGGGCGAGCATTGCAACTTCGTCAAAGTCCTCGGCTCGTATCCGAACACGGAATGACTTCCGTTGGTGAATCAATGCGGCAATCAGATGGTAACTGCCTTGTATCCAATTGGCCTGGAACGACTTGCCCATGTCATTACTTTTTGCTTTTAAAAAAGTTAGGAATTGTGATATAGTGCGGGCATGGAAGGGAAAGAGGTTTCCAATGATTATTTTATCTGGGGAATTGACGATTCCCCCTACGGCCCGGTGGAACTGTCGGTCTTGATCGACTGGATCAGCGACGAACGGGTGCTGGCCGATACCTGGGTGTTTGCGCGTCACGATGGCAGTTGGCGGCGGGCGGCGGAAATTCCCGAACTTCAGGCGCATTTCAGCCAGGCAATCATTCCGGATTCCGCCGCGGCTTCCAGTTCGGGCATCAAACCCGGCTCGCTGCGGCGCATCAAAATCCTGTCCCAACTGAACGACGCCCAGCTCGATCGCCTGGCTGAATTCATGGAAGTGCACAAGGTGCCGCAATGGACGGCGGTGGTGAAACAGGGCGATGCGGGCAACGGCATGTTCTTCATCCTGCAAGGCGAACTGCGGGCGCGGGTGATGGTCGGGGAAAAAGAGACGATTCTGGCCACGTTCGGCCCCGGCGATTTTTTCGGCGACATGTCGCTGTTCGATCACGGTCCGCGGTCGGCGGATGTCATTGCCAACACCGACAGCATCGTGCTGAAAATGTCCGACGTGGCTTTTGACCGGCTTACCCGGGAAGCGCCCGCCCTCGCGACGCCCTTTCTGCAAGCCACGGCCCGGACCCTGGCCGCCCGGATTCGCGCCGACAATAAACGTCTGGACCGGGTTTAAACTGAAGGTTTCTTCTATTTGATGTATGCGTTCGGGGTCGGTCATGGTTTAAAAGGTTTTTTAAAATTTTATAAACATTGGTTATAGCAACATATTTACGCTAAAATAACGAATGGCAGGTTATTTAACAAATAATTTTTTATTGGCATTATTTTAAACCGGCGCTGTTAAAACTTTGCGCTTTCGCGCCTTCGCGTGAAAATTCACACCAATGTCCTCAAACAATCCGTTTGCATATCATTCAAAAAATAATTACTTTTCTTGCATTTACAATAATGTATGGTTGCAGTGAGAAATAATTACATTAATCAGTTTGCTATTATCGGATTGGTGTGGCTTTTAAGTTCCTGCGGTGGTTCATTAAAAATAGAGAATCCTGAAATTGACCAAAAAAAACCGGAATTGCCAATTGCTGAATCATATCTAAACCTTCCGGTTACAGTTAATTTATATGATTTAAGCGCCGATGCAAATTCAGAAATTCCGCAGCAACTATTTAAACAAGATAGCATCGATGTAAACTCAAATGTTAAGGTAAACCTTGAAATCGACCGCAGGGGACAAATTTCTATAACAACGGTAAAAGGAAATATAAACACTTCTATTCCCATTCATATCGAGGGTAAAGCCCTATTATCGTTAAAAGCCTGCAATTTTTGCCCCAAAATTGAACATACCCAACCGCTTAGCGCCGACATCACTGTTATAACATCAACAAAGCTCGGCATTGATGAAAAATGGGACATCAATACGCAAACAAACGCCGATTTTATTTTTGATAAATCGCCGTGCATAAATGTGATAGGGTTTCCAATATGTTTTGAATCGCTTACCCGGATGGGTATAAAGAAATTATTGCCAAAGATTAATGCTTTAATAGATAAAAAAGTAAACAAATTATTTAATTTGAAAGAAGTTGCCGGGAATTATTGGAAGCAAATATCGCAGCCTATGCAGGTTTTAAATAATCCTGTAAATATTTGGGCTATTTTTCAACCTACGGAATTTAACTTTACGCCTCCGGTTTCATTAGATTATAACAATTTGCTTCTAAAACTCGTTTTGAAAACTAA
Organism: uncultured Bacteroidota bacterium; assembly: GCA_963808135.1. GTDB lineage: Bacteria > Bacteroidota > Bacteroidia > Bacteroidales > DTGW01 > CAWEFA01. The sequence goes on from CAWEFA010000085.1 coordinate 7,523, forward strand.
AATTAAAACAATAGTAGGCGCCAAACCTGAAATTTCCAATGTTGGCGATTTACCCCCAATTTATAATGTTCCTGCAAAAGATAATAGTTTTGATATTAATGTGCCGGTTGCTATTGAACTTAGTGAAATAAGGAAAGTAGTAATGAAGGAATTTGTTGGAAAAGTTATAGCCATTCCCAATTCAAAAAGGACAGTCCTCATCAACGATATCGATTTCATTGGTTCAAACAAAATATTGGTTATTAAACTTAATATTGAATCGAAAAGAACAAAGGGCGATATTTATATTCTTGCAGAACCTGTTTATGATAGTACTTCAAGATGCCTTAAAGTTGAAAATTTGAAATTTGACGCGAAAACAAACAATATTCTTGTTAATAAAGCTAACTGGTTAATTAATGCTTTTTTTATCCGTTCTGTTCAAAATAAAGTTAAGTATAACCTGGGAAATGACATCGACAAAATGCATGTCCAATTGGAAAAGAGCATCAGCTCGCTTCCTTTGAATAATAGAATTTCTTTAAAAGTCGATATCCGAAATTTCGATATTCAGGATATATCTTTCGACCCCGCTTATGCTTACCTGAATGTTAAAGTTAACGGCGGGTTAAATGTGAACATAAAATAATGCCGGAGAATTATTTCAATCGATTCTTGATACTATTACATTTATCAGAGAATTGTACAGGAAAAAAATTGTAGAAATAAATATCAATAAAGGAAATTTTTATAAATTTAGATAAGAACCGGAAAATGACTGATAATATTAAATTTCACCTGAACCCGAATTCTGAAACATGGGATACCATAGAAATTTCAAATTCAATAATAAAAACATATTCCTTAGAAAAGTGGGCAAATGATTTTTCATTAATGACTGCCGGTTACCGCGATCAGCTGGATACGGAAGATATTGATAACCCCGAAGTGGCATTTAATTCGTTAACGGTTGCCATTATGGGCGAAGCCAAAGCCCGGGTATTTGCAAAAAAGTTATCACAAGGTGCAACAGGGTCGGTACATATTGGGGGCGAAACCCGGCCGCATACTCAGGAATTCATTAATATCCTTGCCCGCATTTATGCTGCAAACGGATTTAAAGTGCATCTCAGGAAAAATTTAAAAACAACGCCAATCTGGTATTCCTCATTCGGAACATTATATGAAGAATATAATTGTGCCGATAATTTTACTGCCAGCCATTCGCAATATTTTAAAGGCGGCTGGAAACCTCTTGATTTCGAAGGGAAACAACTTGTTGCCGAGGAAAAAGATGTTGTTGCAGAAGTAAAAAAGATCGTCAAGAATCGTGAGACTATTAAATTAGCCCCGATAAATAGCAGTTTAATAATTAAAGATTTTGATGTTGACAAGGGTTATATTGATTATCTTAAAACCATGATCGACCCAAACATGCTGAATGAAATTAAACTTGCTTCGGATAAAGGTTTTCGCTGTGCCGCGGTTACTGTTGGAGGGTCGATGAAAGCAACAACGGAGCAATTGTTTAAATTATTGAATATAGAAACAGGCAATGGAAAAACAATAGAATATTATTTTGGGGAAGAAAATTCGGAATATCATAAAATAGGGCAGTTAAACGGGAAAAATTACGGTACCGATCCCGGTAAACCCGAAGTTTATAAAAATGTTGGTGCACAGGATTTGCTTCTAAATAAAAAGGCTGATATTGTATTCATTTGGGATCCTGATGGCGACAGGTTTAATATAGTTACCATTGCCCCGGTTGAAATAAAAGACAAAGCATTGGAGCTTGGGTTGTCTGTTGAATTATTTCCCAATAACAGCAAACAATGCATTGTATATTTTACCCCAAATCAGATATATTTTATGTTAACCGCATATCGCCTGGACAACTTAATGCGAACAGGCGATTTTAATAAATTCGATTGGTTTGTTGTACGCTCGGTTTCTTCCACCCGTTCAATCGACGAACTGGTTGAACCATTCAAAGTACCTGTGGCTGACGTGAGGGTTGGCTTTAAGCATCTTGGGGATATGTCGAATTGGATTGAAAATCATCTCGGTTCAAAAGAAATGTTCGTTACTGTTACAGGCAGGAAAGTTGCATTTGGCAAAACCCCGCGTGTGCTTATAATGTACGAAGAATCCGGTGGCGCCACATTTGGCGGCACAGATATGCTGATAAGCAAAAACGGCAAATATTCGTTGCTTGCAATGCGCGAAAAAGACGGCATGCAGGTTGCCATGTTTAGCTTATCGCTTGCTTCGCATTTATTTAATTCCAATATATCTTTTGCAGAATATTATATTCGAACCATTGAAAAAAACAAGATAAAAAATAAATATTGCGATCGCAAAGACATAACGCTGTACGATGAAAGTTTATATGGAGATGAAAGGCAAAAAGCCAAAGATGCCGGGATATTGAGAAGGGATAAGGTAATGGATTATTTTAGGAAACTTGCTGAAGAATATAAAAACGGCGCCCCGCTTTCAGAAATACAAAAAACTATTCATTCAAATCTTGCGACAAATAATTTTTTATCTTCCGAATTTGTAAATATTTGCTTTGTCGGCGACGGCACTTTATTAACGTTTAAAAAATATTGGTTTTTGCTCAGGGCATCGGGGACAGATGCCGTATTAAGGTATTACATTGAGGGCGAAAACAAAGATGAAATACAAATTGCACTAAATGCATTTACAAACCTTGAGTTATAATTTATCCTGAAAATTAAAAAAGATTTTTCGGAGTAGAATTAAGAATTAAGATCATTGTTCTTTATCCATTTCTTTAAGTTTTTCCAAACAAAAATTATTCAATTCCTTAACCCGTTTTTCATCAGCGGCTTCATTGTAGCACCTGAATTCCGGGGCATTGCCCGAGGGCCGCAAATGAATAATTTCGTCATTTTCAAAATAAATACGAATACCGTCGGTTCTGTCGATTTTTATTATTTTCCCAAAAGTTTTTCCGAAAAAATTTAATATAGCTTCTTTATTGACCTCTTCATTTTTATCCGAGAACTTTGCCAAAAGTCGATTGCTTCTCTCGATTGGAAAATTTTGCAGTCTTTCGCTGGCGGTAAAACGTTTCGGTAGACTATCGACAACCTGTGATATTGGTTTTTTTTCAATAATTGAAAGCATTATAATACTTAACGATGAAATTACCGCGTCCCTTGTTGGCAGTGGATTTAAAACCCTTCCTTCTTTAATAATTTTCGAACCTGTTAAAAAACCGCCATTTGCTTCATAACCAATAATATTCTTATATCCTTTTCTAAGATCATCAATCATCGAGGCAATTACATAAGGCGACCCGATTTTAGTTCGCTTAATATTATTAAACCAACCGCATTTATCAATAGCTGAATTACAGCTAACGGTTGTGCTTACAGAGTCGGCCTCAAGATATTTTGCGCACAAAATTCCGGAAATATCACCCCTTAGCCAGTTGCCTTTTTCATCGCTTAAGAGAGGCCTGTCGCTATCGCCATCGGTAGAAATAATAGCGTCAAATTTATATTCGGCAATCCATTTTTTTGCAGCAATAATATCTTCATCCCTTATTGCTTCAGTATCTACAGGTATGAATTTATCGGAATAACCAAGTTTTACGGCCTTAGCGCCTAAGCCGGTAATAATCCTGTAAAGAATTTCCCGTCCAACTGCAGAGTGCTGATATACTCCAATATACTTTCCGGAAAGGGCATTTTTCGGAAAAAATTCAATATAACGATTTAAATAAAAGTCATCAACTTTATTTTGAAACGTTTTTTGCCAAAATATTTTGTTTTTGTTAGTTTCCCTGAAATTTCCATTTGCAGTAAATAAATTATCATTTATGTCGATTTCCTGTTCCAGTATTTTTACTTCATCTTCTTTTAAAACTTCGCCGGATGACTTATAAAATTTTATTCCGTTACGGTCTTCTGGAATATGGCTGCCGGTTACCATTATGCAGGGAATTTTTTGCTCAATACTGTAATATGCAATTGCAGGCGTAGGAACCTTCCCGCAATTTATTGGTTTATAGCCCAAATTTGCAACCGCTTCGGCAATTGTATTCATTATCCTGTCGGTACTGGGCCTGAAATCTCCTCCTATTGCAATTTCTGTAACATCTTTTTTTAAGTCGCCAATATTTTCAAGATATTGCAGAAAACCAACAGTGTAAGAAAAACAGGTAAAATCGGTCATATCGGTTGCCAAACCCCTTATTCCGCTTGTCCCGAACGTAATTTTAGTTTTCTCCCCTAAATTCAATAATTTTATTCTCATATTGAAATAAAATGCAAAAGATTGATTTTGGATATTAAATCCTTAATAAAATTTTGCAAAGGTAAAAAAAAGCTTATTTCAACCAAACCAAGAAATATGTAATTTGGCTAAGTGTTATATAAATCGGTTTATTATTAAAAGAAAAACACAAGATACTATGAAAAACCTTTCTGGTAAAGAGATAGGATAAATTTTAATTAATAAAATTTTATAACCATTGTCATTTCTAAACTAAAAAATGAGAGATAATATATTTGAATTTTTCGTCAATGAATTAAGTATGATTATACCTAATTTATATAACATCTGTAAAATTAATTTTGATTTATTTCAGAAATTCATTAATTATGCACGTCAGAAAATTTGCAATAATTAGAAATAAAATATTTTTTACCATGGATCAAAAAATTAGAGAATTAAAGTTTTGGGAAAAAGCAGGTTATGGTTGTGGAGATTTGGCTTCTGTTTTATTTTGGCAAACTATTACAGCTTATTTATTATATTTTTATACTGATGTTTTCGGGATTACTGCAGCAGCAGCAGGTGTAATGATAATGGTTTCCAGGGTACTGGATGGCTTTTTTGATCCCGTAATAGGCATGGTAGCTGACAGGACCAATACCCGTTGGGGCAAATACCGCCCATATTTGTTATGGATGTCTATACCTCTTGCTATAGCATCCGTGTTTGCTTTTGTAATACCTGATTTCGGGCCATCGGGGAAATTAATATATGCTTATGTTACCCTTATTGTTTTCATGTTTATTTACTCTGCTATAAACATTCCTTACTCATCCCTGTTGGGTGTTATTTCAACCGATCCGATCCAAAGGACAAGCGCTGCTTCATTTAAATATGTGGGGGCATATTTAGCAGGTTCAATAGTTTCTATTTCGGCTTTGCCATTGGCAAAGGAATATTTTGGGCATGGAAACGAAGCTAAAGGCTGGCCTTTGACTATGACTGTATATGCAATTGCCGCTGTTGTTTTTTTTACAATAACATTTTTATCTACGCGTGAACGCATTCAGCCAATGAAAACTCAGAAAACGACCATAAAAAATGACTGGAAAGATTTGCTTAAAAACAAACCGTGGATAATAATTGTTTCTACAACAATTTTATTAATCTTATATGCTTCAATAAGGATAAGTGTTACGCCGCATTACTTTAAATATTATGTTGGTGAGCAACATTTTTCTATTTTTGGAAAAGTTCGTCATTTTAATTATATAGAGCTGACATCGGCTTTCAATTTTCTTAACCAGATTTGTTCAATTGTTGGGGTCATACTAGTTCCTTTTCTTGCTAAATGGATTGGTAAAAAGTACGGCTTTATGAGCCTTTTTATTATTTCAGCGCTTTGCACGGCATCCTATTATTTTTTAACGCCTCAATACCTTGGTTTAATATTTTTTATGCAAATATTCGGTTCGTTAACCGGGGGGCCGCTTTCTTCATTATTATGGGCAATGTATGCCGATGCGGCTGATTATTCCGAGTTTAAAAATAACCGCAGGGCTACCGGGCTGGTGTTTTCTGCAACTATATTATCACAAAAAGTCGGATGGGCAATAGGAATTGCTTTTGCCGGTTGGCTGCTTACCAGATTTGGTTTTCAGGCCAATATGGTACAAAATATAAATGTTCAAAACGGGTTAAAAGCTATGATGAGTATTATTCCGGCGGCAGCAGGGATAATTGCAATAGTCGTTATGTCGTTCTATAATCTCGATGAAAAAACAATGAAAAATATTGAATTAAATCTTACAGATAGGCGTCAGAAAAATACCGATTAAAAAGACTATTGAATTTAAACGTTTTTAATAAGGTTTCCTCTGAAATATCTGGATAACCTAAAGCAATTAGCTGTCTATTTCTGAATAAAAAGAAGGGAGGATAACATGAAAATTTCAGATAACTTCAAGTATGATTTTTTCTTATGTTACTCATTTGATGATAGACAATTCTCTTTAAGCGTATTTAATGAATTAAAAACGGCTGGTTTTAATGTTTTTAGCGCTGATATAATACTTAAAACTGATATAGGCAAATCTTATTTTTCTATAATAAATGAAGCATTAGTAAATAGTAATCATTTTATATTAATATGTTCTCCAAATATAAAGAAATCTACATATGTACAAACTGAATATGAAGGATTTTTTAATGAAATTTTTACAAAAAGCAATGGTAAACGACGTTTAATTATTCTAAAAGGGCCAAATTTTAGTGTTGACATAGTTCCTATTTTATTGAGGGGTTTACAATTTGCAAATTCAATTACTGAGATTATTCAATCTCTTCCAAAGATATGTCGTCACAGCAAACAACGTGTTATCAAAACCCAGTTAAACAGGACAGTAAGTAGAAGTAAATTGAACCTTAAGAGAAAAAATAAATCGTCAAAACTAAAGATATATATGCCAAAACTAAACAAAGGAAATGCGCAACCAAATCATAGAATAATTGAAACGCGAATGACACAGATTTTCCATCACTTATTTTCATTTTTATTTTAATAAATCAATAATAATTTGTGTTGATTGAATCCGTTTTTATCCAAGATTCCAATTACCTGAATAAAAATGAAAATAATGATATTATAGAAATATTGTACCAAAAATCGTTAAGATTTAATTTATAAGGTACTAAAAATTTTACTTCCTGATATTTAATCCTACACAAGTTTTTATATATTTGGTTCTACAGCAAAAAACGAAATAAATTTATTCTAAAATTTAACTAATCAAATTTTTAATATGCAATACGGATATTTTGACGACGAAAACAAGGAATATGTCATTACAAGGCCTGACACTCCGATGTCGTGGAGCAATTACCTCGGTTCTACTGAATATGGCGCAATAATTACCAACAATGCGGGAGGTTATAGTTTTTTTAAATCGGCTGCCCAGGGCAAATTTTTACGTTCGCGTTCAGGCGCATTGCCAATGGACCAACCCGGACGATATATTTATCTGCATGATAAGGATAGTAAAGATTATTGGTCGGCCTCGTGGCAACCTGTGGGCAAACCATTGGAAACGTACAAAAGCGAGTGCCGTCATGGAACAGCGTATACAATTATATCTTCGGAATATACTTCAATTCATACCCAAACAACATACTTTGTTCCATTAGGAAAAGAATTCGAATGTTGGGAAGTAAAAATCAAAAACAATGACACGAAAAAACGACGGCTTAGCGCATTTTCTTTCGCTGAGTACACGAACTTCTGGCAAATTTATCACGATATTATAAACCTCCAATATTCGCAACATGTTGTTTGCATGAAAGTGGTCGATAATATTATCGATCATGGGATCAATGTTTATTTGCCGGTTGTAAGGGGCGATTTTTTGGCTCGTTCGCAATCGCGGCATACTTTTATGGCTATGGCAGGAACAGATGTGAGCGGTTACGATACCGATCGTTTGAAGTTTATTGGCCCTTACAGGATTTACAATAACCCGCTGGCAGTTGAAAAAGGACAATGCAGTAATTCTCTTGCTTATGGCGATAATGCATGTGGCGTTTTGCAAACTGAAATAGAACTCGTGCCTGGGGAAGAAAAAAGTTTTGTTGTATTGGTTGGCATCGGTGAAGCCCATGTTGAAGGTAAAGCTGCACAAAATGAGTTTAGCGATTTAAATAAAACTGGCGAGGAACTGGAAAAATTAAAACAATTCTGGCATAACAGGCTAAAAGGAATGACAGTTAATACACCGGATAATGAATTTAACAGCCAGACCAACATGTGGAGCCCGTTCAATTGCCTTATCACATTTGCATGGTCGAGGGCGGCAAGCCTTATTTACAATGGCGAACGTGATGGGCTTGGCTATCGCGATACAGTTCAGGATTTGCTCGGCGTTATGCACACTATTCCTGATGAAGCCGGGAAAGTTCTCGAATTGATGATTACAGGACAAGCATCGACCGGAGGCGCTATGCCGGTTGTAAAACCGTTCGATCATAAACCTGGGCATGAAAATACACCAAAAGAGCAGGAATACCGTTCGGACGACTGCATGTGGCTTTTTAATACCATTCCGGCTTATGTTAAGGAAACTGGAAATATAGATTTTTTCAGCAAAGTTTTGCCTTATGCCGATAAAGGCAAAGATACGGTTCTCGGCCACATGAAACAGGCCATTAAATTTAATCTTGAACGCTCAGGGGCTCATGGTTTACCCTGCGGGCTTTCGGCCGACTGGAATGACTGCCTTGTGCTTGGTCAGAAAGGAGAAAGCGTATTTGTCTCCCTTCAATTACGATTTGCACTTGCCACATATGTTGAAATATGTGATATGCTGAAAAAAACTTCAGAAGTAAAATGGGCGCAAAAAAAACTCAAAACGCTTGATGGAAATATTGAAAAATACGCATGGGATGGAAATTGGTATTTAAGGGCATATCGGTATGACGGGCTAAAATTCGGCAGCAAAGAAAATGACGAAGGCTCTATCTGGCTTAGTCCGCAATCATGGTCTGTTATCAGTGGACATGCCGGGGAAGAAAGGGCTAAATCAATTATGGATTCGGTGAATGAAAAACTTTCAACAGATTATGGGTTGATGATTTGTGATCCGCCATACGAAAAAACCGACCTGAATGTGATTAAGGCAACGCTCTTTAATAAAGGAATGAAAGAAAACGGCTCAATTTTTTGCCATACCCAGGGTTGGGCAGTAATTGCCGAAACAATTTTGGGAAATGGGAACAGGGCTTACAAATATTTTCGTGCATATATGCCTGCTGCATATAATACCAAAGCTGAAATCCGTGAAATTGAACCTTATGTTTATTGCCAATTTACCCATAGCAAATACAGCCCGCGTTTTGGGGCTTCTCGCTTGCCATGGCTGAGCGGCTCGGCATCCTGGTCATATTTCACTTCCATAGAATATATTCTTGGCATCAGGCCTGAATATTATGGAATGACAATGGATCCATGCATCCCTTCAGAATGGAAAAAATTTGAAGTTACCAGATGGTTCAGAAATAAAGAATTTCATATAACAATGTTAAATGAAAAATGGCGTTCAAAAAGGAGTAAAAAAAACCTGGTAATTAACGGATCGGAAATTACCGGCAACACGATACCCTTGCATTTAATGAAAGAAAAAATAATGAGGTTGCTGTTACAATGGGCTGAAAATAAAACTAAACCAAGTGAAAACTCAGGCATGATAAAAAAAAGTTGCTTTTTGTAAGATGTTTATAAAGTTCTAACTCTGTCTCTGCCTTACAATTTCGACATTATAATGCCGGCGGCAACCAATACATTTAACAATTCGATTTTTCCAAGTAGCGGAATTTTCACAAT
>CAWEFA010000086.1:0-19362 GCA_963808135.1 uncultured Bacteroidota bacterium
AACAAGGCTTTGACGCAAAGAATATTCGTTTGAAACATTTATCGTAATGCCGGGCAATAATTAAAAATAGCTGACATTACAAATTAAAGTATAAAAGTTTTTTGAAATACTAGGCCAAATCCCCCTTTGAAGGGGGTAGGGGGATGTAATCTAACGTTGAACAATCAAAACAATGACAAAAAATAAAATAGTACCATACAACCCGAAATTAAGGGAACTCGCAAGAAAATTACGGAATAATAGTACACTTTCAGAAGTTTTGCTGTGGAAAAAAATAAAGGGGAAGGCTTTGGGATATGAATTTCACAGACAGGTACCGATAGATGAATATATAGTTGATTTTTATTGTTATGAACTAATGCTTTCTATTGAAATTGACGGTTGCAGTCATGATCATAAATTTGAATTAGATTTGCTTAGACAATCAAGATTAGAAAATTTAGGTATAAAAATATTACGTTTTAATGATTTGGAAATAAAGAGGGATATTAATAATGTAATACGGGCAATAGAAGTCAAAATTGCTGAATTGAAAGACATCCCCCTGCCCCCTTCAAAGGGGGAATATGTAACATATTTTAGTGTTTGACATAAATTTTGAAAATTATAACTTATAATAAAACTTTTTAACCATGTTGCTATCGTTGTTTTACTTGTTTATTTTTCCGGGGTTTTTGTTTTTAGGCTCTTACAGCTTAATTGCCGAGTATATCGACCGGAAATTGTATGCACGCTTTCAGAACAGGGTTGGCCCGCCTTGGTTTCAACCATTGGCCGATTTTATAAAATTATTGGGCAAAGAAGCGATAGTACCCACAAATGCCGATAAGGGAATGTTCAGGTTATTACCGGTTTTTGCATTGGCTGCTGTTTCAACAGCAATTTTATATATTCCCCTATGGGCTATAAATTCGCTATATCCTTTTAAAACCGACCTTATAGTTGTTTTGTATTTACTAACCATTCCGACCGTAACTTTTTTCATCGCCGGATGGGTTTCGTCTTCGTTATATGCAACATTAGGCTCTGTAAGAACAATAACCCAGCTATTCGCCTATGAAGTTCCGTTATTTATGGCGCTTTTAGGCCCGGCTTTATTGGCTGGCAGTTGGTCGATAAGCGAGATAGCGGCATTTTACAGTAATCATCCTTTAATGACTTTATTTAATATTCCAGGTTTCATTGTTGCAATTATTGCAATGCAGGGAAAACTTGAGAGGGTGCCTTTCGATACTCCTGAAGCAGAAACAGAAATAGTTGCCGGTTCATTTACTGAATATAGCGGCCGTCATTTAGCATTGTTCAGAATGGCTATTGATATTGAAATGATAGTGTTGGTTTCTCTCATTGCCGCCATTTATCTGCCATTTTATGCGCCTGCGAACATTGTGTCGGGCATAGCAATTTATCTCGTTAAAACAATTGTTTTGATTTTTGTGCTTGCACTGTTCCGTTCATTAATGGCAAGGTTAAGAATTGAACAAATGGTTAACTTCTGCTGGAAGTTTTTAGCGCCGTTGGCTATAGCGCAAATTTTGATTGATCTACTAGTGAAAGGAGTAATTTAATATGAAGAATTCGATAACACATCCCGGTAAGATGTTGCAGACTGTTATGGGTTCTGTATTTCATAAGCCCGCGACAGTTTTATACCCGTTCGTGAAAATTGTGGTTGTGGATAATTTCAGGGGAAAACTGAAATTTGACCAGTTAAGGTGTAATGGTTGTAAGATATGCATGCGCGATTGCCCGTCGAATGCAATAGAAATTGTTAAAGTTGAAGAAAAAAAGTTCAAGGCAATACTATCGCTTGACAAATGTGTTTATTGCGGACAATGTGTTGAATCGTGCCCCAGGGATGCATTGGAAACTACAAAAGATTTCGAACTCGCTCAATTAGACAGGAAAAAATTACAGGTCGAGATTTGAAAGCCAATATTGATGACCTTTTACCAAACAGCTTAGATAATTTAAAAAGGCCGGTTATTTTAGGCGTAGGCTCCGAATTGATGCAGGATGATGCTGCCGGAACTTTGGTTACTAAAAACCTCATTAAAAAATTCGGCGAAAGCAACGTTAATTTCAGAATTTATTCAGGACATTCCACCCCGGAAAATTTTTCTAAAAACATTATAGAATTCGGCCCCGATCATGTTATCATAATCGATGCCGCAAATTTCAACAGCATTCCCGGAAGCATTATAAATATCCCCGTTGAAGCGATTAACGATTTAACGTTAGGCACACACAAGCTTTCTTTAATAATGATGATAAAATATATTAGAGAAATGATAAAGTGCGAATTCACCGTTATTGCCATTCAATATAAAAGCGTTGAGTTTAATGGTAAAATGACTAAGGAAGTTAAAGCAGGGGTAAAAAAAGTTACAGGTTTATTGTCCGGTTTAATTGGAAATATTATAAACTCACATCCATTGCAGGCTGCAAAAAATTTGCCGGTAGGCTGACACAATTCAAATTAGAATCCTTATCCTTTTTCGTTTATTGCGTACGGATTATAAGTCTGTTCGAGTAGTTTTTCTATTTTGGGCAATTTTCAATCGAGAGATCATCAAAATAAGCAGGTAATTCTTTATCATAATTCCAACAAAATATTAAAATATCCTGGTTATTTAAATTTTCAGGCACAACAAAGTCAACCTGTAATTTTGACCAATTTGCCTCTTTTATTATTGACTTGGTGTTGCATGAAAAATATTTATTGGCGTCAACAGCCGAAACCACTACGCCTGAATTGGAATTGTTATTGTCATATTTCCAAACAGTAATCCTATAACATTCGCCGGTTTTTGCTTCGCTAATAGTTGCAGTCATTCCATATTGAAATTCCTTAGTGAGTTTTGAACAATATTTTCCGGATCGTGCTTTTTCAGCGGATTGAGTTACGCCATCATGAAATGCTTGACCATAGTTATTTAGAAAGCATTTCTTTGATGAATCGAGAGTTTCTGCATTGCATGAATATTGTTTAATCAAAAGAATTCCTCGTAGCTCTGCTACGGGGTAAAATCAAATAATAGGTTTGCTATGCAAACTCCATTGTTGTATTTTCTTTGATACCTCGCAGCTCTGCTGCGGGGTAGTTCATTTGTTTGCCGCTGTTGAATCGTATGAAACTTCATAAAGAGTTTCCTTTGTACTTTCATTGTTATATACTTTCTTAAATTTTGTATCAATCTGTCTGTTTATTCCATGAAATTTAGTGTTTAGTGAATTTTCCAAATCCGGGTCGCCGGAAAAGAAATTAACTTTTTGATATTTTTTAAGCAAGTAGACAAATGAAAATGAATCCCCCCAGTGATTATTAAACAAATTATTCCAGCTATGATAAAAGTAAATATTAGGATATTGTTCTCTTAAAAACGGGGTATATTTTTCTCCCATTTTCGGCCCACACCAACCCATGCCAAAATATAATCCGTAAGCTTTATAAGGCGCCCCATAGTAATTTGGAACAACAAGGGTTGGCGTATTTTTGTCGTAATTTTTGTCAATAAAATCCATTGTTTTCAGATGGGCTTCTTTTGTAAATAAATCACCTTTGTGATAATCAAAATATTTTTTCACCTCAAAATGATAGGTGCAAAACATGAAGATTAGAAGTAGTGGAATAACAAACAGATCCTTTTTCAAGAACTTTATCTGCCTGGAATAAATTGAAAAAACTAAATATAAACCAAATATCATCAATAAAAGGGAAGGTTCAAGATAGTAATACTTAAACTGTTTAGCAATTATTACAATTTGCAATAACATTGTTAAAGCTACACCAAGTAGCGCTTTATAATAATTATCATTTTTTTCTTTTACTCTTAGAAATGGCAAATGATATATTAAACAAGCTATGATAATGATAATGAATACAACCGGAAAAAAATTTTCAGTTGAAAAGATTGTTTTTATGTTCTCAAAAAAAGAATTTGAATCAACAATATTTGATGGGCCAACTCCATAGTGTCCACTATGAATAAATAATTTTACAACCCAATTACTAAAGTATTTCGGATGTCTGAATATGGGGAAAGCGAATACGCAAAATGAAATAAATGAAAATAGTGCATAATTTGATTTTTTCTTAATACCCGGTATTAGCATAAATGGAATAAAAAATAAAGGGAAAAATGTAATTTTTACAGAAATACCAAAACCGATAATTAAAGAGAATAAAATAAGGTACTTGTCAATTATGCCGGGTTTATCTTTTTGCTCATTCAGGAAAAGAACAACTATAAGGACAAAACAAATTACAGTGAATATTAGTATATTTTCAATATTTACTCTCATTAAAGCTGTAAGCACAGTATAAGATACAAAAGGCGTTAATTGAAAAAAGATTCCAATTATTAATCTTTTAGTAACTTTATATATTAAATAGCCGGAGACAAATAAAGCAGCAGCATTTAGAATAATAAGGGTAATATTTATAGCATTTAAAAATAATTCGGGGTTTGTAAAAATATCATTATTAAGAGGTATATTATTTTGATGAAAAAAATGCACAATCCTGATTACAATTGCAGATAATACTTGAAGCGGTGTTCCCGGATGATCAACGTGCCAGGGAAAATTCAAATGGGCAAGGTTTAACCCGCTAAATAAATATGCATATTCCGGATCTACAATATTAGTATAATAGGAGAGCAATATACTTTTTAGGAAAAAGCCTATAAATACCAAAATTAACGGCAAAAGAGCCAACAAGAATATGTTAATTTTTTTCATATAAAATAGATTTAATCTCTTTAAATTTAATTTCTCGAAGCTATGTTTCGTTTTGTTCTTGTTTTTTTCAATACCTCGTCAGCTCTACTGCAAGTTAATTTAATTTTCTTCTAAATAAATTTAATCTTTTTAGCAGCAAATAAACTCATTTTTATTAAAATCATCCCATGCTTAAATCGGCTGATTTGCGTTGTTCCATATTGACGATCTTTATACCTGACAATAATTTCAACAATTTTTAAATTTAGCTTGGCGGCTCCAAATAATAAATCGAAATCGCCGAAAGGGTCAAAATCGCCAAAATAGGCACGGTTGTTTTTTATTATTTCATAATCTTTTTTAAATAAAACTTTTGTCCCGCATAAAGTATCTTTGAGCCTTTGACCCAAGATAAAAGATATGAATGCGCCAAAAAACAAGTTGCCAAGCAGGTTTAAGAACCGCATAGCTTCTTTTTCCATAGGATAAACCAAGCGGCAACCATTAATAAACTCTCCTTTGTTCCTGGCCAGAGCACTATAAAATTTGGGCAATTCTTCAGGTGGCGTTGTAAGGTCGGCATCAAGAATCATTAAAATATCTCCGGTGGCAATATTAAAACCTTCGCGCACAGCATTCCCTTTTCCTTTTCCGCTTTGCTTGATGGCTATGATATTTAAATCCTTATATTTTTCTTTAACCCTTAAGATTTCTTCCCAGGTATTATCTTGTGAATTTCCTTCAACAAAAATATATTCCATTGATTTCCCAAAAGAAGGAGTTCGTAAAATTGCATTTTCAATATTGCCTTTTTCATTTCTGGCAGGTATAATTATAGAGACTGAATAATCATTATTATCTGTTTCTAAAGGTCTGGCGATAATAAAATGAACGAGGCATAATTTGTTTATAAATGGCAAATTGGCAAGTATTTTATTAAATATAAAGCTAAAAATTGGAATATTTTTCGGCAGCAGTATTTTATATTCTTTTTTAATAACTTCAAATCCTTCGAGTTGTAATAAATTACTAATATCACTAATGGTTAGCCAATTTTGAATGGGTTGTTTTGATTTAAGGCCAAAAAATTCAGCAAGTTTTAATATTGGTTCCCACAGGTTATTATAAGAGGATATAATAATTTTTGTATTTTTCTGACATACTTTTTTTAATTCATTAAATGATTTCTGAACGTCCCAAAGGGAAGTGAGTAAATCGGAAATAATTACATAATCAAATTTTTCATCAATAGTAAGGTTTTCTGCATCGTTTAATAGAAAGGCGTACTGAGGAAATTTTTGTTTGGCTATTTGAAGCATGTTTTCAGAAAAATCAATGCCTACGCCATAAGATGGCTTCACCTGATCCAGCAGTTCACCGGTTCCACATCCGATTTCAATAACTTTGCTATTTTGCGGAATAAAGAAACTAAAATATTTTTCCAACATACGATGGTAGTATCTGTTTTTTTTCTTCCATCGTAGTCTTTCAAAAGATAACTTATCGAAATATTGTTTCGAACTTTCTTTACCTTTAATGTTAGTTGTCAATTTTAATAATTCTGTTGTGAAAATTTGCTACAATTATTTAAGGTTATATCGAAGCAATAAGTTTAAGGTGAATGATTAAATAATAAAAGATAAGGTTACATTACCTTTATTTTAATTTTTTGTCCCGGCAATATCATTGTGTTTTCATTAAGGTTGTTCCAGCGGCATATATCTTCTCCCGTAATACCTGGATAAAGCTTGGCAATATCCCAAAGCGTATCGCCGTATTTTACTATATAATATATGAAGTTTTCCGATTTAGCGATATTTTTAGAAGCGGGTTTAGTTTCTTGTTTTGTATTTAATGCAGCGCCTTTCCCTTTTATTTTCTGCTTCTCATCAAAAGACATGTTGTTAATCTGCTGGTAATACGATGCCGATTTGCGGGGCACATAAATAGCCAGTTTCATACCAGCCCTTATCCTGCTTAAATATAAATCGTTCCAGTCCATAATATCATTGATCCTGCAATCGAACCAATCGGAAATAAAACCAATATTATCGCCGGTTTTTACAGAGTAGTAAACTACCGAATAATTTCCGGAAGGTTTAATCCTGCCGTTTTTATAAAATGTATAGTTTGGCGATTTCAGCAATTCCTTTTGGTTAAAGTAAACGGAATCTTTATAAGCGAATATTGAATCCTGCTTATCGATAAATTTTGCAACATAATCAATTGGCAAAATAAGAGGATATTCCAAACCTGCTTTAGCGGGAACAATATCATAAAGATATTCGGGGTTCAAATCCCTTAATTGTGCAACGGGTATTTTAAGCATTTCTGCAACCTGCATTAAATGAAGTTCTTTTCGGATCATTAATGTATCCGTGTGCAATGGCATTGAAATGGGCTTGGGGATAAGGTTATGTTCCTTGTAATAATTCATAACATATACTGAAGCTATAAAAGCCGGAACATGGCCGCGTGTTTCACGTGGAAGGTAACGGTAAATATCCCAGAAGTCTTTTTTCCCGCCTGCGCGCCGGATGGCCTTGCTAACATTAAACGGGCCGCAATTATAAGCTGCAACAACCAATTGCCAATCGCCGAAAATCTGGTATAAATCTTTTGAAAACCTTGCTGCGGCATGGGTAGCTTTAATCGGGTCGCGACGTTCATCAACCAAGCTGTTTATGGTTAAGCCATAGCGTTTCCCTGTTCCATACATAAACTGCCATAAGCCAATAGCCCTTGTCCGCGAGCGCGCCCGTGGGTTTAAAGCGGATTCGATAACCGACATATATTTTAATTCATTTGGAACGCCATAATAATCGAATATATCGTCAAAAATTGGAAAATAATAATCAGAAAGGCCAAGCATAATCTCAACCAAATCTTTTTTTTGTATGTCATACATTTCAATATATTTTCGAACTATAGGGTTATAAGTTAGTCTGAAAACACTTGGAATTCTTGAAAGACGGTTGAAATATACCGAGTCGGGGATTTTGGTGTACGTTGAATCTATCATTGAAGAATCGTTTACCAGGTCTTCTTTTGCAGGGCTGTTTTGAACATACCATAAATTTAAAAGACTATCGAGATTGTCCTCGAATACAGGTTTTATTTGTTCAACATCATTTACAACGGCGCTATCTTCGTTTTGGTGGCAATATAAATAGGGCTGAATTAGAAATATTCCAAACAGTATAAAAATTATAGATTGGATATTTGTTCTGAGATATTTCTTTTTATTTGATGGTATATTTTTCAAATTCATGTTTTATTTTATTAAAGCTTTATTTCGATTCACGGTTCAGGGAAAAATCAACAATAAAATGAAATTTCCGATAATTCATTTACCTGTTTCTTTATTTTGGCAAATTAAGGGAAAAATATTTTAACATCATTAAAATCTTAAAGAACACGACAGCCCAAAATTATGCGAATTTGGCGTATTTATAATAACCGGTTTCAAATTTAACGTTAAATTCTGACTTACGTCGTAATCAAACAAATAAGCATCTACTGTTGCATCAATTATATTTAATACATATAAACCTGCAAAGCAAAGAATGCTTAAATCGCGGTAATTTTCAAAAAAATCAGCATATGACCTAAGATTCTCGGTTGTCCATTGTTGGCCTAATTTTAAAGATTTTAATCCTTTAGGAGGATTGGGATCCCCGGCTGCACTATAGATATATGATGCCCGATATAAAGCATATTGGCTCTGATCATATTTGAATGCATAAATTATTATACCAAAGCCAATATAAATAAGAGGTACTTTCCAGTATTTTTTATTATAAATCTGGCCAAGACCGGGAAGAACGGCTGAATACATCGAAGCCTTGCGCGGCGAATGAATTGGTATAATCAAAGTATCTTGATTTTGGATACTGTCGGGTTTTTGCGCGTAACAGACATTCTCGTTTATGGGATGAAAAAAAAAGGCAATGAAAAGTAAAATGAAAGTTTTGTAAAAAAATGGGCATGAAGACACAGTGAAATTTATTTTTTTTAAAATAAGTTTAAAAAAGATTTTAATATAACCCTGGTTTTGTATAAAAATATTTTGTTGTAAATCACTCACCTTGAAACATAATAAAATAAATATTCGAACAATTTTCCAAATGGGACTTACCTTTAGCTAAACAAAAATTTATTTGTATCCTGTTTTAATTATTAAACGATTTTACAAATTCGATATTCTGTCGAGTACGGAAATAATCCGCTCAAGGTCATCGTCAGTTTTAAAAGATATAACAATTTTGCCCGAACCTGAAGAGCTTCTTTTAAATTCAACGGGACTATTGAAATGCTTGCTCAAATGTAAACGGAGGTCTTCATAATCTTTGTTTTTTTCCGGTTTGTCGGTTTTTTTCTGTTTAATGTTTTCAGAAGTTATTTGCTCCGGTTCATTTAATGAACGTACTTTATCTTCAACTTCACGTACCGACAAGTTATCGTTTATTGCCTGCTCAAAAACTTCAATCTGTTTATCAGTATTATCAATTGAAATAAGGGCTTTGGCATGTCCCATGGAAATTTTTTCTTCCCTTATGCCTAACTGAATTTCAGCTGGTAATTTTAGCAACCTGAGATAGTTTGCAATGGTGGAACGTTTTTTGCCTACCCGGTCGCTAAGACTTTCCTGGGTTAAATTGCATTCGTCAATAAGCCTTTGATAAGATACTGCAATTTCAATTGCGTTCAGGTCGGTTCGGTGGATATTTTCAACTAATGCAAGTTCAAGCATTCCCTGGTCATCGGCGCTTCGGATAAATGCAGGAATTTTTTCAAGACCGGCAATTTTTGCAGCTCTAATCCTGCGTTCTCCTGCTATAAGCTGGTAGCGTCCATTATCAAGCTTTCGAAGTGTTATGGGCTGAACTACGCCTAAATGCTTCATCGAAACAGCGAGTTCATTGAGTTCTTCTTCATCGAAGTTCTGGCGGGGTTGAAAAGGATTGACATCTATTAAAGACAGTGCAATTTCGTTACTTGCCTCAACTGCCTGAACAATCTCTCTGTCAACGTTAGCTTCTTCAATTAATGCCCCTAAACCCCTTCCCAATGCATTTTTTCTGACGGTCATATATTTTATTTAACCTGTTTTTAATTTCAGTTTTTATGTATTTTTTATTTTATTGGCTTCATTTTTCTGTATTAATTCCCGCGCTAAATTCAGGTAATTTAATGTGCCTTTTGATTCGGCATCGTACAAAATGCAAGGCTTTCCAAAACTCGGCGATTCGCTTAATTTTATATTTCGTTGCACAATAGTTTCAAAAACCATTTGCTGAAAATGTTTTTTAACTTCGTCAACAACCTGGTTCGACAACCTGAGGCGCGGATCGTACATAGTAAGAAGAAACCCTTCGATTTCAAGTTCGGTATTAAGCCGGCTTTGTATAATTTTTATGGTAGAAAGCAATTTGCCTATCCCTTCCAGCGCAAAGTATTCGCATTGTACCGGGATCATAACTGAATCGGATGCCGATAAAGCATTAACCGTAATCAAACCAAGCGAAGGAGAACAATCGATTAATATATAGTCGTAATTATTTGTAATTTTTGAAATCACTTTTTTCAGAGTTTTTTCCCTATCCGGAAAGTTCAGCATTTCAATCTCAGCGCCAACAAGGTCAATGTGTGACGGAATAAGGTCGAGGCCTTTAATTTCGCTGTTCAGGATAATTGCATTCGGGTCATATTCTTCAATCAGGCATTCATAAATGCTGGTTTTAATGCTTCGGGTGTCAAAACCACTTCCTGAAGTTGCATTGGCCTGCGGATCAGCATCAATTAATAAGGTTTTCTTTTCTAATACGGCCAGGCTGGCTGCAAGGTTTATGGCTGTTGTAGTTTTGCCTACGCCTCCCTTTTGGTTAGCTATTGCTATAATTCTTGCCATTTATTAATTTTTTAATCTTTTTTATTTTAAAATAAATAATTGCCTAAATTAATTTTTCTATAATTATAATATTTCAACTTTCTCGTTTTAGGGTTCAACACTGAAATATAATTTAAATTTTTCAACTTACAATAATAACTAATATTTATGATGGGGTCAAGTGAACAATTAAAAAAACCAAAAATTGTATTAAGCTGCGAAAGTATTCAAATTTGAAATATTTTATATGATTAATAAACGTAGGCAAAGTTAATATGAAAAATGTATTTTCATAAATTTTAGAAAATGTTCAATTTATGAGTAAATCCAATTGTATAAATGTTTTCATGAGTATAGGATAAATGTTTTGATTAAAAAATATTTATCAACAAAAATTAAATTTCATTGAAAGGTGTATTTAGGAAAGAAAATAATATTCATTATTGAAAAATTTGAAATTTTACATTATCAATAAGGATATTGTTTAAGCATTTATAATAATTCAGGAAATTACCTTATTAAAAAATTGGCTAACTTTGCGGTAAATTTTATAAATGGGGAAAAAGAAAGTTTTGGCAACGGATGACTTACTTGTAGATATAATAATTGAAGCTATTAAAGAAAAAAAAGGCAGGGAAATATTGAAAATAGACCTTAGGAAACTTAAAAATTCAATTTGCGATTATTTTATTATTTGCGAGGCCGAATCAAATACCCACGTTAATGCTTTAGCTGATAATATTGAAAGACAAACATATTTAAAATCAAACATAAATGCCCATCACATCGAGGGCAGGGAAAATTCGCAATGGATACTTTTGGACTTTTTCAATGTTATTGTCCATGTTTTTCAAAAGGAATACAGGGCGTTTTATAAATTGGAAGATTTATGGTGTGATGGCAAATTAGAATTTATACATGAATAATTATGGGATTAGATCAGAAAACAATCAAGAAAAAGGACGATAAAAATACATCCAAAAAAGATGATAAAAACGTGAATAGTAAAAAACCTGATGGTTTATTCACGGGCGACACAGGGGGAACACCCAAACCAAAATTTAATGCATATTGGATATATGGCATTATTGCAGTTGCTTTTATAGCTATCCAGTTTTTCCAGGTTGGCCAAAGCCCGCAGGAAATTTTTATGAAGGACCTGAAACAAATGCTTTCTGCCGGTGATGTTGATAAGCTTGATGTTGTGAACAAAGAAATTGCAAAAGTTTACATTAAACCTGACAGGTTAAGTAAATATAAAACCTTGTTAGAAAAAGGATTTACCCATGTGCCTAAAAACGGGCCGCATTTTGAGCTTCAAATCGGAGATGTAAATACTTTTAAAGAAGATGTTGACAACGCCCAGAAAGAATTACAGGGCAATGAGTTTGTTTACATAACCTATAAAGTTGAGAAAAATTACTTACTGGATATTCTTAGTTATTTGTTGCCCATAATAATACTAATAGCTATTTGGGCGTATTTTTACCGCCGTATGGCAGGTGGTGCAGGAGGAGGAATGGGAGGCGCAAATATTTTTAATGTGGGCAAGTCAAAAGCAAAAATATTTGACAGGGAAGCCAGCGTAAAAATTAATTTTAACGATGTTGCAGGTCTTGAAGAAGCTAAAATGGAGCTTAAAGAAATTGTTGATTTTCTCATGAATCCTAATAAATATACCGAACTTGGAGGTAAAATTCCCCGCGGGGCTTTGTTGGTTGGCCCTCCGGGAACCGGCAAAACCCTTTTGGCAAAAGCTGTTGCCGGTGAAGCCAATGTGCCGTTTTTTTCATTATCCGGTTCCGATTTTGTTGAAATGTTTGTTGGCGTTGGAGCTTCGAGGGTACGCGACCTTTTTAAACAAGCCAAAGAAAAAGCGCCCTGCATAGTTTTTATCGATGAAATTGACGCTGTGGGCAGGGCAAGGGGACGCGGCCCGGGATGGGCTGCCAACGACGAACGCGAAAATACCCTTAACCAGTTGCTTACTGAAATGGATGGTTTTGCCCCTAATACAGGCGTGATAATAGTTGCCGCTACCAACCGTGCCGATATACTTGATCGTGCTTTAATGCGTGCCGGCCGTTTCGACAGGCAGATACATGTTGAGTTGCCCGATTTGCATGAACGTTTGGAGATTTTTAAAGTACATACGAAACCTTTGAAACTAGGGAATGATATTGATTTCGAATTTTTTGCAAAGCAAACGCCGGGTTTTTCAGGCGCCGATATTGCCAATGTTTGTAATGAATCAGCCTTAGTTGCGGCGCGTAAAGATAAAACTGCGGTCGAAAAGCAGGATTTTCTCGATGCCATCGATCGTATCATCGGCGGACTTGAAAAGAGGAATAAAATAATTTCGCAATTAGAAAAGAAAACAATTGCTTATCATGAAGCCGGCCATGCAACGGCAAGTTGGTTGCTCGAACATGCAAACCCGCTTGTAAAAGTTACAATAATCCCGCGCGGCCGCGCATTGGGCGCTGCCTGGTATTTGCCCGAAGAAAGGCAGATAACAACCCGCGAACAGCTTCTCGATGAAATGTGCGCTGCTTTAGGCGGCAGGGCTTCAGAAGATATTGTTTTTGGAAAAGTTTCTACCGGCGCGCTTAACGACTTGGAAAGGGTTACCAAACAATCGTATGCTATGGTGGCTTATTTTGGAATGAGCAGCAAAGTTGGAAATATAAGTTTCTACGACTCTACAGGCCAAAGCGAATTTTCACTCGGCAAACCTTACAGCGAAAAAACAGCTGAAACAATCGACAAAGAAGCTTCGAAAATTGTTGAGGAACAATTTGAAAGGGCAAAAAAAATATTGATCGAAAATAGGGAAGGGCTTAACAAATTAGCCGAATTGCTCCTTGAAAAGGAAGTAATATTTGGCGAAGACCTTGAAATAATTTTTGGCCCCAGAAAAGGAGGCATCCCTGAAGAACAGCAATTGCTGATAAAAAATGAAAAAAAGACAAATATAAACAATAAGAAAACAGAGAAGGAAGCATAGTTCCCTGAATGAATTCAAAAAGTTTGTATTTTAATTTGTTTGCATTTTCCATTCAATAATTAATTTAATTATCACTTTTATGGAAGAAGATTGGCAAATGATATTCTCAACCGATAAACCATACCAGGCAGATATTATTTTAGAACTTTTAGACGAAAATGGCATAAAAGGCGTTATTATGAATAAAAAAGACAGTTCTTATTCGTCTTTTGGCGCAACGGAAGTTTATGTAAAAAAAGATGATGAAGAAAAGTCAATTAAAATAGTCAAATCTGCAAATTTGTGAAGAACCTCGTATTACGAACCTTAACAGGGTTAGGAATAATATTGATAATACTGGCAGGCATACTTATCAACAGGTTCACTTTCATGCTTATTTCTCTCGCCATTATTATTGCCGGATTATATGAGTTTTATAAAATTTTCGAAAGAGCCGGAAAAAATCCTCAAAAAATTGCCGGTATTATTCTTGGCGCATTGGTTTTTATTTTAAATTATTTTATTGCCATCGGGTTTCTCAGGCCTCAAATGTTAGCTATTATAATCCCGATAATTTTATACCTTTTTATAGCTGAGCTATATCGTAAAGCAGCATTTCCAATAGAAAATATTGCAATAACAATTTTAGGGATTATTTATATTGCCATTCCGTTTTCTCTTTTTTGGCATATTGGCTTTCGGGGCAATATAAATTACTACAATCCTAACCTGATACTTGGATATTTTATTCTTATCTGGACTTACGACACAACGGCATATTTGGTTGGTATGGCTTTTGGCAAGAAAAAATTATTCGAGCGTATTTCACCTAAAAAATCATGGGAAGGCGCAATTGGGGGTTTCATTTTTTGCATTTTGGCGGCATATTTATTATCTATTTTTTATAAAGATTTAAAATTAAGCCAATGGCTGATTTATGGAAGTTTAATTGCAATTTTCGGCACATTCGGCGATCTTACCGAAAGCATGCTTAAACGCAGTTATGAAATAAAGGATTCGGGTTCATTGCTTCCCGGTCATGGAGGTATTCTCGATCGTTTTGATGCTTTATTTTTAGCTGTGCCTGCAATTTATTTATATTTGCTTTTTATTTAAAAAATTCAGAAAACAATTATTTGTAACTATTCAGATAGATAGACTATAGACTAACAGACTATAGGAGAAAAATATGCGAGATCATACTAAATTCAGAGCATTTGAACTTGCCAATGAAATGGCAGTTTTAAGTTATAAGATAACCAATGATTTTCCTAAAGATGAAATATATGGATTAACTTCGCAAATGAGAAGGCCAGTAGTTTTTGTCCCTTCGAATATAGTTGAAGGATGTGCCCTAAATGCCTTCAGCCTTCAGTCTAAATAACCTGAATAGTTACAATTATTTAAATAAAAATAAATTAATGTTCTAAAACACTTATTTTTTCTATGAATAATTTCATTTTTCAAAACTTAAGGAAAAATTTCAGTTATGTGTATGAAGTCAAAACCAATATCAGCAAATTTAGAAAAGAGCATATGTTATTGCACAGAGAAGGGCGGCAAATTATAAAAAACGTTCTTATTTACCTGATAATTATAAACGGTGTTCTTTACTTCCTTTCACTTAACGAAGTGATTTTTACTTTTATTAATATACTTAGCATTTTACTTTTTATTACTGTGCTTTATTTCTTCAGGAACCCTGAAAGGACTGTAATTCCTGACGATAATATTATTTATGCACCGGCAGATGGGAAAATTGTTTTTGCAAATCAAACAGTTGAAGAGGAGTATTTTAAAGAGCCATGTATGCAAATTTCTATTTTTATGTCGCCGCTCAACGTGCATGTAAACCGGGTGCCTGTGAGCGGAAAAGTTAAGTATTATAAATATCATCCGGGAAATTACCTGGTTGCATGGCATCCGAAGTCATCAGTGGATAATGAGCATACATCAGTGGTTTTGCAAACTGTAAATGGCAAAGAAGTACTTTTGCGTCAAATAGCCGGAGCAGTTGCACGGCGAGTTGTTTGTTATGCGAAGGAAGGAAATACATTTCAACAGGGACAGGATTTGGGATTTATTAAGTTCGGTTCTCGCGTTGACGTTCTGCTTCCTTTAAATTCTAAAATAAGAGTAAAATTAGGAGACCATGTTAAAGGCAATAAAACGATTTTGGCAGATATTTAATTTTTGAGAATTGAATTTTCTGAAATTTTTCAATTCATTATTTTCATAGCTTTCCTTTATTTTTCAGGCATTTTGATAACGATTAGAATTCCTAAAATTGATAATAGATTATAAACCGAAAAATTAATTTCATGGAAAAAACAATTAAATGGGGAATTATAGGCCCCGGTGGGATAGCAGATAAATTTTGTGAAGGGTTAAAGGCTGTTCCCGGTTCTGAATTAATAGCAGTAGGCTCGCGATCCAAAGAAAGGGCTGTTGAATTTGCTTCGAAATATAATATTGGCAAGGCTTATGGCTCCTATAGCGAATTGGCTGCCGATCCGGAGATAGATGTTATTTATATTGCTACGCCCCACGTTTTCCATTGCGAAAATACCCTGATGTGCCTTGAAAACGGGAAAGCCGTTTTATGCGAGAAACCTTTTGCTATAAACGAAAAGGAAGTTTTAAAAATGATATCGAAAGCGCGTGAAAAAAATATTTTTCTTATGGAGGCTTTATGGTCGCGCTTTTTGCCCACAATTATAAAAACAAAAGAGTTAATCGAATCAGGCGCTATTGGCGAAGTTGTGCACTTGAAATCGGACTTCGGGTTTAAAGCGCCTTATGATCCGAACAAAAGATTATTTAATCATGAGCTGGGCGGTGGCTGCCTGCTCGATATTGGCATTTACCCGGCTTTTCTTTCATTGCTTCTTTTAGGCGAACCGACAGATATTAAAGCTGAAGCTGCAATTGGCGCTACGGGGGTCGATGAAAACCTTTCTGTTATTTTTAAATATCCTCATGGAAAGTTGGCTTCATTTTGCTGTACATTTATGGCCGATATGGTTACTGAAACCCACATTTATGGCACAAAAGGATATATCAGGTTAAACCGTATGTGGTTTATGCCAAACCCTCTGACTTTGATAACAAACGATGGTAAAGAAAAAACAATTGATTTTGATTCTGTCAGCAATGGATACAATTACGAAGCTGTTGAAGTAACCAAATGTTTATTGAACGGAGAGAAAGAAAGTTCTTTAATGCCTCTCGATTTTAGCATCAGCTTAATCAGGCTTCTTGATAAAATAAGAAATATTTGCGGCATAAAATACGCTGCCGATAAAAATTAAAATGGTTTAAAATATGAAAACAAAGACCCGGAAAATATTGATGGCTTTTTTTGTTGGCTGTTTGTTTTTATTAACATATTGCATCAAAGACATTACAAATCCCGAAAATTCACTTCCCCAAATTTATGCTTCCGATACAACCTCATACAATTTACATAAAGCAATTTACAGCCTATTGCAGGATTATTATTTATGGTACGATTCGATTCCTACAAATGTAAATTTTCATTCATATTTAAACCCACAGAATTTTCTGAATTCAATTGTATATAAACTAAAAGATCGTTGGAGCTTTATTATTACAGCACAACAATATAATGATTTATTTATAAGCGGAACAATGGCTGGGCACGGATTTTCTTTCAGTTTCGATTCAGCCCATAATTTCAGGATAGCTTTTGTTTTTAAAAATTCCGATCTCTACAAATTTGGCGTGCGAAGGGGATGGATAGTTGAAAAAATAAATGGCGTTAAACCTGATACTTCAAATGCTTTAAGTCTTTTAGGCCCGAGTGAAGCCGGTAGGCAAAACACTTTTCTTTTCAAAAAGCCCGATGGCAGCGACACATCACAAACTTTTACCAAAGGAACAGTAGTTGAAAACATGGTACTTTACAGCGATACTTTGAATATTAATGGAAAAATTGTCGGATATCTTGTATTTTATGGCTTTCTGGCAAATGCAGAAACTGAATTAAATAATGCTTTTGATTATTTTAAAAGCGCCGGGATAACCGATTTAATCCTCGATTTACGTTATAACGGGGGCGGCGATTTGAACATCGCAAACTATTTTGCCGGCATAATTGGCGGCGACATTGCAAATAACAAACCTTTTATAACCCTCACATATAATAATAAACATTCTGCAAATAATCAAACATATAATATCATAAGTAATAGCAGTTCAGTTAATTTAACGCGCCTGTTTGTTATTACAACCGGTCAAACTGCATCGGCCAGCGAAGCCCTTATTAACGGGCTAAAACCTTACATGGATATTAAGCTTATTGGCTCGCGTACCGATGGCAAACCTGTAGGCATGAATCTTTGGTCAATTGTTCCAGATAATTACGTAATTGCGCCGATAACATTTAAGCTAACGAACAAAGTTGAATATGGCGATTACTTTGCAGGCCTTCCGGTAGATCAAGAATCTATCGATGATATTTGCCACGATTTTGGCGACAGAAACGAAGCTTGCCTCGGGCAGGCAATATATTATATCGTACATGGCAATTTTGCAGCATCGCGGAAAGCTTATTATGTTCCTTTTAACCATCACTGGAAGGAGTGGCAAAAGGAGCTTGGGGCATGTGCATATTAACAAAAAATTTCCTGAATGAGAATTATATTAGGAATTGATCCGGGTACAACAATAACAGGTTATGGCGTAATAAATGCTGAAAATAAAAAACCGGTTTTATTGGCTATCGGGGTAATGAAGCTTGCAAAATTAAACGACCATTATGAAAAGCTCCAGAAAATATTCGAACGCACTTTATCGCTCATTGACGATTATAAAGTTACGGAATTGGCCATAGAATCGCCTTTCTATGGCAAGAATGTCCAGTCGATGCTCAAATTAGGGCGTGCACAAGGTTCCGCAATGGCGGCGGCGCTTTACAGGAATTTAAGTGTTTTTGAATATGCGCCGCGTAAAATAAAAATGGCGATTACAGGGCAGGGCAATGCATCAAAAGAACAAGTAGCTTTTATCCTTCAACAGATTTTAAAATTCGATGAAATCCCCAAAAACCTCGATGCCACCGACGGCCTTGCTGCTGCAGTTTGTCATTGTTTCCAGTTCAATACCGGTTCAACCGGAAAAGGTAAAATAAGAAACTGGAAGGAATATGTTTCCAAAAATCCTGAAAAGGTAAGGCTATAAAATATTTTCCAACTTTTACAACAATGTATTGAGCTTGTTTACAACAGCGCTTTTCGCAACTGCGCCAACTTGCTTGTCGGCTACCTGGCCGTTCTTGAAAAATAAAATTGTAGGAATATTCCTGATGCCAAACTGGGCTGTAATTGCATTGTTGCTGTCAACGTCAACCTTGGCGACAACCGCTTTACCGGCATATTCCTGGCTCATTTCCTCAACAATGGGCGTCATTAAACGGCAAGGCCCGCACCATTCGGCCTAAAAATCAACCAATACAGGTTTGTCTGATTTTAATACAATTTCATTGAAATTTGCTTCATTTACTTCTATTGCCATATTTCTATTTTTATAAATTAATTCAAAATCATTTCAATTTCAGGTTTGGTTTTTATAAAATTAAGAAAATTATTCGATAGTTTTATTTTTGTTAAACGTGAAACCATATCTACCTTAATATTTTCGGATGCATCGTAAACAATGAACTTTAACAAAGCTTTGCCGTCTTTTGTTTCAACATTTTCCTTCAATTCTTTAATAAACTGATCGGTAACGTCGTCAACGGGGA
>CAWEFA010000087.1:0-49709 GCA_963808135.1 uncultured Bacteroidota bacterium
GCGGCAACACGGTACCAGTCAAGTACATGGCGGCATAGAGGCTGGTGCCGCCGATCACGACCGCAGCGATGACGGTCAACTCATACTGCGAGCCGGCGACCGCCTCGGCCGAGTTGAGGCGCGAAGCCAGAAGGAAGCCGCCGAGCCCCGGCGGCGAGCCCGGTCAAGGCGTAGACGCTGGTCTGATCGCCGTGGTGTCGATCCCGCACAGGCGCGCGGCCTGCGATTCGAGCCGACCGCGTAGACCGAACGGCCGTAGCGCGTGCGGCTCAGCACGACCGCGGCGATCGCCGCGACGACGCCGAACACGATCACGGGAACCGGCACGGGTCCGATCAGACCTCGGCCCCACCAGCCGAAATTCGGGTCGAAGCCCGCGATCGGCCCTCCGTTGCCGACGATCAGCGTCAGGCCGCGAAACACGGTCATGCCGCCGAGCGTGACGACGAACGACGGCACCGACAGGCGCGACACGATGAGGCCCTGGATCAGGCCGCCGAGCCCGCCGACCAGGATGGCCGCCAGCGCCGCGAACGGCCAGGAGAGGCCGTCGGGAAAGAACGGCAGCGCGAAACGCGTGTCGACGTCGCCCTTGGCGACGACCGCCGCCACGATGCCGGCGAGCGCCGCCAGCGCGCCGACGGACAGATCGATGCCGCGCGTGAGGATGACGAAGGTCATGCCAACGGCGAGGATGCCGTAGATCGACACCTGCCGCAGCACGTTGAACAGGTTGAGCGAGGACAGGAAGCTCGGCGCGAGCGAGGTGAACAGGATCATCAGCAGGACGAGGAAGATCGCCGGCGCGAGGCGCGCCAGGATCGCGGCAAAAGGGATCGGCGTCGATCGGCGCGGGTCGGGGCGACGGTCGAGGTCATGGGGAAGGGTTCCCGTTGGGAGCGTGTTCGCCGGTCATCAGATGCATCAGCGTCTCTTCGCTCGCCTCGGCGGCGAGGCGTTCGCCGGTCAGACGTCCGGCGCGCAGGGTGAGGATGCGGTCACTGAGCGCGAGGATTTCGGGCAGATCGGAGGAGATCAGCAGGATGGCGACGCCCTCGGCGGCGAGGTCGCGCAAGCAGCGCGTGCACGTCCGCCTTGGCGGCGATGTCGACGCCGCGGGTCGGCTCGTCGACGATCAGCAGCGACGGAGCGAGCGCGAGCCAGCGGGCCAGCACGACCTTCTGCTGATTGCCGCCGGAAAGGGTCGGGATGGCCGCGTCGAGACCCGGGGTCCGCAAGTCGAGGGCGGAGGCGAAAGC
The DNA here is from genome assembly GCA_963808135.1 of uncultured Bacteroidota bacterium. Classification (GTDB taxonomy): domain Bacteria; phylum Bacteroidota; class Bacteroidia; order Bacteroidales; family DTGW01; genus CAWEFA01. The sequence continues at coordinate 1,260 of CAWEFA010000087.1, forward strand.
CTCGAGCCGAAGCCGCTCGCGCCGCCGGTCGAGCGCGCCGCCGAAGCGGTCGGCGTCTGAGTTCGGAATGGCGAAGTTCTCGGCGACGCTGAGGTCGGGAAGCACGCCGAGCCGCTGGCGATCCTCCGGCACGAGCGCGACGCGGCGCGCGATCGCATCGGCGGGGGAGCGCGGACGGTAGGGCTGGCTTTCGAGCCGCAACGCGCCGGCGCCGATCGGCTCGAGGCCGAAAATCATCCGTGCGATTTCGGTGCGGCCGGCCGCCGACGATGCCGGCAAGGCCGACGATTTCGCCGGCGCGCAGGGAAAACGAAACGTCGCGCGACCGCCCCCGGCGCGTCGGAGGCGGCCGGTGAGGCCGCTCGCGACGAGCACGTCGCGACCCGCGGCCGCGGCGGCGGACGCGGCGGCGGGCTCGATCTTGCGGCCGACCATCAGCCGGGCGAGCGTTTCGGGCGTCGCGCGGGCGATCCGTCCTTCCGCGACCGCGCGGCCGTCCCGCAGCACCGTGTAGGTGTGGCAGAGGTCGACGACCTCTTCGAGCCGATGGCTCGTGCGGGGGCACATCCACACAAACGGCATCGAAAACTTCTGGTGCCTGCTCAAGCGTGGATTGAAGGGAACCTATGTGAAGGAAATAGCCGTTACCCAACCCCGCGGCGCTGAGCCGGATCAGCAAGTATTCCGCGACAATAACCGCGACGATGAAAGACAATCCGCTGAATGACGCGGACAGGTTCATGCTGTGTGATATCGTAAGATAGTGGGCAAGCGCCTTACTTATGCAGAACTGACTGGCAAGGTGGGAGAAACGGCGTTCTAGGCCTGCTCCAAATTGCGAGGGGGAGACAGAAACGCGGGAAGCGGATTGAGCGATCGGCTTCGCTTCCTTCTGGGCATCCAATCGGGGCTTTGAGTTCTGAATGCGGGACTGACAGAAAATTCCGGGTCAAATTTTTGAATCGGTTGGAAATCACCCGTCTCATTCTTGGCGGAAGCAGTCGAGTGATTGGCCATAGCTCTACCCATCTCTGATAGAGAGAAGGGTAGGGGTTTGTGTGCGAAAAGTCAATTAGAGGTTGGTCGTCTGGAGCATATCCCCTCCCATAGAGAGGATTGTAAAAGGGTTCATGTGGCTGCTTTGACCGCATATTTCGACGATAGTGGCACGCACGGCGACTCCCTAACCGTCGTGGTCGCCGGGTTTGTATCATCACCAAACCAACTGCAGCCGAGCGAGGGCCGCCGTGTCGTGGGTCACAAAGTCGTACCCGGCTACCAGGCTCAGGATTTCAGCGAGACCATGGATCCTTCGAAAACGCTGCTGGAGACGCTGAGGGCCGCGGCGTCCGGCACAACAGAGCAAAGTATTCGCAATTTGCTTGGAAGTTTCCTCTTTTCTGGCGACGCCATTGAGAAGACTGTCGGCATACTGAGCGGCGGCGAGAAGATGCGCATTGCCTTTGCGCGGCTCCTGATGAACAGGGGAAATTTAAAGCCGGGTACTGTAGAAATTATAAGTGGGCCTTCGGCTAGGTCTTCAGATGTTATTAAGTCACTAATAAAAGGGAAAGCAGGAAAATAATGGAGATTCTGTTTTTATATTTTTCTGTAGAGATGCTGCGGATGAATATCCTTATGACCCCAGGTATAATATTGACCCTGTTGACAACAAAAAAATACTTACAGTAGCCAATGGTTATATTGAATGTTATAATAAGTCCTTCAGAGGGCAGGATGTTTGAAAGCGGATTCAATCAAAAAGGGAAATTTACAGGAATATATTAAAATTGCCCAATATTGATAAATCAGTTATTACCAGGGAAGATACAGGGTTTGTGAGACCCGGGCCCCCTCCGAGATTAACAAAAGCCCAGATAGACTCTTTACATCATGAAAAAAATATGGAGGTTAAAAAAAACAGCGGCCAACACTGATAGACCCTACTGTTTTACCTGTTCCGGCAACAGGAAATGATGCAATATTACGTACAAATTTTATAGTATAAACATTTTTAAAATGAAAAAAAATATAAAATTTAACAAAATGAAAAAAATTATAATATGTTGTTTTATACTGCTGCTACATTTATATATAAGTGGGCAAAGTTACAAAGACCCCAGGTTTCATTCCCATGACCCGAAAGTAAGGGAAGCATTTATACAGGAGCAAATTGAAAACGTGAAAAACAATGCCGAATTTGTATTCGAGGGTACTATACAAAAAATGGAACGTTATCCACGAGGAGAAAATATTGCTCAAGCAAATTGTATTATTTCAAACATTGTTAAAATTACCAGGGTTTTCAGGGGAAATTTAAAGCCAGGTACTATCGAAATAGTATACGGGCCTACAGCTAGGTCTTCAGATGTTATTAACGTCCCTATTAAAAGGGAAAGCATGATAATATATGCTGGAGATTCTGATAATATTTTTTTCTGTAAAACCTGCGGATGAATATCCTTATGACCCCAGGTATAATATATACCCCGTTGACAACAAAAAAATACTTACATTAGCCAATGATTATGTTGAATGTCTTACAAGTCCTACAGAATTGAGGATGTTTGATAAGTTGGTTAAATCAAAAAGGGAAATTTACAGGATTATAAGCAAATTGCCCAATATCGATAAATCAGCTATTACCAAAGAAGATACAGGGTTTATAGACCCAGGCCCCCCACCGAGATTAACAAAAGCCCAGATAGATTCTTTTCATCATGACAAAATGATGGAAATGTTAAAAAAAAAACAGCAACCAACCCTGAATAAACCTGGTGCAGATAGCGCAATAATTACTGCGGCAAAAACTAAAACCGGCCATACAATTATGGCCCCGGCTTTAAAAGCTAAAACTGCGACAACTTCAAAACTAAAGGATTTAAGTGATGTAGCTTATATTTATTACAATGATACTACTTATGAAGATGGTGCAATTATTTATGTTACGTATGATTGCAATAACAGCAATAGCGATAAAATAAAATTAGAAGCTTCCTGGTGGCTTCCTGATGGAAGGGATGAAAGTTATCCTATGACATTTTCGTGGCGTTTAAGCAATTGGGATGTTATACAATTTGATGATCAAGCCGATAATGAAAATGAAACATTTATATTATATCAACCCGGACAGTCACTTGTTGGAGTTGATGAAACTTTTAGACCATTAAATGCTGATGCAGATACCACTATTACTTGTATTTGTTATCTCGATATTTCATCGTCTACTGTAATTAACAGTGTTGCTGTCAGCCCCCCTGATTCAATTACCATGAATGCCGGGGATACTAAAGATTTTACAGCCACTGTAGATCCTTCATGTGCTTATGAAGTAACCTGGAGTTCGTCAGATTCTACTATTGCAGATGTAAATTCTAATGGAGAAGTAACTGCTAAAGTTGCAGGAAAAGCTACAATTTATGCCACATCAACTTTTGACCAAAGTAAATATGGTTCATGTTCTATTACCGTAAAACCGGTAATTACGAATATAATAAGCGCCAGTATCAATGATCTTTCTGCCGGAATTATGCAAAAAATCACCATACAGGGAAATGGTTTTGCCGGCGATTCAGATTATTCGTTTCCAAATAATTATGTGATATTTTCAAGCGCGATGATGGCGCTGGTTCGCTTGTTTATGACAAAGTTGTCAGTGATTATACGAGTCCCCTTACAAATTTCCGCTGGCCCAATACTGAAATAGAAATGTATTTGCCAGGTCAGGGAACCGATAAAGATAGTAATCCGGCCATAACAGTGGGTTCAGGGCCTGTAAGTGTTTGCATCAGTTCAATAACAAGCGATGCTTATAATAGTTTAACTATTAACCATAATTATACGCAATTTACCCCTTCTACCAGCGGCACAAGGTATGATTACTTGCCCAACACTACATCATTAACATTTAATCTCGATGAAAGCATTACTGATATTACAAAAAACACAAATGCGGCAAATATGGTAAATGCAATTCAAATGGCAGCGGCCTCATGGGGTTGCAACCTTAATATCAATATTGTACCTGATGCAGCTTCTGGCAATTGTATTTCAATTGCAAGCACCGCCAACGATATGGATACTTATTTACATGGCCCCGGGGCCAAAAGTACTGACGGGGTGCATATGAACCCGGCTTATATTGAGATTAGAATAAACCCAAATACTACATGGAATTACGATTTACCAGGTAGCGGCACGTCAATAACATCAACAACCAATAAAAATTTTTATCATGCTTTTTTGCATGAGCTTGGCCATGTATTAATTTTAGGCCATGTAAATAACCAAAACGATTTGATGTATTATGAAAGCAATAATACCATAGGTTTAAACAATACTACAGGTTATAATTATGCACTTGGCGATGCACAATACATTGTTAATGCAAGCGAACAACAAACCCCGCCCGGGCTCACTACTGCAACTGTTGCATGTCCATTTTTACCAACAATAACAAGTTTTACTGCTGCTTATGGTAATACGAATTATTGTAGCACAAATAATGGTATTAATTTAAACTGGATAGTTGACAATGCAAACGATGTAGTTACTATTACCCGCACTCAAATTGGATCTTCGACAATAACTACTGTATTCTCTTCAACCGGTACAGGTTCATGCACTGATTGCAATTATACAGCGGGCAACTACTATATATACACTTTAACTGTTAATAATAACTGGGTCAGTTGTAAAAGCCTAGCAATAGCTTCAACAATAGGTGTCTCAGGCTCATCGTCAGCTACCAGTTCGGGCAATGGGGCACAAATATCTTTAAACTGGCCTGCAATACCAACAATAAGTAGTACATCCGGTTCAACCAAATATGTTGTTCAAGTGTCAAGTTCGGCCAATGGACAATATTCAAATGTTAATGGTACTATTACTGTAAATACAAGTACAGGCGCAGTAACATTTACTGATAATTCTGCTGTACAAGGTCAAACTTATTATTATAGGATTGTGGCAACAAACCCTTCAGGTGGTGTTTCTTATAGCCAGCCAATTGCTATTTACATTTGTGTAAGCGGCCTGGCTGCATCTGCTACCATTTCCGGGCTGTATTTGCCTTTTACTTCTCCTACAATAATGGCACAAAATGTAGCTTCGGGTACTCCTGTAAAGAACCCTCTTCTTAATATAACAACCCCTTATGTTTCACCTTATGCCACTTTGATTGTAGAGGCATCACAATCTGTTAAATTTCATCCCGGCTTTACAGCAGCAGCTAAATCATATATGAAAGCATACATAGTAACCGCGTGTAGTTCCAAGAAATCGGAAGAAGTGGATAGTACCGGCGAAAAATCAGTAACCGCTGTGCCGGAAGAGAATACCGGTTATGAAATAAAAATTTACCCGAACCCCACAACAGGCATGCTTACCATTGAAACCGGGGCCGATAAAGCTACCGTTGGAATTTACAATATTTATGGCAGCCTGCTGAAACTGCAAAAACTTGTGGGCAGTACAAACCAAACCGATATTAGTAACCTTAAACCGGGCGCATATATAGTAAAAGTGGTTACCGATACCGGCCAGCAAAAAGCGTTAATAGAAATTAAAAGGTAATATTTCTTTGGCCTGAACAATTTAAAGGGGCTGCCTGATATTCAGGTAACCTCTTTTTAGTTTAAAGGTTGTGTTATTCATATAAAACCTAAACTGAATTATATAAATTTTTAACTAACTTGTTTGTTCTATTATTCCCGATATTGTTAAAATTTTCTTGACAAAATTTTAACAATTTTTTAACAAAAGATTTGAAATGTTAAAAAAAGCAATATTTTTACAATACTAAACTAAAAACTTATATATTATGTCAACAAAACCAAAAACTATCGTTAAACGTATTATCGTAGCTCTAAATTTTCCTGTAAAAATTGCCGATTTTATTGTATATGCCAAAGGCATTTACAAGGCTATGTTAAACAATACTAATTTTGCGGGTTCTGCCGCTAAAGTAACTACCCTCAACACGGATATTACGGCCCTTGATACTGCCGAAACAGCCTGTAATACCAAGCCGCCAACCGGGAGCGTTGATGCCAGGAATGCTGCAATGGAATTGGTAAAAGCCGACCTTCGCTCTCTTCACAGCGATGTGCAGGCGGCTGCCGATGCAAATCCTGTAAAAGCCGAAACACTTATCACCAGCGCCGGCATGAGTATAAAAAAATCTACTCTCCGCAATAAACAACAAAATACGGCTGAAGACGATGTTGAAGAAGGCAGCGTGGATTTAACCGGCGCAGGCACAGGCCCTCATGAATGGCGCATGAGTGTTGATGAAAAAACATGGACGCCTTTACCTTCCAGCAGGGGTTCAAAAACAGTAGTGCCTAACCTTACGCCCGGCACGCTTTATTACTTCCAGAACCGCCAGATGCTTACTAAGGGCGAAAAGACCGAATGGAGCCAAAGCGTCAGGATAAGGGTAAAATAACACAGTTTAAGCGTTTTTAGTCTCATAAGGAGCATTTTTGTCAACAATTGAACGATTGTTAACGACAATGTAAAGAATGTTGATGACAATGTAACGATTGTTAACGACAATGGAACGATTGTTGATGACAATGTAACGATTGTTAACGACAATGTAACGATTGTTGATGACAATGTAACGATTGTTAACGATAATGTAACAATTGTTACCAACAATGTAAAGAATGTTGTTGATAATGTAAAGAATGTTGACGATAATGGTACGGTTGTTGACAAAAAAGTAACGGTTGTTAAAGACAACGGAAAGAATTAATAAATGCAATTAGATTTTCAACAGCGCCAAATAATGAAGATATACACAAAGAGCGGCGATAAAGGCACAACTTCTTTGGTTGGTGGAAAGAGGGTGCCAAAAAACCATCCCAGGATTGAAGCATACGGCACAGTAGATGAATTAATCGCTTTTATAGGCTTTTTACGCGACCAACAATTGGATAAGCATACAAGCGACAATTTATTTCACATACAGGATAAATTAATGGCTTGCGCTGCAATATTAGCCTCAGATGAAGAAAACAATACGAAGAAAATGCCTAAAATATTAAAAAAAGATGTATTGGAATTAGAGAAAGAAATAGATACTATTGAATCAAACCTCCGGCCCTTACATTCATTTATTATTCCAGGCGGGCATCCGGCGGTATCGCTGTGCCATATAATACGCGCTGTTTGCAGGCGCGCTGAAAGATCGGCAATAACGCTTTCAAGAAATTATTACGTTCCGGAAATTATTTTAACCTACCTTAATCGTCTTTCGGATTATTTTTTTGTCCTTTCACGAAAATTAACAATTGATTTTCAGGCCATTGAATACCATTGGAAGCAAGGCTTGGATATGTTATAATTTTTTTTAATTTTGCAATTTTTTAACAGGGCAGGAATAAAAATATACTCGGTTATTATGTATTGGACGTTAGAATTAGCTTCGAAACTTGAAGATGCCCCTTGGCCAGCTACAAAAGATGAGCTTATCGATTTTGCTATTCGTTCGGGGGCCCCTCTTGAAGTAATTGAAAATTTGCAGGAGATCGAAGATGAAGGCGATATATATGAAAGCATTGAAGATATATGGCCTGATTATCCCAGTAAAGACGATTTTTTCTTTAATGAAGATGAATATTAAGTTCGTCTTATAAACTTATCTTTTCATTTTATAACCTCTTTGTTTAGCTGCTACTTCAAGCCTTTCCTGGAATTTCGATTTCTTAACCGGTTTTTTCTTATTATCATTTAACTGGCGAAGAAGTTTCGCTTCATCGATTGACCTTCTGAAAATTTCGTTTTGTACAATAGTTATTATATTAACCAGGAAATAATAGTAAGTAAGGCCTGCTGAAAAATTATTAAGCACAAACATGAACATAACAGGCATTATATAAGACATCCCTTTCATTCCCGGCATTTGCTGCCCCGAAGCGTTTGCCTGGTTGCTCATGTGTATGGTAACAATAGTTGTAACCGTCATTAATAAATTGAACAGGCTTATATGGTTTCCGAAATATGGCGTTATTAACGGGATAAAGGTATTCCAGCTATAAATTGAATCGTAACTCGACAAATCGTGCGCCCATAAAAACCCCTGCTGCCTGAGCTCGATTGAAGTGGGGAAAAAACGGAACATGGCAATAAGGATAGGCATTTGCAATAACATGGGCAAACATCCGCCCAAAGGGTTTACGCCTACTTTTTTGTATAATGCCATTACCGCTTGCTGGCGCTCCATTGCTTTTTCCTGGGGTATCCTGGCGTTTATTTCGTCTATCTCGGGCTTTAACACACGCATTTTTGCCATCGAGAGGTACGATTTATATGAAAGCGGGAATAATATAATTTTAATAAATATCGTCAGCAGCAGGATAATAATCCCATAACTTGAAATATAACCGTTTAGAAAATTAAATACCGGTATAATGATAAACCGGTTGATCCATTTTATTATCCATGCCCCTAAATTTACAAGCTCCTCTAAATCGAGGTTAAACTTTTTTAATATTTGATAAGAGTTTGGTCCAAAGTAAAAAGATAGCGAAATATTTTCTTTCGGTTTTTTCTCATAGGGGATTCCTATTTCCGAATGAAAAATGCTGAGGTTTGATGTAGTATCGCTATTGCGAATTGATTTAAACGTGGCATTTTCAAAATAATTGCCGGCAATTAAAACGGACGAAAAAAATTGTTGCTTATAAGCAATCCATTTGATCCTGTTCCTCGCATTATCAATTTTTATGCTGTCTTTCGAGCTGAGGTTAATCTTTTCAACCTCATCCTGGAAATATTTATAATAAATAGCTGAATAGTTCGCTTCATTTTTCTTTACCATTTCCTGGCAAATTAAATTAAATCTCCAGTTTAAATCGATGGATGAAGAATTCGATGAAATAACGCTATCCATGTTTACCAGGTTGATGTTAAAATCAACCACGTACGATTTTGGCTTCAGCTTATAAACGTATTCGATATATTGGTTATTCCCTGCAAACAACCTTAAAGCAAATTCTTTAGAAGTATCATTATCGTAAATACTCAAAGCAGTATCTTTTCCTGTCGGCTGAAAAAACAAATCATTTGTAGAAACAATCCGGTTATTTTGAGTATAAAAATTCAGGCCGAAAATTGTCGAATCGCCGTTAAATAAAATGAGCGGCCTTTTATCAAAAGTTTTGTATTTCTTAAGTTCAACAGAATATGGCCTGCCACCTTTACTTGAAATTTTAATTTTAAACAAATCGTTTTCAAGCGTGTAAAATTCATTTTTGCCTTCAGCAGCATTTGCAAACGTGCCATAATTATCTGCCAGGTATTTTAAATGTACGGTTTTGTTATTTTTAACTTCAGTCTCATTTATTACAGGTTGAACATTTTTTTGCTGTTGTAACAATTTTTCCTGCTGGTCCCGTTGTTGCACCAATGCAATGGAATCGGCCTTTTGCTGGGCTTCTCTCAATTGTTTTTTATCAGGGGTGTTCCAAATTGTAAAAGTTACAAGAATGACGCCAATAACTACCAACCCGATTATGCTGTTTTTGTCCATTTAATTTTAATTAAATATTATATTTTCCTGATAAATCATAAGGTAAATAAAGATTATCATTTATATTTTTTACCATGATCCAAAAAAAATCGCTGCAAATATAAATGATATTTATTTTGAATGTTCTAAAACTGCTTTTATAAAACCAACAAATAGCGGATGAGGCCTGAGTACCGTGCTTTGATATTCGGGATGGAATTGTACGCCGATAAACCAGTTATGCGATGGTATTTCAATTATTTCTACAAGGTTGCTGTCGGGATTAACGCCCACAGCATTCATACCTGCTTTTTCGAAGTCTTTTAAATACTCATTGTTAAACTCATACCTGTGGCGGTGGCGTTCTGTAACTTCGTTAACCGAATAGGCTTTATGTGCTGCCGAACCTTTTTTAATTCTACAGGTATATGAACCTAACCGCATAGTGCCTCCTTTTTCAGTTACACCTTTTTGGCTTTCCATTAAATCGATTACCGGATGATCGGTAGTCCTGACCATTTCGGTTGAGTGGGCATCGGAATAACCCAGTACATTACGGGCAAATTCTATAACAGCACATTGCATTCCCAGGCAAACGCCAAAGAAAGGAATATTTTTTTCGCGCGCATATTTAACCGATAATATTTTACCTTCAATTCCGCGATCGCCAAAACCTGGCGCAACCAGTATGCCTTGCATTCCTGCAAGCAATTCATCAATTGTTTGCTCATTAATGCGTTCCGAATGGATGCAACTGACATCGACTTTACAGTCGTTTACCGAGCCGGCATGGATTATTGATTCTAAAATTGATTTGTATGAATCCTGTAATTCAATATACTTGCCTACCAATGCAATTTTTACCCTCGACTTTGGGTTTTTCAATTTTTTCAAAAATTCTTTCCAAGGCTGAAGATCGGGTTCGTGCCCTTCTTTAAGCATCAGTTTTTTCAGCGCTGTAACATCGAGCTTTTCCTTCTGCATTAATATTGGCACTTCGTATATTGTGGATACATTTATCGACTGGATAACCGACTCGAGATCGACATTACAGAAAAGGGCTACTTTTTTTCGTAAATCAACGGTAAGTTCATGCTCGGTGCGAAGCACCAGAATGTCGGGTTGTATCCCGTTTTCGAGCAATACTTTTACGCTGTGCTGGGTAGGTTTGGTTTTTAATTCACCCGAAGCCGAAAGATAAGGCACCAGCGTGAGGTGGATGACAAGGGCATTGGTAGGGCCAAGTTCCCATTTCATCTGACGCACAGCTTCAATGTAAGGCAATGACTCAATATCGCCTACTGTTCCACCAATTTCGGTTATTACAACATCGTATTTAAATCGCGAGCCTAATAATTTTATCCTGCGCTTTATTTCATCAGTAATGTGAGGGATTACCTGTACTGTTTTGCCAAGGTAATCTCCTTTTCTTTCTTTGGTAATTACTGTTTGGTATATTTTTCCGGTTGTAACATTATTTGCCTGCGTGGTTTGTATACTCAGGAAACGCTCATAATGCCCTAAGTCGAGGTCGGTTTCAGCCCCATCAACCGTAACATAGCATTCACCATGTTCATAAGGGTTTAATGTACCCGGGTCAACGTTTATATAAGGGTCGAGTTTTTGAATGGTAACTGAATATCCTCTTGCCTGAAGCAGTTTTGCTAATGAAGCCGAAATGATTCCCTTGCCAAGAGAAGAAGTTACACCTCCGGTTACAAAAATATATTTTGTAGTTTGCGACTGTATTTGTTTTGACTGGCTCATTTTTTAATTTCTTATGAATTATGTTTAAGCGCCTTTATAGATTCTATTACCAATAAAAAAATGACTTTTCATAATTAAACATTAACCAATACCAGAAAATATAATAAATACAGTAAACAGAAATACCTGTTAATAAATTAATCAGTTGATAAACTATCGATCATTCGGATTTTTTGCTTCAAGCATTTTTATTTCTTCTTTAGCGCTGTCTATTTTTGTCTGCACATCTTTAATCATAGCTTCGGCATTTTTCGATTTGGCAAAAAAGCCAATATTATTTTCCCAGAGAACTATATCGCTTTCAATTTTTTTAAGACGCACGATAAATTTGTCTCTTTCGTGGTTCATCTTGGTATCCGACCTTTTGTTATGTCCCATTTGTTCGATTTTGTTCTTATATTTCAGAAGTTGACGCTTACTGTCATCAAGCTTCAGGCTATCGAACAACTTGTTTATGGCATTACGGTAACGGGTATGGATTTCTTCTTTTTGTTTTAGCGGCACGAACCCAATCTCAGTCCAACGGCGTTGTAATTCCTTTAAATGTGTAAAATTTTCTTCAGTGTTGTCGTTTATTTTGTATTTCTCAATTTCTTCAACCAAAGCCAATTTCAAATTAAAGTTTTCTTCGTATTTCGAATCAATATTTGAAAAATATGCCGATTTGTTATTAAAAAATATATCGCAGGCAGTCCGAAACCGCTTCCATACCTGGTCGGAAATTTTACGCGGTATCGGGCCAATTTCCTTCCACCGTTTTTGGATGTTTATTAAATCTTCAGTTGATTTTTTCCATTCTGTGCTATCTTTCAAAGCTTCAGCCTGAGCACATAATTCGAGTTTTAATTGCAGGTTGTTATTTTGCTCATCCTTAATTTTATTATAGAAAAGTCGTTTTTTTGTAAAGAATTTATCACAAGCCAAGCGAAAACGCTGATATATCCGGGTATTGTCTTTTTTTGGTGCAAAGCCAATGGTTTTCCAAACATTCTGGAGTTCAACAAGCTCCTTTGATTTGGTTTCCCATTCTTTCATGTTTTGATAATCGGCATTCAATATCTCGTCAGCCTTTTCGCATAACATGGTTTTTGCCTCGAGATTTTTTTGATGGGAAATTTTTAAATTTTCGAAGTAGTCCTGGTGGCTTTTATTTATTTTACTGGTTATTTCTTTAAACCGGTTCCATATTTCAGTCCTCATTTCGTGAGGGACAGGACCTGTTTCACGCCATTTGTTGTGATATTCCTGTAATTGATTGAACGCTTTTAATACTGAAGGTTCAAGTAATAATTCTTCAGCGTTTTCGCAGAGGCCAATTTTAATTTCAAGATTTTTCTTAAGGTCTAAATCCCGAAGTTCTTTATTAATTTTAATAAAATCATAGAACTTTTCGATATGGTGGTTGTAATTTTCATAAAGGTTGTTCAGTTCCGATTGTGGCACCGGCCCTATTGAACGCCACTTCTTCTGAAGCTCTCTAAATTGGTGAAAGGTTTCATTTAATAATTCGCCGTCATTAATAAGCTTCTTGATTTCTTCAATAATTTCTTGTTTTAACTTAAGGTTTTCCTGTTTTACGGCCTCATTTTTTCTTGTAAATTCAGCTTTAACATCTTTATATTGCTTAAGTATTTCTTTTAATTTTTCTTCTAAATGGTCGTTATCAGGTTTAAACTCTTCAATATTGCCCCCGGCGTCAACATATTGTTTGCGTAGTTTTTCAAATTCGGCTTTATGTTTCTTGTAAAATTGAATTTTAATATTATCGAAATTAATTTTAAGCGATTCGAGTTGCCGTTCCTGTAATAATTTTTCAGCTATGTCAACGAGTTCCTCTTTGCTGAATTCGGAATAATCAGTTGAGTTGTTGCTTTGCCCTTCATCAGCTAATTCTTCCGATGCTATTTCATCAGGAATTCTTATATTTTCAGGATCATTGATCTTCTCATCGTTAACCGTTGGAGCATCGAGGGTATTTTCCGGATTTGCATCGTCCGCTTTTTTCACTCTTCTGGGCCGTTTTTTAGGCGTTGAAGTTTTTTTATCATTGACAGTTTCAGCATCGGATGTTTCAGCGTTAGTAGGATTCTCCGTAGTTTCGGCAGTTTCAATATCCTTGCCGAATTGTTCATTACGAACAGAGCTGGCTAAATCATTAGATTCCATGATCATAGTATTTGAATTCTCTACATTAATTCAGGTTACGAAAATAGGTATTTGCGCGATAATACTCAAAGTTTTTTTAAAAATCCTTAATAATCGCCAAAATCTAATTTTAGTGAAATTATCTCATTTAAATCATTAACCTGTAAAAGCAGGATTATTATTTGTGTTTTAAAAGGATGTAGTTTTTAAATTCTCCAATCGGGGTACCAAATAGAATATATTTTTCAATAAAAGTTGCCAGTTTGTAACGAAATCTTTCATGCTTATGAGGATGCCTGTTTTTGTTCCTTTTCCCTGAAAATTGCAGTTCGTTTTTCCAGTCAAATCTTGCAATCCATTCGTCCATAACTTTAGGATGCGATTCTTTAAATATCGCCAATTTATTTAGAGGGCCGTAATCGAATGCAAAATAATTTTCTATCTTTTCAAGCTCGGCCATTTTATCTTTTCCTTTTTCATTGGTTATAAAAACCTTAATTTTATTTTTCATGCACGATGGCGGCCTGACCCAACCGTAATGAAAAACTTTTGCGCCCGAACTTGCAACTTTTAATTTATTAGTGCCTTCTTTTTGATAATAGCTTTTCCCGTCAAATCCAGGAATTATGCGAAATGATTGGGCATCGCGCCATGAATGTACATCGGGGAGATTTCTGATTATCCTTATTTCATTGCGGTACCATCCATGATAGTCGAGATAATGATTATAATCGCCCCAGAAATGTACATAGCCAAACAATAATCCCTGAACTTCATTATCGTCCTTTAATTCCTCGCATCTTTTCCTGATTATGGGCAGATATTTTTCATGTACCACTTCATCTGCCTGGATATAAAAAAGCCAGTCCCCCGAGCAATAACTTTTTGCTAAATCAGTCTGTTGGGCAAGTATTGCGCCATTAGGATATTTTTCAATATCCCAAATAGTGTTAATAATTTTAATTTTATTGTTTTTTAAACTTTCAATTTCTTCTCTGGTATTATCATCGGCATCATCATCGCCAAGAGCAATTACAAATTCATCCACAATAGGAAGGATTGACAAGATTGATTGTTTAATAGGATAATAAAGTTTACCGCTATTTTTTCCCATTGTAAAACCACTAATTTTCATATGTTGAAGTGATTGTTTGAATTAATTTTTATATTTTGAAATTTTATGGTTTACAGGCAAATTAAAATCTTTTGCTCATGCTGCGAACATTTGTAAATCGTGAAGCTTTTTATAATAACCGTTTAATTGTAAAAGTGTATTGTGCCGTCCCCGTTCCACAATGCGGCCTTCGTGAATAACACATATTTCATCGGCATGAATTACGGTTGAAAGCCTGTGTGCAATTACAAGCGTAGTACGGTTTTTCATAAGGTTTATAAGGGCTTCCTGAACAAGGCGCTCCGATTCGGTATCGAGCGCTGAAGTAGCTTCGTCGAGAATCATTATTGGCGGGTTTTTTAGTACGGCGCGTGCAATACTAATCCTTTGCCTCTGGCCTCCTGATAGCTTCCCGCCACGATCGCCGATATTTGCATCATAACCTTTTCGGGTGCTCATAATAAATTCATGCGCATTAGCAACTTTTGCAGCATTTATAACATCTTCAATTGTTGCATCGTTAACGCCAAATGCAATATTGTTAAAAAAAGTATCGTTGAACAAGATTGGATCCTGATTTACGTTTCCCATAAGGTTTCTGAGGTCCTTTATTTTCAGGTCTTTTATAGATATATCATCAATCAGGATATCTCCTTCTTCAATATCCCACAACCGTGGCAACAAATCTGCGAGAGTTGTTTTTCCTGAACCCGATTGGCCTACGAGCGCAACGGTTTTACCTTTTTCAATTTTCAAATTAATATCCTTAAGCACATTGTCTTTCTCATACATAAAACAAACATCCCGGTATTCGATTGAGTGTTTAAAGCTTTTGATAGGTTTGGCGTTTTCTTTATCTTTAATTGTAATTTCAGCGCCAATTATTGCCTCGATCCTGTCAGCAGAAGCCATGCCTTTCAGAACATTGTAATATGCATTGGTAAATGATTTTGCAGGGTTAATAATTTGTGAAAACACTGCAAGGTAACCGATAAAAGCTTCAGAAGTGAGATGTTTAGAAGAACCAAGAACAAGGCTTCCTCCGTAAATAATTACACTGGCCATTACTGCAACGCCGAGAAATTCGCTTAAAGGCGATGCCAAATCGCGCCTTCTCCACATTTTTATCATAAGTTTTGTGTACAAGCTGTTTTCGGTTTTGAATTTCTCATTTACTTTGTTTTCAGCGTTAAACGCTTTTATTACCCTTAATCCGCCTAAAGTTTCTTCAACAATTGAAAGTATTGAGCCCATTTTTCGTTGTCCCCGAAAGGAAGTTTTTCTTAAACTCCGGCCTATATTACCTATTACTATTCCTGAAAGGGGCAACAATATAAGTACGAAAACCGTTAACTGTGGGCTTATAAAAATTAATGCGGCTGCATAAACGATTATTGTAACAGGTTCCCTGAAAACCAAGTCCAGTGAACGGATAATTGAAGCTTCGACTTCATTTACATCATTTGTGATTCGTGAAATAATATCGCCTTTTCTTTCATTGCTGAAAAATCCGATTGGCAAGGTCAGCACTTTATTGAAAATTGTGTTGCGTATATCGCGGACGATATTATTTCGGGCAGGGGCGAGAAAGAAATATCCAAGATATAGAAAAAGGTTTTTCAACAGGGTTAAAATAACAATCATAATGGCTACAAATATAAGGGCGCTGGCTTTCCCCCTGGTTTCAACAAAGTTGCCGATTAAATAATAAAAATTTTGTTGTATTGAAGCCGCTGTGAATTGAAAGGCAGGCGGATGAACTATAGTTTGTTGTTTTTCAAATAAAACCTTTAAAAAAGGAATTATCATTGTTAATGAGAAAAGGGAGAAGAAAATTGAAATCAAATTGAATGTCAAACTTATTGCAATCTGTGGCCAATGCGGCCTCATGTACTTTATTATCTTTAAAAACTTTTTCACTCTTTAAAATTCCTGTTTTATTAGCTGTCAAATAACCTATCGGCGGCAAAAGTAACAATAAAAGCTACATTTTCATACGTAGATAATTTTATTTTTCATGGTCGTATGGAACACCCACATTATCTTCATTCGTTTTTGCGAATAAAAGAATCATGGGTGTTTCATAAAACGGTAAATTAAAAATATAATTACTTATCCCGTTAATATTATTTTCTATAATGCGCATACTTTTGTCAAAAATGGTTAATTCGGAATTTATCCAAGCGCTGAATAAGCAATAAAATTAAATATTCCACAAGGGTAAATTTTTTTTAGCCAGCAATTGTTTGAAAGTTAATTTATCAATAAAAAACTTTTAGAAAAAGAATTTATGGAGAACTGTGAAAATTAATATTTCATTTTCAGGTCAATGTTTAATATTGCAATTATTGAAGTAAGTTTTAGTTCTTTATTTGCAATAAGATAAGGATTTTATGAAATTTTAATATATCTTTATATACAATAATTTTATTAATTGAAATTGGATTATCGGAATAAATCGAAAAATGATCTCATTAATGAGTTAAATGAATTGCATCAAAAATACGATTCCTTAAAGGAATTATATGATACAAGCATCACAGGTTGCAAACAGGCTGAGGAAATATTGCACAAAAACTACTTCCGGAAAATTGTAGAGCAGGCTCCGATTGCAATGTCTATAGTTGGTATGGACGGTACAATCGAATTTATCAATAATAAAGCCATAGAAGTTTTTGGATACCTTCCTGAAGACATTCCCACTATCGACAAATACTGGTTACAAGCATACCCGGACGAGAACTACCGTAAAGAAGTTATTGCCATTTGGACGGAAGTTGTAAAAAGGGCTATAAACGAGCAGGAAGAGATCAGTGGGCACGAGTATCGTGTAACTTGTAAGAATGGCGCAGTTAAAACGATGTTCATTTTCGGCGTACCTGTTTCCGGAAAAATATTCATTTTATTTGAAGATATTACCGCACGGAAAAAAGCGGAGGAAGCTTTGCATGAAAGTGAAGAAAAATATCGGAATATATTCGAAAATACAGCCGAAGGAATATTCCAGGTATCCCCTGAAGGGCGCTTAATAAGCGCCAATCCTGCCCTTGCCCATTCTCTCGGATATAAATCACCGGAAGAGATAATTGATGCAATTACTGATATACGCCATCAGGTTTATATAAATCCAAACGAGCGTGATAATTTGCAAGATTTACTTTATAGAAACGGTTTTGTAAAAGATTTCATTGTGCAGTGCCGGAAGAAAAACGGGGGAAGCATATGGATTGAACTTAACACCAGGCTTGTAAAGGATAAAAATGGGAAGGTTTTATATCATGAAGGCACCGGACATGATATCACCGAACGCAAATTAACAGAAGAGGCGCTGAAGGCGAGCGAAGAGAGATACCGCCATCTTGTGGAAACAACAGATACAGGCTATGTTATTGTAGATAATAAAGGGGTTGTTATTGATGCGAATAAAGAATATGCCCGTCTCTCAGGCCATAAGAAACCCGATGAAATTATCGGAAGAAACGTATTGGAATGGACTGCGGACGAAGAAAAAGAAATAAATGCAAGTGCTGTCGAAACATGCGTAAAAAACGGTTTTATAAGGAATTTAGAAATTACATACGTTGATAAAACCGGAAAACGAACGCCTATTGAAATCAATGCAACGTTAATAGAGGTTGAAGGCAAACAAAGAATACTTACATTGTGCCGCGATATTACCGAGCGCAAGCAGGCTGATGAAGCGTTGCGCGAGAGCGAAATCCGTTTTCATAAAATAATTGAACAGGCTCCGATTGCAATGGCTATCGTAAGTATGGAAGGTGTAATCGAGTATATAAATTATAAAGCCATCAAAGTTTTCGGATACCTTCCAAAAGACATCCCAAATATGGACAGATGGTGGGTACAAGCATACCCGGATGAAAATTATCGTAAAGAAGTTGTTGCCGATTGGATGGGGCAAGTCCAGAATGCAGTAATGAAAGACAAAGAAATCATTGGCAACGAGTACCGCGTAACATGTAAGGATGGCTCCATTAAAACAATGTTCATTTCCGGGGTACCTGTTTCAGGTAAAATATTTGTTTTGTTCGACAATATCACCAAGTTTAAGAAAATTGAAGAAGAATTAATTAAAGCCAAAGAAAAAGCTGAAGAAAACGAATTCAAATTATTGACCTTTATAAATTCAATACCAGACATTGTTTGTTACAAAGATGGCAATGGCAGGTGGCTGTTTTCAAATGATGCCAATTTGGAATTGTTTTCTTTAACCGGAGTAGGTTATTATGGGAAAACAGATGCGGAATTGGCCGATTATACCAATGAAATATATAAAGAAGCTTTTCAAACATGTATAATTTCTGATGAAAAATGCTGGGAAAATAAATCAATTACCAGGGTAAATGAAATTGTACCCACAATAGGAGGAGAAAAAAAATTTTTCGATGTAATTAAAATCCCGTTTTTTGAAAATGATGGAAAACGCAAGATGCTTGCTGTTATAGCGCGGGATATTACAGAATTGCAAAATACAAAAGAAGAACTCATAAAAGCCAAAGAAAAAGCTGAAGAAAGCGACCGTCTCAAAACCGCATTCCTTCAGAACATGAGCCACGAGATAAGAACTCCCATGAATGCTATAGTTGGTTTTTCTCAATTATTAATTGAACAGTATAATAACAAAACTAAGCTCGAAGAATATTCCAGCATAATTAACCAACGCTGTAACGATCTTCTCGAAATTATTAATGAAATTCTCGATATTTCAAAAATTGAATCCGGGCAATTACCTGTTACTAATGAAGAATGCAGCCTGAACGAATTATTTTCGGAACTCAACTCTTTTTTTAAAGAGTATCAGAAGCGTAATGGCAAACAGCAAATAAAGTTTAATTTACAAGCCATTTGCGACGCATCTGAAAATACAATAATTACCGACAAAGTTAAATTGAAACAAATTTTCATAAACCTAATTTACAATGCATTCAAATTTACAGATACAGGCAAAATTGAAGGCGGCTGCAAGTTTGATGCCGACCATAATTTAATATTTTATGTGTCCGACACAGGTATCGGCATCCCACCCGACAAGTACGGTATTATTTTTGAACGTTTTGCCCAGTTAGGGCATGATAAAAAACAGCCATCAGGCGGTACAGGCTTGGGCCTGTCTATTACAAAAGGATTGGTAAACCTTTTAGGAGGCAAAATATGGCTCGAATCAGAGCTTGAAAAAGGCACTACATTTTACTTTTCATTTCCTTATATAATTTCACAATCTAAACCTCAGGAATCTGTTTTAATTGTCGAAAACCAAACATATCATTTTCATGGAAAAACAATTCTTATAGTTGAAGACGACCCTTATAATGCTGTATACATTAAAGAAATCCTTATTGATTCCGGCCTGGAAATTTTACTTGCTGAATATGGTAACGAGGCTGTACAAATAGCTGCTTCAAAATCACTGGACCTGGTATTGATGGATATTCGCCTGCCCGATATAAATGGATACGAAGCTACACGCCAAATAAAAAAGCTTAAACCCAATTTAAGGATTATTGCCCAAACAGCTTATGCAACTGATGAAGATAGGCAGGAAGCTTTAAACGCAGGCTGCATCGACTATATAAGCAAGCCTTTAAATCGGGATTTGCTATTATCAATGATAAATAAACATTTATTAAAAATATAAACCTTCCTACTGTTTTAAAACTTTGTGCCATTGCTAAAAAGTGAGTCATTACTAAATTCAATTTAAAAAATCAAAAAAACATATAAAAATAAAAGTGGTTGGCTTTTCCTTTTAAATTATAAATATCGATTTTTGAATAATTTTGCATGACAAAAATTGAACCTTAGGATGTTTTATATCTAAAAATTTAACATTGATTCTTTTCTGAAAAATGAGCAAAAGTGCGGTAATATTATCCGATCAAAACTACATTAAGCAATTAATTGCAGAAGGAGAAAATCAACAACTTGATTTTAAATTCGAGATTAATGATTCGCGCAAAATTGCCAGGTCAATCGTTGCATTTGCCAATACAAATGGGGGAACATTGTTAATTGGGGTAAAAGACAATGGGTCTATAGCAGGCGTCCGCTCCGAAGAAGAATATTATATGATAGAAGGCGCTGCAACTTTATATTGTAAACCTTCTGTTCCGTTTAAAGTAAAAAAATGGTTTGTTGATGGAAAAACAATTCTGGAATTTATAATCCCGAAAACAGGAAATCCATCATTTGCAAAGGATGAAAAAGGCAGATGGCTTGCATACGTGAGGGTTAATGATCAAAATATTGTGGCAAACCGTATTTTACTTGAGTTTTGGAAGCGCAAGAAAAAAATGCGCGGAACTTTTATAGAATACTCTAAAAGCGAGAATGAACTTTTATCCTATCTTTCAGAAAATAATGAAATTTCTCTTTCAAAATTTATGCGTATTTCCAAACTGACCCGTTTAAATGCAGAAAACATTCTCATAAATCTCCTTTGTCTTGATGTTATTGGTATCAAGCTAACAGAGAAGGGAGCATTGTACAGTTTAAAAATATATTAGAAAATTAAAAATTAGCTGTTTAATTTTTTTATCATAACAAAATACAAAACTTACCTGTGCTATTTAATTGAATAATAAAATATCTTGTTTATTTTTAAGTAATATTTAATTTAATCTTTTTTAACGTCTATAAAATTTAGCTATTCATCTACTTAATGTAGGTATTCCTAATTGTTTTAATATTTTTGGCTAAAAAATATATGCGCAGCGATAATCTTAAAATTAAATGTATTGTAATTGATAACGAGCAATCGTCTCTTGAATTAATTAAGAGTTATATAAATAAAATACCATTCTTGGAATTAACAGGCTTATTTAATAACCCGTTCAATGCAATAAGCTATGTTAATAAAAATAAAGTAGATTTAATATTTTCCGAAATTGAAATGACGGGAATAAATGGTATTCAGTTAATAAATAGTTTGAAAACAAAGCCGTTGGTTATTTTGGTTTCGGCAATTGATAAATATGCCATTGATGGTTATAATGTTAACGCGCTTGATTATTTATTAAAACCATTTCCGTTCGATAGGTTTTTGAAAGCTGCCAATAAGGTTTACGATGAATATATAAATAATAGAAATTCAGATTTTAATAATTCTTACAAATCTAATACGGCACACAGGGATATAATTTTTGTAAAATCAGAATATAAAATAATTAAATTAAACGTAAACGACATTTTATTTATAGAAGGTTATAACGATTATGTAAAAATTCATATCGGCGATGCTAAACAAATACTATCGTTATTGAGTTTGAAAATGCTGGAAGAAAAACTACCTGCTAATGAATTTGTTCGCGTACACCGTTCTTATATTGTATCAGTAAATAAAATTGACAGCATAGAAAAGAAGCGTATTATAATAGGAAATCATCATATTCCCATCAGCCAATCCTATCACAACAATTTCTTTGATTTTATCGAGAAAATGAACTTATACCTTTATTAGAATAACTTAGTTAAGTAATAAATCAGCAAATAAGTTTAATCGTATTTACGTTTGATAAACCATTTGTCAGTAAAAGAAAGGCTAATGCTGAATTGTGTATATGTTTCCCTAACCTGCCAATAATCAGATGAACCTTTTTCGCCAAATTCAACGGCAAAATTAACTAATCCAATTCTTCTTACAGGCAAACCTAAACCAAAACACAAGCCATAGTTCATTGTCTTCTCATTATTTAATTCCAAATATGAGTTGCCGATAGTGAATCCACCCTGATAGCTTAATCTCTGGAAGAAACTTGAAGAAATTTGTTTGTTAGGAACCATCTCAACCCCCAATTTTAATTTATGCATATCTATATAAGCGACATTCGCAATGTTTGAACTTATTGCCGACCATTTTTGAAACAGGTAATCGGCTGCTAAAGTCAATTTATTAGATATACTTGCCGATAGCCCGATTCCATAAAATGAAGGTATATATTGAATTTCAGTGTAGCCTTGCTGAGGAATAGATATTCCATTTTTTGTAACAACTGTATTGTTTTCCAAATCAATTTCAGCTTTATACCCATAAACAAGCCCAAAAACGAACCTGGCATTATTGAATACAGTATCAGCATATTGCATCCCGAAATCAAAATAAACTTTTTGTGCAGTTGATGTTTCTTCGACACTCGATCCGGAGGATGTTGATTCATCATTATTAATGTTGCCAAATAATATTGATGAATTTATACCAAAAGATATCTTAGATGATAATTTAAATGCATTGCTTAAAAAAATTTTATTAATGCCCCCATTGCCAGTATTGTAAATATAAGTATTGTTCCCTCCGCTTCCATCAATATATTGGGGCGTAACAATATTATACCCGACGCTCGAAAACGGCGCTAACCCGAAGCTCATAGCCCAGTATGGCGCAACTTGAAAACCCATTGCCAGTTTCTTAAAATTTGCATTAATCGCGTTTGATTGTTGATTAACGGATTGAAAATTGGAAAATTTAAGTGAAGTTGCAAATTCATAAATAAATGCCGTGCTGTCAAGCTCACTTAAGGAAGCCGGATTTGTATTATTCAGAAATCCCTGAGAGCGTAAACCTATGCATACACCAGCCATTCCTGCATTGTTTCCATATTCGCCCATATCAACTTCTCCGATTCCCTGCATTGAATATGGATTATAAGTTGTTTGAGCTTGTAATGCCTTTTCTTTTGATATAAAGGTAAAAAGCAAAAACATTAAAAAGAACTCAAGATATTTATTTTTGGTTTGTATCATTATTATAAATCGTTAATAACAATTCGAGCTTTATCTGATTATTCAAATTATTTCTATCGCCAATTGCAACTCTTCTTAATGGGTCATCGGCATTTGGCAGGCTAAGCATTATATGCTTTTTATTTTCAAAAAGACCGCCCACTTGATCTATCATTAAACTGGTAAGGCTCACCTGATATTCCGTATTTAACCCATCATTGTTAACATTATCTTTATAAAGCTTCATAGTTCCTGTACCATAATTGACTGGATATAAATTACCAAATATTTGAAATGATAAACTATCGGGCAAAGGCGTGTTTATAACATAGCTTCCCCTTATAGGCTTGATATGAAGCAAAGCGTTATTAACACTCACAATTTTACCAAGTAAAGTGAGGTCATTTAAATATGGAAATGTTATTTCTACTTTCAGGCCGGTTATTCGCTGGATAAAAGCCATGTTTCCGGTTAATGCAGAAGAAATTCCGGGATCTTTATTTGGAGAAATGTTTGTAAATAATGTCCCTGTTTTATCCTGTGTAATATGATTGAATTGCAAACTGGGATCTGCTAATATGCTTATGGAATAATTTACTTTTTGATAATTGCTATTTAATAAAGCGCTATGGCAATAAATCCTAATACAAACACTTGTATCTTTTACCAGGAATCCGCATATTGATTTGTCATTGGCGTCAGGTACAAAAGCCAGGCCTTTGAAATAATTCGAAAAATCGTAATCGCTTATTCCTATAGAAGTATTATTTTTAAATTGATAAAATAAATTTTCACCTAGAGCATCAGGCAACTTAATGTTTATTAATTTTCCCGACCTTGGCCTTGGATAAAAAACTTGAGTTAAAATAAGGGATGTGTCTGCTATTGGCATTGAACAGGTATCATACAAATATGTATTATTAATAAGTTCGATATTCTTGTTTAACCGATACACAGAAATTTTTTGCAGTTGTGTTGTATCTCCGTAATAACTGGAATTATATTTTATTAACAATGATATTGAATCATATATTGGAGAAACCGGTAAATTATATTTCGGTCGCGTAAATGCAAAGTAACTGGTTGATGTAATATTTCCGAAATAATTGTCCTTAAAATTGCCTATCCATGCAGCGCCAAGTCCTGAGGTTACTATCGGTTCTATCTTTTCAGTCGATAAATTTACTGTACATGTATCAACCAACACTACCCTAACGTTGCTTTTCAAATATTCGTTCCCCAATGAAAGGTCTCCTTTAATGCACGAAGCGAGCAACAGTACTAAAGGGATGAAATAAATTAAACAAAGCTTTCCTGAATATTTCTTCATCTTTTTTAATTAAGACGGTAAGTGACAAATAAAGGAAGTTTTTAATTCTTGAAGAAACAAAATATATAGAATATTAATATTCATATATGAAATCAAATTTTAAGTCTGTTAAGCAATAATTATACCAATATAAATCATAAAATTTGGTTAACCGGATAAAACCAACATTCTAAATGTATTTAATTGCATTACATAGAAAATATTTTGATGCGGAATATCTAACATATAGATTTGCAACAATCAAAAAAATATTTAAAACTAAGAGAAAGATGAGAAAAATATATATTGCTGTTTTCTGTTTAATGGCCACGCTGGTTATTCTATCAGGATGTAAAAAAAGTTCTACTTCATTGGTTGGCAACTGGATTAGAAGAGGTGATTTTGGAGGCCCTGCCAGAAGCGACGCAGTTTCTTTTGTTATTGGCAATAAAGCTTATATTTGTTCAGGATATGGAGTTGATGTATCCCTTAATTATAGGCACTGGCTAAATGATTTATGGGAATATACTCCCAAAACCGATTCATGGACACAAAAAGCTTCATTACCTGATAGCATCTTTCTTGGCAGAATTGGTGCAACGGCGTTTTCCATTAATACTAAGGCATACGTGGGCTTAGGGCAAGACTCAATATCTCAAGCAAATTTACATAAAGATTTTTGGCAATACGACCAGGCATTGGATACTTGGACCCGTAAGAGTGATTTTCTAGGTGTTGCACGCAGTTATGCAGTAAGTTTTAGTATAAACGATACAGGTTATGTTGGAACTGGCACAAACGGAAATCTTTTAAAAGATTTTTATAAATATAATCCTGTTGGTGACAGTTGGACACAAATTCCAGATATTGGCGGTTATAAAAGATATGGAGCATCAGCTTTTGTAATTAATGGAAAAGGCTATGTTTGCCTTGGCTTGGGCGATGATGGTTACTCCTCTGACTTCTGGATGTACGATCCTGCAATTGGTGCTTGGAAGGCAAAACGACAAACTAAAAATGCAACCGACTCGAGTTTTGACGACCAATATGGACCCATTGACAGAATGAATGCCGTAGCTTTTGTTATTAATTCTAAAGGATATGTTACAACTGGTTCGAATGGTTCTGCATTAACTGACGCTTGGGAATATGACCCTGTAAATGATTTATGGGCACAAAAAACATCATTTGAAGGTTCTGCCCGCTACGGAGCAGCTGCTTTTTCAGTTGAAAACAGGGGATTTGTATTAACTGGTCGCAACGGCACACCCAGGTTTGAAGATGTTTGGGAATTCGACCCCACTGAAGCGTATAACGCAAATGATAAATGAGGAAAATAATTGCTGGGTTTTTAATTGGCATTTTCTTTTTGTGTTTATTTATTGCATGCATACAACATTCAAATAGCGATATAAATCTTATCGTATTTAAAACAGATAATGGCTGGGGTTATAAAATAAACCTGAAAAATAAACTATATATATATCAGCCAATAATTCCTGCAATAGAAGGCAATCGCCCATTTCATTCCAAAAATGATGCTTTTAAAACAGGCAAAATTGTAGTTAAAAAAATCAGAAATAACCAAATACCTACTGTTACAAAAAGTGAATTGATTAAAGCGGGAATATCGTTTTAGTATTATAACTAAGCTTTTTCTTATTTCAAAGTATAAATTCTTTGTGAGTTGCTTGAATTTCATTTATCGTCCTTTAAACTTTGGACTTTAAATATTACATTTGAAAAATATTTTGAATTAGTATAATTATGTTGAAATATAAACGTGTATTATTAAAGCTCAGCGGCGAAGCTCTTATGGGAAAGCAGGGATATGGAATAGATAATGTAAAATTAAATGAATACTGCAACGAAGTAAAAGAAATTACAGATATTGGAGCACAGGTTGGCATTGTAATAGGCGGGGGAAATATTTTCAGGGGCTTGAAAGGGAATGATAAAGGTATTGACCGCGTAAAAGGAGACTTTATGGGCATGTTAGCTACAGTAATTAATGGACTGGCGTTGCAATCAACATTTGAAAATATGGGCAGTAAGGCTGCAGTTTTAACCGCATTCAAAATGGAACCGGTTGGTGAAAGTTATAGCAAACAAAAAGCTTTAGGATTATTGGAAAAGGAAAATATAGTTATACTGACCGGAGGCACCGGTAATCCTTTTTTTACAACCGATACAGCGGCAGCGTTAAGAGCGGTTGAAATTGAAGCTGACGTGATGCTTAAGGGAACCAGGGTTGATGGAGTTTATTCTTCCGATCCTGAAAAAGACAAATCGGCTGTGAAATTCGATGAGATTACTTTCGACGAAGCTTATAAGCGAGGGCTTAATATAATGGACCTTACTGCATTAACATTATGTAAGGAAAATAAATTACCCGTTGTTGTTTTTGATATTAATTGTAAAGGCAATTTAAAAAAACTAATTTTAGGAGAAAAAGTTGGAACTTTAGTGAAAATTTAAATAAATTAGGACTTTATTTTAAATTCTATTTGCCATGAATGATGAAGTTCAACTATATATCGACGATGCAAAAGACAACATGAATAAGTCGCTTGCCCATCTCGAAAACGAGCTGGTTAAAATCCGTGCCGGTAAAGCAAGCCCAAATATGCTTCAGGGAATAGTGGTTGATTATTACGGAACCAAAATGCCGTTAAGCCAGGTATCGAATATTAATTCTACCGATGCGCATACATTAATTATCCAGCCGTGGGAAAAAAACATGGTCGATCCCATTGAAAAAGCTGTATTTGCTGCTAATTTAGGACTTACCCCGATTAATAATGGCGATTCGATTCGCATCAACATACCTCCACTTTCTGAAGAACGCAGGCATAATATGGTTAAGCAAGCCAAACATGAAGGCGAAACCGCGAAAGTCAGCATTCGCAATGCACGCCGTGAGGCTATTGAAGAAATAAAAAAATTGCAAAAACATGCTGTACCTGAAGACGACGTAAAAAAAGCCGAAGAGGAAATGCAAAAACAAACCGATTCTTTTTCAAAGAAGGTTGACGAAATCATTCATAACAAGGAAATTGAAATAATGGCAGTTTAATTTGGTTATAGATACCATTGGTTTATCGCCGGATGAAAAAGATATTTTTTAAAGCTTTGGGTTTAACATTTTCTTGTCTTATTCTTAAAATTTTCTTCCTTTAAAATTATTTTGAAAGCGTTTTTAATTTGCATATTAAAATCAGCTATTGATTATTTCTACTCCAAAAACCTCTTGAAACTTCTTTAAAACCATTTTTGAAACCTCACTGAAATCAGCTTTTACTCCAATTTCTTTTTCTATAGAAGTTACTGTCTTATCAGTATATCCGCAGGGATTGATGTAACCAAAATAGCTTAAATCGGTGTTTATGTTAAGTGCAAACCCATGCATTGTTACCCATCGGCTGGTACGCACTCCAATAGCACAAATTTTACGGGCATTGTAACCACTTTCAGGATCAAGCCATACGCCGGTTGCACCATTCATTCGGCTGCCTTTTATTTTATAATAGTCAATAGACCTGATAATAACTTCTTCAAGTTTGTGGATGTATTCTTTTAAGCCAATGTTCAAATGATTAAGGCTTAAAATCGGGTATCCCACCAACTGGCCCGGTCCGTGGTAAGTTATATCGCCGCCGCGATTGATATGGTAGAACTGGGCATTTTTAGCCTGCATTTGAATGTAATCGATAAGCAGATTTTTTTTATCACCGCTTTTGCCTAAAGTGTAAACATGCGGATGTTCGCAAAAAATCAGGTGATGTAACAAACCAGGATCATTTTTTTCCTTTTTCTGAAGCGCTTCGTTGAAAAGCTTTTCCTGGAAATCCCATATTTCTTTATAATCACCAAATCCTAAATTATGAAATATTACCTTTTGAAAATTATTTTTATCTGCTTCTGTCATCAGGCTATCAGCTTTAGTTTATATGTTTTTCAGCAAAATAAGACGATCTGACCAATGGGGCGCTTTCAATGTATTTGAAGCCTTTTGCCTTTCCTATTTCTTTATATTTCATAAACTGCCCGGGGGTAATATAATTGACAACCGGAATATTTTTTAATGAAGGTTGCAGGTATTGTCCGATAGTCATAATCCGGCAACCGGCATTTAAAATATCGTCCATAGTTTCGAACACCTCGTTCTCAGTTTCACCTAAGCCAAGCATAATTCCACTTTTTGAAACAATTCCCGATTTTGAAATATAACCGATTACGTTAATGCTTGAATTATAACTGGCTTTGGAACGTATCAGCGGCGTTAGCCTGCGGACAGTTTCAAGGTTATGTGAAATAATTTCGGGACCGGCATTTATTATTTTTTGAAGATAATTAGTATTTTCCTGAAAATCCGGGATTAACGTTTCAAGTGTTGTTGAGGGATTTAACTTTTTAATAATTTTTATAGTTTCAGCCCAAAATGAAGCGCCGAAATCAGGAAGGTCGTCGCGGTCGACAGAAGTAACCACAGCATGCTTTAATTCCATTTGTTTTATAGATTCGGCAACTTTATAAGGTTCATCCCAATCAACCAGCAATGGTTTTCCGGTTGTTACATTACAAAATTTACAAGACCGGGTGCAAATATTCCCGAGAATCATGAAAGTAGCTGTTCCCCGGCCCCAACATTCAACTATATTCGGACAATCGCCACTCTGACAAATTGTATGAAGCCCATGAAGCGCAACTGTTTTTTTTACCTGCCGGTAATTATCATTTGTTGCCAAACGTGTTTTAAGCCATGAGGGCTTTCTAAGAATTTCCATTGTGGATTAAAATCGAATTTCTTTATACAAATGTTTATTAATAAGTTGTATTAAAATTATGTTCATGATAAACTTTGTACGAAATTAAACGTTTTAAAATAAATAAACTGAAAAACGGCAAAAGCAATGCTTTTTTAATAAGCTTTGCTTTTATTGCAATCCGTTGCAAGTTGTTCCACGTTTAGCCTGCATTTTAACATACAATGTCTTAAAATTAACGTAACTTTGTAAACTCCTTTAATATTAATAATGCACGTAAAAAAATTATTAAAATGAAAGCATATTTATCTCCTAAATCATTTACGGGAATTTTAATGTATTTAAAAATAAATGCTGCCATAATTCTAATTATGTTTCAAGCTTCAATTCTCAACCTGTCGGCAAAAATTTTAACTATTAATAAGCTATCCGATACGGTTGCCGAGTATTCCAGGATAACAATAGATATAACAACTGACATACATTTCGGCGATCCTTATAATTCCGACAGTATTACAATGGATGCCATTTTTAAAACCGGCACCGATTCGGTTATCCTTTCGTGTTTCTATCTCTCGGGAAATAGCGACACTTCATACTGGCAGGCGCGTTTTGCCCCTATGAAAACCGGGCAGTGTAATTATTATTTAAAAATTAAAACTGCCGATACTTCTATTGTTTCATCATCCGATACTTTTACTGTTGTGGACTCGTCAAAAGACGGTTTTCTTTCAGCTGACCCATCTTCGTATTATCAGTTTAAATATAGTTCCGGCAAACCTTTCAGGGGTGTTGGAATGGATTTAAGCTGGGAAGGAGATATAAAATATGATACATTGTTCGATGAATTTTATAAAAGGCAGGCAAATTTTACACGATTGTGGATGTGCCCCTGGAATTTGGGCATCCAGTGGAACAACGGTAAATATGCGTACAACCAGGCAGCTGTAGGCAGAATGGATACTGTTGTTAGTTTGGCTGAAAAGTACGGCATTTATTATATACTTTCACTTGATTATCATGGGGCATTGATTACCCAGCCCGATCCTACCTGGGGTGGAGGCAACAATTGGCCTGATAATCCTGCAAATGTTGTTAATGGCGGAACTTGTGTTACTCCTAAAGAATTCTTTTATAACGCACAAGCAAAAAAGCGATATAAGGACCGTCTCCGTTATCTTGTAGGCAGGTGGGGATATAGCCCGAGTATTTGTATTTGGGAATTCTGGAACGAAATAGACAATGCCATAGGTTCGGAAAATATCCCTGTTGATTCCGTTTTTAACTGGCATAAAGAAATGGCCAAGTATTTAAAGGCGCTTAACCCATACCATCACTTTATATCTACAAGTTTTGGGGGTTACACTGGTTATGAAAAATTTTTTGGTATACCTGAAATTGGTATCTCTCAAATTCACCAATATTACGATCTTACAACAATGTCGGCCAACATTACAATTTTAAACGGTTTGTACGGCAAACCTACTATCATTGCCGAGTTTGCTTATGATTGGCATACGCCAATATCCTCAAACATTAACGACTATCTCCAGGCATGGCATGACGGGCTGTGGCGCGGCTTGTTCTCTCCAACCCCTGTAACCCCGCTCTCATGGTGGTGGGACAATTATTATTATAATGGCATAAGCAATTACGATAACCTTAAATATGTTGCTGAATTTTCAGGTAAAATTGCTGAAAGCGGAACAATTAAGAAAATATTCTCTCCAACAGGCGGCAGCGGCCTTGAACAAAAGGGCTTGCTGGCAGGTAACGACATGTTTTTATGGCTAAGGAATAACCAATCGAAAACAATTAATAATATTACCCTTACCATATCAAGCGTATCAAGCGGTTCTAAAAATATAATGGTTTTCAATCCCGAATCAGGCGATACTGTAATATCAAGTAAAACTGTATCAGGCGGCAAACTTGCGATTGCTATCAACAGCATTCAAAGCGCCGGGGATATTGCTTTAAGAGTTAGCAACGTGAATAGTTCCAGTGTAAGCACAAGTATTAACACATCGGTAAATTCAACACAAGTAAATAATGAATTTGTAGTTTTTCCCAACCCGGTATTAAACACATTGACTATTCAGGGAAATGATAATCCTGGCTCAAAAAGCATGGTAATAATATCGAACGGTTATGGCGATATTGTAAAAAACTTAATTTGGGACAATTCGTCGGGCAGCTTGGAAATTGATATGGGGCAATACCCGGCCGGGTTGTACATTATTAAAATTTCAAATGCTGAAAAAAATTGTATCTTTAAAATTATCCATGTTAAGTAATATAGCACAATGCTTATTAAAAGTTATTCAAAATAAAATTTTATAAAAATTCAGATTATGAAACAGCTTAACTTATTCTTTATTCTAATTGCCATATCATTTAATTTATTTGCAAATGGCGTAGTATTCAAATCAACTTCAGATACGGTTGAACAATACTCGAGGCTTACAGTAAACATAACATCGACTATTCCTTTTACCGATCCGTACAATTCTCAAAATATTTCAATGGATGCAATTTTTAAAATCGGCGCCGATTCGGTTATACTTCCGTGTTTCTATCTTTCGGGAAACAGTGATACTTCAAACTGGCAGGCGCGTTTTGCCCCAATGAAAACCGGGCAGTGCAATTATTATTTAAAAATTAAAACTGCGGATACATCTTTTATCACAGCTTCCGATACTTTTACCGTTGTGGACTCGTCAAAAAACGGTTTTCTTTCAGTTGACCCATCTTCGTTTTATCAGTTTAAATATAGTTCCGGCAAGCCGTTTAGGGGAATAGGAATGGATTTAAGCTGGGAAATAAGCCAGCTTAAGTATGAAGATATGTTTAAAATTTTCAATGACCGGCAGGCTAATTTTACAAGGATTTGGATGTGTACCTGGAATTT
Source organism: uncultured Bacteroidota bacterium (assembly GCA_963808135.1). Taxonomy (GTDB): domain Bacteria; phylum Bacteroidota; class Bacteroidia; order Bacteroidales; family DTGW01; genus CAWEFA01. Next base: position 33,525 of record CAWEFA010000087.1, read on the forward strand.
GGGCGTTGACTGGAAAGGAAATTTGTATTCATTAACTTTCAGGCCTAACCAGTGGTATAGCTGGGCAAAAATCAATGAGCCTAAAATAGACTCATTCAGGTATAGCCAGTATGCGATTGCAAAAATGGATTCGATGGTAAATTTAGCCGATAAATATGGAATTTATTATATCCTCACATTGGATTTTCATGGCGCATTGGCAATTTATCCCGATAGCTGGGGCGGCAATAATTTTTGGCCTGTTAGTCCTTTTAACAGGGCAAATGGAGGAACCTGCGATAACCCGGGAGAATTTTTTTATAATGATACCGCAAAGAAACAATATAAAGACAGGCTGAGATATATGGTTGGCCGCTGGGGTTATAGTCCGAGCATTTGTGTTTGGGAATTCTGGAATGAAGTTGAAAACGAATTGGGAACAGGAAATATTGTTTACGACAGCATTAATAGCTGGCAGAGAGAAATGGCTAAATACCTTAAGTCTATAGATCCATACAAACACATGATATCGACCACTTATGGTTACGGGGTTTTTGGCGACCCGGATTTCACAATTTCACAAATTCACAAATATTCTAACCTTAATACCATTACCAGCGACATTCAAACCAATAATAATTCATTTAATAAACCTTGTATCATGGCTGAATTTGCTTATAACGGCAATTCACCTACAACTTCAAACATCGGCACTTATGTTAGCCAATGGCATTATGGAATATGGCGCGGGCTGTTTTCTCCAACCCCTGTCATTCCGCTTTCGTGGTGGTGGGATTATTATTATTATGATAATATCAACGACTTTGACAACCTGAAATATATTTCTCAATTTTCAAATATAATTTCAGAAAGCGGGACGATTAGTCAAATTTTCACCCCAACGGGTACAAATAAACTTGAAATGAAAGGTCTATTGGCCGGTAGCGATATGTTTTTATGGCTCAATAACCTGCAAGCAGGGAAAATTTCGAATATTAAGCTTACCGTTTCAAGTGTTACAAATGGCACAAAAATATTTTGATATTTAATACGAGCACCGGCGATTCGGTAAATTATAGCCTAACGGCCTCAAATGGTAACCTGATAATTTTTATTGATAGCATTCAAAAGGCAGGTGACATAGCCATTAAAGTCAGTAATGCAACCAGCACAAAAGTTGTTGCCGGAATTACAACTTCAATAAATTCAACAGAAATTTCAAATAAATTTGATTTTTTTCCTAACCCGGTACAAAATACACTGACAATTCAAAGGAATGAAAATTTAATATCCAATTGCACAGTATCGGTAATTAATGCTTTTGGAATTGTTTTGAAAACCTTACCCTGGAATGCTTCAACTGTTACATTGAATGTTGATATGGGGCAATATCCCGAAGGGCTTTATTTTATAAGAATATCGAATGCAGATGCTTCGCAAACGTATAAAATACTTCATGTGAAATAATGCCAAAGTATATTGAGTAGGTTAAATTCCGCTTGACTTAAGGCGTTCGGCATTTTCAGCCATTTGCAGTTGATCGATAAATTGCTGGATTTGGCCATCCATAATAACAGGCAGGTTGTGCATGGAAAAGTTTATCCTGTGATCGGTAACACGGCCTTGCGGATAATTATAAGTGCGGATTTTTGCCGAGCGGTCGCCGGTTGAAACCATCGTTTTGCGTTTCGATGCAATTTCATCAAGATATTTTTGATGTTCAAGATCGTAAAGCCTGGTGCGCAACTCGTTCATTGCCCTTTCAAAATTTTTAACCTGCGACCTTTCATCCTGGCTTTGCACAACTATGCCTGAAGGAATATGCGTGAGCCGGATAGCGGAATAAGTAGTATTAACGGACTGTCCGCCGGGTCCGGAAGAACAGAAAACATCTTTGCGAATATCGCCCATGTTCAATTCAATGTCAAATTCATCGGCTTCAGGCAATACCGCCACGGTTGCTGCTGAAGTATGCACACGGCCCTGGGTTTCGGTTTTTGGCACCCGCTGTACCCTGTGAACGCCCGACTCATATTTGAGAACGCCATAAACGCCATCGCCCGATATTTCTGTAACTATTTCTTTAAAACCTCCTGCTGTGCCATCTGAGAAACGTGTTACGCTCATTTTCCAGCCCTTCGATTCACAAAAATGAGAGTACATCCGGTATAAATCGCCGGCGAAAATGCTTGCTTCATCGCCGCCTGTGCCTGCGCGGATTTCCATAATTGCATTTTTTGAATCCTGCGGGTCGACTGGAAGCAAAAGCAATTTTATTTTTTCCTCCATTCCGGGAATTTTTACTGTAAGTTCTTCCAGTTCTGCTTTAGCCATTTCTTTTAACTCTTCATCCTTTTCGTTAGAAAGGATTTGGCGCGCCGAATCGATGTTGCTAAGGGTGTTTTTATAATCGGTATAAACAGTAATTAATGGTTGCAATTCCTTAAATTCCTTGCTGAGCTTTATATAACGCTTCATATCGGAAGTAATATCCGGATTGGCAATTTGCCGGGATATTTCCTCATGTTTCAGCTTAAGATCCTCTAACCTGTTCAGTATAATGTTTTCGCTCATTTTATAATTTTAAATTCCGGTTGCAAATATAGCAAATTATGAGTTGGCGAATTATACAACATACAAATCTGTAATAAGTTTATTGAAAACCTGTTTTATAATTTTCCCAAAAGAATTACATTTTATTGCCTTCAACAGGCACCCTGTTTAGGAGCGACCTGCCGAGCGTAACGGCATCGGCATAATCCAGTTCATCGCCAACGGAAACGCCGCGCGCGAGGGTTGTCATTTTTATATTGTATTTGCCCAGCCTGCGAAAAAGATAAAAGTTGGTAGTATCGCCCTCGGCAGTGGCGCTGAAGGCAAAAATAATTTCTTCTATATTCCCTTTGGCAAGCCTTTTTTCAAGCAAATCAATTTTCAAATCCGATGGCCCGATACCGTCCATTGGAGAAATGATGCCGCCCAAAACATGATAAACGCCATTGAACTGGCCTGTATTTTCTATGGACAAGACATTGCTGATATTTTCAATAACGCAGATGATTGCCTTATTTCGGGAATTATCCGAACAAATTGTGCATATTTCGGTATCGGAAATATTGTTGCATTCATTACAGAATTTTATTTCATCCCTTAAGCGGATAATAGAATTACCGAAATGTTGAACCATATCGGATGGCTGCTTTAACAAGTACAATACCAATCGTAATGCAGTTTTTCTTCCTATTCCGGGTAATTTAGAAAATTCCGAAACAGCTTCTTCAAGCAATAACGATGGATATGACGGGTAACTCATAAGCTAAATTTGAGGTTCAAAGATAATGAAATAACATTTTTAAAATATTAATCATCTGATTTGACATTTTGTTAATTCCAATTGAACCATTAACAAATAGGCATATTAGCACATTGTTACATTTTTAAATACATTTGCCGAAATTTTTTGCCATGTCCCCGGTACTGATAATTTTGATTATTGCATTTTATTTTCTCGCGTTATATGGAATATCTTATATAACCGGCAAGAACGCGAGTAATGCAACCTTTTTTCTTGGAAACCGAAAATCGCCCTGGTACCTGGTAGCTTTTGGTATGATTGGCGCTTCATTATCCGGCGTGTCTTTTATTTCAGTTCCGGGCTGGGTAGGGGCGAGCCAGTTTTCGTACATGGAAATAGTGCTTGGATATTTTGCAGGCTACTTAGTTATCGGTACTATTTTAATGCCCGTTTATTACCGGATAACGCTTGATTCTGTGTGGCCGCCGCCACATGTTCCTCGTTGGCCAGATGATTGAGGAACGCCACAACTTCTGTAGCGCCCAACTCGCGGGGATGCCGCCACGCCCCGGCCTGATCCCGATGGAATTTCAAGAACCGCCGCGCCCATTGCACATACGCCTCCTCCGTGCGCAAACTGTAATGCTTCGTCCGCAGAACCTCCCGCATCTGGTCCAGCAATTTCGATTTGGGGTTGGCGATGACGAACGCAGCCTTTGCCGGGAACGTTTTGGATGTCATAATCGCACATACTGTAATAAAGACGGCAGGAAACGCAATCAAAACCCGTCCATGGCCGGCCGGTGTTATACGGCGTTTTCGCTGCCGAATACCTGTTAGGTGTCAAGAGTCTCCAGAGAGCGCACATGCCAGCGCCATTAAAAAAGCATAGCCAAAATAAAATCAGCCAATGATACCACTCGAACAGTTCAAGCCGAATTGGACGGCGATCAGCGTTATTGGCGGAGTGGTTGTCAATATCTCTGGCTGGTTCATTGTTGACCGACTCACCAGAAGGCGAGAGGCACAGAAAGACCAGCGAGCGAAAACCGAGGCCGAGGTTGCCCGGAAGGAAGCCATCGCAGCTTTTACGCATCTCACGCAAGCGCAGCGAGAGATTATCACCCATTGCACAGACCAAGCTGCACCCATGCGAGGCACTGTTATGCTGCTCGGCACAGCAGGTTTCGGTTCTTGGGTTAGAGCAGGCAAGCGACGATTTTATGGAACAGACAGACCCGTCCGTTCAAGCGAGGTATCTTGACGCATTCGAGTCGTCGCTGAGTCGTGGTTATTTTCGGCAGGAGGGCGGCACGACATACCGGCTCACAAGCAGAGGATATGATAATACCTAAAAAGACACCTAACAAAGCGCTGCACCGCAACAGCCGGTACTCACTCCGCTCAGGCTTGGGGGATTTTTTCATTGTTTCCTTTCCGCTCCACCACTGCCGCCACCGGCTGTGGCTGAGCTCACCTCTGAGGTAATCCGTCAACGGTTTTTTAGGATTTTTTCACTGGGTTTTTAAAGGGACTTTTGCCCAGTTCCACCCGATCGAAGAGCGTCACCAAGTTGCTGCCGCTTTTCCGCAAGGCCGCTTCGTAGATGGATTCCTGATAGGGAGTGCGATTCTGCCAGCAACGGAAGATCACCCGCTGCCACTTGAAGGCCAGCGCCCGCACCGCCGTCTGATGCGGACTGCCCTTGGTCCGTTGTTGCAGGTAGTAGGCCGCCGCCCACCGGCTCCACAAAATGCTTTCCTTGGCAAACTCGTGGAAGCTCTGCTTGTGGAACTTGGGACACAGATACCGCCGGTGAATGTAACAAGAGCCGCCGCTGCGTTTGGTCACCGGCGCGATCCCCGTGTACTGCTGCAAATCCGCCGCCGCGCCGAAGCGTTCACGTTGGGAACCCAGACTGGCCAGCAGCCGCGGTCCCAGCACCGGCCCCGCCCCGGGCAGGCTGGCAAAGATGGCGTGGTCGGGATGCGCCGCATAGGCCGCGGCGATCTGTTTGTCGTAGTGGGTAATGGTCTGGTCACCAGTTGCAACTGCCGGCAGATCAACTGCACCCGCAGCGCGAAGCTTTCGATCAACGCCGTCTCGTCGGTGACCGGCACGGCTTTGGCCACCAGCGCCAGCCGTTGTTCCATGAGTTTGGCGCTGCGCGAGCCGTTGAGATAATAGAACTGTTTCAAACTGGCCGGTTTGGCTTTTTGCACGGCCTGGAGGCTGGACCATTTGAGCAGGAACCGCGTGGCCAGCGGTCGCCACAAGTCCTCGCCGCATAGCACCAGGGCCTGCGGAAAGTATTGTTTTAACAGGGCGATCAGGCGGTTGGTCAGGCCGGTGCGCTCGTCCACCACGGCCCGGCGATGAAACACCAGTTGCTGCACGGCGCGGGTGGCACTGTCCTCGGGCGCCCAGGGTTTGAGCTTGGCGTGATGGGTCAGGAGCAGGTCGGCCAGGTAGTCGGCATCCTTGGCGTCGTCCTTGGCGCGGCTGGTGACGAAGGCTTCGCGATACTTCTGGAGGGTGATGGGGTTGATGGGATAGAGCGTGATCCACTCGTAGGCTTCGAGGAAGGCGATCAAGTGGACGGCGGGTTGTTCCAGACACAGGCCGACGCGGGCCTGGGGATGTTGCTGGCGCAATTCCAGCAACCATTCCCAGAGCGCTTCGGGGGCGGTGTCAATGGTTTGGGACCGGCGCTGGCCGGTGGCGGTGGTGATGAGGCGCAGGTCAGCCTTTTTGTCGGAACGGTCCAGGCCGATGACCAGGTCATAGGGATGTGGTGTGTTCATGATGTTGTGTTTTTGTTTTTGGCCTCCCGCAATCGGCTTGACCCGGCGACGGCAATATAGAAAAGTCGTCATTGCAATACAGCGACGCCCTCTTGAGTAGTCGTTAGAGGGTCAAGCCCCGCCCGACGGGCCGGTCCATAAGCTCAAAGTCGTTAAGCGACTGGACGTTAGCAGACCTGGCCCGCCGGTGCGGGAAAACCAGATGAACCGATACCGGAAATGAAACCCAAAGGCCAATCCGATACGCGTCGCCGCCCGGTTCGCGGCGAAGTTATTCACCGTCGGAACGGCGGGGGCTTCCCTTCGGCCCGCCGCCCCGCCGATGAATAACTTCGGATAACCTATATTTTTCGTTAGGCGACTCGACATCACAAAAATATCGAACATATTACTCATTGATTCAGTTCCGCCGGGCGATTTTGATGAAGTCAACATTCACATGGCAGATTGGCATGCACGGTTTCTCGCACTCATACAAAAAGAGGCACCGCACAAATATGATCGTCGACGAGATCTACCTCTCTAAAGAAATTCATGAATGATTTGAGCAAGCGGAGGCTCATTCATTGAGCTTCAGAGAGTGAAAGGATCAGCATTTACCAATCGGTTCCGAAATCAAAATAAGCACACAAGGATTTATATACATTCACTGGAATATGACGGTTCGATTTTCGGCACAGCAGCAGGATTCTTTCTGGGTTTGAGTTCGCTCGTCGAGTGCATAAAGAGAAAAGCCTGGGTTAGGATTCGGAGGTTTCTTTGCCATCATTACAACTCAATGATATTTTCGTCTGGGTTGATTTTGGGGAGTTCGCGGCCGCAGCCTTGTTTTGGTGGCAAAGTCCAGAAGGCAAAAACATATCCGCCAGGATTTGATATGGAATGACCGTGCGCCTAACAAGATAGAATGAGAAGGCAGAGGCCCGGTGTCAGTTACTGGGTTACACTCTCTGCCTATGAAAAAACAAACTAAAACTAATCCGTCTGTCGTTCTCACTTCCACCGCCCCGGCTGCTCGCCGGCGGCTTCACCATCGGGCTCGATCTCGGTGATCGCAGCCATTACGTCTGTGTCCTGGATGCCGCCAGGCCAGATCATTCACGAAGGGCCCCTGCTCAATGACCGCGTGGCCCTGGCGCTGTTGCTCACCCGGTATCCTGCCGCCACCGTGGCCCTGGAAGCGGGCACGCACAGCCCGTGGATCAGCCGGTATCTGACCGGCCTCGGGGCCACCGTCATCGTGGCCAATCCCCGCAAGCTCCACGCCATCACCCGCCACGAACGCAAGTGCGACCGGCGCGATGCCGTGATGCTCGCCCGCCTGGCCCGCGCGGACGTGGCCTTGCTCCATCCGCTCCAACACGGTTCCGCCCAGGCCCAGCTCGATCTGCTGGGCTTGAAGCTGCGCGACAGCCTCGTGCGCACCCGCGTCAACCTCATCAACACCGTGCGCTTCACGCTCAAGAGCCTCGGGCACGCGGTGGCCAATCCCTCGTCCGAAGCGTTTCACAAAAGCATCTTAACCGCCGTGCCGGCCGAGTGTCTGCCGGTGGTGCAGCCGGTGCTGGCGGTGCTCACCTTGATCACCGACCAAATCAAAACCCTGGAACGCGATTTGGTGGCGCGCAGCAAACGCGATTATCCCGTCACCCAGCGCCTCCAGCAAATCGCCGGCGTGGGGCCGCTCACCGCGCTGTGCTTTGTGTTGAAGATTGGCGAGCCAACGCGCTTTGGCCGCAGCCGGGATGTGGGGCCGTATCTGGGCCTGTGCCCGGGCCGCGACCAGAGCGGGGGCACGGACAAGCAACTGCGCATCAGCAAATGCGGCGATGGCTTGTTGCGCCGCCTCTTGGTGAGCGCCGCGCATTACATCCTCGGGCCCTTCGGCCCGGCCTGTGCGCTGCGCGCCTACGGGCAACACCTGATGGGCACCAGCGTGCGCGAAAAGAAACGCGCGGTGGTGGCGGTGGCCCGCAAACTGGCGGTGCTGCTGCTGAGTCTCTGGAAACACGGCACGGACTATGAACCCCGCGTGCCGGCTGCGCCGGCGCTGGTGATGATCCCGGCCTGAACCGGAAAGACCAAAACCCTTTTAATGGAAAAAACGATTTAAATGGACGCTGATTTAGCAGGGAGGCCGGCCTGGCGACGGCGCCGCCGCGAGGCGAGCGCGTTAACAAGATGGGCCCCCTGCGCTTTTTGGAAGAACCCGGATCCAATCATGGACCGCTCTCGCGGGCGAGTTCGGATGGAAGCGTGATCCTTTCTCGTCTTGCTAAAATATCAGTTACCGACTAAATAAAATGAAGTGCCACGAAATTATAACTTGACTGCCTTCTCATGGAAGTCGCCGGAGCCAACCGCCGTTGGCGCTGTCAGTTCCGCTATCGCGGTTCACGTCGCGAGTCGGCGGTGGCTCAGCTTTTTTCGTTAGGTGTCTTACGATGACCACAGACATGAAGCCATCAGCATCAGAGAATCAACGTGTTTACGCGATGCGTATGAGACCAGGCATGAGGTGGTTGCTATTTTCACTTTTCATCTTGGGAGCTATAGCTGCACTCTGTTTTGATTTTTCCACCGACCATGAGCATTTCTGGTTGGTGCTTCTGCCTCTTGTTTCCGGTGGCGGCATCGTATGGATAGCTTGTTTGCTGCTTACCCAAGCAGCCGACCGGATTACCAGAGGATGAAAAAGTCGCCTAACACCTATTAAGCCCGGACGGTCAACAAAAAAAAGCATTCCCTTACGGAAAGATTTTTCTTTCCGTTTTCGCGTCCTCAGAACGGGAACTCCGACTTGATTTCAGTTGGCAGCTCGGAGGCTGGGAGTCCGGCTAAACATCCGCCGTCGCTCAAAGCTATGGCGGGACAGGCCTATTGGGACTCAATCGGGCCGGCGGCAGCCATATGAGCCGCTACCGGCCTTCCAGCCCCGTGATTCCCGCCAAGGCGGGACCACGGGGCGGTCCAGAAACTCTTTCAGTAAACCCCTGGGCTAACCGGAAGTATCAATTCGCTGCAGGCGCTTTCGTGAGCTTGCGTTTTGCTCCGGCATGGTTCATGGTTTGTCGTTATTCTTGCGACATGAAATTTACGTTCATTCTTCCAGTTGGATTTGCAGTGTTGTTTTTGCAGGGATGCAGCACCACGCCGAAGTGGAATGATCGGCAGGCTTACGAATGTCGTATTGGCGGTGGCAACAGACTCCTGGATGTTCTGCAAGCTTTAGACGCGGGAGGTGTTGAGCAGGCGAGACAAGTTGCATTACTTCATGCGAATAGAATGCTGATAGATCTACCTTCAGTTACAGCAAATGCTCATCTGACGCAGGAAGACAGAATGCAAGGAATGGCTTTCGCAAAAGCTGTTTTAAATTACGAGTTGATCCACAAAGACGAGTTGGATGGAAGGTCGGGCGCTGATGATGGTTTGAAGTGGTTGAAGCAGGTTTTGACGGAACCGGAAGATGTGCGCCGGCTCGCTGAGCTGGAGGATTGTTTGGCCAGAGCGGACTATAAGATACGGGAGGATAACCGTAAATTGGAGTCAGCCAAAGAGGCTCAGACGACTCAGAGTGACGCTGAGATTAGCCGGAAAGTTGTTGGAACTTGGATTGTGGATGTTCAGTTGCCGACGTATTCAGCGAAGGGCACCGAAACTTTTGCTGCAGATGGCAGCTATGTGGCGAAAGCGACGGTTGTTCAATATGGCAAGCAGCGCGAGGAGAAATTTGAAGGGAAGTGGCAGGTCAAAGATGGATTTCTGATGGCGACTGGCTTCATGCATGACAAGATAATCCATGTAGATGACAACGAACTGGTTTCCCTCGAAGGGTGGGAGCTTATCAACGAAAAAGCGAAGCAAGTGATGCCTCCTGGAGCGGGCCGTTTGACCCTGAGGGCGTCGATGCCTTGCAGCGTCCAACACCGGTTGGCCGTCTCAGTTCCGTCCCGCATGCGGGACGGTCAACCACTCAGTTCGGCGGTGGCTGAGTTCTGGACGTTAGGCGTCATTTCGATTATGAATTCACCAGAACCACTAGAGACACCGATTATGAAGGGTCGCCGTCCACTTATTCTGACATTTTTTTGTATCTTGGGCATTCTCAGCGTGATTGCGAATCTCTGGCGAGTTTGCTTCGGCCCGCCCAGCCTTTTCGGCTCGTGGTTTTTGCCATTTCTTACTGTCAGCGCCATTATTACGGCTGTGGCTATGGTCGGCATTTGGTTTATACGCGTCGCTGGGCAGTTTACACTTACATTGGGAATTGCGTCATCGCCCAGATTATATTGATGCTCATGCTTGGCAACTTTAACTGGATAGCTCTTTTGGTGCGATGCGTTTTGGTTGCCATATTGCTTGCATATTTTCGGAGGATGAGATGACCATGTGGTCAAATCGCTGCAGGCAACGCGGGATGGCCGCTTCCGCCGTCGCTGGGCTATGGCGCGACAAGCCAGTTCCGCTATCGCGGATGACGTCATCAGTCCCGCGCGCCTGAGCTCTGGACGTTAGGCAGAAGCCGGCCATGAACATTAAATCACATCCACGTAGAAAATTTGTAAGCGGTATCAAGCTGTGGATGCTGTGCATTTATTTCCCCAGCGCAGCAGTTGTGACATTCATTTGTTACCGTACAGATGCCATTGGTGTTTCCGATTGCAGTTCTAGCAGGCTATGGTGGCGCACTCACGGCATTTTATCTATTGGAGCGTTGGACGGATTACGACAAAAGAAAAGTGAGAGATGAATCCGAACCTTCCGCCTCCTAACAAATCGCCCCAGGCATTTGAGCGATCCGGGGGATTGCGAAAGAATTTGGCTCTATAGTGTAGAGCCGAAAGTCCCGCACTGCGGGACCGAATGCTTGGGAAAAGCATGGGTCCGCTGAACCATCTATGAAAACCGACACTACGCGAAAAGGGCGCAGCCGGACACTGCGACAAAATAGTTGCGTCGTTTTTGGAAGGAACGCCGGATTTATCCGGCAGGGCATTCAAACACACAGGCCCGCTGCCGTCCCGCCGAGCGGGACGGTGTTCCGTCGCAGCGTCCGGTTGCGCACCGCTGACAGCGCAAAAAATCATTTCGCCAGAAGCTTCCTCCGCCAGCTACGATTGGGGCGCATGGCTGACCGTCTGCCCATTTACGAAATCGAGCGCGACATCATCGCCCGGCTGAAAACCGACCGGCGGCTGATTTTGTCCGCGCCGACCGGTTCCGGCAAATCCACCCAGGTGCCGCAGATGCTGCTCAAGCACGGATTGCTCGGCAACGGGCAGGTGGTGATTCTCCAGCCGCGCCGGCTGGCCGCGCGGTTGCTGGCGTCGCGCGTGGCGCAGGAACTCGGCGTGGAGCTCGGCCGCGAAGTCGGCTATCAGATCCGTTTTGAAAACTGTCACGTCGCCGCAGACGAAAATCCGGTTTGTAACGGAAGGCGTTTTGCTGCGGCAAATGATTGACGATCCGAAGTTGCGCGGCGTTTCGGTCGTCATCTTTGACGAATTTCACGAACGCCATCTTTACGGCGACATCACGCTGGCCCGCGCGCTGGATATGCAGGAGCAGCACCGGCCCGACCTGAATCTCGTCGTCATGTCCGCCACGCTGGATGCGGAGTGTTGGAGGATTATCTTCGAACTCGGAGGGGCGAGCTACGAGTCCCAGACTTCGCAGACAGAAGTCAGGGCGTCGTAACTCGCGCCCTCCGAATTTCGCTGCTCCGTCCTGTCTTCCGAAGGCCGCGTGTTTCCGGTGGAAATCGAATACGCCGCGGAGCCGGGTTACGTGGACAAGCGCCCGGTTTGGGAACAGGCGGCCGAGGCTTTCAGCCATTACGTCGGCTCCGGCGGGGAGGGCGACGTGCTGGTGTTCATGCCGGGCGGTTTTGAAATTCGCCAGACCATCGAGGCCATCCGGCACACGTCGGAATCGAAAGGATATATTCTGCTGCCGTTGCACGGCGAATTGCCGCCGCGCGACCAGGACGCCGCCGTGGCGCGTTACGACCAGCCCAAGGTGGTCGTGGCGACGAATGTCGCGGAAACGTCGATCACCATTGACGGCGTGCGGCTGGTGATTGACAGCGGGCTGGCGCGCATTCCGCGTTACGATGCCAATCGCGGCATCAACACGCTGCTCATCGAGAAGATCAGCCAGTCCAGCGCCGACCAGCGCGCGGGCCGCGCGGGCCGGACCGCGCCGGGCGTTTGCATGCGGCTTTGGTCGCGGGAGGAACATGGACATCGCGCCGGCAGGAACTGCCGGAAATCAAACGGCTCGACCTGGCCGAAGTCGTGCTGACGCTCAAAGCCGCCGGGGTGGAGGATTTGCGGAAATTCCGCTGGCTGGAAAAGCCGGATGAAAAAGCGCTCACGCACGCGGAGGAATTGCTGCTGGATTTGGGGGCGCTGAAACGTGGCACAGGCGTCTCGCCTGTGCGATCTCAGATGCGGCGGAACAGACGGAAACCACAGGCGCGACGCCTGTGCCACTACAAATCACCCCCATCGGCCGCAAGATGCTCGCGTTTCCGCTGCATCCGCGTTACTCGCGCATGTTGCTCGCGGCGCAGGAATATGGCTGCGTCCACCAGGCCTGCCTCGTCGCCGCGCTCACGCAGGGCCGCGATCTGCTGCTGCGCAACGTGGACCGCGACACGAATTCGCTCCGCGAGGATTTGCTGGGCGAAAAGGCGTCGTCGGATTTCTGGATTCTGATGCGGGCGTGGAATTACGCGGCGAAGAACCAGTTCCGCCTCGACGCCTGCCGCCGGCTGGGCATCCACGCCGTCACCGCGCGGCAGGTCGGGCCGTTGCTCGAACAATTTCTCCGCATCGCCAAACGACGAAGGGCTGGACGTGAAGCCGCGCGAGATCAAGGACGAGGCGTTGCAGAAGTGCATTCTCATCGGGTTCAGCGACCGCGTGGCGCGGCGGCTGGACCAGGGCACGTTGCGCTGCGAACTGGTCCACAATCGCCGCGGCGTGCTGGCGCGCGAAAGCGCCGTGCAACACAGCCCCTTGTTCGTCGCCGCCGAAGTCCGCGAAGTCGAGGGCCGGGAGGTGAACACCATTCTTTCCCTGGCCACCGCCATTGAAGCGGACTGGCTGCGCGAACTGTTCCCCGAGGACATGAAATCCGATTTGCACGTCGAGTTCGATGCGCAACGCCAGGCGCGTTCAGGCCGCCGAACTGGTGCGGTTTCGCGGGCTGGCGTTGTCGGCCAAACGCGTTGACCCGCCGCCGGCCGACGCGGCGGCGCGATTGCTGGCGGATGAAATTCTTGCCGGGCGATTGCCGTTGCCGAATTGGGACCACGGCGTCGAGCAATGGCTGTTGCGGCTGCGCCTGCTTTGCCAGCATTGCCCGGAACTGCAATTGCCGGCCATCACCGAGGACGACCGCAAGCACATCATCGAGCAGCTTTGCCACGGCGCGGTGAGTTACAAGGACATCAAGGAACGCGAAGTGAAACCGCTGGTGATGTCGTGGCTGTCCGAGGCGCAGCGGCAGTTGCTGGACAAACACGCGCCGGAACGGTTGACGCTGCCGAACGGCCGGACGCCCAAGGTGGCTTACGAGGCGGCCGGCTCGCCGCACATTTCGTTGCGCATCCAGGAACTTTACGACGTGACCCAGACGCCGAAGATTGCGATGGGCCGCGTGCCGGTGGTGGTGCACATTCTGACGCCGGGCATGAAACCCATCCAGGTCACGCAGGACCTGGCCAATTTCTGGCGCGAACATTATCCGCACATCAAATCCGAGCTGCAGCGGAAATATCCGAAACATTTGTGGCGATGAAAAACAGGAACTTGTAAATGAACAGACGATTCATCGTAGCGGCGGTCGGCAGACCGCCGAATTGCCATTGGAAATGTTGAATAATTGTGGGCGGCTATCTGCCGAAAGAGGCCACGTTAACGATAGTGAATTTAACAGCTCTGTCCGAATTGCGGCCTGTGCTGCAACGGCGTTTTGTTTGCTGACGTGAAATTGCGAAAGGGCGACGACGTCCAGCGACTGACTGAACTTGGGCTGTCGTTGGGGAAAAAAGGCCGCCAACAAGCGTTCGCGCAGCCGTGCGCCTGTTTTGATGGAAAGCTTTGCCGGATTTATGCGGAGCGGCCGGTACGTTGCCGGACATTTGAATGCGGTTTGTTGAAGCGCGTTCAGGCCGGCAAATGGCGCAAGTGCGGCGTTGGAAACGATCGCCCGAGCCAAACGCCAGGTGGAAAAAGTTCGTCAACTTTTGCGCAGGGCAGATCGGATGACACAGCGGCTCGCGTTGATTCAACGTTAGAACGGGCCATGAGCGGGCCGGTTGATTTGTCTGGCGGAAAAGCGTCAGCGGAATTACCCGGCGAAGCTGATGGCCAGCTATAGAGATTTGATGGATAGCTCCAACGCGATTTTTGAAGTGAGATTTGCAGCAGTCTGGACCTGGAGCTTTCGGGGAGGGAGTCTAAGCGGCAATTTTGTGAGGCAAAATACTTTCATTGAGCGTCACCTGCCAGGGGTCGTCGTTGGCGTAGTTCACTTTGGCAAACCAAAGGTAATAAAAATCGCCGTCGTTCTCAAACAACCACTGCTTCACCTCGTCCCCGGGTTTCATTTGAACGCCATACCGGCCTGGCTGCCCCAATCCGAACCCAGAGGGATTTCAGAATCCTCCACATCCAGGGGGCTGCCAACAAGGTCAAGCACCTGAGACGTGCTCCAGCCGCATTCGATTTGGTTGAACTTCTTTTTAAATGACGGTTTAGAACCAACCTAGCATAAGCCCATTTGGATGACTGGGAACTGAGGTGGAGCCCAGTCAAACTAATTAAGCAAGCAGAATGTGGAAATTTTATAAAAAAAAAAAAAAAAAAAAAAAAAAAAAAAAAAAAAAAAAAAAAAAAAAAAAAAAAAAAAAAAAAAAAAAAAAAAAAAAAAAAAAAAAAAAGGGGGGGGGACCCGAAAACCGAAAAACCTATTTCACCAGCGTTTTGCAGAACTTTTCAATGCGGGCCAGGCCCTCTTCAATGTTTGCCATGCTGGTAGCGTAACTGATGCGGATGTAATCGTCCGCGCCAAACGCAATGCCGGGCACGGCAGCGACTTTCTCCGCTTCAAGCAGTTTCGCGCAAAAATCGGTGGACTTGAGTCCGGTCTTTGAAATGTTCGGGAACAGGTAAAACGCGCCTTTCGGGATTGACGCAGGAAATACCCGGAATGCTGTTCAATTTCTGGTGTGCGTCACTGCTCGGCGTTTGTCGAATTCCACCAGCCAGACTTTCAAATGGTCCATGGGAACCGGTGATTGCAGCCAGTGCGCCCTTCTGCGCGAACGATGTCGGGTTGCTCGTGCTGTGGCTTTGCACGGCGTCAATGGCCCTGGCAATCGGCTCCGGCGCGGCCAGAAAACCCAGCCGCCAGCCGGTCATGCTCCACGCCTTGGCGAAGCCGTGGACGATGATGGTGTGTTCCTCTGGCGTGGGTGAGAAGCTGGCAACACTTTTCACTTTTGCGCCATCGTAAAGCAGGTGCTCATAGATTTCATCGCTCATGATGAGCACGCCCTTTTCCACGCAGACATCGCCCAAAGCTTTGGTTTCTTCCGGCGTATAAACGCAGCCGGTCGGATCGTCTCTGCGTGTATCAGGATGAACAGCCGCGTGTTGGGCGTGATGGCTTTGCGGAGCTGGGTCCGGCGTGACCTTGAATCGGTCCTGTCGGTGGTTGGCAGAATGACCGGTTTCGCGCTCGGCCAGCTTCACCATTTCCGGATAGCTCAGCCAATAGGGCGCGGGAATCAGACACTTCATCGCCTTCCTCCTGCACGTTGCCAGAATGACGTTATAACACGAATGTTTGCCGCCGCACGAGACAATGACCTGCGACGGCTTGTAAGTGAGCCCGTTTTCGCGTTTGAACTTGTCGGCGATGGCCTGGCGCAATTCCGGAGTGCCGCTGGACGGCGTGTATTTCGTGAACCCGGCTGCGAGCGCCTTGGCAGCGGCGTCTTTGATGTGTTGCGGCGTGTCAAAGTCCGGCTCGCCGGCACCGAATCCGACGACGTCTTCGCCCGCGGCCTTCATGGCCTTGGCCTTGGCGTCA